>NZ_JBHSKJ010000024.1:0-117687 GCF_042657885.1 Streptomyces aureoversilis
GGGCGTCGCCTTCCCGTACTTCTGCAGCAGGCGCCGGTCCAGCGATCCGGCGTTCACGCCGATACGGATCGGGGTGCCCGCGTCGGAGGCCGCCTTGGCGATCTCCTTCACCTTGTCGTCGAACTGCTTGATGTTGCCCGGGTTCACACGGACCGCGGCGCAGCCGGCGTCGATCGCGGCGAAGACGTACTTCGGCTGGAAGTGGATGTCCGCGATGACGGGGATCTGCGACTTCTTCGCGATGACCGGGAGCGCGTCCGCGTCGTCCTGCGTGGGGCAGGCCACACGCACGATCTGGCAGCCCGACGCCGTCAGCTCCGCGATCTGCTGGAGCGTGGCGCCGATGTCCGACGTTCTGGTCGTGGTCATCGACTGCACCGAGACGGGTGCGTCGCCTCCGACGGCCACGGAGCCGACCTGGATCTTGCGGCTGACCCGGCGGTCGGCGAGCTTGATCGGAACGGAAGGCATTCCAAGCGAAATCGCAGTCATGTGGCGAGCAACCCCAAGGTGTGAATCAAGGTCCCGAGATCGGCGGGCTCCGCTTCGAGATTACGGCACCCGATCCGTTCGAAGCACATCCCACCGCGGAGACCCCTCAAACGCAGACGACCGGCCACACACTGCGGCCGGTCGCCACAAACGGGCGTTTGTCCACACATCGCGCTAAGTGAGCCGAACCGGATTCACCACGTCCGCGATGAGGACGAGAAGAGTGAAGCAGATGAAGATTCCCGCCACCACATAGGCGACCGGCATCAGCTTCGCCACGTCGAACGGACCGGGGTCGGGGCGGCGGAACACCTTCGCGAAGGCGCGCCGCACGGACTCCCACAGGGCCCCGGCGATGTGCCCGCCGTCCAGCGGCAGCAGGGGCAGCATGTTGAACAGGAACAGCGAGAGGTTGAAGCCCGCGACCAGGAACAGCATGGTGGCGATCTGCTGCGACGGCGGGATGTCGAGGTTGAACACCTCGCCGCCGACCCGCGCCGCGCCGACGACGCCCATCGGGGAGTCCGCCTTGCGCTCGCCGCCGTCGAAGGCGGCGTTCCACAGGTCCGGGACCTTGCTCGGCAGTGCGATCAGCGACTCGACGCCGGACTGCACCATGTCGCCCATACGGTCGACGGACTGGCCGAAGGTCTGCGGCACGACGCCCGTGGCGGGCGCGAAGCCGAGGAAGCCGGCGGTCACGTACTGCCCCTTGATGGGCGCGCCCTTGCCGTCGTACTTCTGGACCTGGTTGGAGATCAGGTTCGCGTTCAGGGTCTTGCGGACGCCGTCCCGCTCGACGGTGACCGTGGCGGGGCCGGTGGTCTTGCGGATCTCCTTCTGGAGCGTGGCCCAGTCGTCCGTACGGTGCCCGTTGAACGCCACGATCTTGTCGCGCGGCTTGAGGCCGGCGGCCTTGGCCGGGGAGTCCGGATTGCCCTTGCCGCACTTGTCCGTCTGGGCGCTGGCCGCGACGACGCAGTCGGAGACGGTGGAGACGGTCGTCGTCTGCGTGTTGATCCCGAAGGACATCATCACGCCGAGGAAGATCACGACGGCCAGGACGAGGTTCATGAACGGCCCGGCGAACATCACGATGACGCGCTTCCACGGCTTGCGCGTGTAGAAGAGCCGGGATTCGTCACCGGGCCGGAGCTCCTCGAAGGCGGCCGAGCGGGCGTCCTCGATCATGCCGCGCCACGGCGAGGTGGAGCGGGCGGAGATCCGTCCGTCCGCGCCGGGCGGGAACATTCCGATCATGCGGATGTAGCCGCCGAGCGGGATGGCCTTGATCCCGTACTCGGTCTCGCCCTTCTTCCGCGAGAAGATCGTCGGCCCGAAGCCGACCATGTACTGCGGCACGCGGATGCCGAAGAGCTTCGCGGTCGACAGGTGGCCGAGCTCGTGCCAGGCGATCGAGAAGAGCAGGCCCACCACGAAGACGACTATCCCGAGGACCGTCATCAGTGTCGTCATGCGCGGGCCTCCGAGGTCGCCTTCGCGGTACGGGCCGCCGGGGCCGTCCGCGCTGCCAGTTCACGGGCCCGGGCGCGTGCCCAGGCCTCCGCTTCCAAGACGTCCGCGACGGTGAGGCGGGTTCCCGTGGTGGGCGTGCCGTGTTCCGCCACCACCTCCGCGACCGTATCGACAATCCCGTTGAACGGCAGCCCGCCCGCGAGGAAGGCGTCGACGCACTCCTCGTTGGCCGCGTTGAAGACGGCGGGCGCGGTGCCCCCGAGCTCGCCGACGTGCCGGGCGAGGGCGACCGACGGGAAGGCCTCCTCGTCGAGCGGGAAGAACTCCCAGGTGGAGGCCGTGGACCAGTCGAAGGCCGGGGCCGCGTCCGGGATCCGCTCCGGCCAGCCCAGGCCGATGGCGATGGGGCCGCGCATGTCCGGCGGGGTGGCCTGGGCCAGCGTGGAGCCGTCCACGAACTCCACCATCGAGTGGACGTAGGACTGCGGGTGGACGACGACCTCGATGCGCTCGAACGGGATGTCGTACAGCAGGTGCGCCTCGATGACCTCCAGGCCCTTGTTGACCAGGGTCGCGGAGTTGATCGTGATCACCGGCCCCATGGACCAGGTCGGGTGCGCGAGGGCGTCCTCGCGGGTCACGGAGGCCAGCTCGGCCTTCGTACGGCCCCGGAAGGGCCCGCCCGAGGCCGTGACGACCAGCTTGCGGACCTCGGCGCGCGTGCCGCCCAGCAGCGCCTGGAAGAGCGCGGCGTGCTCGGAGTCCACGGGGATGATCTGGCCGGGCTTGGCGAGCGCCTTGACCAGCGGGCCGCCGACGATCAGCGACTCCTTGTTGGCCAGCGCGAGCGTCCGGCCGGCCTCCAGGGCCGCCAGGGTCGGCGCCAGGCCGATCGAGCCGGTGATGCCGTTCAGGACGGTGTGGCACTCGCTCCGCGCCAGCTCGGTGGCCGCCTCGGGCCCCGCCAGGATCTCGGGCAGCGGCTCCGCCCCGTACAGCGCCGCCAGCGCCTCGCGCAGCGCGGGCACCGTCTCCGCCCGGGCGACGGCGACGGTGCGCACCCGCAGCTGCCGCGCCTGCTCGGCGAGGAGCCCCACGCGGCCGCCGGCGGCCGACAGACCGGTCACCCGGAACCTGTCGGGGTTGCGGAGCACGAGGTCGATGGCCTGGGTCCCGATCGAGCCGGTGGAACCGAGGATCACGATCTCGCGCGGTTCGCCCGCGGCGGTGGGGGCGGAGTAGCGCAGATGCGGGTCAGCGAGGGAGTCCGTCATGGACTCATTGTTGCGTCTTCCGAGCGGAGAACGGACAGGGAGCCCCTGTCCGCCTCTCGGGGGGCCGGTGGGGGGCAGGGGCGGGGCTTGCCGCATGGGGGCGGGGGCGGGGCCGCATGAGGCGAGGCTTGCCGCATGGGGCAGGGACGTACTCGCATGGGGCGGCGAGCACCCCGCGCGGGGCGGACGGCGCCGCGCGCGGGGCGGCGGGCTCAGCGGATGGGGCGGTGGACGTTGTCCGTCTTGGCGGGGCCGGGGGTGGCGTCCGCGATCCAGGGGCCGTCGCCGCTGGGGTCGAGGATGCCGGCCTCGAGCCACTCGTACGCCCCGGACATCACTCCGGAGACGACCTTGCGGTCGAGGTCGTCGGTGTTCGTCCACAGCCGCCCGAAGAGCTCCTCCGTGCGGATCCTGGCCTGCCGGCAGAAGGCGTCGGCGAGCTCGTACGCCTCCGTACCGTGCTCGCCCTCGGCGCGCAGCCGCTCCGCACGGACGCACGCCGCGCTCATCGCGAAGAGCTCCGCGCCGATGTCGACGATGCGGCCGAGGAAGCCCTGCTTGGTCTCCATGCGGCCCTGCCAGCGCGACATGGCGTAGAAGGTGGAGCGGGCGAGTTTGCGCGAGGAACGCTCGACGTAGCGCAGGTGGGTGGCGAGGTCGCGGTGGCCCGCGGGGTGGAATTCCGCGTAGGTGCGCGGGAGCTGCCCGGGGCCGGTGACCAGCTTGGGCAGCCAGCGGGCGTAGAAGCCCCCTGCGCGGGCCCCTGCGCGGGCTTTGTCGCCCAGGGACTTGTCCGGGTCGATCAGGTCGCCCGCGACCGAGAGGTGGGCGTCCACGGCCTCGCGGGCGATCAGCAGGTGCATGATCTCCGTGGAGCCCTCGAAGATGCGGTTGATGCGCGCATCGCGCAGCATCTGCTCGGCGGGGACGGCGCGCTCGCCCCGTGCGGCGAGCGAGGCGGCGCTCTCGTAGCCCCGTCCGCCGCGGATCTGCACGAGTTCGTCGGTCATCAGCCAGGCCATCTCACTGGCGTACAGCTTGGCGAGGGCGGCCTCGATGCGGATGTCGTTGCGGTTCTCGTCAGCCATCTGGCCGGAGAGGTCGAGGACGGCCTCCAGGGCGAAGGTGGTCGCCGCGATGAAAGCGATCTTCGATCCGACCGCCTCGTGCTTGGCGATGGACTTGCCCCACTGCTCGCGCGCCGTGGACCACTCACGGGCGATCTTCAGCGCCCACTTGCCGCCGGCGACGCACATGGCGGGGATGGACAGCCGTCCGGTGTTGAGCGTCGTCAGAGCGATCTTGAGCCCTGAGCCCTCCGGGCCGATGCGGTTGGCGGCGGGGACGCGCACCTGGTGGAAGCGGGTGACACCGTTCTCGATGCCCCGCAGGCCCATGAAGGCGTTGCGGCGCTCGACGGTGACGCCCTCCGCCGCGGCCTCGACGACGAAGGCCGTGATGCCGCCCTTGTGGCCCTCGCTCCGGGGGACGCGCGCCATGACGACCAGCAGGTCCGCGACGACCCCGTTGGTCGTCCAGAGCTTGACCCCGTCGAGGATGTAGTCGTCGCCGTCGGGGACCGCGGAGGTGGCGAGGCGCGCGGGGTCGGAGCCGACGTCCGGCTCGGTGAGCAGGAACGCCGAAATGTCGGTGCGGGCGCACCGCGGCAGGAAGGTCTCCTTCTGCTGCTGGGTGCCGAAGAGCTTGAGCGGCTGGGGCACCCCGATGGACTGATGGGCGGAGAGCAGCGCTCCGACAGCGGGGCTGACGGAGCCCACGACGGCGAGAGCCTTGTTGTAGTAGACCGACGTGAGCCCGAGGCCCCCGTACTTGGTGTCGATCTTCATGCCGAGGGCGCCGAGCTCCTTGAGCCCGTTCACCGTCTCGTCCGGGATCCTCGCCTCGCACTCGATCCGGGCGGCATCGATGCGCGTCTCGCAGAAGTCGCGGAGTTTCGAAAGAAACTCCTCGCCGCGCCGTACGTCCTCCATGGCGGGCGTCGGATGCGGGTGGATCAGGTCGAGGCGGAACCGGCCGAGGAAGAGTTCCTTGGCAAAGCTCGGCTTCTTCCAGTCCTGCTCCCGGGCCGCTTCGGCGACCTGGCGTGCTTCGCGCTCGGAGACCTGTCGTACGGATGGTGCGGTCATGAGGCACCTCGCCGCTTCAGTCGGGGCCGTCCCGGTCGGCTACCGACCGGTACTACTGGACCGTATGTACCCGATCCTCCCGGCATCTACCAGACCTCGCGCAACGTTCCGGCCCGAGGAGCAGCGGGGGCCCCGTGCGGGGCGCGGGGCGGGCCTCATGCGGGAGGAGGTGGGGTGGGCGAGCACCCCGGGCAGCGCAAGCTCAGTGCGCTCCGCGCTCCGCGGCCCACGCCCGGGGGCGGGGGGCTACGGGGCTACGGAGCTACGGGGCGCACTGTGCAGGCATGAGGCCAGCCTCCAGCAGCCCCGCCCGTGTGCCGTGCGTACCGCATGGGGCCGCGGCATGGGGCTGGTGACGTGGGTGGGCGGTCAGTCGCCGACGGTGAGCACGATCTTCCCGGAGGTGCGGCCCGTCTCGCCGAGCTCGTGGGCCTTGCCGGCCTCGGCGAGCGGCAGGACGGCCGCGATCTCGGTGCGCAGCCGCCCGGTCTCGACGAGCTCACTGATGCTCCGCAGGCCCGCGAGGTCGGGCTCGACCATCATCCGGACGGCCCGGATGCCGCGCTCGCGCGCCTCGGCGAGGACCGGCTCCGTCAAAGGGAGCAGCGAGACGAGGATGCCGCCGGGGCGGAGGGTGCGCAGTGAGCGGGCCGGGTAGTCGCCGCTGATGGACTCCACGACCGCGTCGAGGTCGCCGAGCTCCTCGGCGAAATCCTGCTCGCGGTAGTCGATGAGTTCATCGGCTCCCAGGCCCCGCAGGAAGTCGTGCTTGCCGGCGCTGGCCGTGCCGATGACGTACGCGCCCCGCGCCTTGGCGATCTGGACGGCCAGGTGGCCCACGCCGCCCGCCGCCGCGTGGATCAGCACGCGCTGACCCTCGGTGACGCGGGCCGTGTCCACGACGGCCTGCCACGCGGTGAGCGCGGCGAGGGGCAGGCCGGCGGCCTGTACGTGGTCGAGCCCCTGCGGCTTGGGGGCGAAGTGCCGGGCAGGCGCGGCGACGTACTCGGCGTAGGCACCGGCGGGGTGCGGGAAGCGCGGCATGCCGTACACCTCGTCGCCCGGGGCGTACAGCGTCACGCCGTCACCGACCTCCTCGACCACGCCGGAGACGTCGAAGCCGAGGCCGAAGGGCGGGGTGTCCCCCGTGTAGTACGAGCCGCGCGCCCGGGTCTTCCAGTCCACCGGGTTGACCCCTGCCGCCCGTACCCGCACCAGGATCTCGGTGGCCCCCGGCACGGGGCGGTCGGTCTCGACCAGGCGCAGCACCTCGGGGCCGCCGGCGGACTCCTGGCGGATGGCGTGCATGCGGGCGGGTGCTGCGGTCATGGCGGTGCGCTCCTTGCGGTCGTGCCGTTTCGATGCCCCCAGACTTCCGGAGATCAAGGGTGGCCACGAGTGGCCTGACTGCCACGGTTCGGAAGGATCCGGCCAGCCGGGAGCGCGGGGTGGCGGGAGAGGGGGCGCTGCTGCTCTCTGCGGCCGGCCGCATGGGGCGGCGCACGGAGCCTCCGCATGGGGCCCTGGTCCCGCGCCCCATGCAGGCAGCCGGGCGGGGTGCGGGCAAACTCCGATGGCCGGGGCGCGCTCCGTGCGCGCCCCGGCCGTCGGACGGGACTTCTCTGCCTACGGGCAGGTGCCTGCAGGCGGTTCCGGCAGTTCCTGCTAGAGCGCCAGGCCCGTCAGGACGAGCACTCGCTCGTAGGTGTAGTCGTCCATCGCGTAGCGCACGCCCTCGCGCCCCACGCCGGACTGCTTGGCGCCGCCGTAGGGCATCTGGTCCGCACGGTAGGACGGCACGTCGCCGATGATGACGCCGCCGGTCTCCAGGGCGCGGTGCGCCCGGAACGCCGTCTGCAGGTCGTGCGTGAAGACGCCGGCCTGCAGGCCGTACGGCGAGTCGTTGACGGCGGCGAAAGCGGCCTCCTCGCCCTCGGCCTTGGTGATCGTCAGGACGGGGCCGAAGACCTCCTCGCAGGCGATGGTCACGTCGGCCGGCACGTCCGCGAGCACGGTCGGGGCGTAGGTCGCGCCGTCGCGCTTGCCGCCGGTGAGCAGAGCGGCGCCCTTCTCCAC
This sequence comes from Streptomyces aureoversilis, assembly GCF_042657885.1. Classification (NCBI taxonomy): domain Bacteria; kingdom Bacillati; phylum Actinomycetota; class Actinomycetes; order Kitasatosporales; family Streptomycetaceae; genus Streptomyces; species Streptomyces aureoversilis. Next base: position 7,466 of record NZ_JBHSKJ010000024.1, read on the forward strand.
GGCCTCGTCCACCCAGGACTCGACGCGCTTGGCGGCGTCCTCGCTGACCAGCGGGCCGACGTCCGTCGCGGCGTCCGACGGGTCACCGGTGACCTGTGCCTCGACGGCGGCCACGACCTTGGGCACGAGGCGCTCGTACAGCGAGGCGTCGGCGATGACGCGCTGCACCGAGATGCAGGACTGGCCGCCCTGGTAGTTCGAGAACGTCGCGATGCGCTGTGCGGCCCAGTCGAGGTCCTCCTCGGAGGACCAGTCGGCCAGGACGACGGCCGCGCCGTTGCCGCCGAGCTCGAGGGTGACGTGCTTGCGGGGGGCGGAGTCGAGGATCGACCAGCCGACCGGCCCGGAGCCGGTGAAGGAGATGACCGGCAGGCGCTCGTCCTGGACGAGGGCGGGCATGCGGTCGTTCGGGACCGGCAGCACGCTCCAGGAGCCCGCCGGCAGGTCCGTCTCGGCCAGGATCTCGCCCAGCACGAGGGAGGAGATCGGGGTCGCCGGAGCGGGCTTGAGGATGATCGGCGCACCGACGGCGATCGCGGGGGCGACCTTGTGGGCGCTCAGGTTCAGCGGGAAGTTGAACGGGGCGATGCCCAGAACGGTGCCGCGCGGGAAGCGGCGGGTCAGCGCCAGGCGGCCGGTGCCGCCCGCGTCGGTGTCGAGGCGCTGCGCGTCGCCGGCGTTGAAGCGGCGAGCCTCCTCGGCGGCCCAGCGGAAGACGGAGACGGCGCGGCCGACCTCGCCGCGGGCCCACTTGATGGGCTTGCCGTTCTCGGCGGAGATGAGCTGGGCGATCTCCTCGGTGCGCTCGGTCAGCCGCTTCGCGACGTGGTCGAGGGCGGCGGTCCGCACGTGCGCGGGCGTCGCCGCGAACTCCTCTCGGACGGCGTACGCGGCGGCCACGGCCTCCTCGACCTGTGCCTCGGTGGGCACGCTCACGGTGCCGACGAGACGGCCGTCCCAGGAGTTCGTGACGTCGAAGGTCTCCTCGCCGGTGGCCTCGCGGCCGGCCAGCCAGAACGCGTGGGGAGCAGTCACAATCCCGGCCCTTCCCAAGTGGTGTGGATATTGCTCCCCCACGGTAGGTGCGGGGCGGCCGGGCGCCGATTGTCCGCGGTGGAGCAGTACCGGCGCAAGGGGCACCGCAATGGCGGAGTGGCGGCGCCTCGTACGCCTGCAGGGCTCAGGGCCGTGGGCCTTCGCAACGGCATGGGGCCGACGGTGGGGCGCGCCCCATGCGGCGCGCATGGGGCCGAGGGGGGCCACCCGCATGGGGCCGTGCCGCCCGCGCGCTCGCTCCCCGGCACGGCGCCGTGCCGGTCAGGCCGCGCCCCATGCAGCCCCCCATGCCGGACCGCGGCCCCCGAGGCTCCCAGGGCATACGAGCCCCTGCCGCCCCTCCGGCGTTCGAGGGTTCTACTCCTGTCCCGCAGCCGCAGTCGCCTTCAAGGCCAGCCACAGCTCCATACGGACGTCGGGATCGTCGAGGGAGCGGCCCAGGATCTCTTCCACCCGGCGCATGCGGTAGCGCAGCGTGTGGCGGTGGACGCCGAGGTCCGCCGCCGCCGCGTCCCACTGGCCGTGGCGGGAGAGCCAGGCGCGCAGGGAGGCGACGAGGTCGCCGCGGCCGGTCGCGTCGTGCTCGCGGAGGGCCCGCAGCATGCCGTCCGCGAAGGCGCGTACCGCGTCGTCCGCGAGGAGCGGCAGCACCGAGCCGGCGGCGACCTCTTCGTGCTCCACGAGGACCCTGCCGCGACGGCGTGCGACGGACAGGGCCTGCTCCGCCTGGCGGAAGGCGGCCGCGGCGGCGATGGGCCCCGCGGGGGCGGACAGGCCGATGACGAGGTCGCAGGCGGGGGTGGCGGCGCTGCGGTCCCGAGGCCGCGCCTTCGTCCCACGGCGGGCTTCTATGGCACGGGCGTGTTCCCCGCATGCCGCGGCGACCGCCCCGCCGTCGGGCGCAAGCACGACGAGCCGTTCGCCGTCCGGGACGACCAGCAGCGGCTCCGCCACCCGGCCCGCGGCGGTCTCCAGGGTGTCCGCGAGTACAGCCAGCGGCTCCACGGGGGGCTCGCCCTCTCCCTCCTGGCCGATGCTGTCGGCGTCGGCGGGGACCTCCACCGCCTCCGCGACGATCACCCGGAACGGAGCGTCCAGCAGGCTTCCGTAGAGGTCCCCGGCCACGGCCCGCGCATGGTCGGGTTCGCCTGCGAGGAGCATGCGCAGCAGCGCCGCGCCCAGTCGCTGCTCCGCCTCCTGCAGGGCCCGGGAGCGCTCGGTCGTGAGCGTGAGCAGGGCGATGGCGGAGTGCACGGCGTAGCGCTCGGCGGTTCCCAGGGGCGCGCCCGTGCCGACGGCGAGGACCCCCCGTGCGCGCCGCCCGGAGCCGAGGGACTGCAGCTCGACGCGGTCGGCTCCCTCCTCGGCGGGATCCGTGCCCACGACGGCGGTGGCGGGCGCGGGGCGCTCCCGCAGCCGCTCGACGTCCGCTCCGAGGCGCGCGGCCCGGCGCGCAGCCCATTCGGGCGCCGCCGCGACGACGGAGCCCGAGGCGTCGTACAGCGCCGCCCAGCCGTCGAGGTGCACGGCGAGCCGCGCGACGAGGGCCGCCGGCCCCTCCGGGCCCAGGGCGGCGCGGGTCAGTTCGCGCTGGGCCTCGAATCCGGCCGTCACCGCCCGGTACTGGTCGGCCGCGATGGCTGCCGATACCGCCTTCGTGATGGCGATGAAGGGCGTACGGCGGGGCACCTCCAGCAGCGGCAGGCCCTCGTCCCCCGCGGCGTCGACCAGTGCCTCCGGCACCCGCTCGTAATTGACGCCGACCGCGAAGCCGAGGCCGACGACGCCCGCGCGCACGAGGCGGCGGACGTACTGCCGCATGGCCTCGGGGTCCTCCGCGTCGATCTTCAGCGCGGTGATCAGCAGCAGCTCGCCGCCGTCCATCCACGGCACGGGATCGGCCAGCTCGCTGACGTGCGCCCAGCGGACGGGCCTGTCCAGCCGGTCCTCCCCCGCGAGGACGGTGAGTTTCAGCGCGGAGTGGTGGACGAGTGAGGCGAGCGTGAGGGGCATGGCACCTTCGGGAGGGGCGTCGTGGCAAAAGTGCCGTCGCGTATGAACATCTGCGACCGATTCTGCCTCAGTGGAGCAATCACCGGTAACACGAACCGGTTCACCGCTGCAGGTCGACGAGCACCGGCGGCGCGCTGTTCCCCCGCACGGAGGTCACCGACAGCACCGCATGCCCCGCCGGCACCCCGTGGGCCAGCTCGGAGGCGGACCAGCGCTCCCGCTCCACCTTGCGCACCGTCACCGACTGCGCGGTCACCGCCCGCCCCGTGACCAGCCTGCGCACCACATGCGTGACGCGGGTCAGAGGCTCGTGGGCGATGATCTGACGGTCGGTGACGTCGCGGGTCTCCACCCACTCCTTGCCCCACACTTCCGCGAAGCGCGCCCCGTCCCAGGTGGTGACGCCGGAGAACGCCATGCGGCAGCCGACCGAGCCCAGCAGCGCGCTGCGCAGGGAGTCGGGTACGTCGTCGAGCGTACGGAGGGTGAGCAGCGCTCCCGCATTGGCCGAGCGGAGCCGCGCCAGGCCCCGTACGGCCTCGGGGGTGACGGTGTGGGTGGCGTCGTCGAGGACGAGGCACGCGAAGAGGGAACGATCGCCCCGCGCAACAGCGCACTCCGTGAACTGGGCGAGGACGAGCCGGGCCAGCATCCGTGACGCTTCGGCGTGCCCGCGCTCGGGCAGGTCGATCCGGACGCGCAGCGGATGCTCCAGGGCGCGCAGGGAGAAGGTGCGCGAAGGGTCGGTGGTGTCGAAGAAGCGGGCGAAGGCGGGGCGGTCGAGCAGCGCGAGGCGGTCGGCGAGCATGGGGCCGGCGTCGCCGGGACGGTGCGCCTGCCGCTCGCGTGCGTCGAGCTCGCGGATGAGGGCCTCCTGCCCCGCGTCCGTGAGGGCGGCGCGCAGGGAGGCCACGGCGGCGGGCGAGCCGTCCAGGAGCTCGCGCAGTTCGGGGACGGACGGGAAGCGGCCGTGAGCTGCCCGGTAGGGACCGAGGATCTGGGCCAGCACGGTTGCGGCCCGTCGGCCGCCTTCGCCCGGCAGCGTGGCGGTGAGGTCGCCCACGAGGCCCTCGGCGAGGACGGCGGCGGCCTCGTCGGGGTCGTCGGTGCCGCCGTAGAGGTCGAGGTCGTACGCGGAGTCCGGCCGGCCGATGCGCACCACGACGTCGAACGCCTCGTCGGGCGCCAGGCCCGCCCCCGCCGCGCCGACCGCGACGACGGCCGCCCGGCCGGCGAGCGCCTGCAGGCACAGCGACTCCAGCACGGGGCGGATCAGCCGGTCGGTCTTGCCGCTGCCGGGTGGGCCGACGGCGAGCAGGGACGTGCCGAGCAGACGGGGGTCGAGGGCGAACCCGGCGCCCCGGTGCACGTAAGGGTTGCGCTCGTCGTCCACAGCGGTGCCGATGCGTACCTGCCGGGTGACGAGGTCGTGGCGCGCGGCGCGTACGGGCAGATCGCGTGCACCGGACGGGTGCGCGCAGGCGGCCGCCCCGTGCCGCAGAACGGTTTCGGTGAAGGCCGCGAGCCGCCCCGGCTGCACGCGTACGGTCTGCCAGGCCCGCTCGATACGGGCGTGGTCGACGTCGTTCATCAGCCCGGCGCGTGCTTCCGCGGCGAGGCGTTCCGCCGCCTCGTGCGCGCCCGCGCCGCGCAGCTGGGGCCAGTCGGCCGGGTCCTGGCGGTGGCCGCCTCCCACGGCGGCCGGAAGGGCTCCGCCGTCGTCCCACAGCCGCGACAGCAGCGGCGCGAAGTACCGCCGCCAGACCTGGGGCCACCGCCCCAGGCGGCCGAAAACGTAGATGAGCACACCCAGGCAGACGGCGTAATAGGTGTAGATGGTCCACACCGCCGCCATGCCGCTGTGCCACGAGTCGGGGGTCAGAACGGTCAGCGGCCACAGCCAGTAGGAGCCGAGGTAGCCGTTCCACAGCAGGGATCCCAGCAGCCAGCCGCACAGGAGGGCGATGACCGCCCCGCTGAGGAGCTGCCGGCCCGGGATGCGGTCCGGTTCCTCCGGCGGCTTGGGGCGGTAACCGTAAGCCCAGATGCCGGGGCCCGCGGCGACACGGGGCGTACGGAGCCAGGTGAGGAACGGGGACCGGCCCTGCGGAGCCGTTCCGGGCGCCCTGCCGGGCTGCGGCGGCACTGCATGGGGCGGGGGCGGCGCCTCCGCAGGCATGGCGGGGGGCGCCGCATGGGGCGCCACGGGGGCCGCATGGGGCATGGGCGGAGGCGCGGGCGGGCCTGCCGGCTGCCGGGGCCAGGCCTCGGCGCCGGCAGCCCTGGCTTGCGGTGCGTCGGCCGCCCCGGGCAGCCGGCCCCGTGCGCCCGGTGCGTCGTACGTGCCCTCGTGCTCCATCGCTGCCCCTCGCCCCCCGCCGGCCGGCTTCTGGCTGTCTCGTCTGAGTGCGCGCCGCCGCTCAATCTAGTGGTCGGCCGTGGCGAGTTCAGCGTCCCCGGCCATGCCGAGCGCATGATCACCCGGGGAACGCGCTGACGGACCCGTCACGCCCCGCCATGTCCGGTACGGACAACGCGACGCGCCCACTTCTCCCGAACGGAACATGCCCGACCCCCGCTCACACCCCTAGCCTGCGACTAAAAGTCCGATCGAAGCCCGTTCTCTCCCCCTGGAGCACCTCATGACCGAACTGACCGGAGGCCCGGCCCTCCCCCAGGAGCGCCGCATCGTCACCGCGATCCCCGGCCCGAAGTCGCAGGAGCTGCTGGCCCGGAAGAACGCTGCTGTCGCGGGTGGCGTGGGCCTGACGCTGCCGGTCTTCACCAAGCGCGCCGGCGGCGGCGTGATCGAGGACGTGGACGGCAACTCGCTGATCGACTTCGGCTCCGGCATCGCCGTGACCTCGGTCGGCAACTCCGCCGAGGCCGTGGTGCGCCGCGCCGCCGCGCAGCTCGCCGACTTCACCCACACCTGTTTCATGGTGACGCCCTACGAGGGCTACGTGGAGGTCTGCGAGAAGCTCGCCGAGCTGACGCCGGGTGACCACGCCAAGAAGTCCGCGCTGTTCAACTCGGGCGCCGAGGCCGTCGAGAACGCGGTGAAGATCGCCCGCTCGTACACCAAGCGCCAGGCCGTCGTCGTCTTCGACCACGGCTACCACGGCCGTACGAACCTGACGATGGCGCTCACCGCCAAGAACATGCCCTACAAGCACGGCTTCGGCCCGTTCGCCCCCGAGGTCTACCGCGTGCCGGTGGCCTACGGCTACCGGTGGCCCACCGGCCCGGAGAACTGCGCCGAGGAGGCCGCGGCCCAGGCCATCGACGCCATGACCAAGCAGGTCGGCGCCGACAACATCGCCGCGATCATCATCGAGCCGGTGCTGGGCGAGGGCGGCTTCATCGAGCCGGCCAAGGGCTTCCTGCCGCGCATCGCGCAGTTCGCGAAGGACAACGGCATCGTCTTCGTCGCGGACGAGATCCAGTCCGGCTTCTGCCGCACCGGTCAGTGGTTCGCGTGCGAGGACGAGGGCGTCGTCCCCGACCTGATCACCACGGCCAAGGGCATCGCGGGCGGCCTGCCGCTCGCCGCCGTCACCGGCCGCGCCGAGATCATGGACGCGGCGCACGCGGGCGGCCTGGGCGGCACCTACGGCGGCAACCCGGTGGCCTGTGCGGCGGCGCTCGGCGCGATCGAGACCATGCGCGAGCTGGACCTCAACGCGAAGGCCAAGCGCATCGAGGAGGTCATGAAGGGCCGCCTCTCCGCCATGCAGGAGAAGTTCGACATCATCGGCGACATCCGCGGCCGCGGCGCCATGATCGCGATCGAGCTGGTGAAGTCCGGCAGCAAGGACCCCAACCCGGAGGCCGCCGGCGCGCTCGCCAAGGCCTGCCACGCGGAGGGCCTGCTCGTGCTCACCTGCGGCACGTACGGCAACGTGCTGCGCTTCCTGCCGCCGCTGGTGATCGGCGAGGACCTGCTCAACGAGGGCCTGGACATCATCGAGGCCGCCTTCGCCCGCCTGTAGCCGCCGGTGAGGGGGATGCGGGTGAAGAACCTGTGCGGAGCGGGTGGTGGACGGGTGATCCGGCTGTCCGGACCGCCCGCCCTGCCGTACGGTTTCTGCAGATGAGAGAAACACCTCGTCCGCAGGGGATTGCGGACGGAGCCGAGCCGGTACTTCCCCAGTGCCGACCCGGCCGTGCCTTCGCGCACACCACTGGAGCCTTGCGCTCCGGACATCCTCACCGATCGGATGGCCGCCCGCCCCATACCCCCCGGGGCGCGCGGCACCCCGGTCCTCACGGCGGCCTCGGAACCTCCCCCCCTGTTCCGGGGCCGCCGGCACGGTCCCGCCTCGTGCGCGGGCTCTTCCCGGCGTTCTGTGCGCTGCTCTTCGCTCTGGTCACCTGGCAGGTCGCGGCGCGCGGCCCCGTGCGGACGCTGGACGAGGACCTCGGCCGTACGGTGGCGGACTCCTCGTTCCCCGGCGCAGTCGCGCAATTCCTCGCCGACCTCGGCAACGCATCGGTCGCGGTGCCCGTGATGGTCGTGGCCATGGCCGTGTCCGCGCTGCTGCGCCGCCGCCCCAGGCCGTGGCTGCCGCCGCTGTGGGCAGCCCTCACCATGGCGGCCGTGCCGGCCGTCGTCGTACCGGTGAAGTCCTGGATCGGCCGCACAGGGCCCCCGGCCATGGCCGCGACCGGGGCGCATGACGGCTTCTTTCCTTCCGGGCATACGGCCACCGCCGCCGTCGCGTACGGGGCGGCTGTGCTGCTGCTTCTGGCGCCCCGTGCCGACTCGTTCCGCACTCCGCCCCATGCCGGTGCCGGTGCCTCCGTGACGCCGCCCCATGCGGAGCCTGCCCGTGCGCTGCCCCATGCCGCCGCCCCTGCCGACGCGCCGCCCCATGCGGACCCTGACGGCATGAGGCCCCGCAGCCGGCACGCGCGCGCACGCGCGTGGGCGGCAGTGGCGTACGTCCTCCTGAACGCAGGCGTCGCGGTCGGCCTGGTGCGGTGCGGCTATCACTGGCCGCTGGACGTGGTGGGCGCGTGGTGCCTTTCCGGCGTGCTGTTGTGGGGGCTGGCACGGGCTCTCACCCGTCCTGTCCGCCGGCCAGGTCCGCGGCGGCCTCGTGCATCGACAGTTCCAGCAGCGCCGGGTCGGTGAGCGTGCCCTTGCCGTCGGGCGGCACCACCCAGCGGACGCCCGAAGCCGCCCGCCCCGGGTGAGGGACGACGACCCAGCTGCCGGCCCCGGCGGCCCGTACACCCGTGGCGAACCACCTCGCGGCAGTGCCCGGGGGGACGAAGAAGCCCATGCGGCAGTCACCGAAGTCGGCCAGGACGGGACCGACCCGTGCGGTGCAGCGGGTGAGGACCTCCAGCGTGGGGCGGCCCAGCTCGCTGGGAAGGATGAGAACGTCCCAGAGCCTGCCGGCGGGCAGCAGCGCCACCCCGAGGGGGTTGCGCTCCCACTCCCACCGGCAGGTCCCGGGGTCCGGTGCGGCCGTCGCCAGCCACTCCACGGCCCTCCGTTGCCCCGCGTCGTCACTCATGGCAGTGCCTCCGTTCCGTGTTCGCTCGTCCTGCGTTCACGGATGGAGAGGCCGCGGAGTGCGGATCATTACGCGGTTTTCCGGGTCCGACCGGAGGTGAAGGGTTCACTGTCCGCCGGACGGCGTGCCCCCGTGCGCCCTCGGGGCGCACGGGGCGGGGCCCGGCGCCTGCATGGGGCCAGGGGCGCGGAGCGCGGCATGGGGCCCGGCATGGGGCCGCCCGGCACCAGGCACGAGGCCCCCGCCCACCCTCAGCTGTCGAACCCCAGGCCCACCTTGTCCATGGCCTTCAGCCACAGGTTGCGGCGGCCGCCGTTCTCGTCGGCCTTCGTCATCGACCACTGGGTGATGCCGATGCCCATGGAGCGCACCGGCTCGGGCGGGAACGGCAGCGGTTTGCTGCGCACCATCTCCAGCTCGGTCCGCTCCGTGCGCTCCCCGGAGAGCAGGTCGAGCATGACGTCGGCGCCGAAGCGGGTGGCGCCGACGCCCAGGCCCGTGTAGCCGAGGGCGTAGGCGACCTTGCCGCCGTGCGCCGTGCCGAAGAAGGCGGAGAAGCGCGAGCAGGTGTCGATCGCGCCGCCCCAGGTGTGGGTGAAGCGCACGCCTTCGAGCTGGGGGAAGCAGCGGAAGAAGTGCTCGGCGAGCTTCTGGTACGTGGCCGGGTGGTGGTCGTACTCCGTCCGGACGCCGCCGCCGTAGTGGTAGACGATGTCGTAACCGCCCCACAGGATGCGGTGGTCGGGCGTGATGCGGAAGTAGTGGAAGTGGTTGGCGGCGTCTCCCAGTCCCTGCCGTCCCTTCCAGCCGACGGCGTCGAGCTGTTCGGCGTTCAGGGGCTCCGTCATGAGCGCGTAGTCGTAGACGGGGGCGATGTACGGGCGGACGCGCTTGACGAGCGAGGGGAAGGCGTTGGTGCCGAGCGCGGCGTGCCGGGCGTAGACGCGCCCGTAGGGGGTGCGTACGGCGATGCCGGCGGCGCGGGAGGACAGTTCGGTGCCCGGCGTGTGCTCGTAGATGCGCACGCCGAGCTCCGTGCAGGCGCGCTTGAGGCCCCATGCGAGCCGGGCGGGGTGCAGCATCGCCACCCCGTCGCGGTCCCAGAGTCCGGCGAGGAAGGTCGGGGAGTGGACCTCGGCGCCCAGGGCCTCCCGGCCGAGATACTCGTACCCGGTGATGCCGAGGGCCTCGAGCTCCTCCGCGGCCTCCTGCAACTCGTGCACCTGGTGCGGGGCGGTGGCGATGTCGATCTCGCCGGTGCGCTCGAAGTCGCAGTCGATGCCGTGGCGGGTGAGGGTGGCCTCGATGTCGTCGAGGTTCTGCAGGCCGAGCTTGTGCAGCGTGGTGAGTTCGTCCGGCCAGCGTGCCGCGCCGTTGGCCCAGCCGTGGGTGAGGGAGGCGGAGCAGAAGCCGCCGTTGCGGCCCGAGGCGGCCCAGCCGGTCTCCTGGGCCTCGATGAGGACGACGTCCCGGCCGGGGTCGCGCTCCTTGGCGAGGAGCGCGGTCCACAGTCCGGAGTATCCGCCGCCGACGACGAGCAGGTCGCAGTGCTCGTCGCCGACGAGCGCGGGGAGCGCCTCCGGCCGGGAGGGGTCGTCGAGCCAGTAGGGCCGGGGGGCGGCGTAGGAAAGTGCTTGGACAGGGTTCATGGCACGAGCGGCCATGTTCTCAGCTCCCTTTTCGGCGCCCGCCGATCAGCTGACCGGCGAGGACGCACAGCACGGCGACGGCGAACATCGCCGTTCCGATGACATTGATTTGAACGGGTGTGCCCCGTTGTGCGGATCCCCAGACGAACATGGGGAAGGTCACAGTCGAGCCGGCGTTGAAGTTGGTGATGATGAAGTCGTCGAAGGACAGGGCGAAGGAGAGCAGGGCGCCCGCCACGATGCCCGGGGCGGCGATCGGGAGGGTGACCCGCAGGAAGGTCTGCAGCGGGGTGGCGTAGAGGTCCTGGGCGGCTTGTTCGAGCCGGGGGTCCATGGACATCACCCGGGCCTTGACGGCCGTCACCACGAAGCTCAGGCAGAACGTGATGTGGGCGATCAGGATGGTCCAGAAGCCGAAGGTGACGCCCATGTTGAGGAAGAGGGTGGCCAGCGAGGCGGCCATGACGACCTCGGGCATGGCCATCGGCAGGAAGATCAGGGTGCTGACGGAGGACCGGGCGCGGAAGCGGTAGCGGGCGAGCGCGAAGGCGATCGCCGTGCCCAGGACGGTGGCGCCCACGGTCGCCCAGACGGCGATCTGCAGGCTGAGCGAGAGGGAGCCGCACAGGTCGGCGACGCCGCACGGGTCGGTCCAGGCGTCGGTGGAGAAGCGCTGCCACTCGTAGTTGAAGCGGCCGTTGGGCTTGTTGAACGAGAAGACGGTGACGACGACGTTGGGCAGCACGAGGTAGGCCAGTGTGGCCAGCCCCGCGAGCACGACGAGGTTGCGGCGGAGCCACCGCACGGGGCGGCTGGAGAGGATGGCCTGGCGGGCGGGCGCAGCAGTCATCAGACCAGGTCCTCCGTCCCGGACTTGCGGATGTAGACGGTGACCATGGCGAGGATGGCGGCCATGAGGATGAAGGACAGGGCGGCGGCGGTCGGGTAGTCCAGGACGCGCAGGAACTGGGACTGGATGACGTTGCCGATCATCTTCTGGTCGGTGGAGCCGAGCAGCTCGGCGTTGATGTAGTCGCCCGTGGCGGGGATGAAGGTGAGCAGCGTGCCGGCGACGACGCCGGGCATGGACAGCGGGAAGGTCACCTTGCGGAAGGTCGTCAGCGGGCGCGCGTAGAGGTCGCCGGCCGCCTCGTGCAGCCGCGCGTCGATGCGCTCCAGGGACGTGTACAGCGGCAGGATCATGAACGGCAGGAAGTTGTAGGTCAGGCCGCAGACGACGGCCAGGGGCGTGGCGAGCACGCGGTGCCCCTCGGTGACCCCGAGGGCGTCGGTGACGTCGAGGACGTGCAGGCTCGCGAGGGCGGAGACGACGGGGCCGCCGTCGGAGAGGATCGTCTTCCAGGCGAGGGTGCGGATCAGGAAGCTGGTGAAGAACGGCGCGATGACGAGGATCATCAGGAGGTTGCGCCACCGGCCTGCCTTGAAGGCGATGAGGTAGGCCAGCGGGTAGCCGAGGGCGAGGCAGAGCGCCGTGGCGGTCGCGGCGTAGGCGACGGAGCGCAGGAACTGGGGGTAGTACTCGGTCAGCGCGTCCCAGTACGTGGCGAAGTGCCAGGTGACGTCGAAGCCCTCTTCGAGCGATCCGGTCTGTACAGAGGTGGAGGCCTGGTAGACGAGCGGGGCGGCGAAGAAGACGAGCAGCCACAGGATGCCGGGGAGCAGGAGCCAGTACGGGGTGAGCTTCCTGCCCCGTGCGGCCGTGCGGAGGGGCGGCGTGGGGGCCGCAGGGGGCTGGTCGGTGACGAGTGCCATCAGGTGCCCTCCCCCGTGTCCGTGCCCGCCTCGATGCTCTGTGCGGCGTCCAGGCCGAAGCTGTGCCCGGGGTTCCAGTGCAGGACGACGTCGGCGCCCGGGGCGAGGCGGCTGTCGCGCTCGATGTTCTGCTCGTAGACGGACAGGCCCGTGGCCACGGGGCTGTCGACGAGGTACTGGGTGGAGACTCCGATGAAGCTGGACGCGGTGATGCGGCCGTGGACGCGGTTGCGCCCCTCGGGGACGGTGCCGGCGTCGTCGGCGTGCGTCAGGGTGATCTTCTCCGGCCGTATCCCGACGAGGAGCTTCCCACCCGCGCGGGGGGCGGTGGTACATCGCGCACGGGGCAGGGCGAGTTTGGTGTCCGCGGCGCGCAGGACGAGGGTCTCGCCGGAGGTGTCGAGGACCTCGGCGGTGATGAGGTTCGAGGTGCCGAGGAAGTTGGCGACGAAGGTGGTGCGGGGGGTCTCGTAGAGGTCGGCGGGGGCGCCGAGCTGTTCGACCCGTCCGGCGTTCATGACCGCGACCGTGTCGGCCATGGTCATGGCCTCCTCCTGGTCGTGGGTGACGTGGATGAAGGTGATGCCGACCTCGGTCTGGATGCGCTTGAGCTCCAGCTGCATCTGCCGGCGCAGCTTGAGGTCGAGGGCGCCGAGGGGCTCGTCGAGCAGCAGCACCTGGGGGTGGTTGATCAGGGCGCGGGCGACGGCGACGCGCTGCTGCTGGCCACCGGAGAGCTGGTGGGGCCTGCGGCGGGCGTAGTCGCCGAGCTGGACGAGGTCGAGCATGTCGCCGACCTGCTTCTTGACGGACTTGATGCCGCGGCGGCGCAGGCCGAAGGCGACGTTCTCGTAGATGTCGAGGTGCGGGAAGAGCGCGTAGCTCTGGAAGACGGTGTTGACGGGGCGCTTGTGCGGGGGGAGGGCGGTGACGTCCTGGCCGGCGAGCTCGACGGTGCCGGCGGTGGGCTGCTCCAGGCCGGCGATCATGCGCAGGGTGGTGGTCTTGCCGCAGCCTGAGGCGCCGAGCAGGGCGAAGAAGGAGCCGGCGGGGACGCTCAGGTCGAGCGGGTGGACGGCGGTGAAGGCGCCGTAGCTCTTGCTGATGGCGGTGAGGCGGACGTCCGTGCCGCTGCTGCTGTCGGTCGGGGCGGTTGTTGTCATGGGTCTCGGGTCCAGGGGTCTCGGGGGCGTGAGCACGTGCGGCACGTACAGCCGCGTACGTTCTCATATGTCCGGGGCCGGGCGCCGCGCCGGTGGCCCGTTTCGGCGGATCAGGCGCCGGTGAGCTCGGAGAAGGCGGCCTCGAACGCCTTCTCCTCGGCGGCGGTCAGGGAGCGGAAGGCGTGGGCCTTCGCCAGCATCGCCTCGCTGGGGATGATCAGGCTGTTCTCGGCCAGCTTCTTGTCGATCTTCGCGAGCTCGTCCCGCAGCCCGGCGACCGGGCTGACGTAGTTGATGGCGGCGGCGAGGCGCGCGGCGACCTTGGGCTGGTAGTAGTAATCGATGAGGCGCTCGGCGTTCCTCTGGTGGCGGGCGGTGCTGGGGACCAGAAGATTGTCGCTGGAAAGCATGTAGCCCGCGTCCGGGATCGCGTACTGGATGTCGCTGTTGTCGGCCTGGAGCTGGACCAGGTCTCCCGCCCAGGCGATGCAGGCGGCGATGTCGCCCTTGTTGAGGTCGCCCGTGTAGTCGTTGCCGGTGAAGCGGCGGATCTGTCCGCGGTCGCGGGCCCGGCGCAGGCGGGTGACGGCGGCGTCGTATTCCTCGGTGGTGACCGCTTCGGGCCTCGTGCCCATGTCGAGAAGCGTGAGGCCGACCGTGTCGCGCATTTCGGAGAGGAGCCCGACGCGGCCCTTGAGCCGCGGATCGTCCAGGAGCTGGGACACGGAGTCGACCTTGCGGCCGCCGGTGGCCTTGCGGTTGTAGGCGATGACGGCGGGAATTCCGGTCCACGGATAGGAGTGGACGCGCCCGGGGTCCCAGTCGGGGGCACGGAATCCCGGGGCGAGATTGGCGTACGCGTTGGGCAGGTGAGCCGCGTCGAGCCGCCGGGCCCAGCCGAGCCTGATCATGCGGCCGGCCATCCAGTCGGTGACGCAGATCAGATCCCGGCCTATGTCCTGGCCGGCGGCGAGCTGTTTGCCGACCTTGCCGAAGAATTCGACGTTGTCGTTGATGTCCTCGGTGTACGTCACCGCGACGCCGGTCGAGCGCCTGAAGTCGTCGAGCGTGGGGCGGCTCGTGCCGTCCGCGCCGGTGTCGATGTACTCGGTCCAGCTGGAGAAGGCGAGGGTCCGCTCGTGCGCGGAGCGGTCCTCGGAGGCGCCCAGAGCGCCCTCAGGACGCCCGGCGGGCGGGATGCCGCAGCCGGCCAGGGATGCGAGCGCGCCGAAGGCGAGTGCACCTGCTCCGCCGGCCCGCAGCAGACTCCGCCGGTTCACGGTGGTCCGTGGCTGGTAGCGCTCCATGCAAGGTGCCCTTTCCGTAGCTCCAACGGACTTTGAGCGAGGATCCTGGCAGAGCAACTCGACCTGAACAAGGGATTCCGTTGTTGCCTTTTGGTTACGCAACAGTGCCACGATCCCCATGGACCCCTCAGGCATGAACCTGCCAACCTGATGCCTGCTCACAGGGGAGCGAGCGAGCAGCGCAAATCCGCTCGCGGCACGGAACACGGAAAACGGGGAAAACCGTTGGCTTACAGAAAAAGAGTGACAGCGATCGCGGCACTGGGCGCCGCACTGCTCATGGGGGCCGCAGCCGAACCGGCAATCGCCCAACCGTCACCGAAGCCTCCCCTCCAGACCTACACCGACAAACTGCTCTTCGACTATTCGATGGACCGGTTCCAGTCCGTACGCGACGACTCCGTACGCGACGACAAGAGCCGCAGCGACAAGCTCGACTGGTCGTCGGACGGCTGTTCCCAGGCGCCCAACCGGCCCATGGGCTTCAACTTCCTTCCGTCCTGCCAGCGGCACGACTTCGGCTACCGGAACTACAAGAAGCAAGGCCGGTTCGACCACACCACGCGTCTCGCCGTGGACAAGAATTTCAAGGCGGACATGTACGCCTACTGCCGGACCTTGCCCAAGGCGAAAACCGGCAGTTGCAAATACTGGGCCGGGGTCTACTACGGCGAGGTCCGCAAGCACGGCGGCCCGTGATTCCCGGCCGGCACGAGGACCGGCCTGAAAACGAGGAGGACCGGCCTGAAAACGAGTTCGAGGAGCGGGACAAGAACCGGCAGGAGGCCTGAAGGAGAACCGGCGCGGGAAACAGGACGTCAGCCCAGGGAGAAAACGGTCCGGTGCCAGGGCTTGCGGGCCACCGCGGTGTTGTCGGACATGACGTGTTTGATCTGGGTGTATTCCTCGAAGGAATACGCTGACATGTCCTTTCCGTGGCCTGATGCCCGGTAACCGCCGTGCGGCATCTCGCTGATGATCGGAATGTGGTCGTTGACCCACACGCAGCCCGCCTTGATCTCCCTGGTGGCCCGCCCCGTGCGGTAGACGTCCCGGCTCCACGCGGAGGCCGCCAGCCCGTACGGCGTGTCGTTGGCGAGCGCGATGCCCTCGTCGTCACTGTCGAAGGGCAGTACGACGAGCACGGGGCCGAAGACCTCGTCCTGGACGATCTCGCTGGACTGAGCGGCTCCTGTGACGAGCGTGGGGCGGTAGTACGCGCCCTTGACCAGCTCGCCCGCGGGCGCCGTGCCGCCGGTGACCACGGTGGCGTACGAACGCGCCCGGTCCACGAAGCCGGCGACGCGGTCCCGCTGGGCGTACGAGACGAGCGGGCCGAGGTCGGTGGCGGGGTCGAAGGGGTCGCCGAGGCGCACGGACGCCATCAGGTCGGCGACCCCGGAGACGAACGCGTCGTACAGGGGGCGCTGGACGTAGGCGCGGGTGGCCGCGGTGCAGTCCTGCCCGGTGTTGATGAGGGCGCCGGCGACCGCCCCGTGCACGGCCGCCTCGAGGTCGGCGTCGTCGAAGACGACGAACGGGGCCTTGCCGCCGAGTTCGAGGTGGAGCCGCTTGACCGTCCGCGTGGCGATCTCGGCGACGCGCCTGCCGACCGCCGTCGATCCGGTGAACGACGTCATGGCGACGTCCGGGTGGCCCACGAGGCGCTCCCCCGCGTCCGCGCCGGCCCCGCAGACCACGTTCACGACGCCGTCGGGGATGCCGGCCTCGGTGGCGGCCTGGGCGAACATCAACGACGTCAGGGGCGTCAGCTCGGCGGGTTTGAGCACGATCGTGTTGCCCGCAGCGATCGCCGGGAGGACCTTCCACGCGGCCATCTGCAGGGGGTAGTTCCAGGGCGCAATGGAACCCACCACACCGATCGGCTCGCGGCGCACGTAGGAGGTGTGGTCACCGCTGTACTCGCCGGCGGACCGGCCCTCCAAGTGGCGCGCCGCGCCCGCGAAGAAGGCGGTGTTGTCCACGGTGCCCGGCACGTCGAACTCGGTGGTGAGGCGGATCGGCTTGCCGCACTGGGCGGACTCCGCACGGGCGAACTCCTCCGCGCGGTCCGCAAGCACGCCCGCGAACCGGTGCAGTGCGCCGGAGCGCTCCCCCGGGGTCGCTCCCGCCCACGCGGGAAGGGCCCCCGCAGCGGCCGTGACGGCGGCGTCCACGTCCTCGGGACCGGCCGGCTCGTACCGGAGGATCTCTTCGCCCGTGGCGGGGTCCACGACCCCGTGCGTGCGGCCCGAGGTGCCGGGGCGCAACCGGCCACCGACGTACTGGGCTCCACCGGCGAACCGCCCCGCCGCATCGAACCGTTGATCCGTCGCGCCCATCAACACACTCCTCCGGCCGGCTGCGCCACTTCTGCGCTGCACCGCGCAGGGGGCCGAAGCCGATCCTGGCAGAGGAGGACGCAACCAACAAGGGATTCCGTCGCAGTCCGCATGCCCTGCGACGGAATCAGTTAGAGGCGAGCCTCCGAGTGCCGCACGGGGCCCCGCAAACGGGCGGCCGGGGACCGGGGCCCGTGCGGGCTCGGTACGACTACAAGCCGGCGCCGATGCCGAGGAGGCTCGCGAAGAAGGCGAACCACAGGACGGGGAGCACCAGGGCCACGATGCCGAGGACGATGCCGGTGGTGGCGGCGCCCCGGTTGGTCGCCTCGCCCTTCGTGACCTTGGAGCGGCCGACAGCACCGAAGATGATGCCGAGGATGCCCAGGATCAGCCCGAAGAACCACAGGAAGACCAGGAGGCTGCAGACGGCGCTGATGATGCCGCAGACGAGGCCGGCGGTGCCCATGCCGTTGCTGGGCTGCACGCCGCCCACGTAGCCGGCTACGGGGTAGGGCTGGACCGGCGGTGCGGAGGGGTAGCCGCCCTGCGCCGGGTAGGCACTCTGTGCCGGTGCGGGATACCCGCTCTGCCCGGGGTAGCCGCCCTGCGCCGGCTGGGCCTGGTTCGGGTAGCCGTAACCGGGCTGCTGGGGCGGCGGCTGCGGCGCCCCATAAGGATTCTGGTTGGAGTCAGACATAAAGAATGTCCCCTCCGTTGAACTGCGTCGGGCAATGCTATGGGGAACGGTCATGCCCGGTCAGCCCAGTTCCACTGCCCGGGGCGGGTGCGAGAATGCCCGACATGAAGATCAACGGGGACCAGCACGGATTCGCGCACGCGGGGCAGCATGCGGACGGCCCGCGTTCGGTGGCGGACCTGACGGCCGCCGTCGCCCGCGGCGAGCATTTCAAGTACGTCTATTTCTGGGGCCACCAGGCGCGTCGGGACGGCGCCATCGGGGCGAGCTGCTTCAGCCAGTGGTGGCCTTCGCCGTTCACCGTGGACGGCACCGTCTACGCCACGGCCGAGCACTGGATGATGGCCGGCAAGGCGCGGCTCTTCGCCGACGCGGAGGCCGGGGCGGAGGCGATCGCCGCCTCGCACCCCAAGCAGGCGAAGGACGCGGGCCGCAAGGTGCGCGGCTTCGACGAGGAGACGTGGCGGCAGCACCGCTTCGAGCTGGTGGTGGAGGGCAGCGTCCACAAGTTCGCGCAGGACGCGGCGCTGAGCGCCTACCTGCTGGGCACCGGCGAGCGGGTGCTGGTCGAAGCCAGCCCGCTCGACCGGGTCTGGGGCATCGGCCTGGCGGCCGACGACGAGCGCTGCCAGGACCCCGCTCGCTGGCAGGGCGACAACCTCCTGGGCTTCGCTCTGATGGAGGCGCGTCAGCGGCTGGCGTCGCGGTCCACGAGCAGCACCGGCGCCGACAAGTAGGCGCCGTACGTCGCGCCGGGCTCCTCGTCGGGCACGGGGCCGTCGCTGTCGTCGACATCGATGTTGATGTAGACGATGACCATAAGGACGGTGGCGACGAGCGCCGCGCAACCGAGGATCAGCCCGGCGAGGGCCTGTCCGGGGTTCGTGGCCTCGCCGCCGCGCACCTTGGCGCGGCCCACGGCGCCGAAGATGACGGCGAGGATGCCGAGCACCGCCCCGAGCACGACGGTGGGCGAGAACACGGTGCCGACGATGCCCAGCACCAGGGCCGCCAGCCCCAGGCCGTTGCTGGGTACGGGCTGCTGCGCGTAGAGCAGTGACGCCGGATAGCCGTACGCGCCCGGCTGGTAGGAGCCCGGGCCGTAGGCGCTTTGACCGTAGGGGCCCTGGCCGTACGGCGCCTGCAGGCCGTAGGGGGCGGCCGAGCCCGGGGACACGGCGGAGCCGCCGGGCATGCCGTACGGCGCCTGGTCGTACGGGCTGCTCCGGTACGCGCTGGGCGTGCCGGGGCCGGTCGGCGCGAGGGGCACGGGCGGCACGGTGCCGGGGGCCGGGGCATGGGGCGGGTGCGGAGCCGCATGGGGCGGGGACGCGGCATGGGGCGGCGCCGACAGTGCATGGGGCCCGGAGGACGGCACGGCGGCATGGGGCCCCGGCTGCGCAGGAGGCTGAGGTGGTGTCACGGCGGCGGCATGGGGCGCCGGGGCGGGCTCGGCATGCTGCCCGGGCGCCGGCTGCCGGCCGGGCTTGTCGAGTGCGACCCGCCGCTTCGGCGGAGCCCAGGGATCGGGGTCCCGCGGCTCGGAGTGCCCATCGGCCCCGGCTGCCTTGTCAGACATAGCCCTCCCCAGTCGATACCCGTCATGCTAAGGCCTGAGGACAACCGTCGCGTACGTCCCGCATACGATGAACGGCACCCGTCGACAGGCTCCGGCCGACCGCGCCATGGAGGCATGCATGTCCGTACTCGACTCGTTCATCGCCGGGCTCCCCAAGGCGGAGCTCCATGTGCACCACGTCGGGTCGGCGTCCCCGCGCATCGTGGCCGAGCTGGCCGCCCGCCACCCGGATTCGCCCGTGCCCACCGACCCCGAGGCGCTGGCCGACTTCTTCACCTTCCGCGACTTCGCCCACTTCATCGAGGTCTACCTCTCGGTCGTCGACCTGATCCGCGACGCCGAGGACGTACGGCTGCTGACGTACGAGGTCGCGCGCGACATGGCGCGGCAGAACATCCGCTACGCCGAACTGACCGTCACCCCCTTCAGCTCGACCAGGCGCGGCATCCCGGACGCCGCCTTCGTGGAGGCCATCGAGGACGCCCGCAAGGCGGCCGAGACGGAGCTGGGCGTCGTTCTGCGCTGGTGCTTCGACATCCCGGGCGAGGCGGGGCTGGAAGCCGCGGAGGAGACCGCACGGATCGCCTGCAAGCTCAAGCCCGAGGGGCTGGTCTCCTTCGGGCTGGGCGGACCGGAGATCGGCGTGCCCCGGCCCCAGTTCAAGCCATACTTCGACCGGGCCATCGCCGAGGGGCTGCACAGCGTGCCCCATGCCGGTGAGACGACGGGCCCGCAGACCATCTGGGACGCCCTGGTCGACCTGCGCGCCGAGCGCATCGGTCACGGCACCAGCGCCCCGCAGGACCCGGCCCTGCTGGCCCACCTGGCGGAGCACCGCATCCCGCTGGAGGTCTGCCCGACGTCCAACCTCGCCACCCGCGCCGTGACCGACCTGGACCGCCACCCCATCAAGGAGATGGTGGCCGCGGGCGTCCTGGTGACCGTCAACAGCGACGACCCGCCCATGTTCGGCACGGACCTCAACCGGGAGTACGGCGTCGCCGCGCGCCTCCTGGAGCTCGACGCGGCAGGCGTCGCCGGCCTCGCCAAGAACGCCGTGGACGCGTCGTTCATGGACGAGACGGGCAAGAAGGCGCTCCGGGCGGAGATCGACGCCTACGCCGCGGCCTGGCGGGGCTGAGCCCGGCGGGCGCACGCCGCGGCCACAATGGGTCCATGACCGGCCCGAACTCCCCTGCTGCAAAAGCCCGCACCGTCACCGCCGTCGCCCACCGCGGCGATCCGTACCTGTTCCGGGAGAACACTCTCGCCTCGATCCGTTCGGCCCTGGGTGCCGGGGCCGGGGCGGTGGAGGTCGACGTCCGGCTGACGCGCGACGGCGTGCCCGTGCTGCTGCACGATGCGACGCTCGAGCGCCTGTGGGGTCACACGCGGGTCCTGGACTCACTCACGGCGGACGAACTGCGGGAGCTGACCGGCGGCGGCGTGCCCACCCTGCGCGAGGCCCTGCATCTCGGCGCGGAGCGGTCCGGACCACGGCTGTTCATCGACCTGCCGGACGCGTCGGCTGCCGAGGCCGCCGTCGCCGAGGTGCACGCGAGCGGAGCCGCGGACCGCGTGTACTACTGCGGTGGTGTGACATCGATGCTCGCGGTACGCCGCGCGGACCCGGTCGCGGAGACCGCCCTGACGTGGACGACGCTGATGCCGCCGCGCAGCGCCCTGCTCAGCTCCGTGGCCCCGCGCTGGCTGAACTACCGCTTCGGGCTGGTGAGCCCCGAACTCGTCGCCCGCAACCACTCCGACGGGCTCCTGGTCTCCGCCTGGACGGCGGACACCCGCTTCACGATGCGCCGTCTGCTGGCAGCAGGCGTCGACGCGATCACCACCAACCGGGTCGGCACGTTGCGGTCGCTGCTGCGGGACTGAACGGGGTCCGGGCGACGCGGCGGGCGCAGGCATGAGGCGGCGGGGCGCACGCCGCCGCCTGGAGCGGCCTGAGGCGGCCGCATGGGGCGGCGCACCTGGGGCCGCGTGCATGGGGCGGCACCACGGCGGGCGCGATCAGAGCCCGACGATCTCGTTCCACTCCTTGGTGAAGCCGGGCCGCTCCTTCGCGGTCATGTCGCGTGCCGTCGCGAGGCGTTTGCGCATGTCGTCGCTCGGGAAGATGAGCGGGTTCCCGGCGAGCTCCGCGAGTTCCTTGTCGGAGGACGAGGCGAGAACGTCCCGGGCGGCCGGCACGGGGCAGACGTAGTTGACCGACGCGGCGAGCTCGGCGGCCACCTCCGGCCGGTAGTAGTAGTCGACGAGTGCCTCGGCGTTGCGCTTGTGGCGGGCGAGGTTGGGCACCATGAGGCTCTCGGCCCACAGCTCGGCGCCCTCCTCCGGGACGACGAACTCGATGTCGGGGTTGTCGGCCTGGAGCTGGATGACGTCGCCGGAGTACGCCTGGCAGGCGAGCACGTCGCCGGACGACAGGTCCTTGATGTAGTCGTTGCCGGTGAAGCGGCGGATGTGCCGCTTGCGCACGAGGCCGCGCAGCTGGTCGGTCATGGTGTGGAAGTCGTCGGCGGTCCAGCGGGTGACGTCGGCGCCGTTGCCCTGCATGAGCAGCGAGTACGCCTCGTCCAGGCCGGCCAGCAGCGTGACCCGGCCGCGCAGGTCGTCCTTCCACAGGTCGGAGGTGTGCCGGATCTCCCGGCCGAGCTTCTTGCGGTTGTACGCGATGCCCGTGATGCCGGACTGCCAGGGGACGGTGTGCAGCCGGCCGGGGTCGAAGGAGGGCTTGCGCAGCAGCAGGTCGAGGTTGCGGGCGACGTTCGGCTGGCGGGAGCGGTCCATCTCCTGGACCCAGCCCAGGCGCACGTAGCGGGAGGCCATCCAGTCGCTGACGACGATGAGGTCCCTCCCGGTCTCCTGATGGTTCATCAGGGCGGGGCTGACCTTGCCGAAGAACTCGTCGTTGTCGTTGATCTCTTCGGTGTACTTCACCGATATGCCGCTGCGCTTCTCGAACGCGTCGAGCGTGGGGCGCTTCTGCGGGTCGTCCTCGTCGACGTCGATGTAGAGGGGCCAGTTGGCGAAGACAAGGCTCTTGTCGCGGCTGGAGCGGTCCTCGGCGGCCCGGTCGGCCCGCTCGACGTACGCGGCAGGCACTCCGCACCCGGCGAGCGCGGCGGCCCCGGCGCCGGCGCCCAGCGCGCGCAGCAGGGTCCGGCGGGACAGGGGCTTCACGGGCTTCTCTCGCATTCCGGCAGCATGGCGGGGTCGGATCTTCGCGGACAATGTACGGCCTGTCCGGGAGGCGACCGCACTTCCCGACACCCTGACGGCCCGGGAACGGCCGGCCGTCGATGATACCGGGGCACGACGCGCAGTGGTCCGTGCCGGAAACACCCGGTACGGACCACTGCGGGGCATCTGCGTCCGCCCCATGCCACGGGACGGCATGGGGCACCGCCTCACCGCATGGGGCGGGGGCGGGCCGCCCTCACCGCATGGGGCGGGATTCCCCGCCGCATGGGGCGGCTCCCAGCCCCATCGCACGAGGCGGCCCAAGCCTCACCGCATGAGGCAGGCCCGCCCGCACGAAGCGGCCCGGCTCCGTCAGTCCAGCGACGTCATGACGTGCTTGACGCGCGTGTAGTCCTCGAAGCCGTAGGCGGACAGGTCCTTGCCGTAGCCGGACTTCTTGAAGCCGCCGTGGGGCATCTCGGCGACCAGCGGGATGTGGGTGTTGATCCACACGCAGCCGAAGTCGAGCTTCTTGGACATCCGCATGGCGCGGCCGTGGTCCTTGGTCCACACGGAGGAGGCCAGGGCGTACTCGACGCCGTTGGCGTAGGCGACGGCCTGGTCCTCGTCCGCGAAGGACTGGACCGTGATGACGGGGCCGAAGACCTCGTGCTGGATGATCTCGTCGTCCTGCTCGAGGCCGGAGACGACGGTCGGGGCGAAGAAGTAGCCCTTCTCCCCCACCCGGTGCCCGCCCGCCTCGAGCTTGGCGTGGCCGGGCAGACGCTCGATGAAGCCGGCGACCTGCTTGAGCTGGTTGGCGTTGTTGAGCGGGCCGTAGAGGACGTCCTCGTCGTCCGGCTGCCCGGTCTTCGTCTCGGCGGCGGCCTTGGCGAGCGCGGTGACGAACTCGTCGTGGATCGACTCGTGGACGAGGACGCGGGTGGCGGCCGTACAGTCCTGGCCGGCGTTGAAGTAGCCGGCGACCGAGATGTCCTCGACGGCCTTGGCGATGTCGGCGTCGTCGAAGACGACGACGGGGGCCTTGCCGCCGAGCTCCAGGTGGACGCGCTTGAGGTCCTTGGAGGCGGATTCGGCGACCTGCATACCGGCCCGCACGGAGCCGGTGATCGAGGCCATCGCCGGCACCGGGTGCTCGACCATGAGGCGGCCGGTCTCCCGGTCGCCGCAGATGACGTTGAAGACGCCCTTCGGGTGCCCGAGCTCCTCCAGCACGCCGCCGATGATCTCGGCGATGAGGACGGTGGAGGCGGGGGTGGTGTCGGAGGGCTTGAGGACGACGGTGTTGCCCGCCGCGAGCGCCGGGGCGAACTTCCACACCGCCATCATCATCGGGTAGTTCCACGGGGCGACCTGGGCGCAGACGCCGATCGGCTCGCGCCGGATGATCGAGGTCAGGCCCTCCATGTACTCGCCCGCGGAGCGGCCCTCGAGCATGCGCGCGGCGCCCGCGAAGAAGCGGATCTGGTCCACCATCGGGGGGACCTCTTCGCTGCGGGTGAGAGCGACGGGCTTGCCGGTGTTCTCGGACTCCGCGGCGATCAGTTCCTCGGCGCGCGCCTCGAAGGCGTCGGCGATCTTGAGGAGGACCTTCTGGCGCTCTCCGGGCACGAGGTCGCGCCAGGCCGGGAAGGCGGCCTCGGCCGCGGCCATGGCGGCGTCCACGTCCGCGGCGCCCGACAGCGGGGCGGTGGCGTAGGCCTCGCCTGTGGCCGGATTGACCACCTCGGTGGTACGCCCGTCGGCGGCGTCCCGGAACTCCCCGTCGATGAAATTGCGAAGACGACGCAGCTCGGTGGTCATGGCTGCCACCCCTCCTGTCAGATGTCCACTGGGTGAGACCGTCAGCCTAGTCAGTAGGGCCACGCTTTCGACATACCTCACACCCATGAACGACGGAATCAGTTATTCCTAAGCACCTGGACAACGAATTTCATCGCCTCAGGGTTGCCACACGGGCGAGACGCATGCACAGTGGAACCGTGGCCACTCGTAGTCCAGACCCGAAGAGCGTGCACGGCACGCCACCGATCGACGCTGTCTCCCTGGCGATCATCGAGCAGCTCCAGGAGGACGGCCGCCGCCCCTACGCGGCGATCGGCAAAGCCGTGGGGCTGTCGGAGGCAGCCGTGCGGCAGCGTGTCCAGAAGCTGCTCGACCAGGGCGTCATGCAGATCGTCGCCGTCACCGACCCGCTCACCGTGGGGCTGCGGCGGCAGGCGATGGTCGGGATCAACGTCGAGGGCGACCTCGATCCGGTCGCCGACGCCCTGACCGCGATGGACGAGGTCGAGTACGTCGTCGTGACCGCAGGCTCCTTCGACCTCCTCATCGAGATCGTCTGCGAGGACGACGACCATCTCCTCGAAACGATCAACAAGCGCATCCGGACCCTGCCGGGCGTGCGCTCCACCGAGAGCTTCGTCTACCTGAAGCTGCGCAAGCAGACCTACACATGGGGAACCCGATAGCCGTGAGCAAGGACCTCTCCCAGACTGCATACGACCACCTGTGGATGCACTTCACCCGCATGTCGTCGTACGAGAACGCCCCCGTGCCGACCATCGTGCGCGGCGAGGGCACCTACATCTTCGACGACAAGGGCAAGCGCTACCTGGACGGCCTCGCGGGGCTGTTCGTGGTCCAGGCGGGCCACGGGCGGGCCGAGCTGGCCGAGGCGGCCGCCAAGCAGGCTCAGGAGCTGGCCTTCTTCCCGGTGTGGAGTTACGCGCACCCCAAGGCGATCGAGCTCGCCGAGCGGCTCGCCCACCACGCCCCGGGCGACCTCAACAAGGTCTTCTTCACCACCGGCGGCGGCGAGGCCGTGGAGACCGCCTGGAAGCTCGCGAAGCAGTACCACAAGCTCACCGGCAACCCCACCAAGTACAAGGTGATATCCCGGGCCGTCGCCTACCACGGCACGCCCCAGGGCGCCCTGGCCATCACCGGCCTGCCGGCCCTCAAGGCGCCCTTCGAGCCGCTGGTCCCCGGCGCCTACAAGGTGCCCAACACCAACATCTACCGGGCCCCGATCCACGGCGACGACCCCGAGGCGTTCGGCCGCTGGGCCGCCGACCAGATCGAACAGCAGATCCTCTTCGAAGGCCCCGACACGGTCGCCGCCGTCTTCCTGGAGCCGGTCCAGAACGCGGGCGGCTGCTTCCCGCCCCCGCCCGGCTACTTCCAGCGGGTACGCGAGATCTGTGATACGTACAACGTGCTGCTCGTCTCGGACGAGGTCATCTGCGCCTTCGGCCGCCTCGGCACGATGTTCGCATGCGACAAGTTCGGCTACGTGCCCGACATCATCACCTGCGCCAAGGGCATGACGTCCGGCTACTCCCCCATCGGCGCGGCCGTCATCTCCGACCGGATCGCCGAGCCGTTCTTCAAGGGCAGCAACACCTTCCTGCACGGCTACACCTTCGGCGGCCACCCCGTCTCGGCGGCGGTCGCCCTCACCAATCTCGACATCTTCGAGCGCGAGGGCCTCAACCAGCACGTGCTGGACAACGAGGCCGCGTTCCACGCGACGCTCTCCAAGCTGCACGACCTGCCGATCGTGGGCGACGTGCGCGGCAACGGCTTCTTCTACGGCATCGAGCTGGTCAAGGACAAGGCCACCAAGGAGTCGTTCACGCCGGAGGAGTGCGAGCGGCTGCTCTACGGCTTCGTGTCCAAGAAGCTGTTCGAGAACGGCCTGTACTGCCGGGCCGACGACCGTGGCGACCCGGTCATCCAGGTCGCCCCGCCGCTGATCTCGGACCAGTCGACGTTCGACGAGATCGAGCAGATCGTCCGCGGCGTGCTCACGGAGGCCTGGACCAGGATCTGACCGGACCTCACGACCGGACCAGGGCGAGCCGCCGGCAGCACTCGCGGCTCGCCCCGCCCGCCGTGGCCCCGCGCGACCCCCCACTGGTCACGCGCGCGTGGGCCACGGCTTCGCTGCTTTGCAGCACGCGCGCGTGGGCCCGCCCGCCCGGCGCACGTACCGCGCACCCCTCGCACGCAAGACGCACGCCCGTCGCACGCACACCACGCCCCACCGCACACCCGGTCGCACGTTCCGTCGCATTTGCGCTCCGACTCATATGCGACCCCTGGGGCATGAGGCCGACCGGAGGAAAGTCGGCGGTCCAGCGCCGAGCCTGGGCAAAGGCTAGGATCCCGGTTCCGTACGGTGCCAGTGACCCAATGGCCTCCGGTTCGTTCCCCCGGACAGGGGAACGGACCCTACAGCGACCCGAGGTGCTCGATATGGTGGCCCCGCCGGACAACGACGTGCTCTGGGCACGCGGCTTGCATTACGCCCACAGTGGTTCCCCCGCGCTCGCAGGGGTCTCCATCGGCGTACGCGAGGGAGAGATTCTCGCCATCACCGGGCCACGCGGCTCCGGCAAGTCCACGCTCCTCAAATGCCTGTCCGGACAGCTCCTTCCCGACCCCGGAGAGGTGTGGTTCAACAGCGCCCCCGTCCATACGCTTTCGCGCGCCGCCCGCGAACGGCTGCGGCGGGAGCGCTTCGGCTGGATCGACAGCGAACCGCACCTCGTGCCGGAGCTGAGCGCCTGGGAGAACGCCGCCCTGCCGCTGTTGCTGCGCGGCGTAGGGCACCGGGCCGCCAAGCGCACGGCAAGTGAGTGGCTGGAGCGCCTCGACGTGGGCGACTGCCATCGCAAACGGCCGGCCGCCCTGCTCCAGGCGCAGCGCCAGCGGGTCGCCATCGCGCGGGCGCTCGCCAGCGAGCCCACCGTCCTGTTCGCCGACGAGCCGACGGCGCCGCTGCACAACGCGGACCGCGCGCAGGTGCTGCGCACGCTGACCACGGCCGCCCGCTCGCACCACATCACGGTCGTCATCGCCACGCTGGACGACGAGATCGCCACCCTGGCGGACCGTACGGTCTCCCTGGTCGACGGCCGCCGGGGCACCGCCATCCCGGTACCCGACGCGTCCGAGGGAGAGGGCAGGGCGGCGTGCTCAGTCTCCGCCTAGCGCGCGGCGCGCACCCGCTGGTCCTGCTCCGGAGGCTGCTGGTGGCGGCCGCCGCGGCGGGCGTGGGTTTCCTGCTGCTGTGCACCCTGGGGTACGCGGCGGCCCATCCGAAGTCGACGGGGCAGTCGCTCGTGCGGCTGGTCTGGTGCGCGGTGCCGCTGGCGGCGGTCGTGCAGTTCGCCGTCGCCGTGGCCCGTACGGACCCCGCCACGCGCCCTCGTGACGGCCTGGACGCCGCGGGGCTCGGCCCCGTGCGGCTCTCGGTCCTCGCGGCGGCGTCGACGGCGATCTCGTGCACGCTCGGCAGCGGTTTCGCCCTGCTGCTCTACAAGGTGCTCCGCGGTGACATCGGCGGCCCGCTGAGCGGTTCGGCGAGACGGCTGCTGGACGGGCAGGTGCACCTGCCGTGGGGCGCGGCGCTGACCCTGCTCGGCCTCCTGCCCGCCCTCGCGGCGGGCGCCTGCGTCCTCGCTCTGCACCCGCGGCGGGAGGCCGCTGCCCGGGTGCAGCAGCCCGCCGTGGAGCCTTCGGAAGGCGCAGAGGAGGTGGAGGGCGCCGAGGCGCCGTCGGAGGGGCCCCAGGCGCCGTCGCCCGCCCCTGCTCCGGGCCCCGTGCAGCCCAGACCCGTCTACGCCGGCCTCCCGTGGGGCATCGCGATCATCGCGGTCGGGCTCGCCCTGGAGGCGTACGTGGGGCACGGCCCCGCGCCCGACCCCGACAGGCTGATCTCCTTGCCCGGCGGGACGGACGGCACCTCCCCCGGCGTGCTGGGCGGGTGGCTCCTGGCCTCTCTCGGGCTCGTGCTGGCCGGCCCCGGGCTGACCCACTGGTGCGGCGTCCTGCTCGCCGCCGGGCGGCCCGGCGCGGTGCGGCTGCTGGCCGGCCGGATACTGCAGGACGCCGCCACCCGTATCGGTCGTCCGCTGGGCGTGCTGTGCGCGGTCGCCTCGGGCGCCCTGGCCGCCGCCGAACTCTACGGCGCGGCATGGGACTCCTCCGGGCCGCGCCCCTTCGGCCCCCTCACCGGTCTCGGCGCGGCGCTCGTCATGGCGTGCGTCACGGCCACGGCCATCACCGCGGCCCTGGACAGCCGGCAGAACCGGACCGGCACCACGGCGGCCCTGCAGCGTCTCGGCATTCCCGCCTCCATGCTGCGCGGGGCGGCCATCCTGCGCACCGGCGTGCTGCTGGCCGTTCTGACGCCTCTGACATGGGCGATCGCGGAGCTCGTCACGCTGCCCATGTCGCGGTGAGCACGCCGGGCGGGCCCGGGTCCGGGGCCCGCCGAGCGGCTGCAACACAACAGTTCTTGACCAGTTCTTGACTCAAGGCAACTTCGTCGCCGAATTGCGCGTCTGCTTGAGGAGCACGACGGATATCCGGCGAACGGAGCTATTGGTGATCATCGGCCTTGTTACGGCTGTCGCGGCATCGGCCTGTTATGGCACAGGTTCGGTCCTGCAAGCCGTGGGCTCGCGGAAGTCTGCCCGGCGGGAGGCCGAAAAGGCCTCCTCGACGGGCACCACCCAGCACGGTGGACCGAGCCTGTCCTCCACCGCGAAGGCCGCGGTGACGTGGGAGTTCATGGTCGGTACGTTCCTCGACTTCCTCGGCTTCGGGCTCGGCGCCCTCGCCGCCCGCATGCTGCCGCTCTTCCTCTCCCAGACGGTCATCAGCGCCAACCTCGTCGTGACCGCACTGCTGAGCATCAAGCTCCTGGGCATCCGGCTGACCAAGCCCGAGTGGGCGTCGATCGGTGTCGTCTGTTCGGCGCTGGTGCTGCTGGCGACGGCGGCGGGCCACGAGGGCGGCGGCGATACGCCGATGTCCACCCACTGGTGGCTGCTGATCATCTCCGTGGTGCTGATGGGCGGCGGCACCGTGGCCGTCCGCCTGCTCGGCGGGCGGGCCGCAATCCTGGCCGGTCTGCTGTCCGGTCTGGGCTTCGGTGCGATCGGTGTCGGCGTGCGCATCCTGGACGGCATCGACCCGTTCGACCTGCCGAAGCTGATCGCCGACCCGGCGCTCTACGCGATCCTCATATCGGGTGCAGTCGGCATGTACCTGCACACGGTGGCGCTGCAGATCGGTTCGGTCAACGGTGCCACGGCCGCGCTGGTGGTCGGCGAAACCATTCTCCCGGGCATGATCGGCGTCCTGCTGCTCGGCGACAACTCGCGCCCCGGCTTCGCCTGGGTCGCCGTTCTCGGCTTCGTCCTGGCGGTGGCAGGCGCCGTCGCGGTCGCCTGGTTCGGCGAGCCGGACACCCCCGTGGAGGCCGAACCCGAACCCCAGGAACTCCACCCGTCGGCAGTCCGCTGACCACCGCCTGAGCCCCGGCCGCCGCACCGGCAGCCGGGGCTCAGGCGTGTCCGCCCGGAGGGGTTCGGCGAGGCGGCAGAGGTCCTGCTCAGCTCAGCTGTTCGCGATACCGGCGTCGTCCAGCACGACGACATCCGCGACGTCGAAGGCGACACCTACTCGGTCGCCGACTGCGGGGGCCCCGTGCAGCCCGCACGCCGCCTCCAGCACGGGGCCGTCCGCGGGGCGCAGCATCAGCACGACGTGGTCGCCCCGGAACGTCCGCCCGGTGACCGTGCACGGGAGCCCCTCCGTCTCCGGCACGAGGCGCACTCCGGCAGGCCGCACGAGCAGCCGGCCCGCGCCCTGCCGCGACCCGGGCGGCACCGGGACCTTCCCCCACACGGTGTCCGCGCTCTCGCCGCCGACCGTCGCCTCGACGACGTTGTCGAAGCCGAGGAAGCGGGCCACGAACTCGGAGGCCGGGCGGCGCCAGACCTCCAGCGGCGTGCCGGCCTGAGCGATCCGTCCGTCACGCATCACGACCACGCGGTCGGCGAGGGCGAACGCCTCGCCCTGGTCGTGGGTGACGGCCAGCACCGTGGTGCCCAGCCGGCCGAAGAGGTCGCGCAGTTCGACGACCAGGCGCTCCCGCAGGCCGCGGTCCAGCTGCCCGAGCGGCTCGTCGAGCATCAGCAGCCGGGGCTGCGGCGCGAGGGCCCGCGCGAGGGCCACCCGCTGCTGCTCGCCGCCGGACAGGGCGGCGATGGAGCGGCGCTGCGCACCGGGCAGCCCCACCAGCTCCAGCAGCTCGGCGACCGTCCGTGCCGTCTCGGCCCGCCCCATGCCGCGCATGCGCAGCCCGAAGGCGACGTTGCCCGCCACGTCCCGCTGCGGGAACAGCTGGTGGTCCTGGAACATGAGGCCCACCCCGCGCCTGTGCGTGGGAACGCCGCTCTGGTCGCGCCCCGCCAGGAGCACGTGCCCGGCATCCGCACGCTGAAGGCCGGCCACCACGCGCAGCAGCGTGGACTTGCCGCTGCCGCTGGGGCCCAGCACGCAGACGATCTCGTGCTCGGCGACCTCCAGGTCCACCGCGTCGAGCGCCGCGCGCTCCCCGAAGCGGACGTCGACCTTCTCCAGTCGCAGCAGGGCCATCAGAACTCCCCCGTACGGTCGGTGCGGATACGTTCCAGCACCAGCAGCGCCGCGGCGCACACCAGCATCAGGATCGTGCTCAGGGCCATCGCCTGCCCATAGGTGAGCTCCCCGGGGCGGCCCAGGAGCCGGGCCACCGCCACCGGCAGCGTGGGGCTGTCGGGGCGGGCGATGAAGACCGTGGCCCCGAACTCGCCCAGCGACACGGCGAACGCGAAGCCGGCCGCTACCCCCAGGGCACGGCCGACCAGGGGCAGGTCCACCTCCCGCCACGCCCGCACGGGCGAGGCCCCCAGCACGGCGGCGGCCTCGCGCAGCCGCACGTCCACGGCGCGCAGGACCGGCAGCACGGTCCGTACGACGAACGGCACGCCCACGAGGGCCTGTGCGAGCGGCACCAGGATCCAGGACGCCCTCAGGTCCAGCGGCGGCTCGTCCAGGCTGATGAGGAAGCCGAAACCGACCGTCACGGCGGACGTGCCGAGGGGCAGCATCAGCAGGGCGTCGAAGCCGCGCACGAGCCGCCCCTCGCGCCGGGTCAGCGCCGCAGCCGCGAGCCCGCCGATGACGACCGCGATGGCCGTGGCCGCCAAGCCGTACGCGAGCGAGTTGCCGATTGCCTCGAGCGGGGCGACGACGAACGTGCCGCTGTTGCCGTCCGCCGAGGCCAGGGCGCGGTAGAAGGCCAACCCGAAGCCGTCCGGGCCGTCGAAGGAGCGCAGCACGAGGACCACGAGCGGGGCGAGGATGAGCACGGCGACGACCGCCAGGACGGACGCCAGGAACGCCCACTCGGCCGCGCCCCGCGGGCGCCGCGCCGTGCGCGCCGGGTCGACCAGCTTCAGGGTCGCCTCACGCCGCCGCACCGTCCATGCGTGCACGGCCAGCAGCGCGGCGACGGCCACGAACTGCAGCAGCGTCAGGACGGCTGCCGTCGGCAGGTCGAGCATCTGGGCGGTCTGCTGGTAGATCTCCACTTCCAGCGTGGCGTAGCGGGGACCGCCGAGGATCTGCACGACGCCGAAGGAGGTGAAGGTGAAGAGGAAGACCATGAGGGCCGCGGCGGCCACCGCCGGCGCCAGCGCCGGCAGTGTGACCCGCCTCCAGGCCGTGAAGCGCCCCGCGCCCAGGACTCTGGCCGCCTCCTCCTGGCGCGGGTCGAGCTGGGCCCACAGGCCGCCCACGGTGCGGACGACCACGGCGTAGTTGAAGAACACGTGGGCGAGCAGAATCGCCCAGACGGTCGTGTCGAGGCGCACCCCCCACCACTCGTCCAGCAGCCCCCCGCGCCCGAGCAGCGCCAGGAAGGCCGAGCCGGCGACGACGGTCGGCAGGACGAACGGCACGGTCACCACGGCGCGCAGCGTGCGCTTGCCGGGAAAGTCGAACCGGGCGAAGACGTACGCCCCGGGCAGGGCGAGGGCGAGGGTCAGGGCGGTGGAGGCGGCCGCCTGCCAGGTGGTGAACCACAGCACGTGGCCGATCGCCGGGTCGGTCACGACCTCGCCGATGCGGCCGAACTGCCACTGCCCGCCGTCCTTCAGCCCCCGGGAGACGATCGAGGCGACGGGGTAGGCGAAGAAGACCGCGAAGAAGGCGAGCGGCAGGGCCATGAGGCCGAGCCGCACCGCTGTCCCCCGAACGCCCCGGCCGGGGCCTCGTGCGGGGCCCCGTGCCGGGGCCCCCGGCCCTACTTCAGGACGAGCGAGGACCATGCCTTGACCCACTGGTCGCGGTTCTTGGCGATCTTCTCGGGGGCCATGGTGCCGGGCTCGTTCACCTGCGCGCCGTACTTGGTGAACACCTCGGGCAGCTTGGCGTCCTGGTTGGCGGGCTTCACGAACATCTGCAGCGGCATGTCCTCCTGGAACGTACGGCTCAGCAGGAAGTCGATCAGGGCCTTGCCGCCCTCGGTGTTCTTCGCACCCTTCAGCAGCCCGGCGAACTCCGTCTGCTGGAAGCAGGTGCCCGTGGCGACGCCGGTCGGGCCCTCCGCGGGCTGCGGCTTCACGCCCAGGACCTCGGCGGGCGGGCTGGAGGCGTAGGAGACGACGAGGGGCTTGTCGCCCTTGGCCTTCTTGCCTCCCGCGGAGCCGGAGAAGCGCTCGTTGTAGGCCTGCTCCCAGCCGTCGACGACCTCGACGCCGTTGTCCTTGAGCTTCTTCCAGTAGTCCTGCCACCCGTCGTCGCCGTACTTGGCGACCGTGGCGAGCTGGAAGGCGAGCCCCGGGGAGGACGTGGCGACGTTCTCGGTGACGAGCAGGTTCTTGTACTCGGGCTTGATCAGGTCGTCGAGGGACGTCGGCGGGGCCAGCTTGTGACCGGCGAAGTACGCGCGGTCGTAGTTGACGCAGATGTCGCCGGTGTCGATGGGCGTGACCCGGTGCCGGCCGGCGTCGGCCTGGAGCTTCCTCGGGACGCGGTCCAGGCCCTTGGCCTCGTACGGCGCGAAGATGCCGTTGTCGAGCGCACGGGAGAGCAGGGTGTTGTCGACGCCGAAGAAGACGTCGCCCTGCGGGTGGCTCTTGGACAGGATGGCCTGGTTGACGGCCTGGCCGGCGTCGCCGCCCTTGAGGACCTTCACCTTGTACCCGGTCTGCCGGGTGAACTGCTTGAGCACCTCTTCGGACGCCGCGAAGGAGTTGTGCGAGACCAGGGTGACGGTCTTGTCCTTGCCTTCGGACGTGCCGGAGCCCCCGGAGCCGTCCGAGCCGCCGCACGCGGCCAGGGCCGGAAGGGCGAGCACGCCGACGGCGACTGCGCCGGCGGCACGCCGCAGGTTGGTGTTCATGATCGAGCTGACTCCCTACGCCGGTATGACCCGGATCAGGTCCGAGGGTCTGCGGGCCGTGCCGCACTCTCAGCGCCCCGTGGGCGCTCCCCTGTCGGATTGTTCATTTGTGCGAGGGCACCGTATCAGTGCCCTCCCCATGGAACTGTGTCTGACCTGCGGACCAGGCTCAGCGCTCGGCTGCTGCCAGCTGCCCGCAGGCGCCGTCGATCTCCTGACCGCGGGTGTCGCGGACGGTCACCGGCACCCCGTGCGAGGCGATCGCCGCGACGAAGGCCCGCTCGTCCTCGGGGCGCGAGGCCGTCCACTTCGACCCCGGGGTGGGGTTGAGCGGAATGAGGTTGACGTGCACGCGCTTGCCCTTGAGGAGCCGGCCCAGGAGGTCGCCGCGCCATGCCTGGTCGTTGATGTCACGGATCAGGGCGTACTCGATGGAGACCCGGCGGCCGGACTTCTCCGCGTACTCCCACGCGGCGTCGAGGACCTCGCGGACCTTCCAGCGCGTGTTGACCGGCACCAGGGTGTCGCGCAGCTCGTCGTCCGGTGCGTGCAGGGAGACGGCCAGACGGCACTTGAAGCCCTCGTCGGCGAAGCGCAGCATCGCCGGGACCAGGCCCACCGTGGAGACCGTGATGCCGCGCTGGGAGAGCCCCAGGCCGTCCGGCTCGGGGTCCGTGAGGCGGCGGATGGCGCCGACGACCCGCTTGTAGTTGGCCAGCGGCTCGCCCATGCCCATGAAGACGATGTTGGACAGCCGCGCGGGGCCGCCGGGGACCTCGCCGTCACGCAGCGCGCGCATGCCGTCCACGATCTGGTGGACGATCTCGGCCGTCGACAGGTTCCGGTCCAGACCGGCCTGGCCGGTGGCGCAGAACGGGCAGTTCATGCCGCAGCCGGCCTGCGAGCTGATGCACATGGTGACCCGGTCGGGGTAGCGCATCAGCACGGACTCCACCAGCTTGCCGTCGTGCAGCCGCCAGAGGGTCTTGCGGGTGGTGTCGTCGTCGCACGAGATGTGACGCACGACGCTCATGAGCTCCGGCAGCAGCTCGGCGGCGAGCTTCTCGCGCGCCGCCGCCGGGATGTCGGTCCATGCGGCCGGGTCGTGCGCGTACCGGGCGAAGTAGTGCTGCGAGAGCTGCTTGGCGCGGAACGGCTTCTCACCGATCGCGGAGACGGCCTCGCGGCGCTCGGCGGGCGAGAGGTCGGCAAGGTGCCGCGGGGGCAGCTTGGCCCCACGGGGGGCGACGAACGTCAGTTCTCCAGGCGCGGGGGCCATGAGCAAAAACACCTCATTGACGACGGCGGATGACCTCCGCAATCGCGGAGCCAGCGGCAGGACGAGCCGGAACCCGGAGATCTCACAGGGGCACCCCCGCAGGCGCGGGGCCGGAAAAGGGCCCGCCGCACAGCGGCGAGCCCTTCCAGGGTACCCGGCTCCGCTCAGGAGCCGACGAAGACGACCATGAGGAGCCACACCACGGGCGCGGTCGGCAGGAGCGAGTCCAGCCGGTCCATGATGCCGCCGTGCCCCGGCAGCAGGGCGCCCATGTCCTTGATCCCGAGATCCCTCTTGATCATGGACTCGCCGAGGTCCCCCAGCGTGGCGCTGACGGCCACGGCGAGGCCGAGGAGCAGCCCCTCCCACCACACGCCGCCGTCGATCAGGAACTGCATGCACAGAGCACCGGCGACCATCGCGAAGGCGACCGCCCCGAGCAGCCCCTCGCGCGTCTTGCCGGGGCTGATGCGCGGCGCCAGCTTGCGCTTGCCGAACTTCCAGCCCACCGCATACGCACCCGTGTCGCTGACCACGGTCAGGATCAGGAACGTGAGCACCCGCCACGCGCCGTCCCCGGCGGAGAGCATGAGGGCCACGAAAGTGGCCAGGAACGGCACGTAGAAGGCCGCGAAGATGCCCGCCGTGACGTCCTTGAGGTAGTCGTCCGGCGACTCCGTCATCCGCCACACGAGGACGGCCAGGGCCGTGAAGGCCACGGCCACCCACGCCCCCTCGGCGCCGCTCGCGTAGCCGGCGATGACCATGGCGGCTCCGCCGACCGCGAGCGGCACCAGCGGGGCACGGATCCCCTTGCGCTCGGCGAGGCGGGAGGTCAGCTCCCACAGCCCGACCACGACGGCGATCACGATCACGCCGAGGAAGACCGGCTTGTAGATGAACAGGGAGGCGAGGATGACGGCACCGAGGCCCACGCCGACCCCTATCGCCGCCCGCAGGTCACGGCCGGCGCTCTTCTTTCCTGCCTTCGGCGACTCGGGGGAGGCAGGCACCGGGGCGGGGTCCTGGGGCCTGATGTCGGGCTCCTGTTCATCGCGGAACAGGGGGCCGCGAAGATGAGCGGCCCCCTGGTCACGGTCGTCCTGATCTCCGCCTGAGGGGGGCACGATGGGCATGGGCCGAGTCTGCGCCGCGATGCCCGCCTCGTGCACAGGACCCGCCGAACGGGCCGCAGAGGACGGCCCCCGGTCGGTGGACCCCCGGTATCCGGCGCTCGGCGGGGCCCCCCAGGATGTCTCGTTCATCAGACCTCGAGGAGCTCGGCTTCCTTGTGCTTGAGCAGCTCGTCCACCTGCGCGACGTACTTCGCGGTGGTGTCGTCGAGCTCCTTCTCCGCGCGGCGCACCTCGTCCTCGCCGGACTCCTTGTCCTTGACGAGCTTGTCGAGGGCGTCCTTGGCCTTGCGGCGGATGGAGCGGATCGAGACCTTGGCGTCCTCGCCCTTGGTCTTGGCGACCTTGACGAACTCCTTGCGGCGCTGCTCGGTCAGCTCCGGGAAGGTCACCCGGATGATGTTGCCGTCGTTGCTCGGGTTGACACCGAGGTCGGAGTCGCGGATCGCCTGCTCGATGTTGCGCAGCGCGCTCTTGTCGAACGGGGTGACCACGGCCATGCGCGGCTCGGGCACCGAGAAGGACGCCAGCTGGTTGATGGGCGTCAGCGCACCGTAGTAGTCCGCCACGATCTTGTTGAACATCGCCGGGTGCGCACGCCCGGTGCGGATCGCCGCGAAGTCCTCCTTGGCGACCACAACGGCCTTCTCCATCTTCTCCTCGGCCTCGAGGAGGATCTCTTCGATCACCACTTGCTCCTGGTGTTATCAGT
Organism: Streptomyces aureoversilis; assembly: GCF_042657885.1. Taxonomy (NCBI): domain Bacteria; kingdom Bacillati; phylum Actinomycetota; class Actinomycetes; order Kitasatosporales; family Streptomycetaceae; genus Streptomyces; species Streptomyces aureoversilis. The sequence goes on from NZ_JBHSKJ010000024.1 coordinate 44,164, forward strand.
AAGCAGAGCCTCGTCGCCCCTGCGCGCGTCTTCTCCTGCACGGTGTCCGACCGGCAGGCGGTTGTCCATCCCCGTGCCGAGGTCTTCCCACGGCACGGAGTTGCCGTCCGTATCGGGCCAGGCCGCTACGGACGGCTGTGCGGGTCGTCAGTCCCGCGTGCTCCGGTCGCTCACGAGCGTGCCGATCTTCTCACCCTTGACCGCACGGCCGATGTTGCCCTCGGCGAGCAGCTCGAAGACCAGGATCGGCAGCTTGTTGTCCATGCACAGGCTGATGGCGGTGGCGTCGGCGACCTTCAGGCCCCGTGCGAGCACCTCGCTGAACTCGAGGGCGTCGAACTTGACCGCGTCGGGGTTCTTCTTCGGGTCGGAGTCGTAGACCCCGTCGACGCCGTTCTTGCCCATCAGGATCGCCTCGGCGTGGATCTCCAGGGCGCGCTGGGCGGCAGTGGTGTCGGTGGAGAAGTAGGGCATGCCCATACCCGCGCCGAAGATCACGACACGGCCCTTCTCCAGGTGGCGCACGGCGCGCAGCGGGATGAACGGCTCCGCGACCTGCCCCATGGTGATGCCCGTCTGGACGCGGGTCTCAATGCCTTCCTTGACCAGGAAGTCCTGGAGGGCGAGCGAGTTCATCACGGTGCCGAGCATGCCCATGTAGTCCGAGCGGGCCCGGTCCATGCCGCGCTGCTGCAGCTCCGCGCCGCGGAAGAAGTTGCCGCCGCCGATGACGACGGCGATCTCGTGGCCCTCGCGGACGACGGCCGCGATCTCACGGGCGATGGCGTGCACGACATCGGGGTCGACGCCGAGGCCGCCCCCGCCGGCGAACGCCTCGCCGGACAGTTTGAGCAAGAACCGGCGGCGTGGGCCGTGGTCAGCAATGGTGTCGTCGGCGGCCTGCCGGGCGTCCGCACCCTGATTCATTGGAGCTCTCCTCGTGCACATACGAAGAAGGCCATTGCCGGATGGGTCCTTTCGGTTCCCTGTACGGCAATGGCCTCCTCGTCACATCAGCGGCCGACCGGTGAGGGATCGGCTGCGTACGACCCTAGCGGGTCGCAGGTCAATCGCTGCCCTGCTGACGGGCTCAGGCGCCGACGCGGATGCGCGCGAAGCGCTTCAGCGTGACACCGGCCTCGTCCAGGACCTTCTGGACGGTCTTCTTGTTGTCCTTGGCGAACGCCTGCTCGAGAACGGAGTTCTCCTTGACGAAGCCGGTGACGCGACCCTCGATGATCTTCGGCAGGGCGGCCTCGGGCTTGCCCTCCTCGCGGGCGGTGGCCTCGGCGACGCGGCGCTCGTTCTCCAGGACGTCGGCCGGGATGTCCTCACGGGAGAGGAACTTCGGCGCGAACGCGGCGATGTGCTGCGCGATGTCCTTGGCGACCTCGGCGTTGGCCTTGTCCAGCTCGACCAGGACGCCGACCTGCGGGGGCAGGTCCGCGGCGGTGCGGTGCATGTAGGCGTAGACCAGGCCGTCGGCGAAGTACGCGAAGCGGTCCACGACGATCTTCTCGCCGAGGGTGGCGTTGGCCTCGTCCACGAACGCCTGGACGGTCTTGCCGGCCTCGATCTCGGAAGCCATCAGGGCCTCGACGTCGGCCGGGGCGCTCTTGGCGACGTGGGCGGCCAGAGCCTCGGCGACGGCCACGAACTTCTCGCCCTTGGCGACGAAGTCGGTCTCGCACTTCAGCTCGACGATGACACCGGAGGTGTTGTCGTCGGCGATGGCGGAGACGACGGCACCGTTCTCGGTGGTGCGGCTCTCGCGCTTGGCCACGCCCTTGAGGCCCTTGACGCGCACGATCTCGACGGCCTTCTCGAGGTTGCCCTCGGCCTCGTCCAGCGCCTTCTTGCAGTCCATCATGCCGGCGCCGGTGAGCTCACGGAGCTTCTTGACGTCAGCGGCGGTGAAGTTCGCCATGGTCTGTGAATCTCTCTCGAAAGTCGTTGGTGACTACGGGTGCACGACGGGGGCGGCGCGTGTCGCGCCGTCCCCCGCCGTATCTACCGACTGAGTTGTCAGGCCTGCTCGGCGTCCGCGGCCGGAGCCTCGGCAGCGGCCTCGGCCGGCTTCTCGGCCTCGGCGTCGGCGTCAGCCTTCTTCTCGCCCTCGAGCAGGTCGCGCTCCCACTCGGCGAGGGGCTCGCCGGCGGCCTTGTCGGCCTTCGCGTCACCGGTGGCGGCACCGGAGCGGGCGATGAGGCCCTCGGCGACGGCGTCGGCGATCACACGGGTGAGCAGCGTGACGGAGCGGATCGCGTCGTCGTTGCCCGGGATCTTGTAGTCGACCTCGTCGGGGTCGCAGTTGGTGTCGAGGATCGCGACGACCGGGATGCGGAGCTTGCGCGCCTCACCGACGGCGATGTGCTCCTTCTTGGTGTCCACGATCCAGACGGCGCTCGGCACCTTCTGCATCTCGCGGATACCGCCGAGGGTCTTCTCCAGCTTGGCCTTCTCGCGGGAGAGGACCAGGAGCTCCTTCTTGGTGAGGCCGGAGGCGGCCACGTCCTCGAAGTCGATGAGCTCGAGCTCCTTCAGGCGCTGCAGGCGCTTGTAGACGGTCGAGAAGTTGGTGAGCATGCCGCCCAGCCAGCGCTGGTTGACGTACGGCATGCCGACGCGGGTCGCCTGCTCGGCGATGGCCTCCTGGGCCTGCTTCTTCGTACCGACGAACATGATGGAGCCGCCGTGCGCGACGGTCTCCTTGACGAACTCGTAGGCGCGGTCGATGTACGACAGCGACTGGAGCAGGTCGATGATGTAGATGCCGTTGCGCTCCGTGAAGATGAAACGCTTCATCTTCGGGTTCCAACGACGGGTCTGGTGACCGAAGTGGACGCCGCTCTCCAGCAGCTCCCGCATCGTGACGACGGCCATGGCCGCGCTCCTTGAAATACTCGGTTCCACGACGGCCGGGCGGCCGCCGCTCCTGACGCCCCGACGTGCCTGCCGTGGACGATGCCCTTGCGAGAACCGTTCCGCGGACCGAGAGACACGGCCACCGGGCTGCCCGAAAGGGACTGACGCGCCGGTAGCGGGGCGTGCGAAGTCGATCCGGTGACCCGGATCGCCATGAGAAGTGTACGGGACCCGGGAAGGCGCGGGTGACGACGTTGTGCACAACCCGCGAGTAGTCCACAGATCTCCGTCAAGATCCCCGCGAATGCCCGGGGTCCGCCACCGTACGGGCATGACTCTCATCGGATCTTTCACCCGACGCCTGCTCGCCGCGGCCGGCGTGGTCACGCTCTGTGTTCTCGCGGGCGCGGTGGCCAGTGGTACGGCCGCGGGCGCGGGGGCCGCGAGGACGGCCGCTCCCGCCCCCGCCCCTGAAGCCCGGGGTGCCCAAGCCCCGCCGGGGGCGCCCCCGGCATCCACGGCCGCGGGCCCCGAGCCGCCGGAACCGCCCGGGGTCCCTGAGCGGCGCGCACCATCCCAACCGTCCGGGCCGGGCGGCGGCGCGGGGCAGGGCGAGCGGGCCTGGCCCGTCAGCGGGTCGCGAGGGGGCCGGCCCCTGCTCGTACGGGCCTGGCGGCCGCCGCCGGTGCCCTGGGCGGCCGGGCACCGCGGGGTGGATCTCGTCGCCCGTGCGGGTCAGCCGGTACGGGCCGCCGCGCCCGGCACCGTCTCCTTCGCGGGCACCGTCGCGGGACGGGGCGTGGTGTCGGTGCAGCACCCTGGGACGGGCGAGCCGCCGCTGCGGACCACGTACGAGCCGGTACAGGCGGCGGTGAAGGAAGGGGACCAGGTGGCGGCGGGGCAGGTGATCGGCACGCTGCAGGCGGGTCCGTTCCACTGCTCCGGGGGCTGCCTCCACTGGGGGCTGCTCCGCGGACGGGTCTACCTCGATCCCTTGTCCCTGCTGCCGCCGTGGATGCTGCGCAGACCGCCGTCGCGGCTGCTGCCCCTGTCGGGCGGGCCCGGCGCGGCGGTGGTCAGCCCCTGACGCCGCGCAGCGCCATGGACACGGCCGCCTCGATGATGCTGTCGGGCTCCTCCGCCGCGCCCAGCTCGATCCGGCGCACAGCGGCGTCGACCACGCCCTGCAGCAGCATGGCGGCCAGGCGCGGCTGCGCGTGGCCCAGGGCGACGAGCGCCTCCACGACCATGGCGATGAGCCCGCCGTGGGCGGCCCGGATCTTCTCGCGCGCGCCCGCGTCCAGCTCGCCGGCGGAGATCGCGACCACGGCGCGGTGACGGCGGTCGCCGACCAGGGCCAGCTGCCGGCGCACATACGCCTCGATCTTCGCCTCGGGCGTGTCCGCGCCCTGCATGGCGGCTTCGACCTCCGCAGCCCAGACGGGGAAGTCGACCGCGCAGAGCTCCTCGACCACGGCTGCCCGCGAGCGGAAGTACTCGTAGACCGAGGAACGCGCCAGGCCGGTGCGCTCGGCCAGGGCGGGGAACGTCAACGCCTCCGTGCCGCCCTCGGACAGCAGGGAACGGGCGGCATCCAGCAAGGCGCCGCGCTGCATCGTCCGGTGCTCGGCCACCGAGGCCGCTCGAATCCTGGGCACGTCCCCACTTTACGGATTACCGGTGGCCGGGACGACGCCGAGGGAGGATTCGCGCCCCTTGCCGGCCCGCCAGGCCCTACCGGTCCGCCGGCTCCCCGTGCCTCCTCGCGGGACCCCTGCCGACCGTCCGAGCCCTCGCCGACGCTCCGACTTCTCGCCCGCCTCCCGGGACTCGCCGGCCTCACCGGCCCCACGCCGCCCCGTCAGCGGCCGACGTCCGCCAGCTTCGCCCTCAGCTGGAGCACCGACTTCGTGTGGATCTGGCTGACCCTGCTCTCCGTGACGCCGAGCACGTGCCCGATCTCGGCGAGGGTCAGGCCCTCGTAGTAGTAGAGGGTGACCACGGTCTTCTCGCGCTCGGGGAGGGTGTTGATCGCGCGGGCGAGGAGGCGGCGCAGCTCGCGGTCCTCGGCGACCTCGACGGGGTCGTCGGCGGCGGTGTCCTCGAGGGTGTCCATCAGGCTCAGCCGCTCGCCGCCTTCGGCGCCGGCGTGCAGCAGGTCCTCCAGGGCGACCACGTTGGTCAGCGACAACTGGCTGAAAACACCATGCAGTTCCTCGATGGCGATGCCCATCTCGGCGGCGACCTCGGCCTCCGAGGGCGTGCGCCGCAGCTCGGCCTCCAGCGTGGCGTACGCGCGCTCGACCGCGCGCGCCTTCTGCCGGACGGAACGCGGGATCCAGTCGAGCGCACGCAGCTCGTCGATCATCGCGCCGCGGATGCGGGTGATGGCGTACGTCTCGAACTTGATCTCCCGGGCGGGGTCGAACTTCTCGATGGCGTCGATGAGTCCGAAGATCCCCGAGGAGACGAAGTCGGCCTGCTCGACGTTGGGCGGCAGGCCGACACTGACGCGCCCCGCCACGTACTTCACCAGGGGCGAGTAGTGGAGGATCAGCTGCTCCCGCAGCCGGTCGTCGCCCGATGCCTTGTACGACCGCCACAGCTCATCGAGCGTCGAGGGTGCGGGAGGGCGCTCGGGGCCGCGCGCCGCGGGCGGCACCGCCGCGCGGTCCGAACCGGAGGTGTGCTGGGGCATTCGTCGTCTTGAGCCGTTCTGCTGTGACGTGGATCGAGTGGTACGAATGGCTGGAATCCCGTGAGCGTAGCGTGACTGCTGCGTTGCGGTATGCGATGAGTCCTCTTCGTCGGTGTGCGGATACGTTCCCCTGCCGGAGGCGTCGGCATGCGGCGCCGGGGGCCGGCGTCGGTACGGGCCTCGCCGTATCGGCGGCCGCGGTCGTCCCCTTAACCTTTTCACCCGATCGCCCCAGGTCAAGAACCGCCTCGCCGCGCGGACGGGCGCCGTCCGGGGGGCTTGGAGGTGCCGGATGTTGACGGTGGGGCGGCCAACTGCCAGTGATCACCCCGGCGTTCCACGAAGCCGAGGGACTGCAGCTCGTACAGTCTGGCAAGCGTCTGATCCCTGCTCAGGCCCGCGTTTCGCGCGATGAGCTCCCCGCCCCCGCCGTCTCCACCGGGCACGGCCTCCAGCACCACGGCCGCCGCCGGGGCCAGCAGATCGCGCGCTACGACGGGGCCGCGCCGCTCGGGGGCGAGGTCCCCGATCCCGCCGACCAGCTCGGCGATCTCGTCCGCGTCGGTGACCAGGGCGGCGTCCTCGCGGAGGAGTTCGTGCACGCCCGCCGACAGGCCCGACGTCACCGGCCCGGGCACGCCCATCGTCTGGCGGCCCAGCAGCCGCGCGCGACGGGCCGTCACCAGTGAACCGCTGCGGTACTCGGCCTCCACGACCACGGTTCCCCTCGTCAATGCGGCGATGACGCGGTTGCGCAGGACGAAGCGGCTGCGAGTGGGGTGCCCGCCCGGGGGCAACTCGGCGAGCACCAGACCACGTTCCACGATGCGGTCGATCAGGTCCGCATGGCCCCTCGGGTAGGGCACGTCGACCCCGCAGGCGAGCACGGCGACGGTCGCACCGCCCGCTGCGAGCGCTCCCCTGTGCGCGGCACCGTCGACGCCGTACGCGGCGCCGGAGACGACGACCCAGCCGCGGCGCGCCAGCCCGGAGCCGAGGAGGGAGGCGACGTGCGAGCCGTAGTCGGTGCAGGCGCGCGCCCCGACCACGGCGACGGAGCGCAGCGCCCACAGCCGCAGGTCGGCCCCGCCGCGCACCCAGAGGCCGATCGGGCGGGCATCACCGAGGTCGTCCAATTGCCGAGGCCACTCCCGGTCTCCGGGGCAGAGGAAGCGGCCGCCCAGCCGGGCGACGGCGTCGAGGTCGCCGTGGGGGTCGAGGGCGGCGGCGCGCTCCCGGCACCCGGCGAGCCGCTCGCGGCCGGCCCCTTGCGGCGCCGGGCCCGCCCCCGTGAGCCCCCGAACCAGCCCCACGGCGCCCATCTCCCTGATCCACCGGCCCACCCGCTCGTCCCCGGGCTCGGTCAGGCGGGTGAGGGCGGCGCGGGCCAGCCGGTCCTCGGGGGCGGGGGCCGTCACGGATGGCCTCCGGCCGCGACCGTGCCACGGTGGACGCCCGTGCGCAGTTCGAGCGCGCAGTTGACGTCCGAGGCGTCGGGGAGGTCGTGGCCGGCGAGGTCCGCCACCGTCCAGGCGACGCGCAGCACACGGTCGAGGCCACGTGCCGTCAGCATGCCCCGCTCCATGTCGCGTTCGGCCTCGTCGAGGGCGCCGGGGGCGACGCGCCAGCGCGTCCGCAGTTCGTGGCCGGGAACTTCGCTGTTGGTCCGCCAGGGCATGTCCGCGAGGCGGGCCGCGGCACGCTCCCGGGCGGCGCGGACCCTGTCGGCCACCTCGGCGGTCGTCTCCGCCGCCCCGGGGCCCGTCAGCTCGGAACGGGCCACCGCTTCGACCGTCACCCGCAGGTCGACCCGGTCCAGGAGAGGGCCGGACAGGCGCGCGCGGTAGCGCCTGACGGCCTGTGGCGTGCATTCGCATCCCTCCCCCAGCATGCCGTGCCGTCCGCACGGGCAAGGGTTGGCGGCGAGGACGAGGAGGAACCTGGCGGGCAGCCGCAGGACACCGCCGGAGCGGGCCACGATGACGTGACCCGACTCAAGCGGCTGCCTCAGGGCGTCCAGCACCCGTCCGGAGAACTCGGGCGCCTCGTCCATGAAGAGCACGCCTCGATGGGCCAGGGAAACGGCTCCCGGGCGCGGCAGCCCGCTGCCGCCGCCGACGAGCGAGGGCATGGACGCCGAGTGGTGCGGAGCGCAGTACGGGGCCCGGTCGAGGAGGGGCTGGCCCGCGGGAAGAGTGCCCGCTACGGAGTGCACCGCGGTGACCTCGAGGGACTCCTGCGAGGTGAGGGGCGGCAGCAGGCCGGGCAGCCGCTCCGCGAGCATGGTCTTGCCTGCTCCGGGCGGGCCCTGGAGGAGGAGGTGGTGCCGCCCGGCGGCGGCCACTTCGAGGGCCGTCCGGGCCCTGGCCTGCCCCGCGACCTCGGCGAGGTCGGGCCGGCGCTCCCCGTGCACGACCCCCGTACCCAGCCCCGCCCCGGGCACCGAGAGGCCGGCGAGCATCGGATCCGGGCTGCCCTCCTGCAGCGGCTCCTCCTCGGGCACCGGCTCGTCGGTCAGGACGGCGATCAGCTGGCGCAGGCTGCGGATACCGAGGACCGAGACGCCGGGCACGAGGGATGCCTCGGCGGCCGTGCGCTCGGGGACGACCACCTGCCGGTAGCCCGCGTCGGCCGCGGCCAGAACCGCCGGGAGGACGCCCTGCACCGGGCGGACGCGGCCGTCGAGGCCGAGCTCCCCGATGAGCACCAGGTCGGCGATCTCCCGGGGGTCGAGACGCTCGGAGGCGGCCAGGACGGCGCAGGCGACGGCGAGGTCGAAGCCGCTGCCGCCCTTGGGCACGGCCGCAGGGCTCAGGCCCACGGTCAGCTTCTTCTGCGGCCATTCGGCGCCGGAGTTCACGACGGCCGCGCGGACGCGGTCCTTGCTCTCCACGAGGCTCTTGTCGGGCAGGCCGACGAGGGTGAAGGCGGCGACTCCGGGCTCCAGGTCGGCCTGGACCTCGACCACCACTCCCTCGACCCCGACCAGCGCCACCGAGCACGTACGGGCGAAGCCCATCACGCCACCCCCTTGGCGTGCTCCACGGCGGGAGCTCCCCGCTCAGGAACGATCACGCCCACCAGGTCGATCCGCACGCCGCCCGCGGGCGGTCCGCCGTGCCGCGCCAGCCAGCGCTCGGCGAGCCGGCGCAACCGGTCGGCCTTCGCCGGGGTGACGGCGGCCATCGGGTGTTCGTAGGCACCGGTGCGGCGGGTCTTGACCTCGCACACCACCAGGGTGTCGGCCTCCATGGCCACGATGTCGATCTCGCCCTCGCGGCATCTCCAGTTCCGTTCGAGGACGACGATGCCGGCCTGGGCCAGCCGGCGGACGGCAAGATTCTCGCCGTAGCGACCGAGTGCTTCTCGGGCGTTCACGGGCACCACCTCCGGCGCCCACAGTGCAGCCGGCACCCGGAATTGTTGGATCTTGGTGGATTACCCGTCGGTTGTGGAGAACTCAGCCACCCGGAAGGTCGAGGTCGCTCTTGTTCAGCTCCTCGATGTTCACGTCCTTGAACGTGAGGACACGCACCTGTTTCACGAACCGGGCCGGGCGGTACATGTCCCAGACCCAGGCGTCGGCCATCGATACCTCGAAGAAGACCTCGCCCTGGACGGAGTGCACCTGCATCTCGTAGTCGTTGGTGAGGTAGAAACGGCGCTCGGTCTCGATCACGTATTTGAACAGACCGACGACATCGCGGTACTCCCGGTAGAGCTTCAGCTCCATCTCGGTCTCGTACTTCTCGAGGTCCTCGGCGCTCATGGCATGTTCCCCTTCAGCCGTGCGTCCCCCCATTGTGCGTCAGGCGCGCTCCGTCTCCAGGAGCACCGGCGTACGCGGGGGTCCCTCGTCGAGCAGCGTACGCAGCAGCCCGGCGAGCCTGGTCGGATACACCGTCTCACGGGTCGCGAGAAGTTCCTCGCAGGTCCACCAGCGCAGCCCCGTGACGCTGCGCCGCTCCAGTTCCGTCCCGCCGCCGGTCCACTTCCCGGGCTGCGCGGTGCGGGCCAGGAAGTAGCGCTCGTCCTGGTCCCAGCGGCGGCCGTCGAAGGGAAAGGAGCAGGTGCGGCACCACAGGACGGGGCCCAGGTCGACCTCTGTGATCCCGGTCTCCTCGGCCAGCTCCCGGCGCGCCGCCTGCTCCCAGCTCTCGGCGCCCTCCAGGCCACCGCCCGGGGTGAACCACCAGGTCGTCGTGGGGTCACCCGGTTCGAAGCCGTGCATCAGCAGGATGCGGTCGTCCGGGTCGAGCAGGACGACCCGTGACGCCCTGCGCGGTTCGCCCGCTGCGGTGGGCGCCGCCCCCGCCGTGCGGCCGGGGCCTTCCTCAGCCATGGGCGGGCACCTCCTCCCTGCGCCTCGGCGTGACGATGCGCGCCACGGGCCCGTACGCCGCGCCGCCCAGGATGAGCACCGCGCCGACGACCACGGCTGTCAGCACCAGCGGCAGCGGGCCGGGCTGCGAGGTGCCGCCCGGGAGGGCGGCGAAGGACTCGGGTCTGTCCATCATGCCCCAGCCGCCCACGGGCCAGGCAGTGGCGTCCACGCGCGCCTTCACGGCACCGCGCGGCACGGAGCCGTGGGAGGTGTCGGTGAGGTGGCCGCGGGAGTCCACGGAGTCGTTGCGGTGGTCCCCGAGCAGGAAGAGCTGCCCCTCGGGGACGGTGGCGGAGAAGGCGGTGGGCGACGCCGGGCCGGTGGCCTGCAGATACGGTTCCTCGATCGGTTTGCCGTCGACCGTGAGGCGCCCTTTCCCGTCGCAGCAGGCCACGGTGTCGCCGCCCGTGCCGACGACCCGCTTGACCATCGGGGAGTCGCCCCAGACCTTGTCCTTGAAGACGACTATGTCCCCGCGCCGCACGTCGCCGCCGTCGATGCGCTGGGCGAGGACCCGGTCGCCCCGCCCGATGGTCGGCGCCATCGAGTCGGTGGGGACGGTGTAGGGCTGGTAGAGCAGGGCGCCCCAGACGAAGCCGCCGAGGAAGAGCACACAGCCGACGGCCACGGCCAGCCCGGACAGCATCCTGCCCGCGCGGCCGTGGCCGTCGTCCGTACGTCCCGCTCCGCTCATCCCAGTGCTCCCGCCCTGCGTAGAAGATCGGACTCCGCATGCCCAGGGGCACGGGAACCGCACACTACCGGGCGGTATGCAGGCGAGTCAGCCCTTCGGGAGGCTCCGCCGGTCAGTCCCTGGGGGCGCTCCGGAGGGTGAGCCCCTCGGTGCCGCTCCGTGCGGTGAGCTTGCGCCGGCGCCACAGGACGAGCGGCACCGCTCCGGCGAGCCCGAGCGCGGAGGGCGCTGCCGCGGCAGCGGCGTTCAGCCCCCGCTGGTCGAAGGTGCCGGGAACGCCGAGGAAGGACCAGCGGTTGATCGGCCAGGCGACCACGAAGGCGCGGCCCACGACCTCGGACACCGGGACGAAGCCGTGGTCCTGGTTGGGGTGGTAGCGCGAGTCCAGGGAGTTCTGGCGGTGGTCGCCCATCACCCAGAGCTTGCCCTTGGGCACCTTGATCGGGCCGAAGGGCTGGTCGTCGCAGGGGGTGTTGTCGGGGAAGAGGTAGTCCTTCTCCGACAGGGCCTTGCCGTTGACCTTGACCGGGCCGCCCTTCTGGCACTCCACGGTGTCCCCGCCGACCGCGATGACCCGCTTGATGAGGTCCTTCTCCTCGGCCGAGGGCATGAGGCCGATGAAGCTGAGGACCTTCTGCACGCCGCCGCCCAGCGGGCCGGGCTGGGGCGTCTGGGTCTCGTCCCCGAGCCAGTTGTCCGGGTCGTGGAAGACCACCACCTCGCCGCGCTCGGGCTCGGCGCCGAACCACGGGGTGAGCTTGTCCACCAGCACGCGGTCACCGCGCTGGAGGGTGTTCTGCATCGAATCCGACGGGATCGAGAACGCCTGCACCAGGAACGTCTTGATCAGCAGCGCGAGGACCAGGGCGATGCCGATCAGTATCGGCAGCTCTTTCCAGAAGGACCGCTGCTTCTTGGGCGCCGCACTGCGCGGGCCCTCCCCGTCCGCTTCCGCCTCCGGGCTCACGTCTTCACCGTCCGCCCGCGCCGGTCCGCCCGCAGCCTCCTGGGATGCCTGGGACATGGCCTCCGCCGGCACGCCCACCCCTGGCGACCCGTCAGCCTCCCCGGGCCGCTTCTCGGGCTCTTCGTGACCGGACCGTGCGCCGACCGCCAAGTCCCCCACATCCACTCCTCTCGCTCCGCTCTCCACGCTGCGGGCCGCCGTACACACGACGCAGGCCCACCACTCCCATAACGAGCGGGAGTTCCGCAGGGGTCGGGAGTTGGATCAATCCTTGCTGATCCATGAAGGACACACTATGCGCCGGGCCGCGTGCTCGCGCCTCCGCCGGCGGCGCGTCATCGACCGTTGCGAAAGTGTCTCTTTCGGACAGCTGTCGCCAGTGGCCCAGCGGCCACGCGATCACGACCGCACGGCCGACGACCAGCTCCTGCGGCACGGTGCCCTGTCCGGGATCGTCCAGGTGGAAGCGGGAATCAGCCGAGTTGGAGCGGTGGTCGCCCATCACGAAGTAGCGGCCCTGAGGCACCCGCACCGTGAAGTCGAGCTTCGAGGGGGCGTTGTCGGGGTGCAGGTAGGGCTCGTCGACCGGCGTTCCGTTGACCGTGATTTTGCCGTTCGTGTCGCAGCACTTGACCGTGTCACCGCCGATGCCGATCACACGCTTGATCAGATCCTGCTCGTTCGCGGACGGAAGCAGGCCGATGAAAGTCAGCAGTTGTTTGGCCTGTTTGACGCCCACCGGGTCGGGCCCGGTCGTCAGCTGCTCCCCGTCCAGCCAGCCTCCGGGGTCCTTGAAGACGATGACGTCACCGCGCTGGGGCCGGGAGCCGAACCAGGGGGTCAGCTTGTCCACCAGGACGCGGTCGCCGATCCGGATGGTCTGCTCCATGGAGCCGGAGGGGATGACGAACGCCTGCACCAGGAACGTCTTGAACACCAGGGCGATCAGGAGCGCGACCGCTATGAGGATCGGCACCTCTTTGACCGCGGAGCGGCGCCGGCGCCGTTTGACCCGCCGCGCCGCCTTCCGCCGCGCGGCGCGGCCGCCCGTGGCCGCGCCCGCCCCCAGTGCTCCCGCCTCCGCCGGGCCCGCGGGGCCCGGCAGCGTACGCCCCCTGCTACCCACCCGGCCTCCCGCTCCGTCCGGCGGGTTTCCCCGTGTGCCCGGCGGAGGCGTCGGCTTCCGGCACGCGCGCGTAGACGTCGGGACGCTTCAGTTCGGTCATCCGCCCGAACGGCCAGCCGATCCAGTCGGCCCGCCCGACGACCCTGCTCACCGGCACCATGCCGCCACCGGGCTCCCCCAGGTGGTCACGGGAGTCGCGGGAGTCGCTCCGGTGGTCGCCCATCACCCACAGCTTGCCCTCGGGGACCACGACGTCGAAGGGCACGCGTGAGGGCGCGTCGCCCGGGTAGAGGAATCCCTCGTCCACCGCACGACCGTTGATCTGCAGCCGGCCGCGCGCGTCGCAGCAGGTGATCCTGTCACCCCCGACGCCCACCACGCGCTTGATGTAGACGGTCGCCGCGGGCCCCATGAGGCCGACGGACGAGGCTCCCTTGCGGATCAGCGCCGCCACCGGGTTCTCCGTCGGCACGTCGTGGACGAAGGAGTCGGTGCCGTCGAAGACCACCACGTCGCCCCGCTCCGGCTTGCTCCCGAAGCTGTAGGCGAGCTTGTTGACGAGCACGCGGTCGCCCACCCGGAGCGTGTTCTCCATCGACCCGCTGGGGATCAGGAAGGGCTGCACCACGTAGCTGCTGAGGAGCAGCAGGAAGACCAGGCAGAGCGTCAGCAGCACGCCCGCACGGCGCAGCGGGCCACCGCCCCGCAGCCACGCCCGGGCGGCCTTGGCCCAGGCGGCCGGGGAGGCGGGAAAACGCGAGGAGCGCGACCCCTGCTCCGCGCCCTCTGCAGGGCGGGGAGAGCGGTCGCGCTCCGAAAGCTGTACGTCGGTGTCCATCGAGCCGAAAGCCTATCCGGCCAGGCGCGGACGCCGGACGGAAGCTCAGTTGTCGCGCTTCTCCTTGATCTTCGCGGCCTTGCCGCGGAGCTCACGGAGGTAGTACAGCTTGGCGCGACGGACGTCACCGCGGGTGACGAGCTCGACCTTCTCGAAGATCGGGCTGTGCACCGGGAAGGTGCGCTCGACGCCGACGGAGAACGAGACCTTGCGGACCGTGAAGGTCTCGCTGATGCCCGCGCCCTGGCGGCGGATGACGACACCCTTGAACTGCTGGATGCGGGAGCGGTTGCCCTCGATGACGCGGACGTGGACGTTCACGGTGTCGCCGGGGCGGAAGGCCGGGACGTCGGTGCGCAGCGACGCGGCGTTGACGTTGTCGAGCAGGGAGGACATGTTCGTCTGCTTCCTCGCCGATGCCACAGGTCATCAGCGGAATCCGTACTGAAGTGGGAATGGTGCCGGAACACCGGGCGAGCGTCGTTCCCCCTGTGGCAGGGGCGCACGCCGGGCGCAAGGCAACGGCTTATTCTTCCACGTCCGGGGCCACTCGCCCAAATCGGCCGTCGGGGCCGGGGCCCCAGCCCAGGATCGAGAGGATCTCGCGGTCCTTCTTGTCGAAGGCGGCGGGGTCCGCGCGCTCGATCAGATCGGGGCGGTTGCGCACCGTGCGCCGGAACGCCTCGTCGCGGCGCCACCGGGCGATCTTGCCGTGGTGGCCGCTGAGCAGGACGTCGGGGATGCCGCGGCCGCGCCACTCCGGGGGCTTGGTGTAGACGGGGCCCTCGAGGAGGTCGGCCATGGCGCCCGGGGCGAAGGAGTCGTCGCGGTGCGACTCGGCGTTGCCGAGCACGCCGGGAAGCAGCCGGGCGATGGCCTCGACCATGACGAGGACCGGGGCCTCGCCGCCGGCCAGGACGTAGTCGCCGATGGACACCTCGCGGACGTCGAGGCGGTCGCCGTACTCCTCGATGACCCGGCGGTCGATGCCCTCGTAGCGGGCGGGGGTGAAGACCAGCCACGGCTTCTCGGAGAGCTCGACCGCGAGCTCCTGGGTGAAGGGCCGGCCGCTGGGCGTCGGGACGACGATCACGGGCCGCCCCTCGCCCGACTCGATGATCGAGTCGAGGGCCTCGCCCCAGGGCTCAGGCTTCATGACCATGCCGGGGCCGCCGCCGTACGGGGTGTCGTCGACGGTGTTGTGCTTGTCGTGCGCCCACGCGCGCAGGTCGTGCACGCGGACGTCGAGCCTGCCCCGTGCCCGCGCCTTGCCGACGAGCGAGACGTTCAGCGGCTCGAGGTACTCGGGGAAGATCGTGACGACGTCGAGGCGCATCAGGCGTCGCCCCGCTCGGAGCCGCTCTCGCTGCCCTTCTCGCCGCCGTTCACGGAGCCGTCCTCGGAATCGTCTTCGGAACCGGCCGGGGAGCCCTGCCCCGCCTCGTGCTCCGCCTCAGGCCCCGCCCCATGCCCCGCCTCACGCGACGAAGCGATCTCCGCCTCGTCGGTGTCGATCAGGCCACGCGGCGGATCGATGACGGCGCGCTGCTCGTCGAGGTCGATCTCCGTGACGATCTCGGAGACGAAGGGGACCATCACCTCGGTCCCGTCGGGCCGCTCCACGATGAAGAGGTCCTGCGAGGGCAGGTGGGAGATCTCGGTGATCCGGCCGACGACGGTGCCGTCGACCGTGACGACCTCCAGGTCCATCAGCTGGTGGTCGTAGAACTCCTCCGGGTCCTCCGGGGTCTCCTCCGGGTCCACCTCGGCGATGAGGAGGGTGTTGCGGAGCGCCTCCGCGGCAGTGCGGTCGCCCACGCCCGCGAAGCGCAGCAGGAGCCGCCCGCTGTGCACGCGGCCGGACTCGATGGTCAGCGGCCCCGCGGCGGCGGGGTCCGTGGCCAGGACGGCGCCGGGGCCGAGCCGGAGCTCGGGCTCGTCCGTGCGCACCTCAACCGTGACCTCGCCCCGGATGCCGTGGGCGCGGCCGATCCTGCCGACTACGAGCTGCATGTTTCCTTCTCTGCTCTCCGTACGCGACAACGGGCCGGGAAGGGCCCAAGCCCTTCCCGGCCCGTGCCGGTGCTCAACCGCTTCTCAGCGGACCTGATCCACGTCGACGAGGTCGACGCGGATGCCACGGCCGCCGATGGCGCCCACGACGGTGCGCAGGGCACGCGCGGTGCGACCGTTGCGGCCGATCACCTTGCCGAGGTCGTCCGGGTGAACCCGGACCTCCAGCACGCGCCCACGGCGCAGGTTGCGCGAAGCGACCTGCACCTCGTCGGGGTTGTCGACGATGCCCTTCACGAGGTGCTCAAGGGCCTCCTCGAGCATCCTCAGGCCTCGGTCGACTCAGCGGACTCGGCCTCAGCGGCCTCGTCCTTCTTCTCCGACTTCTTCGCCTTCGGGGTGATGGCCTCACCCTTCGCCTCGCCCGCGGCGCTCACGACGGCGTCGAAGAGACCGCTGTGGTCCTTCTTCGGCTCGGCGACGAGCATCGGGGCCGGGGCCGGCAGGCCCTTGAACTTCTGCCAGTCGCCGGTGACCTTGAGGATGGCCATGACGGGCTCGGTCGGCTGCGCGCCGACACCCAGCCAGTACTGGACACGCTCGGAGTCGACCTCGATGCGCGAGGGGTTCTGCACCGGGTGGTACAGACCGATCTCCTCGATGGCCCGGCCGTCACGGCGGGTACGGGAGTCGGCGATGACGATGCGGTAGTGAGGCGAACGGATCTTGCCCAGACGCTTCAGCTTGATCTTGACTGCCACGGGAGTGGTGTCTCCTGGTCTTGACGTGGTTGGGCACAACGAGATGCCACGTGGGGTTGCGGTACTCGGGTGCCCGATGGACGCGCCAGCCGGAGGAGAGAGGGGTCCTATGCGACTGTCGAGTACAGCGTCCCATTGTGCCACACCCCTCCAGGTCAGCCGACCGTGACCGCCTCCGGAATCCGGAAGGGCTGCCCGCAGCCGCCGCACATGATCGGCGCCTGGGCGAGCACGGAGGGCACGACCCGAACGTTCCGGCCGCAGTCGCACACCGCCTTGACCCGTACCCCGCCGCCGGACGAGCCGTGCCGCGCCGCCGGCCCGCGGAACGTCCGCGAGGTGTCGGCGGTGGTGGCGACCGTGTGCGCCTTGAGGGCGCGCTGCAGTCTCTCGATGGTGGGGCGGTAGCGCTTGCGCGCCTCCGGGTTGAGCACGACCAGGGAGAAGCCGCTGCTGGGATGCGGATCCTCGCTGTGGTCGAGTCCGAGCTCCTCGGCGATCGCCAGGAACCGGCGATTGTGGTAGCGGCCCGCACGGGAGGTGTCACGGACACCGCGGGCGGCCGCGATGCCGTGCACTGCCTCGTGCAGCAGCCGTTCGAAGGAGAGCTCGGCGCCGCATGCGGACGACGACTCCCCGATCAGCGATTCGGGCGCGGCTAGATCCGGCAGCTCGGGGTGGTGCCGCTGAATGTCGGCCCACGCCTGCGCCAGCTCTGCGGCGAGAACAGGTGGTGTCGTGCTCACGTCGTGACAACGAGCAGGGACGGCCCGGTGTTCCGATACCGGGCCATCCCAAATAATTTGCACGTACCAGTCAGTTTCACGCTCATGCGTCCCGACGAGGGCGGGTGCGCAGATCTATGGAGAAGCCGCGCACCCGTTCGCAACCCGGGACGTACTGACTCATCAGTAAGCGCGCACCGGGGGGCGTGCGCCCCTACGGACAGCGGGGCGCCCGAAGGCGCCCCGCGGAGCGTGAACGACAGCGGCACCGCGGTGGGGCTCGCCGCCCCCGCGGTGCCGCACGGGGCCGGAGCCCCAAGCACGCCTAGTAGGCGCGCGCCACGATCGCGATCGTGCCCGGGGCGTCGTCCGCCTCCGGCACCGAGCCGTCCTCGGCCACCAGGCAGCGCACGGACACGGCCTGCTCGGCCAGCTTGGCCTCGCCCTCCGGGCCCAGGTCGGCCCAGCGGATCCGCGCCCAGCCGCCGGCCACGGCGGCCTCGGCGGCCTCCTCGATGGTCTTCACGTCGCTCGTACGGGCCTCGCGGCGCTCGCGCGACTGGCTCAGCAGCAGCGCCTGGTCCTCCTCGAGGACCTTCGGCAGCAGCGCGACGAGCTCCTCGAGACGGACCGGCTCCTTGCCGCCGGGGATGCGGCGGGCCAGCATCGCGGTGCCGTTCTCCAGGTCGCGCGGGCCGACCTCGATGCGCACCGGGACGCCCTTGAGCTCCCAGTCCACGGCGCGGCGGCCGAACGGCGTGTCGGTGCGGTCGTCGACCTGCACCCGGATCCCGGCGGCCTTCAGCTGGTCGCCGATCTCGCGCACCTTGGCGATGACGGCGTCGTCGCCCTTGATCGCGAGGACGACGACCTGGACCGGCGCCAGGCGCGGCGGCACGCGCAGGCCGCTGTCGTCGCCGTGCGACATGATCAGACCGCCCACCATGCGGGTGGAGACGCCCCAGGACGTCTGCCACACCAGCTCCTGGTGGCCGTCCTTGGACAGGTACGAGGTGTTGAAGGCTTTGGCGAAGTTCTGGCCCAGCTCGTGGCTGGTGCCCATCTGCAGCGCCTTGCCGTCGCCCATCATGCCCTCGAGGGTGAGGGTGTTGATCGCGCCCGCGAAGCGCTCCTTGGCCGTCTTGCGGCCGAGGACGACGTCGATGCCCAGGACGTTGACCATGAAGTCGTAGTAGACGTCGCGGTGGATGCGGGCGGCGTAGTCGCGCGCGTCCTCGTACGTGGCGTGCGCCGTGTGGCCCTCCTGCCAGAGGAACTCGCTCGTGCGCAGGAAGACGCGCGGGCGCATCTCCCAACGGACCACGTTGGCCCACTGGTTGATCAGCAGGGGCAGGTCGCGGTAGCTCTGCACCCACTTGGAGAAGTACTCGTTGATGATCGTCTCGGAGGTGGGCCGGACGACGACCGGCTCCTCCAGCTCCTTGCCGCCGCCGTGCGTGACGACCGCGAGCTCGGGGGCGAAGCCCTCGACGTGCTCGGCCTCGCGGGTCAGGTACGACTGCGGGATGAAGAGGGGGAAGTACGCGTTGGAGGCGCCCGCGTCCTTGATGCGCGCGTCCATCTCCTGCTGCATGCGCTCCCAGAGCCCGTACCCGTACGGTCGGATGACCATGGTGCCGCGCACCGGGCCGTTGTCGGCCAGCTCGGCCTTGTTGATCAAGTCCTGGTACCAGCGCGGGAAGTCGTCCGCCTGGGGGGTGAGAATGGGAGCCTTTGCCATGGTGCGAATGGTACGGGGCCGATCCGTCGGAGCGTGAATCCGCTCCCCTCGCCCCGCCCCGCGCCCTTCGTACGCCGCCCCCGGCGGGTCCGCGCCCCCTTGCGGCGCCCGTGCGGATGCGCCCGGCACATGCCATCGTGGGCGTACGGGAACGTGCCGGCGCCTTCCACTGGACTCGGGAACCGATGAGCAGTTCCCTGGCACAAGGGGGTGCTTTCTCCAGCAGTGCGCACGGCAGTACACGGGGGGCGGCGGATCGGGCATGCACACGTCTCTCGGCGGATTGGGGCGCTTTCCATGACACCTACGCTCGTACGGCGGCACCGGCCGTCCTCTTCGTCGCCCGAGTCGCGGGCCCGCGACTGGGCGGAAATCCAGGAACGGATGCTGGTGCCGCTCTACGAAGCGGTCTACGAACGCCTGGAGGTCGGCTCCGGCACCAGGCTGCTCAGCCTGGGCTGCGGCTCCGGCCTGGCCCTGCTCATGGCGGCGTCCCGCGGCGCCGCGGTCTCCGGCGTGGACCCGGACGGGCGCCGGCTCGCCCTCGCCCGCGAGCGGCTGCTGCCCGAGGGCGCCGGCGCCGCACGCCTGGGGCACGGGGCCCCCGAGAGCGTCATGGACGCCGGCGCCCCGGCTTTCAACCTCGTCACCGCCTTCGACCCGCTGTACTGCGCGGGCGGCAGCGCTCAGGGCATGACCACGGCGCTGGCCCGGGCCGCCTCGTGCGCGGAGCGGGGCGCCCCCGTGGTGCTGGCCGGCTGGGGCCCCCAGGAGCGCTGCGCGGCGTCGGGGGCGCTTCGAGTCGCGGCCCGGCTCGCGGACCCCATGTGCGCGCCGGCGCGCTGGCGGCCGTGCGGCCGCGACGACCTGGAGAACCTGGCCCAGCAGGCCGGGCTCCGGCCGGACGGCTCCGGGCGCGTGGCGTGCCCCTACGGCTATGCCGACATGGGCAGCGCGGTACGCGGCATGCTCTCCACCGGCGCCTTCGACGCGGCCGTCCGCGCCACCGACGAGGAGCAGGTCGTCAAGGAGCTCTCCGAGGCGCTCCACCCTTACCTGCGCCGTGACGGCACGGTGTGGATGCCCAATGTCTTCCGCTATCTGATAGCCCGCGCCTAGCGCAGCGCGCATGCGACAGCCCCCCGCGGCCTGCTCGGCCGCGGGGGGCTGTGACGTACTGCGGGGCGGGCGCCGCGGGGCACCACGCGGAGGCGCCGTGCGGGGCCTTCCGGGACCGTTGGGTCAGCCCATGAACTTCTTGAACTCGTCCGGCAGTTCGAAGTCCTTCGCGTCCTGGCCCGCGGGCAGGCCCAGGGCGCCGGCCCCCTGCTGCTCGCGGCGCGCGGCCGCGGCCTGCTCCTCGGCCTTGCGCTTCATCGGGTTGCCGCTCTGGCGCTTGCCCTTCGCCTGCTTCTGCTGCTTCTTCTTGCGGCCTGCGCCGCCGCCCATGCCCGGCAGACCCGGCATGCCCGGCATGCCGCCGCCCTGCGCCATGCGCGACATCATCTTGCGGGCGTCGAAGAACCGCTCCACCAGGTTCTTGACGGCGCTGACGTCCACACCCGAACCCTTGGCGATGCGGGCCCGGCGCGAGCCGTTGATGATCGTCGGGTCCTGGCGCTCCGCCGGGGTCATCGACTTGATGATCGCGGCGGTGCGGTCGACGTCGCGCTCGTCCAGGTTGTTGATCTGGTCCTTGATCTGCCCCATGCCCGGCAGCATGCCGAGGAGCTTGCTGATGGAGCCCATCTTGCGGACCTGCTCCATCTGCGACAGGAAGTCGTCGAGCGTGAACTCCTTGGGGCCCTTCGCCAGCTTGGCCGCCATCTTCTCGGCCTCGTCCTGGCTGAAGGTCTGCTCGGCCTTCTCGATCAGGCTGAGCATGTCGCCCATGCCCAGGATGCGGGACGCCATGCGGTCCGGGTGGAACGCGTCGAAGTCGTCCAGCTTCTCGCCGTTGGAGGCGAACATGATCTGCTTGCCGGTCACGTGCGCGACCGACAGGGCGGCACCGCCGCGGGCGTCGCCGTCGAGCTTGGAGAGCACCACGCCGTCGAAGCCGACGCCGTCGCGGAAGGCTTCGGCGGTGTTGACCGCGTCCTGACCGATCATGGCGTCGACGACGAAGAGGGTCTCGTCCGGCGAGACCGCGTCGCGGATGTCGGCGGCCTGCTGCATCATCTCGGCGTCGATGCCGAGGCGGCCGGCGGTGTCGACGATGACGATGTCGTACTGCTTGGTGCGGGCGAACTCGATCGAGTCCTTGGCGACCTGGACGGGGTCGCCCACGCCGTTGCCCGGCTGCGGCGCGTAGACGCCGACGCCGGCGCGCTCGGCGACGACGCTGAGCTGGTTCACGGCGTTGGGGCGCTGGAGGTCACAGGCGACGAGCAGCGGGCTGTGGCCCTGGGCCTTCAGCCAGCGGCCGAGCTTGCCGGCGAGCGTCGTCTTACCGGCACCCTGGAGACCGGCGAGCATGATGACGGTCGGCGCGGTCTTGGCGAAGCGCAGGCGCCGGGTCTCGCCGCCGAGGATGCCGATGAGCTCCTCGTTGACGATCTTGATGACCTGCTGGGCGGGGTTGAGGGCCTGCGAGACCTCGGCGCCGAGCGCCCGCTCCTTGACCTGCTTGATGAACGAACGGACGACGGGCAGGGCCACGTCCGCCTCGAGCAGGGCGATACGGATCTCGCGCGCGGTGGCGTCGATGTCCGCCTCGGAGAGGCGGCCCTTGCCCCGGAGGTTCTTGAAAGTCGCTGCGAGGCGGTCGGAGAGGGTATCGAACACGGTGGTCGCGGATCCTTCTTGTTGAGTGTCAAGTCGGCGGCTGACCCCCAAGGGTATCCGCACCCTCCCGGTCCGGTCAGCCGCCCAGCGCCTCCTCCGTCGCGCGGGCGACCGCGGAGGCCGCACGGGGCGTGAGCGCGGCCCCGTCCGGGGCGGTCACGTAGAACGCATCCACCGCACTCGCCCCGAGCGTGCTCACGCGGGCACTGCGCACCCACACCCCCGCCTCCTCCAGGGCCCGCCCGATGCGGTGCAGGAGGCCGGGCTCGTCCTGGGCGCGCACCTCCAGGACCGTGGCCCCGTGCGAGGCCGCCGCGGCGACGGTCACGCTCGGCGGGGCGTGCACCACGCCCCGCCGGCGCCTGCTGTACGCGGCCTCGCGCTCGGCCAGGCGGCCCGGGACGTCGAGGGAGCCGTCCAGGGCGCGCACGAGGTCGTTGCGCAGGCGGGCGGCCTCGGGCGGGGCACCGTACTCGGCCGCCACCCGCCAGCTCAGCAGCAGCGCCCCGTCCACGGCGCGCAGGTCCGCGGCCCGCACCGTCAGCCGGTGCAGCGCCAGGACGCCGGCGGCCGCGGGCAGCACGCCGGGCTGGTCGGGGACGGCGATCCGCAGCTCCATGCCGACGGAGGGCACGGTGCCGTCGTCCGACGGCACCGTGCCCTCCGGGCGGGGCTCCAGGGTCAGCGCCGGTCCGCCCGTACGGAGGGCCTCGCGGGCCAGCCGGTGCGCCTCCGGGTCGGGCGGGCACGGCGCACGGGGCCCCTCCTCCGCACCGCCCGCGAGGGCCGCCGCGGCACGGCGGACGAGGTCCGCGACGAGCGATGCCCGCCACGCGCTCCATGCGGCGGGCCCCGTCGCGAGGGCGTCGGCCTCGGTGAGGGCGTGCAGGAGCTCCAGTGTGGCCGTGTCCGTCACGGCGTCGGTGACCGTCCGGACAGTGGCCGGGTCGGTGAGGTCGCGCCGGGTGGCGGTGTCGATGAGCAGCAGGTGGTGCCGGACGAGCGTGGCCAGGACGTCGGTGTCGGCGGGGCCGAAGCCGATGCGGCGGGCGATGTCGCGCGCGAGGGCCTCGCCCGTGACGGAGTGGTCGCCGGGCAGGCCCTTGCCGATGTCGTGCAGCAGGGCGGCGACGAGGAGGAGGTCCGGGCGCCCCACGCGGCGCGTGAGGGCGGCGGCCCGTACGGCCGTTTCGACGAGGTGCCGGTCGACGGTCCAGCGGTGGACGGCGTTGCGCTGGGGGCGGCAGCGCACGTGCTCCCATTCGGGCAGCAGCCGGGAGACCAGTCCCTCGGCTTCGAGGGCCTCCCAGACGGGCACGGTGGGCGGCCCCGCGCCCAGGAGGATCACGAGCTGCTCGCGGGCGTCGGCCGGCCAGGGCTGCGGCATGGGGCCCGCGGAGGCCGCGAGGCGGCGCACCGCATGGGGCGACAGCGGCAGGCCGGCCTGGGCCGCCGCCGCGGCCGCGCGCAGCGCCAGCACGGGGTCGCGCTCGGGCCGCGCGGTGCGGGCCAGCACGGCCTCGCCCTCCTGTTCCACGACACCGTCGGCGAGGGAGAGCCGCTCGACCTCGACGAAGCCGCCGCGCCCCCCGCGGCCGCCCAGGATGCGGCGCAGCCGCGGCCGTGCGGAGCGGGCGCGCAGGACCCGGCCGACCTCGCGCCAGGTGACGTCCGCGGCGTAGGAGACCGTACGGGCGGCCTCGTACACCCCGTGCAGGAGGCGGTCGGCGTCGGTGAGGCCGAGGGCCGCGGCGACCTGGTCCTGCTCCTGGAGGGCGAGCCGGTCGGTGGCGCGCCCGGTGGTGAGGTGGAGGGCGTCGCGGACGTCGAGGAGGTGCGTGCGGGCGCGTTCGAGCCCCGCACGGGGCGCGTCGGCGAGCCATGAAGCGGCGACGGCCCGCAGGGCGGTGGCGTCGCGGAGGCCGCCCCGTGCCTCTTTGAGGTCGGGTTCGAGGAGGAAGCGGAGTTCGCCCTGATGCCGGGTGCGCTCCTCGCCGAGTTCGCGCAGTTCGGCGAGGCGGGCGGGGGCCTGGGCGCGCCAGTCGGCGTAGGCGGTGGTGCGCAGTGCGGCGGTGAGCTCTTCGTCGCCGGCGAGGTGGCGGGCGTCGAGGAGGCCGAGATGGACCTTGAGGTCGCCGGCGGCGGTGCGGCGGGCCTCGGCGGGGGTGCGTACGGAGTGGTCGAGGGCCAGCCCCATGTCCCAGACGGGGTACCAGACGCGGTCGGCGATGGCCGCGATCTTGGAGATGTCCGCGGCACCGTCGTGCAGGAGGAGGACGTCGAGGTCGCTGCGGGGCGACAGTTCGCCCCGCCCGTAGCCGCCGACGGCGACGAGGGCGACGCCCCGCGTCTCGCCCAGCAGGGCGCCGAGCCACTGGTCGGTGAGGCGGGCGAGGGCGGCGCGGCGCGGCGGCCCGGTGAGCGCCCCCTGGTGCAGGAGGCGCAGCCGGGCAGCCGCGTAGCCGCTGGGTTCCGAGTCGGCGGGGCAGGTCTGCGGGTCGGTCAACTCGGCTCCCTTCACGACGGGCCGGCGGGGGTCAGAGGGCGTCGGGGCCGCGCTCGCCGGTGCGCACGCGGACGACGGTCTCGACGGGGACGACCCAGACCTTGCCGTCGCCGATCTTGCCGGTGTGGGCCTTCTTGAGGATGACGTCGATGACGTCCTCGGCGTCGTCGTCCTCGACGAGGACCTCGATACGGGCCTTGGGGAGGAGGTCGACGCGGTACTCGGCGCCGCGGTAGACCTCGGTGTGGCCGCGCTGGCGGCCGTAGCCGCTGGCCTCGCTGACGGTCAGGCCCTGGACCCCGAAGGTCTGGAGGGCCTCCCTGATCTCGTCGACGCGGAAGGGCTTGACGATCGCGGTGATGAGCTTCATGCGTCCACCTTCTTGTTCTTCGGAGCGGCGGCCTGCTCCTGGTCGGCCTGCTCCCGGTCATCCTGCTCGGGGGTTGCGGCCGGCCGGTGAAGGGCGGGCGCGGCGGTGCGGGTGACGGCGCCGACGCCGGTGTGGTCGTAGGCGGTCTCGGCGTGGAAGGCCTGGTCGATGCCGCTGATCTCGTCGTCCTCGGCGGCCCGGAAGCCGATGGTCTTGTCCACGAGCTTGGCCAGCAGCCAGGAGACGGTGAACGAGTAGGCCATGACGGAGAAGGCTCCGGCGGCCTGGCGGCCGAGCTGCGTGAGGCCGCCGACGCCGTCGGTGGCGAGGAGGCCGACGAGGAGGGTGCCGATGACGCCGCCCACGAGGTGGACGCCGACGACGTCGAGGGAGTCGTCGAAGCCGAGCTTGAACTTCAGGCCGACGGCCCAGGAGCAGACCGCGCCGGCGACGACGCCGATGAGGAGGGCTCCGAAGGCGTTGACCGCGGCACCGGCGGGCGTGATGGCGACGAGGCCCGCGACGGCGCCGGAGGCGGCGCCCAGGGTGGTGAAGGCGCCGTGCCGGATGCGCTCGTAGGCGAGCCAGCCGAGCATGGCGGCGGCGGTGGCGACCTGGGTGTTCATGGCCATGTTGGCGGCGGTGCCGTTGGCGGCGAGCGCGGAGCCGGCGTTGAAGCCGAACCAGCCGAACCACAGCAGGCCCGTCCCGAGCACCACCAGGGGCAGGCTGTGCGGGCGCATGGGGTCCTTCTTGAAGCCGATGCGCTTGCCGACGACGAGGACCGCGGCGAGGGCGCCGATGCCCGCGTTGATGTGGACGGCGGTGCCGCCCGCGAAGTCGATCACCTTCAGCTTGAACAGCCAGCCGTCGGCCTGCCAGACCCAGTGGGCGACGGGGAAGTAGACGACCGAGACCCAGAGGGTGATGAACAGGGCCCAGGCACTGAACTTCACGCGGTCGGCGAGCGCCCCGCTCATCAGCGCCGGGGTGATCACGGCGAACATCAGCTGGAAGAGGGCGAAGGCGAAGACGGGAATGCCTTCCTTGCCTCCGGTCAGGGTCTCGGGGCCGATGCCCTTGAAGCCGATGTGGCCGAGATCGCCGAGCAGTCCTGCGCCGACGTCGTCGCCGAAGGCGAGCGAATAGCCGAAGAGCACCCACAGGACGGTGACGATGCCGAGGGAGATGAACGACATCATCAGCATGTTCAGGGCGCCCTTGACCCGCACCATGCCGCCGTAGAAGAAGGCCAGCCCCGGTGTCATCAGCATCACGAGTGCGGCACTGATCAATACGAATGCGGTATCCGCGCCATTCATGGTCGGTGTCTCCTCGAAGCGGCGGCCCGAGCGGGCCGGTTTTCGCCATGAGGTTGGCGCAGCGGGATTTCAGCCGATGCCGCTGGTTGTTTCGCCGCAGTGACGAAGACGGCAGGAGTGTTACGCCCGGGTGAATCGGCCGGGGCGGGCGGGTGATCGCCGCTAACCTTCGCCGCCCCTGCGCCGCTCGCGCCGGCGCACGAGGCCGGCCGCGACGTCCGCCCGGTGTGACCTGGCGTGGGGGAGCCGAGTCGGGCTGTTCGGGGGGAGCGCCGCGGCCGGGTACGGGGGCCGGGTGATGGTCAGACCGCTTGGACGGCTTCCACCGATTCCGGCAGGTGGACGGTGATCTGCTCGGTGAGGGCGACGACTTCGGCGACGTCCCCGAAATCCCGCGCGGCATTGTCGACGGTCTTGCGGAGCCGGTTGTTGACCCGCTCCGAACGCACCTGCTTGGCGATCTTGAGGGCCTTGCCGGCGAGGACCGTGGACTGCTCGGGCTCGCCCTCCATCAGGTGGACGGTGGCCATGCCGATGAGGTTGAGCGCATACGAACGGTGGTGCTCGGTGTCCTGCGCGAAGAGCTCGACGGCACGCTCCATCTTGGGGCGGGCGAGGGAGGCGTACGTGGGGCTGCGGCCGGCCACATAGGCGAGGTCGCGGTAGGAGTGGGCGTTCTCCGCGTTGAGCTCGGCCTCGGAGAAGAAGCGGATCCAGTCGGGATCGCCGTCGCCCGAGGAGCAGTCGGAGAAGCAGTCCTCCGCCATGTTGACCGCGCGCTTGCACTTGGAGGGCTGCCCCATGTTGGCGTACGCACGGGCCTCCACGGCGTACAGCATCGCCTGGGTGCGCGCGGTGGCCGTCTCGCGGGAGCCGTACTGGCCGAGGTGGATGAGCTCCAGGGCGTCGTCCGGCCGGCCGAGATGGATCATCTGACGGCCCATGCTGGAGAGGATGTACGCGCCCAGGGGGCGGTCGCCCGCTTCCTTGGCGGCGTGGAGCGCCAGGACGAAGTACTTCTGGGCGGTGGGGTGCAGGCCGATGTCGTAGCTCATCCAGCCTGCGAGCTCCGCCAGTTCGGCAGCGGCCCGGAACAGTCTCTTGGAGGTGGCCTCGGGCTGGGGCTCCTGGAGGAGGTCGGTGACCTCGTGGAGCTGGCCGACGACGGCCTTGCGGCGCAGACCGCCGCCGCACTGGGCGTCCCACTGGCGGAACATCATGGTGGTCGACTCGAGGAGGTCGAGCTCGGGGCCGGAGAGGCGGCCCGCGCGCGGGGAGCGGTCCTGCGCGCCGCCGGAGCCGTCCCTGCCGGCGGGGCCGGGGGCCAGCCAGCGCTGCATGGGCTCGATGAGGGCGGGGCCGGCGGACAGGGCGAGCGAGGCGCCGAGGAAGCCGCGCCGCGCGAGCATCAGGTCGCTGCGGGAGAACTCGCTGATCAGCTCGACGGTCTGCGGGCCCGCCCAGGGCAGGTCGACGCCGGAGACGGACGGGGACTGGTGGGCGGAGCGCAGGCCGATGTCCTCGATGCCGACGACGCAGCCGAAGCGCTCGGAGAACAGCTCGGAGAGGATCTTCGGGATGGGCTCGCGCGGCTGCTCGCCGTCGAGCCAGCGGCGCACGCGCGAGGTGTCCGTGCTGATGTGGTGGGCCCCCAACTGCCGGGCCCTGCGGTTGACCTGCCGCGCGAGCTCGCCCTTGGACCATCCGCTGCGCAGGAACCAGGAGCCCAACTGCTCGTTGGGGCGCTTGTCAGCCTTCTCGGCACCGCCGGTGCCGCTGCCGTTGCCGCCCACTTGGAAGCCCCCATCCCGAACTCTGCTGTCTGTGCGTGAACCGTGTGAACCACGCACAGCTTGCCGCCTTTTGCGGCGGCCCGTGCGGCGATGCGCCCCCGGGCCGCGAGGAATTTCGGCCGGGCGACGAGATGGTTCATGCCTCCGGCATACCCACCGGCGGGGCGCATCTCCCATGGGTTCGTGCACCGAAAGTAATCCTACGATCACGGCTGACGCGAGAGCAGTCCAGTAAACGCCACCATTCGCCACCCCAAGGAATGAACTCAACCGCACCTCCGCGCGATTGACTTGACACGGGACGATCAGGGAGGGCCCAGGGACAGAGTGGATCGATGCACGCCCCGGCGCATGGTCGGCACCGCACCACCCGTTACACACCGTCGCGCCGCCCCCGGAAGGGATTCGGCAACGGTCCGTGTCCGAGACACTCCGACTCGTAACCATCCGCGAGCACGACCCGTTGGAGGGGGCATGGGCTTCACAATCGGCGGCATCCGGGACCTGCGCTCGAGCTCTCGGCGCCGCGGACGCGCGTACGAGTGCGTCACGACGGTGGCGGAGTACACCGGCCTGTGGGGGTGGGATGTGGTGCCCGGTGCCCGCGCCTCCCGCGGCGGTCGCCCGGCCGGCGCGGTCTGCTCGTGCGGTGCCGACGACTGCCCCTCCCCCGGCGCACACCCGCTCTCCTTCGCCCCACGCGTGCCCGCGGGCGCCACGTTGGACGCGGCGGCGGCCGCATGGGCCGAGGTGCCGGGCGCGGCCGTGCTGCTGCCGGTGGGGCGCTCCTTCGACGTCCTGGAGGTCGCCGAGGCGGCCGGGCGGCACGCCCTGGCCCGGCTGGAGCGCATGGGGCTTCCGCTCGGCCCCGTGGCCCTCACGCCGCACGGCCGGGCGCTGTTCTTCGTCGCCCCCGGTGCCGCCGGCGAGCTCCCCCAGCTGCTCTACCGGATGGGCTGGGACGACGCCCGGCTCGACCTGCGCTGCCTGGGTCCCGGGGAGCACGTCACCGCGCCTCCCTCGGACCACGCCGGCCTCGGCCCCATGCGCTGGCTCCGCCCGCCCACGCTGGACACCGCGGGCCGCCCCCCGCACGCCCGGCTGCTCCTCGGCACCCTCGCGTATGTGTGCCACCGGTCGGCGGCGTCCTGAGCCCCGGCGGTCTTCCGGCCGGGCCCCATGCGAAAGGGCCCCTTCCGCAGCTGCACCTGCGGAGGGGGCCCTTTCTCGCGCCCGGACGCCGCGCGCCCGGCCTGCGGAGCGCCCTGGGGCGCTCCGGCGGGGCCGGCCGTTGCGGACGGGCGTACGGCGCGTCAGTCGCCGATGAGTGCGTCGACGAACGCCTCGGGCTCGAACGGCGCGAGGTCGTCCGCCCCCTCGCCCAGGCCGACGAGCTTCACGGGCACGCCCAGCTCGCGCTGGACGGCCACGACGATGCCGCCCTTGGCGGTGCCGTCGAGCTTGGTGAGGACGATGCCGGTGATATTGACGACCTCGGCGAAGACGCGCGCCTGCACGAGGCCGTTCTGACCGGTGGTGGCGTCCAGGACGAGCAGCACCTCGTCGACGGAGCCGTGCTTCTCGACGACCCGCTTGACCTTGCCGAGCTCGTCCATGAGGCCGGTCTTGGTGTGCAGGCGGCCGGCGGTGTCGACCAGGACGACGTCGGCGTTCTCGGCGATGCCCTCCTTGACGGCGTCGAAGGCGATCGACGCCGGGTCGCCGCCCTCGGGCCCGCGGACCGTGCGGGCGCCGACGCGCTCGCCCCAGGTCTGCAGCTGGTCCGCCGCAGCCGCGCGGAAGGTGTCGGCGGCGCCGAGGACGACGGACTTGCCGTCGGCGACGAGCACGCGCGCGAGCTTGCCCGTGGTGGTGGTCTTACCGGTGCCGTTGACGCCGACGACCATGACGACGCCGGGCTTCTCCTCGCCGTTCACGCCCACGCCGGGCTCGGTGTGGACGCTGCGGTCGGCGTCGGTGCCGATCAGGGCCAGCAGCTCCTCGCGGAGCAGGGCGCGCAGCTCTTCGGGGGTGCGGGTGCCGAGCACCTTCACGCGCTCGCGCAGGCGCTCGACGAGCTCCTGCGTGGGGGCGACGCCGACGTCGGCGGTCAGCAGGGTGTCCTCGATCTCCTCCCACGTGTCCTCGTCGAGGTGCTCGCGGGACAGCAGGGTCAGCAGACCCTTGCCGAGGGAGTTCTGGGAACGCGAGAGGCGGGTGCGCAGCCGCACGAGGCGGCCGGCGGTGGGCTCGGGCACCTCGACCGCGGGCGCGGCGGGCGCCTCGGGCTCGGCCGGGGCGGCGGGCGCCTCGGCGGGGGCTTCGGCGGCCGGTGCCTCGGGGGCCGGGAGCTCGACCTCCTCCACGGTCCGGCGCGGCTCGGCGCTGGGGGTCTCGGCCTCCTCGCCGACGTGGGGCTCGGCGGGCGGCGCGGTGACGGACGGGCTGCTCGGCGGGGCCGGGGGCAGCTGCTTCTTCTTACGGCTGCTGACCACGAGCCCGCTGATCGCGCCGAGCGCGACCACAGCGATGACTACAGCAAGGATGACGATTTCCATAACGCCCCCAGTATCGGACACCGCGGCGCCGAGAGGCGGCCTCGCCGGTGACGTCGCCGGTGACGTGCGCCTTTGGAGATTACGACAAGGACCAATGGCACTAAAAGCCTAAACTTGGAGCAAAGTACGATGGCGTGGGGCTGTGCGACGCGCGTAGAGTCCCCAAAGACCTTTTCTGCCCGGCTTCCCGCCCCGCTTCACCCGCACGGAGCCCCCCACATGGACAACGCGTCCAACCTGTCCACCGCCGAATCCGGCGGCGCGATAGAAACCCGCGGCATCGAGCCCGTTCCGGATCACGAGCGACACGGCCGGGTCCGTGAGCTCATCCCGACCTGGGTCGCCGCCAACATCAGCGTGCTGCTGCTCACCATGGGCGCGGCCCTGGTGGTCTTCAACGAACTGAACTTCTGGCAGGTCCTGATCGTCGCCGCCTGCGCCGCGCTCGCGTCGTTCGGCATGGTGGGCGTCCTGTCGGTCTCCGGAAAGTGGGGCGGCGCGCCCGGAGCGATGCTCTCCCGTGCGACGTTCGGCGTCCGCGGCAACCTCTTCCCCGGTGCGATCCTCTGGGTCGCCCGCTTCGGCTGGGAGACGATCAACGCGGTCACCGGCGCCTACGCGGTGCTGACCGTTCTCGACCTGCTCCTCGGCGTCAAGAGCAACACCGCGCTGATCGTCATCACGCTCTTCGCCTTCGTCGCCTGCACGTTCCTCGTGAGCGGCATGGGGCGCAAGGCGCTGAACGTGTGCAACAAGTGGTCGACGTACCTCTTCGGCGTCTTCAGCGTCCTGGTGCTGGGCTACCTGATCGCCAACATCAAGTGGGACGAGGTCTTCTCGAAGCCGGCCGGCACCACCGCGATGATGATCGCCGGCATCGGCACCATCGCCGCCGGCGGCATCAGCTGGGTCCCCACCGGCCCCGACTTCGCGCGCTACCTGCCGCACGCCGCGTCCGGCAAGAAGATCGTCACCGCCACGGTCTCCGGTGCGGGCGTCGTGATGGTCCCCATGGTCCTGATGGGCGCCGTCATGGCCGTCGCCACCCCGGGCCTGGCCGACGCGCCGGACCCGGTCTCCTTCCTCGGCGACATCCTGCCGACCTGGCTGGCCGTGCCGTACCTGATCACCGCCATCGTCGGCATGCTGCTGATCAACAGCCTCTCGATGTACTCGGCCGGCTTCACCGCCCAGACCATGGGCGTGAAGCTGCCCCGCGCCATGGCCGTCAGCATCAACGCCATCATCTCGCTGGTCGGCGGCCTGCTGCTGATGCTGGTCGCGAAGAGCTTCCTCAGCTCCTTCATCACCTTCCTGATCCTGCTCGCGGTCTCCTTCTCCGCCTGGATCGGCGTCTACACGGTCGACATGGCGCGCCGTAAGTCCCGCGCCGTGCGCTACGACGCGGAGGCGCTGATGGACACCGGCCGCACCAGCCGCTACTGGTACGTGGGCGGGTTCTGCTGGCAGGCGATGACGGCCTGGACCGTCGCGCTGATCGCGGGCATCTGCTTCACCAAGTGCGACTGGTTCACCGGTCCGCTGGCCTCGACGTTCGTCGGCAAGTACGGGCTGGGCTGGGCCGCCACGATCGCCATCTCGGCGCTGATCATGGCCGTGCTGCCGGTGCCGCGCGAGGCTGCCGCGGCGGACGCCGCGGGTGCCGCCGCCGGCGACGAGGAGCGCGTGAAGGTCGGCGCCTGACGCGCCGCCGCCGCTTGCCGAACGCGGGTGCCCCCACCGTCCTGACGGTGGGGGTACCCGCGTTTTCGCCTCGCGGCGAGCGGTGCGCCGCCGGGCGCGTGGGGCCGCCGGGCGCGTGGGGCCGCGGGGCGGGGCGGGGCCGCGCGGGGCAGGCGGTCCTCGCTGCTACGGGCCTGCTGCGGGGTGGTGGTACGGCACCGCCGGGCCTCGGCGCTGTGGCTGAGCGCCGCGGCGGCGGAAGACAGCGGCGCGTGAGGCCTGCCGGAAACCGACGGGGAAGCACGCGGCAGCACCCGACGCGGCAGGCCGGTACGGCGCCGCCGGGTCTGCTGAGCACCGCGGCGGTGGGAAGGAGTGTGCGGCGGCCCGGGAATCGACGGGACGCCGCGTGCAAAGGGTCGGCTTCGGTACGGCCCTGCTTGAGGTCGGTCCAGCGCCGCCCGGCACGTGCGCTGCGGCTGCGCGCCGCGGGGGCAGGAGGGAGTGCGCGCCGCGAACCCGCGGGACGCCCCGCAGCAACGGTTCGGCTTCGTGCATGGGGCGCGCCCCGCGGTGACGGCGCGGCGCCGTAGGCCCGGCCCCACACGGGGCCGCCGGTTCCCGCCTTGCGGCTCGGCGTCCCGCGCCCGGGGCGCGGGGCGCGGGGCCATGCCCCCACCGCGCCGGCGCCCCGCTCGTCGCCGTACGCAAACAGGACGCTGCCCCGGCTCGTCGGTGAGCCGGGGCAGCGTCCTGTTGAGGAGAGGGCGGCGGGGGGGTTAGCCCATCTCCTCCAACGCCTTGCCCTTCGTCTCCTTGACGTACTTGAGCACGAAGGGGATCGAGAGCACGGCGAAGACCGCGTAGATGACGTACGTACCGGAGAGGTTCCAGTCCGACAGGCTCGGGAAGCTCGCGGTGATGACCCAGTTGGCCACCCACTGGGCGGAGGCGGCGACGCCGAGTGCCGCGGCGCGGATGCGGTTGGGGAACATCTCGCCGAGGAAGACCCAGACCACGACGCCCCACGAGAGCGCGAAGAAGAGCACGAAGGCGTGCGCCGCGACGAGGGCGACCGTGCCCTGTGCGGTCGGCAGGGAGCCGTCGGCGGCCTGCGCGGAGAAGGC
The DNA here is from genome assembly GCF_042657885.1 of Streptomyces aureoversilis. Lineage (NCBI taxonomy): Bacteria > Bacillati > Actinomycetota > Actinomycetes > Kitasatosporales > Streptomycetaceae > Streptomyces > Streptomyces aureoversilis. The sequence goes on from NZ_JBHSKJ010000024.1 coordinate 77,122, forward strand.
CCAGGCCTCGAGGGCCAGGGAGACGGCCATACCGGCCGAACCGACGATGGCGAGCGGCTTGCGGCCGACGCGGTCGACGAAGATCATCGCGATCACGGTGCCGACGATGTTGATGATCGACGTCGTGAAGGAGTACAGGAAGGAGTCGCTCGGGTCGATGCCGACGGACTGCCAGAGGGTGGCCGAGTAGTAGAAGGCCACGTTGATGCCGACGAGTTGCTGGAAGACCGACAGGCCGATGCCGACCCAGACGATGGGCAGGAAGCCCGCCTTGCCGCCGAGGAGGTCCTTGAAGGTGGACTTCTCCTCGCTGTGCATCGCGAGCTCGATCTCGGCGACGCGCTTGTCGAGGTCGACGGTGCGGCCCTCGACGCCGGCCAGCACGCTCTTCGCCTTGTCGATCTTGCCGACGGAGATCAGGAAGCGGGGCGACTCGGGGATCGCGAAGGAGAGCAGGCCGTAGAGGACGGCCGGGACGACCATGACGCCGAGCATCAGCTGCCAGGCCTCGATGCCCATGAGGTGACCGCGCTGGTCGCCGTCGGCGAGGTTGAGGATGCCCCAGTTGACGAGCTGCGAGACGGCGATGCCGACGACGATCGCGGCCTGCTGGAAGGAGCCGAGGCGGCCGCGGTAGGCGGGCGGCGAGACCTCGGCGATGTACGCCGGGCCGATGACCGAGGCCATGCCGATGGCGATGCCGCCGAGGATGCGCCAGAACGCCAGGTCCCACAGGGCGAACGGCAGGGCCGAGCCGACGGCGCTGATCGTGAAGAGCGTCGCGGAGATCTGCATGACGCGGATCCGGCCTATGCGGTCCGCGAGCCGGCCCGCGGTGGCGGCGCCGATGGCGCAGCCGATGAGGGCGATGGCGATGACCTGGGCCAGGGCTGCGGAGCCGATGTCGTACTTCCCGCGAATGCCCTCGACCGCACCGTTGATCACGGAGCTGTCGTAGCCGAAGAGAAAGCCACCCATGGCCGCGGCCGCGGTGATGAAGATGACATGGCCGAGGTGGTCCGGCTGGGCCTTGCGGCCCTCGGACCCCTGCGCCGTCGCAGTGCTGGTCAACGTGTACTCCTGAGGCCCGGCGGCACTGCCGGGCGTGGGGGGGCTGGCACTTCAAGTGGGGCACAGGACTTGGGGGCCCACCACTTGAAGGTATTAGCAACGCTGCAGACCCTATGTCTTCATTTTCTTAAGTCAATAGGTCGTAACCAAGAAGTTTCCAGGAGGCTTCTCACGCGTTGAGTTCAACACTTGAAGAAGTGAAGCCCGTTACCGCGCGATTACAAGATCAACGCAGTCGCTGGCTGATCACCTTCGAGACGCCGTCGCCCTGCATCGAGACGCCGTAGAGCGCGTCGGCGACCTCCATCGTCCGCTTCTGGTGCGTGATCACGATCAGCTGCGAACTCTCCTGGAGCTCCTTCATGATCCCGATCAGCCGCTGGAGGTTGGTGTCGTCCAGCGCCGCCTCGACCTCGTCCATCACGTAGAACGGGCTCGGCCGCGCCTTGAAGATCGCGACCAGCAGCGCCACCGCCGTCAGCGAGCGCTCCCCGCCCGACAGCAGCGACAGGCGCTTGACCTTCTTGCCCGGCGGCCGCGCCTCGACGTCCACGCCGGTGGCCAGCATGTCGTCCGGGTCGGTGAGGACGAGCCGCCCCTCGCCGCCGGGGAAGAGGCGCGAGAAGACGCCCTCGAACTCCCGGGCCGTGTCCCGGTACGCCTCCGTGAAGACCTCCTCGACGCGCTTGTCGACGTCCTTGACGACCTGGAGCAGGTCGCTGCGGGTCTTCTTGAGGTCCTCCAGCTGCTCGGAGAGGAACTTGTGCCGCTCCTCCAGCGCCGCGAACTCCTCCAGCGCCAGCGGGTTGACCTTGCCCAGCTGCTGATAGGCGCGCTCGGCGGCACGGAGCCGCTTCTCCTGCTCCGCCCGTACGTACCGCACGGGGCGGTTCCTGGGGTGGTCCGGGTCCTCCGGCAGCTCCTCGCCCTCGGCCGGCGGGGACGGCGGTACGGGCTGGTCCGGCCCGTACTCCGCGACCAGGCCCGCGGGTTCGACGCCGAGCTCCTCCAGGGCCCTGGCCTCCAGCTGCTCGATGCGCAGCCGCTTCTCCGCGCCGAGCACCTCGCCCTTGTGCACCGTGTCGGTGAGCTTGTCCAGCTCGCTCTTCAGCTCGCGGCCCCGGTTGCGTTCGGCCACCAGCTCGCGCTCACGGGCGCCCTTCGCCTCCTCGGCGCTCCGCTTCTCCTCGTCGGCGCGCACGAGGGAGACCTCGACGTGCGCGAGGAGCTGGCGGGCCCCCGCCGCGACGGCCGTGGCGACGCGGGCCTCGTGCTGCAGCCTGGCGCGGCGCCGCTCCGCGCGGGCCCGCGCCTCGCGCTCGGCACGGGCCGCCCGGTCCAGGCCGTCCGCCCGTCCCGCGAGGGCCTTGACGCGCTCCTCGTGCGTACGGACCTGGAGGCGCGCCTCCATCTCGGTCTGCCGGGCGTTGGCGCCGTCCGCGGCGAGCCGGTCCCGTACGGAGGTGTCGGGCTCGCCCTCGCCCTCGGCCGGGGCGGACTCCTCGGCGACGGCCAGCCGCTCGGCCAGCTCCTCGGCCTCCTCGCCGGCCCGCGCGAGGGCTTCCTCGGCACGGGCCACGGCCGCGGCCGTCCGCCCGGCCTCGTCGGCCGCCGCGCGCGCCTGCCCGGCGAGCCGCCCGAGGGCCTGGGCGACCTGGGACTTCTCCCGGTCGGCCGTGCTGCGCAGGGTCGCCAGTTCCTCCACGCGGGCGGCGCACTCCGCGCGCCGTGCGGCCGCGGCGTGCTGGGCCGCCTGCAGGCTCTCGCACCGTGCGTCCAGGTCGGCCAGTTCGGCGGTGGCCTCGTCAACGGCGGCCTGTACCTCCAGGAGGCTCGGCGCGCCCCCGGAGCCTCCTTGCGCGAAGTGGGCCCCGAGCAGGTCGCCCTCGGCGGTGACGGCGACGGCTCCGGGCCGTTCGCCGACCAGTTCCTCGGCGTCCTCCAGGGTCGGAACGACCACGACGTCGCGCAGGAGCGCGCGCACGGCGCCGAGGACGGGGGCGGGGCCGTCGACGAGTTCGAGGGCGGGGCGGGGGCCGCACGGGGCAGTGTTCCCTCCGCCCCGTGCGGGCGGCTGCACGGGGCCCGGCGCAAAGGCCGCTGCCGCGCCGCGCTCCAGGCCCCGTGCCACGACGAGCGCCGCCCGCCCCGCGTCCTGCTTGCGCAGCAGCCGCAGTGCTTCGGCCGCCGTGGCGGTGTCGGTGACGGCGAGTGCGTCCGCCGCGACGCCCAGGGCCGCCGCGACGGGCAGTTCGTAGCCGGGGGCGACGGTCAGCAGCCCGGCCGCCGGGCCCAGCAGTCCGGACAAACGATCCTGCGCCGCCAGCAGCGCCCCCGTGCCGTCCTTGCGGCGCAGGCCCAGGGCGAGCGCGTCGCGGCGGGCGCCTGTTGCCGCGCGGCGGCGTTCGGTGGCGGTGGCCTCCTCGCGCGCCTCGGTCAGCGCGGCCTCCGCGGCGGCGAGTTCCCGCTTGGCGGCCTCGTGCCGGCCGGCCAGCTCGGCGTCCCCCGCGTCGAGCCCCTCGACCTCGGCCTGCTGCCGCTCGTACTCCTCCTGGGCGGCGGCCGCCCGCTCCCGGGCCTCGTCACGGGCGGCGGCCAGCCGGTCGATCTCGGCCTGCGCGGAGGCCGCCCGGCCGCGGGCGGCGGTGACGCGGCCCTGGAGCCGGGCGAGCTCCTCGCGATGGTCGGCGATGGCGCGGGCGGCGTCGCGCAGGCGGCGCTCCTCGTCCGCCAGCTGCCGTTCCAGGGCCGCACGGTGCTCGGTGGTGTCCTCCAGGGCCCGGCTCGCCGCCTCCAGGGCGGCCTCCAGCTCGGCCTCCTGCTCGCGGACGCGGGCCGCCTCGCGCTCCAGGTCCTCCGGTTCGCGGCCGCGCCGCTCCTCGGCGGGGGCGGAGGTGGCGCTGGTCACGCGCGCGTCGGCGAGTCCGATCGTGCCGCGCACGCGCTCGGCGAGCCGCGAGAGCTCGTACCAGGTCTGCTGGGCGGCGGCCAGGCGCGGGGCGAGCGTGCGCACCTGCTCCTCCAGGGCCGCCTCGCGCTGCAGGGCGGTCTTCAGCTCGGCCTCGGCGCCGTCCTTGCGGGCCTTGAGGGCGGCCTCGTCGGCGAGCTCGGCCCGCAGCGCCTCCCGGAGGGTGACGAGGTCGTCGGCGAGGAGCCGCAGGCGGGCGTCGCGCAGATCGGCCTGGATGACGGCGGCACGGCGCGCGACGGCCGCCTGCCGGCCGAGCGGCTTGAGCTGCCGGCGGAGCTCGTCGGTGAGGTCCTGGACGCGGGCGAGGTTCGCGCGCATCGCGTCGAGCTTCCGCAGCGCCTTCTCCTTGCGCTTGCGGTGCTTGAGGACGCCCGCCGCCTCCTCGATGAAGGCGCGGCGGCCTGCGGGGTCGGCGTGCAGCACGGAGTCGAGCTGGCCCTGGCCGACGATGACGTGCATCTCGCGGCCGATGCCGGAGTCCGAGAGCAGTTCCTGGATGTCGAGCAGCCGGCAGGTGTCGCCGTTGAGCTGGTACTCGCTGCCGCCGTTGCGGAACATGATCCGCGTGATGGTGACCTCGGAGTAGTCGATCGGCAGGGCCCCGTCGGAGTTGTCGATCGTGAGGGAGACCTCGGCGCGGCCCAGCGGCGGGCGGCCGGTCGTCCCGGCGAAGATCACGTCTTCCATCTTGCCGCCGCGCAGGGACTTGGCCCCCTGCTCCCCCATGACCCAGGACAGGGCGTCGACGACATTGGACTTGCCGGAGCCGTTGGGCCCCACGACGCAGGTGATCCCGGGCTCGAAGCGCAGGGTCGTCGCGGAGGCGAAGGATTTGAACCCCCGCAGGGTCAGGCTCTTGAGGTGCACGCGGTAGGACTCTACCGGCCGGGCCTCCACGGGAGCCGCCCCGGACGTCATGCCGGGCGTGCCGCGCCCTTCAATTGGTTTCACCTGGGAAGGGGCAGGGCACATCAGTCGTTAAGAGCGCACCGAAAAGTGGGAAAAAATAGCCGCAACCGCTGGGAAACACCACGACGATACGATGATCGGAAATGACGAAGGGACGCCGAAGCGTCCCTTGCAACTCTCAAGCGGCTGACAGTGCAGCCCGACCGGCCCCCGGGGCAGGGCCTCTGGTCAGGCGAGCGCAGGCTCCGCCTTGGAAACGTCGATGCTGTCGAGCAGCGAGTCGCCGTGGTGAGCGGCGGCAGACAGCGCGTCATTCTCGGCCTGCATCCGGATGAGCTCGGATTCGAGGTCCTGGACACGCTGCTGAAGCCGTCGCATCTCGGCGAGGACTCGGGGGTCGGAGCCGCCGACGTAACCGAGAAGCGCCTTTGCCATGATGGATGGTCCTCCACACTGAGTGACCGACCGAAGCGGTGTGGGTCGTGAGGGATTCGCACCCGCGGTGTCTGCCATCGCTACTGCAGTCTTCAATGCCAAACAGCTAAGGTGCGCGGGGCTTCCAGAGTCTCACCAAAAAGTTTGACGGTCAACACGATCACACCCCGTATCCGCGGGCGTCCCGGGGGGCGCGGCGGTCAATGCGCGGCGCCGGCACGGCCGGGGCCCGGAGGGGCGTGGAGATCATCCGTTGCCTCGCAGCCTTCCACGCCGGGGCCGTCTTGGCAACCATCAGGGAATTTCTCTCCCACGCATATGCCAAAGGCATATCACTGAGGTCATCGTGACCCTCGGCCCCCGTACTTCACGGCCCCCGCGCGCACCCTCCCGGACGATTTCCCGTTTTCCGAACCGTTATGGTCAGCGGATCTCGAATCCGTCATAACCGCCCCGCGGGTCACCCCAGATCTCGGTGACCCCTTCCACCTGCCCGGGCGTGTCGCCCGCCCGCAGCCAATCGAGCAGAAGTTCGCACCCCTCGCGCGGGCCCTCCGCGACGACCTGGACCCTGCCGTCGGCCAGATTCGACGCGAAGCCGGCGAGTGCTCCGATGCGCAAAGCGTTCTCCCGCGTGAACCACCGGAAGCCGACACCTTGCACATGTCCACGGACCCACGCCGTGAGACGGACATTCTCGTTCATGTCTGCACGCTAACCGGCCAATTGCATAATCAGCACTTCGACCCCGCGTCTATTGCCGTACAGTCGCCGCTCGACAGGTCTCCCCTCCCCGTACGAGTGACGCACGCCGAGCCGAACACGTAAGGAAGGCAGCGGATGGGTCGCCACCGACGCTCTGCCCCCAGGACCGCAGGCAGCCCCGTCCCCGCTCCCCCGCACGCCGGGAGGACGAGCGGTGCCTCCGCCCCCGACCCCTCCGACGATCCCGGCGCCACGGCCGGGGAACGGCCCCCCGGCGCCCGGCGCCCGCGTGCCCGGCCGAAGGCCCCGGTGCGTACGGGGCTGCTGGGCGCGTCCGCCGCCATGGCCATGGGCGTGGTCGCGATGACCTCCGGCCTGTTCTCCGGCGGGGGCACCCTCCAGCTCGGGAACGACGGCCACGGCGGCGGGCAGGTGCGGGCCGAAGAGCCGCCCGTAACCGAGTTCACGAGGCCCGACGCAGGGCCTTCCGGCCGCGGCCAGTCGCATGTGAGCCGCAACGCCGAACGGCCTCCCGCACCGCACGGGGACACCGCGGTGCCCGTCGGCTCCGCCTCCCCGTCCGGCCCGTCGGCAGCACCTGCCGACGCGGCTCCGGGGCCGCAGGGGGCGGGCAACGACCCGGGCGGCGAAGGGCGTACGGGGCCGGACGGCGGCTCCGGCGATGCGCGGGCCGCCGACGCTCCGGGCCGGGAAGGTGCGGCCCCGGCGCCCGACGCCCAAGCCCAGGCACAAGCCCAGGCCCAGGCCCAGGGGCGGACCCGGGTCGCGGACCACGCACAGCCCGCCGGACAGGAACAACAGACGGCCGATCAGACCGCGCTGTACCCGTCGGTGGCACGGCAGTTGCTCGCCCTGGTCAATCAGGAGCGGGCGAAGGCGGGCCTGCGGCCGCTGAAGGCCAGCGCCCGGCTTTCGGGGCTCGCCCAGGCGTTCAGCGACGACATGGCGCGGCGCGGATTCTTCAACCACACGGACCCGGACGGCCGCACGCCCTGGGACCGGGCCGCCAAGCACGGCATCCGGAACCTCGGCGGGGAGAACATCGCCCGCGGCCACCCGGACGCCCGCGCCGTGATGGACGCCTGGATGCGCAGCGCAGGCCACCGGGCGAACATCCTCAACCGCGACTACCGCACCCTGGGCATCGGGCTGAACACCAGCGCGAGCGGCCCGTGGTGGACGCAGGACTTCGGTTACTGACAGCCGCCGGACAGCCGGACAGCCGGACGGTGCGCGATCAGAGTGCGGCGCGGCCGGCGACCGCGACCCGGGCGGCCTCGGCCACCCGCGCGCCGAGGTGCTCGGCGGTCAGGATGTCCGCCTTGTGGACGCCCTCGGTGCCCTGGTCGGCGTTGCTCTGCGCCGCCGCGCCGAGGAAGAAGCCGAGTCGGTTGAGGTCGTTCTCGGAGGCCACGGAGCTGTTCCAGCCGGGCAGCAGGCCGAGGCCCACCCAGTGCATGCCGTGCTGCGCGCCCAGGAGCGAGAGGTACTGCAGGGTGGCCAGCTTGTCGCCGCTCTTGGAGGCGGAGTTGGTGAACCCTGCGGCGATCTTGTCCTGCCAGGCGCGGTCGGCCCAGCGGCCGGAGGTCTGCTGGGCGAAGGCGTGGAAGGCGGCGCTGGCGGTGCCCATGTAGGTGGGCGAGCCGAAGACGATCGCGTCGGAGGCGTCGAGCTGTGCCCACTCGGCGTCCGTCATCTCGTCGACCTTGACCAGGTGGACGGTCGCGCCGGTGTCGGCGGCGCCGTCGCGGACGGCTTCGGCGAGGACGGCGGTGTGACCGAAGCCGGAGTGGTAGGCGACGGAGACGACGGGCTGGGGCAGGGCGGCGGTCATGGGGTCCTCCAATGGACGGGTGCATGCCGGGCGGCGCACGGCGGCGTGTGCCGAGCGGCACGACCAGAAGGAAAGCACTAACTTTTCGAAAGCGCAATCCTGAAGTTAGCGCTGTGCGGGAGTATGCTTGCGGCCATGGACCCGGACCTGCCCTTCGACGTGTTCGCCCGTTCCTGCCCCTCGCGCGGCACTCTGGAGCACGTCACGGGGCGATGGGGCGCGCTGACGGTCGTGGCCCTGTACGAGTGCACGCTGCGCTTCAACGAGCTGCGCCGCCGGGTCGACGGCGTGAGCGAGAAGATGCTGTCCCAGACGCTGCACGCGCTGGAGCGCGACGGCCTGGTGCACCGGGAGGCGCAGCCGACCAACCCGCCCCGCGTGGACTACGCGCTCACGCCGCTGGGGCAGGACGTCGCCGACCGCCTCATGGGGCTGATCGGGCTGCTGGAGGAGCGCATGCCGGAGATCCTCGCGGCGCAGGAGAAGTACGACGCGGAGCGCGGGGCATAGGAAGCGGGGCGCAGCAAGGCGTCCCGGGCGCTGACCGGCGCAGGGAACGGCTACGCGGCGCGCGGGCGCGGAGGGCGCTGGCAGCGCGGGCAGAAGTAGCTCGAGCGGTTCATCCAGGGGCGGCGGCGCATGGCCGTACCGCAGCGGCGGCACGGCTCGTCCTCACGCCCGTACGCGTCCAGCGAGCGGTCGAAGTAGCCGGACTCGCCGTTCACGTTGACGTAGAGGCTGTCGAAGCTGGTGCCGCCGACGGCGAGGGCCTCGTTCATGACCTCGCGGATGTGCGTGAGCAGCTCGGCGCTGCGCGGCCGGGTCAGGGTCGCGGTGGGCCGGTCGTAGTGCAGCCGGGAGCGCCACAGCGCCTCGTCGGCGTAGATGTTGCCGACCCCGCTGATGAGCGACTGGTCGAGCAGGGCGCGCTTGAGCGTCGTGCGGCGTCGGCGCAGCGCGGCGTGGAAGGCCTCGTCGTCGAAGGCGGGGTCGAGCGGATCGCGTGCGATGTGCGCGATGACGTCGGGGAGCCCCTCGGGGTCGCCGGGCACCGTGTCGTGCAGGGAGAGCCCGCCGAAGGTGCGCTGGTCGACGAAGCGCAGCTCCGTGCCGGCGGTGTCGGCGAACCGGATGCGGATGCGCAGGTGCTTCTCGTCGGGGGCCTCGTACGGCTGGACGAGGAGCTGGCCGCTCATGCCGAGGTGGGCGAGGACCGCCCGGTCGGGGGGCGTGGGGCCTTCCGTCTCCAGCGGCAGCCAGAGGTACTTGCCGCGCCGCCGGGCCACGCCGAGGCGGCGGCCGGCCAGCTGGGCGGCGAAGTCCTCGGGGCCGGCGAGGTGGCGCCGGATCGCCCGGGGGTGCAGCACCTGGACCTCGGCCACGGTGCGGCCGCAGGCCCACTGCGCCAGCCCGCGCCGGACGACCTCGACCTCGGGCAGTTCGGGCACGGTGCTCCTCCGGGAAGGGCTCGCGGGCGCCGTCCGGACACGGCGGATCCCGCGAATGCTGCGGTCGGTGCTTCGGTACTGCGACGCCTCGGCACCATGCACTGCGCAGTGCGTGGTGCGGCGGCACGGTCGCCGAACGCCGGGCGGCCCTGGAGTCAGGGGCGCCCGGCGTTCGGGGACGTGTGCGTCAGGATGCGGCGTCGGCCTCGGTCGTCGCGACCCCGGCCTGCTCCGCGGCTTCGGCCTTGACGGCCTCCGCCTTGTCCACGGCTTCGGCCTTCTTCTGCGCGGCCTCGGCCTTTTCGGCGGCGGCTGCGCGAGCCTCTGCCGCCTGGTGGATGGCGCGCCAGGCGGCTTCCGCCGCCTGCTGCTCCGCTTCCTTCTTGCTGCGGCCGGTGCCGGTGCCGTACGCGACACCACCGACGCGGGCAGCAGCCGTGAAGGTCTTCTCGTGGTCGGGACCGGTCTCGGAGACCAGGTACTCGGGCACGCCGAGCCCCTCCGTCGCGGTCAGCTCCTGGAGGCTGGTCTTCCAGTCCAGGCCGGCGCCGAGGTTCGAGGACTTCTCGATCAGCGGATCGAAGAGCCGGTGAACCAGCTCGGCAGCAGCCTCGAGACCCTGGTCGAGATAGACCGCACCGATGACCGCTTCCAGGGTGTCCGCGAGGATGGACGCCTTGTTGCGGCCGCCCGTGCCCTCTTCACCGCGGCCGAGCCGGATGAAGGAGCCGAGGTCGAGCCCACGGCCCACCTCCGCCAGTGCACGGGAGTTGACCACCGCGGCCCGCAGCTTGGCCAGCTGGCCCTCGGGCAGGTCGGGGTGGATGCGGTAGAGCGTGTCCGTGACCACGAGGCCCAGGACGGAGTCCCCGAGGAACTCCAGGCGCTCGTTGGTCGGCAGACCGCCGTTCTCGTACGCGTAGGAACGGTGGGTCAGCGCACGCACCAGAAGGGCGGTCTCGAGTTTGTACCCGAGCCGCCCTTCCAGAAGCGTGTGAGACGAGGCCGTGTCCGCCGGCGCCCTCTTCGGCGTAGTGGCGTCTGACATGGAGCCTGTCACCCGCCGATCAGACCTCGAGGACCTGGCGCTTGTTGTAGGTGCCGCAGCTCGGGCACGCGATGTGCTGCTGCTTCGGCTCGTGGCAGCGCTCGCACGCCACCAGGGGGGTGACCGCAGCCTTCCACTGCGACCGGCGGTGGCGCGTGTTGCTGCGCGACATCTTCCGCTTCGGAACAGCCACGGCTACTTCTCCTGTGAGTCATCCCCGACGGAGCGGGGTGCGTTGTCCTTCTCGCCGTCCTGGTCGGAACCGGCGAGTCCCTGCAGTGCCGCCCAACGAATGTCGACGGTCTCGTGGTGGTGGTCCAGGTCGTCCGCCAGCCGCGCTCCGCACTCGGAGCACAGGCCGGGGCAGTCGTCCTGGCACACCGGCTGCAGCGGCAGTGCGAGCACCACCGCGTCGCGCAGCACGGGTTCGAGGTCGAGCAAGTCGGCCTCGAGAAAGAGCATGTCCTCTTCGTCTTCCTCGGCGTCGTCGCCGGTATCCGCGGGGCGGCTCCGGTCATCGGCGTCGGGGTAGGAGTACATCTCCTGGAAGTCCACTTCGAGCTCACGCTCGAGCGGCTCCAGACACCTTACGCACTCCCCGGTGAGCGGTGCACGGGCGGTGCCTGTGACAAGCACCCCTTCCATGACCGACTCCAGTCGGAGGTCGAGCTCGACGGTCGCGCCCTCGGCCACGGAGATGACCTCGATACCGAGGTGATCGGGGGCCGGGACGGAGCGGGAGACCCTCTTCAGCGCACCGGGACGCCGGCCCAGCTCGCGTGTGTCGAACACGAGAGGGGAACGGTGATCGAGGCGGGCGTTCAGGGCTTCCTGCTTTCTACGCTGCGGTGACGGCGGCCCGGACCGTATGCGGTGACGCATGCGATGAGGGCAGCCGAGATCGCGAATGCACACGCGACCGAAGAGCCAGGATACTGGACGGGTCGCCGTAGACCCAATCGGCCGTCGTACGGCGCCGGTCAGCGGCCCTGTTCGTAACGGCGGAGCTGCTCCAGGTCGATCATCGACGTGTCGAACAGGCTCGTCTCGTCCAGCGCCCCGCCCGCCGCCTGGGGCCGGTCCTGGGCGGGCTGATGCTGGGCGGACTGGTGCTGAGCGGGCTGGTGCTGAGCGGGCTGGTGCTGAGCGGGCTGGTGCTGCTGGGGCACGTAGCCGCTCTGGGCGCCGCCGTAGCCGTCGCCCGGGGCCGGGGAGGACCAGGCGTACGGGTCGGCCTGGTGGTAGCCGCCCTGGACCGCGTAGGGGTCCGCCTGCTGCCCTTGGGAGCCGTCCGCCTCGTACTGCTGCTGGTAGACGTACGGGTCGGCTCCGTAGCCCTGCGGCTCGTAGTAGCCGTCGTAGCCCGCGTGGGGCGCCGCATGGGGCGCGGCTGCGGGCTCCGGGGACGTCTGCGCGTGGGGCGCGGCCAGTCCCGCGAGGAAGTCGGCGTCGCTGGTGGGGCGGGCGGCGTGGAAGCCGTCCTGGGCGGCCATGTGGGCACCCAGCTCGTCCGCCGGGCGGGCGCCGAGGAGCTTCTCCCGGCCGCGGCCGACCGCCTCCAGCGTCTTGCTCAGGACCGCCGAGACGGCACCGAGCTTCGCGTCGACGTAGGCGTCGGCCTGCTGCCGCTGGACACGGGGGTCGGAGCTGGGCTCCGGGGCGTCCGCGTCTCCGTCCGGCTCCCCGTGGCCCCCGTTCCCGTCCGCGCGGCCCAGCAGCTTCTCGCGGCCCCGGTCGACGGAGCCGATGGTCTTGGTGAGGACGACCTCGAAGTTGGCGAGCTTGCTGTCGACGTAGTCGTCGGCCTCGGCGCGGACCTCCTCGGCCTGCCGGCGGGCCTCGGCAAGGATCCGGTCGGCCTCCTCCTGGGACTGCCGGGCGACCTCGGTGTCGGAGATCAGCGATCCGCGGTGGGCGCGCGCGGACTCGATGATCCGCTCGGCCTCCTCACGGGCCTCGGCGACCAGCTGCTCGCGGTCGCCGATGAGCTCCTGCGCGCGGGCGAGCGAGCCGGGCAGTCCGGCGCGGAGCTCCTCGAGCAGGGCGAGCAGCTCGGCGCGGTTGACCACGCAGGAGGCGGACATCGGCATGGACCGGGCGCCGGTGACGGTCGTGACGATCTCGTCGAGCTTCTTCTGGACGTCCACCTGGCGCTCGCCACTTTCTTCTGCCGGACGACACGAACGGGGTCGACTGTACGGGCAGTCGGCCTCCGCCCGACAGCTGCCGGGAGGGGCGGGGTGTCAGCGCTCGCCGAGCCGTTCGGTGAGCGCCTCCAGCACCAGCGGCGGGACCAGGTGGGAGACGTCTCCGCCCCAGGCCGCGACCTCCTTGACCAGGCTGGACGACAGGAAGCTGTACGTCGGGTTGGTCGGGACGAACAGGGTCTCGACGCCCGAGAGCCCGTTGTTCATCTGGGCCATCTGCAGCTCGTAGTCGAAGTCGCTGACCGCCCGCAGGCCCTTGACGATGGCGGGGATGTCGCGCTGCTTGCAGAAGTCGACGAGGAGGCCGTGGAAGGACTCCACCTGCACGTTGCCGTACTCGGCGGTGACCTGGCGGAGCAGGTCTATCCGCTCGTCGACCGTGAACAGGCCCTTCTTCGACTGGTTGATCATCACTGCGACGTGGACGACGTCGTACAGCCTGGAAGCGCGGGCGATGATGTCGAGGTGTCCATTGGTGACGGGGTCGAACGACCCCGGACAGACGGCGCGGCGCAACGGTGTCTCCTCGCTCTCCGGTCCATTCATGACGCGCGGGGAGAAGTCTCTTCGGCGCACGTCGAGGCGGCGCGACCGTACCAAAGCGTCCCCTCGCCGTAGCGACGGGCCCTCAGTGCCTCGAAACCGTCCGGCCAGGGGAATTCTCCGCCTCTGGTGCTGCGCTCCACGGTGGCCAGCGCCTCGTCCGCAAGCCACCCCCCGGCACGGAGTGTGAGGAGAATCTCGCGGAGCGCCTCGTCGGTGACGGCGTAGGGCGGGTCGAGGAAGACCACGTCGTAGGGGGCCGCGGGGGGCGGGCCCGCGACGATCTGCTCGGCCTTGCCGGAGCGGACCTCGGCTCCGGGCAGCCCGAGCGTGCGGACGTTCTCGCGGATGGTGCGCGTCGCGCGGGCGTCGGCCTCCACCAGCAGGACGTGCGCGGCGCCGCGCGAGAGCGCCTCCAGGCCGACCGCGCCCGAGCCCCCGTACAGGTCCAGGACGCGGGTGCCGTGGAGGGTGCCCAGCAGGGACTCCAGGGTGGAGAACAGGCCCTCGCGCGCCCGGTCGGAGGTCGGGCGGGTGCCGGTGCCGGGCGGCACGGCCAGGCGGCGTCCGCCGGCGATGCCGGCGATCACGCGGGTCATGGGGTCCTCGGTCCTTCGCGACGGTGTGGCGGTGTGGAGGTCTGTCGGTGCGGCGGGGCCGCGGCGGAGCCTGACGGCCGGCCGACCGGGGTGCCGCCCCTTCAGCCTAGGGCGTCGGAGCACGCCGGGCGCCTCCGCGGGGCTGCCGGCGGGGGCGCGGGCCCCGTGGCGGGACGGGCGTGCTCAGCCCTTGTCCAGGTACTGCTCCCGCTCCTCGTCCAGCAGGGCGTCCAGCGCGGTGCGCAGGTCGGGCAGCGCCTCCAGCTCCGGGTCGGCGGCGACGACGGCCGCGGCCTCCTCCCGGGCGGCGGCGATGACCTCCTCGTCGTCGATGACGGTGAGCATGCGCAGGGACGAGCGGACGCCGGACTGGGCCTGGCCGAGGACGTCGCCCTCGCGGCGCTGTTCGAGGTCGATGCGGGAGAGCTCGAAGCCGTCCAGGGTGCCGGCGACGGCGGCGAGGCGGGCGCGGGACGGGCTCGCCTCCGGGGCGTCGGTGACCAGCAGGCACAGGCCCGGGGCCGAGCCGCGGCCCACGCGGCCGCGCAGCTGGTGGAGCTGGGAGACGCCGAAGCGGTCCGCGTCCATGATCACCATGACGGTGGAGTTGGGCACGTTCACGCCGACCTCGATGACGGTCGTGGCCACCAGGACGTCCACCTCGCCGGCGGCGAAGCGGCGCATCACGTCGTCCTTGGAGTCGGGCTGCATGCGGCCGTGCAGCACCTCCACGCGCAGCCCGCTCAGGGGGCCCTTGGCGAGCTGCGCGGCGACGTCCAGGACGGCGAGGGGCGGGCGCCGCTCGCCGTCGCCCTCCGCCGCGGCCTGCCCGGCCCCGTCCCCCGCCCCGCCCTTGGAGGCGCTCTGCGCGGCGCCCTTCGCGGGCGTCCTGGCGTCGCCCTCCTCCCCCAGGTCGTCGCCGATGCGGGGGCAGACCACGTAGGCCTGGTGACCTCCCTCGATCTCCTCGCGCACGCGCTCCCAGGTGCGCGCCAGGAAGTGGGGCTTGTCCTTGGCGGGCACCACGTGGGTGGCGATGGGCGAGCGGCCGGCCGGCAGCTGGTCCAGGACGGAGGTCTCCAGGTCGCCGAAGACGGTCATGGCGACGGTCCGCGGGATCGGGGTCGCGGTCATCACCAGGAGGTGCGGCGGCTGCTTCCCCTTGGAGCGCAGGGCGTCGCGCTGCTCGACGCCGAAGCGGTGCTGCTCGTCGACCACGACCAGGCCGAGGTCGTGGAACTGCACCTTGTCCTCGATGAGGGCGTGGGTGCCGATGACGATCCCGGCCTCGCCCGTGACGAGGTCGAGCAGCGCCTGCCGCCGGGCGGCCGTCCCCATGGAGCCGGTGAGCAGCACGACCTTGGTGCCGTGCTCGGCGCCGCCGAGCATGCCGCCCTCGGCCAGCTCGCCCATCATCTCGGTGACCGACCGGTGGTGCTGCTGGGCGAGCACTTCGGTGGGGGCGAGCATCGCGGCCTGGCCGCCGGCGTCGACGACGCCGAGCATGGCGCGCAGGGCCACCATGGTCTTGCCCGAGCCGACCTCTCCCTGCAGGAGGCGGTGCATGGGGTGCTCGGTGGCCAGGTCGTCGAAGATCTCCGCGGAGACGGTGCGCTGGCCCTCGGTGAGGGTGAAGGGCAGCTTGGCGTCGAAGGCGTCGAGGATGCCGCCGGCCACGGGCTTGCGGGCCACGGCCGGCAGCTGGGAGTCGGCGTGCCGGCGGCGGGCGAGGGCGACCTGGAGGACGAAGGCCTCGTCCCACTTCAGGCGGGCCCGGGCGTCCTCGATGTCGGCCTTGGTGCGCGGCCGGTGGACCTTGCGGAAGGCGTCGGGGAGCGCGGCCAGGCCGCGGCCGTCGCGCAGCGAGGGGGGCAGCGGGTCGGTGAGGCCCTCCCACTGCTCGGCCTCGAACAGGTCCAGCAGGGTGTCGACGGCCTTGGTGAGCTTCCAGGACTGGAACTGCTTGCAGGCGGGGTAGATCGGCAGCAGGCGGCCGGCGAAGGCCTCGGCGGCGTCGGCCCCGCTGTCGCGGTCCAGGAGCTCGTAGTCGGGGTGGAGGAGCTGGCGGGTGCGGTTGAAGACCGAGACCTTGCCGGCGAACATGCCGCGGCGGCCGGGGATCAGCTCCTTCTCCCGCGCGTAGGCGCCGCGGCCGAAGAAGACGAGGGTCAGGGAGCCGCTGCCGTCGGTGACGACGACCTCCAGGCGGACGCCCTTGCCGTGGTTGAACGTCTTCATGGCGGCCTTGGCGACCTGGGCGACGACGGTGACGTGCTCGTCCAGCGGCAGGTCGGCCAGGCGCGTGAGCTCACCGCGCTCGGCGTAGCGGCGCGGGTAGTGGTGCAGCAGATCGCCGGCCGTGTGCAGGTCGAGGTGCTCGGCCATCACCTTCGCGGTGCTGCCGCCGAGGATCTTCTTCAGGGGTTCGTGAAGCGCTGGCACGCGTCCCATTGCACACCACGGCACTGACAGACGGTGTCATTCGGCGCCTGGCCCGATGTCTCGTCTGCCGTACTGTCTGCCGTCCCTGCTGTTGCCCGTCCGTTGTTCCGTCTGTCGTCCCGTGCCTCGTCCGGCGTCCCGTCCGGCGTCACTCGATGCCGATGAGCAGCGGTGGCGCCTGCTGCCCGCCCCGGTAGACCACCGTGTCGACGGCGAGGTGACCGCCCCGTACGTGCCGCTCCAGGCGGTCGGCCACGGCGTCGGGGACGTCCGCGCCGAGGACGAGGGTGACCATTTCGCCGCCCGCGGCCAGCATGCGGTCCAGGACGGTCGCGGCGGTGGCGGCGAGGTCGGAGCCGATGACGGCCACGTCGCCGTCGATGAGGCCGAGCACGTCGCCCGCCTGGCAGACGCCGGCCATGGTCCAGGCCTGCCGTTCGGCTACGGCGAGCTCGGCGTAGCGGGTGGCTCCGGCGGCGGAGGTCATCGCGACGACGTCCTCGTCGAAGCGGCGTGCGGGCTCGTGGACGGCGAGCGCGGCGATGCCCTGGACGGCGGCGCGGGTCGGGATGAGGGCGACGCGGACGCCCGCGGCGCGGGCCTGTTCGGCCGCGGCGGCCGCGGTGTGCTGCAGCTCGGGGTCGTTGGGGAGCAGGACGACCTCGCGGGCGTTGGCGCGGCGGATGGCGTCGACGAGCTCCCCGCTGGCGGGGGGCTCCCCGGGGCGGGCCGCGACGACGGTGGCGCCGGCGTCCGCGCACAGCCCGGCGAGGCCTTCGCCGGGGACGACCGCCACGACGGCGCGCTGGGCGGGCTCGCGGGTGCGGCCGGGGTCGCCTGCCGGGGCTGCGGCGGCTCCGGCGGCTCCCGCGAAGTGGGTGATGCGGATGCGGTGGGGGCGCCCCGCCTCGATGCCGGCCTCGACGGCGGCTCCGGCGTCGTCCACGTGGACGTGGACGTTCCACAGGCCGTCGCCGCCGACGACGACGAGGGAGTCGCCCAGGGCGTCGAGCCGGGTGCGCAGGCGGGGGACGGCGGTGTCGTCGGCGTCCAGGAGGTAGATGACCTCGAAGGCGGGCGAGGTGCCGCCCGGGGCGGTGGCGGGGCAGGGCACGGGGCCCTGCGCCGGGGCGGCGGGCTGCGGCGGTACGGGGACGGGCCGCGTCCACGCGCGCGTGCCGCGCGGGAGGGCCTCCCCGGACAGGGCCCTGGCGAGCGCTCCGATCACCTCCACGAGGCCGAGGCCGCCGGCGTCGACGACTCCGGCCCGGCCGAGGGCGTCGAGCTGGCCGGGGGTCATCGCGAGGGCGGAGCGGGCCGCCTCGTCCGCGGCGCGGGCCACCGCGGCGGCGTCGCCCTGCGCGTCGGCCGCCGCGTCGGCGGCGGCCGAGGCGACGGTGAGGATCGTGCCCTCGACGGGGCGGGCGACGCCTTCGTACGCGGATTCCACGGCCCGCCGCAGGGCGCGGCGCAGCAGTTCGGCGTCGGCGGCGGGGCGCCCCGTGCGGGAGGGCGCGGGGCGCGGCTCCCCGCCTCCCGCCAGGACCTCCGCCATGCCGCGCAGCAGCTGGGCCAGGATCGTGCCCGAGTTGCCGCGGGCGCCTATGAGGGCGCCGTGGGCCATGGCGCGGACGGCGTCGGGGAGCGTGGGGCGGGAGGCGGGGCCGGTGGTGGCGTGGCCGTCGAAGACGGCGTCGACGGCCCTGGCGGCGGATTCGGCGGTCAGGTACAGGTTCGTGCCGGTGTCGCCGTCCGGTACGGGATAGACGTTGATGGCGTCGATCTCCTCGCGGGCCCGCCCCAGCGCGTCGAGAGCCAGTGCGCACCAGGTGCGTACCGCGGAGGCGTCCAGCGGGTGCGGCACGTGTGTGTCCTCCTCGGACTCCCGGGGGCGGTGGAGCGGTGATCGCAGACTAGTCCCGGGGCGCGGCCCGGAGGGAGGGCGGGCGGCGGGCCGGGGGAACGGGGGGACGGGACAGGTCAGACAGGTCGGACAGGTCACAGCCCGGGCAGCCATGGTAGTTTCGTCGAACGGGAGCGGCCGTTGTATGCTGCTCCGGTTGCCTGATGAGAATCAGGCCATCCCCCTGGTAATGCCGGTCACTACAGATTTCGGCACGCAGGGATTTTCCGTACGTGCCTGTCGTCTCCGCGTAAGCGGGGGTGACCCGTCTTTGGAGTAACCCGTGGCTGCCAACTGCGACGTCTGCGGCAAGGGGCCGGGCTTCGGCAACGCTATTTCGCACTCGCACCGCCGTACCCCCCGTCGTTGGAACCCCAACATCCAGCGGGTGCGTGCTGTGGTCGGTGGGACGCCGAAGCGGCTCAACGTCTGCACCTCGTGCATCAAGGCCGACAAGGTCTCGCGCTAAGCGAGTGCTGTCCCCCGCGCGAGCGGGGGCGAGCCGGTCTCGCTGTGACGTCTCACGTCGTGGCGCTGCCCATCTGGTTGCCTTGAAAGCCGGTCCACCTAGCGGTGGGCCGGCTTCTTGCCGTGCCCGCTCACGGCCTGGGCCGGATCCGTTCACGCCTGATCCGTTCACCGCCGTGAGGCCGGGCCTCCCCCGCCCCATGCGCTGAGCCCGCCCCATGCGCTAAGAACGCCACCGCCACGCGTGGTCGACCGGCCCGATGCCGTCCCCCAGGGGGAAGCCGGCCGCGATGGCGCCGGTGACGTAGTCCTTGGCGGCCGCCACCGCCTCCGGCACCGTGTGCCCCTTGGCGAGCCCGGAGGCGATGGCGCTCGCCAGCGTGCACCCCGTCCCGTGCGTGTGGCGGTTGTCGTGGCGCGGGGCCCGCAGCCAGTGCTCCTCGGCGCCGTCCGTGAGGAGGTCCAGCGCGTCCCCCTCCAGGTGCCCGCCCTTGATGAGCGCCCACCGGGGCCCGTACGCGAGCACGGCGTCCGCCGCACGGCGCATGCCGGCCTCCGAGACGACCCGCAGGCCCGTGAGCCACGCGACCTCGTCGAGGTTGGGGGTGGCGACGGTGGCCGCCGGCAGCAGCTTCGTGCGGACCGCGTCCAGGGCGGAGGCGGCGAGCAGGGCGTCGCCGTGCTTGGAGATGCCCACCGGGTCCACGACCACGGGGGCGGCGGTGCCCGCCAGGAGCTCGGCGACGGTGCGAACGAGCTCCTCCGAGGCGAGCATGCCCGTCTTCACGGCCTGGACGCCGATGTCGTCGACGACGCTGCGGTACTGGGCCCGTACGGCCTCCGCGGGCAGCTCCCAGGCCCCCTGCACGCCGCGGGAATTCTGTGCGGTCACGGCCGTCACCACGCTCATGCCGTGCACGCCGAGGGCGAGCATGGTCTTGAGGTCGGCCTGGATGCCCGCACCGCCGCCGGAGTCGGATCCGGCGACGGTCAGCACGCGTGGGGGTATCGGCATGGGGCCGAATCTACAGCGCCGCCCCGTGCGGCCCGTGGGGCCCCGCACCGTGCTGGTCCCCCGGCTCCAGCTCCCCGAAGTGGTCCCAGCCGCCGGCCTTGTCCCACGGGGCCCCGTCCACGGTGACCTGGGGCAGGGCGGAGGGGCTGACGACCTCGCCGATGACCTTCCAGCGGGCGGGCAGCTTCACGTCCGGCGGGAACGTCGCGACGATCGCGTGGTCCTCTCCCCCGGTCAGCACCCACTGCAGCGGGTCGACGCCGACGGCCTGGCCGATGTCGGACATCTGGGTGGGCACGTCGATGGCCGCGGTGTGCAGGTCGATGCGGACCTTGCTGGCCTCCGCGATGTGGCCGAGGTCGGCGATGAGGCCGTCGCTGACGTCCGTCATCGCGGTGGCGCCGAGGCCCGCCGCGGCGGGGCCCGCGTGGTACGGCGGTTCGGGGCGCCGGTGGGCCTCCACGAAGGCGCGGGGCGAGCGGAAACCGCGGGCGAGCACCGCGAGTCCGGCCGCGGACCAGCCGAGCCACCCGGTGACGGCGACGATGTCGCCGGGCTGTGCGCCGGAGCGGGTGACCGGCTCGTGGTTGCGCAGGTCGCCGAGGGCCGTGATGGCGACGGTGATGGTCTCGCCGCGCACCACGTCGCCGCCGACGACCGCCGCACCGGCGACCTGGCACTCGTCGCGGATGCCGTCCATCAGCTCGGTCGGCCAGGTGGCGGGGAGTTCGGCGGGGACGACCAGGCCGAGCAGGATCGCGGTCGGCACCGCGCCCATCGCTGCGATGTCGGCGAGGTTCTGCGCGGCGGCCTTGCGCCCGACGTCGTAGGCGGTCGACCAGTCACGGCGGAAGTGCCGCCCCTCCAGAAGCACATCCGTACTGGCCACGACCCTCCGGTCGGGCGCAGCCACCACCGCGGCGTCGTCACCCGGCCCGAGCCGGACCGCAGGGGTGGTGGTGAGCCGGGAAGTAAGCTCTCTGATGAGCCCGAACTCCCCCAACTCGCCCACGGTGCCTTTCACTGAGCTCCTCCTAGGAGTATCGGTTGTGACATACGCCGCGCCGCGCAGGCAGCGCGGGTCTCCCCGCGCCGTGCGGCGACGCGGTACCGTGGCGTCTCTTCTCCCCACATGATCCTCGTAGCCGCCCTGGAGGTTCCGTGGTACAGGCGTACATCCTGATCCAGACCGAGGTCGGCAAGGCGTCGACCGTGGCCGAAGTCATCTCGAAGATCTCGGGGGTGATCCAGGCCGAGGACGTGACCGGCCCGTACGACGTGATCGTGCGCGCGCAGGCCGAGACCGTGGACGAGCTCGGCCGCATGGTGGTGGCCAGGATCCAGGCAGTGGAGGGCATCACCCGCACACTGACCTGCCCGGTCGTCCATCTCTAGGTCCCCCGTATGCTCGCCCGGTGAAGTCTTCCCTCCGCCGGCCCTTCGGCCTGTCCGCTGTCGTCGTGCTGTGCGCGGCCGCCGGCTGCTCGTCGTCGGGCGGCGCGGAGGGTCCCGCGGTCCCCACGCCGTCGGCGCGGGCGGCCGGGCTCTGCCGGGCCCTGCACAAGGAGCTGCCGAAGACCGTGGACGGGAAGCAGCGGCGCACCGCCGCTCCCGTCTCGGACTTCACCGCCGTGTGGGGTGATCCTGCGATCGCCCTGCGCTGCGGGGTGGAGCGTCCCGAGATCATCAAGCCCGGTTCCGAACACTACAACCCCGCCGCGGACTCGGTGGAGATCGACGGTGTGGACTGGCTGCCGGAGCGGCAGCCGGACGGCAGCGTCCGCTGCACGACCACCCTGCGGGAGGCGTTCGTGGAGGTGACGCTGCCGAGGAAGGTCGTCGGCGAGGCCGGCGATCTCGGTGCGCTCACCGATCTCGCCGGCGCCGTCGCGAGGACGATCCCGGTGGGGGTCGTCTAGCGCAGGCCCGTGGGCCGGCGCAGGGCCGCCTGGATGAGGCGGTCGATCAGCTCGGTGTAGCCGACGCCGCTCTCCTGCCACATGCGGGGGTACATGGAGATCGGCGTGAAGCCCGGCAGGGTGTTGATCTCGTTGATGACGAACTCCCCGTCCTCGGTGAGGAAGAAGTCCGCGCGCACGAGGCCCTCGCACGAGGCGGCGTCGAAGGCCTGCACGGCGAGCTCCTGCACCTTCGCCGTCTCCTCCGGCGTCAGCGGCGCGGGGACGAGACCGGTGGCGGAGTCGATGTACTTCGCCTCGAAGTCGTAGAAGTCGTGGGCGGTGACCGGGGGGATCTCGGCGGGGACGCTGGCGCGCGGCCCGTCCTCGAACTCCAGGACGCCGCACTCGATCTCCCGGCCCCGCAGCAGCGACTCGACCAGGATCTTCGGGTCGTGGCGGCGGGCCTCGGCCACGGCCTCGTCCAGGCCGGAGACGTCGTCGACCTTGGTGATGCCCATGGAGGAGCCGGCGCGGGCGGGCTTGATGAAGACGGGCCAGCCGTGCTCGCCGGCGAAGTCGACGATCTTCTTCCGGGCGGCGGCCGGGTCGGTGTCCCACTCGCGGGGGCGGACGACCTCGTACGGGCCGACGGGCAGGCCGAAGGAGATGAAGACGCGCTTCATGTACTCCTTGTCCTGGCCGACGGCCGAGGCGAGCACGCCGGCACCCACGTAGGGGATGCCGGAGAGCTCCAGCATGCCCTGGAGGGTGCCGTCCTCCCCGTAGGGGCCGTGCAGGACGGGGAAGACCACGTCGACCTCGCCCAGCGCCTTGGGCATCGTGCCCGGCTCCGTGTAGACGAGCTCGCGGTCGGAGGGGTCGACCGGCAGGACGACGGAGCCGTCGGGCGACTGGGCGAGCTGCGCGACGCTCGGCAGCGCGCGGTCGGCGATGGCCATCCGCTCGGGGTCGTCGGCGGTGAGGGCCCAACGGCCGTCCGTGGTGATGCCGATCGGCAGCACGTCGTACTTCGTGCGGTCGATGGCGCGCAGCACGGCGCCGGCGGTGACCACGGAAATGGCGTGCTCGGAACTGCGGCCGCCGAAGACGACCGCCACACGCGGTTTCCGGCCAGGGCTCTGGGGGGTGATCTCGCTGCTCATATCGCGACGAGAGTACCTCGTGGTGCGGGCGGCGTCAGTGCCGCTCGGCCTTGGCGCTGCGCGACATCAGCTCCTTGAGGGCCACCAGCGGCGGCTTGCCCTCGTGCACGATCTCCACCACGGTCTCCGTGATCGGCATGTCGACTCCGTGGCGCCGCGCCAGATCCAGCACCGACTCGCAGGACTTGACGCCCTCGGCGGTCTGCTTGGTGACCGCGATGGTCTCCGAGAGGGTCATGCCGCGGCCGAGGCTCGCGCCGAAGGTGCGGTTGCGGGAGAGCGGGGAGGCGCAGGTGGCGACGAGGTCCCCCATGCCGGCGAGGCCGGCGAAGGTGTGCGCGTCGGCGCCCATGGCGAGGCCCAGCCGGGTGGTCTCGGCCAGGCCGCGGGTGATGAGGGAGGCCTTGGCGTTGTCGCCGAGCCCCATGCCGTCGGCGATGCCCACGGCGAGGGCGATGACGTTCTTGACGGCGCCGCCGAGCTCGCAGCCGACCACGTCGGTGTTGGTGTACGGGCGGAAGTAGGCGGTGTGGCAGGCGGCCTGGAGGCGCTTGGCCACGGACTCGTCGCGGCAGGCGACGACGGCGGCGGCGGGCTGCCGCGCGGCGATCTCCTTGGCGAGGTTGGGGCCGGTCAGGACGGCCACCTGGTCGGCGGAGACCTTGGCGACCTCCTCGATGACCTCGCTCATGCGCTTGGCGGTGCCCAGCTCGACACCCTTCATCAGGGAGACGAGGACGGTGTCCGCGGGCAGCAGGGGCGCCCACTCGGCGAGGTTGCCGCGCAGCGTCTGGGAGGGCACGGCGAGGACGGTGAATTCGGCGCCCCGTGCGGCTTCGGCGGGGTCGGTGGTGGCCCGCACGGAGCGCGGGAGCTCGACGCCCGGGAGGTAGTCGGGGTTGATGCGGGTGGTGTTGACGGCCTCCACGAGGGCGGCGCGCCGCCCCCACATGGTGACCTCGCAGCCGGCGTCCGCGAGGACCATCGCGAAGGCGGTCCCCCAGGATCCGGTGCCGTAGACGGCGCAGCGCGTCACTTCTCGTCCTCCTGGGCCTTGCGGCGGGCCGCGGCGCGGGCCTTCTTGGGGTTGTACGGCTCGGCGGGGGCCGGCTCGCCGCGCAGCTCGGCGAGGAGGGCGGTGATGGCGGCCATGATGTCGTCGGTCGCGGCGCGCAGGACGTCCGCGGTGGGCTCCTTGCCGTAGTACGCGGAGAGGTCGACGGGCGGGCCGGCCAGCACCTTGAGCGTCTTGCGGGGCAGGAGCCGGAGCTTGTTCTCCTTGGCGTACGGCGGCATGGCCTCGTTGGCGCCCCACTGGGCGACCGGGATGACCGGTGCGCGGGTGAGGAGCGCGACGCGGGCGGCGCCGGTCTTGCCCTCCATGGGCCACATGTCGGGATCGCGGGTGAGGGTGCCCTCGGGGTAGAAGGCCACGCACTCGCCCTTGTTGATGGCCTCTACCGCGGCCTTGAAGGCGGCCGCGGCGTCGGCCGACTCCCGGTAGACGGGGATCTGCCCCGTGCCGCGCAGGACGGCGCCGACGAAGCTGCCCTTGAACAGGGCGGCCTTGGCCAGGAAGCGGGGGACGCGCCCGGTGTTGTACTGGTAGTGGGCGTAGGAGAGCGGGTCGAGATACGAGTTGTGGTTGACGGCGGTAATAAAACCGCCGTCGGCCGGAATGTTCTCCATTCCCCGCCAGTCCCGCTTGAACAGAACCACGAGCGGCGGTTTAGCCAACACCGCCGTAAAGCGGTACCAGAAGCCGATTCTGTGGCGGGACACTCGGACACCCTTCTCTTGGGACCTTGGAGCTGTGCTGAACCCGGAGGCCGCACAAGTGTCGCCCCAGGTCCCCGGTCTGTCGAGAACACCGTAACCCCGCGCTCCGCGGGCGGCTGCGGCAGCGGGTGACAATGAGGCGGATGCGAAGAGAGGGGGCGGATGTGGTCTGGACGCTGGTGGTGCCGGTGAAGCCGCTGGCCCTGGCCAAGAGCCGTCTCGGCACCGGGGCCGGGGAGGGGCCCCGTGCCGCGCTCGCGCTGGCGTTCGCCGTGGACACCGTGGCCGCGGCACTGGCCTGTGCGGCGGTACGGGATGTGGTGGTCGTCACGGACGATCCGCTGGCCGGGGCCGAGCTCACCGCCCTCGGGGCGCGCGTCCTGGCCGAACCCGGGGGGCCGGGCGGCCTGAACGGCGCCCTTGCGCACGGGGCGCGGACCGTACGCGCCGGACGGGCCGGCGCCGCCGTGGCGACCCTCAACGCGGACCTTCCCGCCCTGCGCCCGGCGGAACTGGGCCGGGTCCTCGATTCCGCCACGGAATTCCCCCGCGCATTTCTCGCGGACGCGGCGGGAATCGGAACGACGCTGCTGGCGGCGGCACCGGGAATGGAATTGGCGCCGGCGTTCGAAGGACATTCGCGCGCCCGGCACCGGGACTCGGGGGCCCGGGAGATCGGGCTGACCGGGGTGGATTCCGTGCGCCGGGACGTGGATACGGAGGCGGATTTGCGGGCCGCCCTGGCCCTGGGCGTGGGGCCCCGTACGGCCGCCCTCGTGGGCGCCCCCGCGGAGCCGGGCGGCGGAGGCCGCAGGAGCACGGTGCGGCCGCCCCGTGCGGGCACTGCGCAGCGGCACGGGGAGTCCGCCGCGGAACGCTCCGCCCCGCGCGCCGACTAGGCTGCTGACATGCAGGCCACCGCTTACACCTTCGACCCTCAGACGCGCTCCGGGAGCGTGCTCCTGGACGACGGCACCCCGCTGTCCTTCGACGCAGCGGCCTTCGACGCGGGAGGCCTGCGCCTGCTGCGGCCGGGCCAGCGCGTGCGCATCGAGTGCACGGAGGGCGCCGCGGGCGCGGAGGGTGCCCCGGAGGGCCGCCGCGTGACGCTGGTGACGCTGCAGACGCTCTGACCGGGGCGCGGACACACCGCGGGCCGGGCTCCCCGAGGGGAGCCCGGCCCGGCGCGTGACGCCGTTCGCCGCCTTACTTCTTGGCGGCGGTCTTCTTGGCGGTGGTCTTGCGCGCGGTGGTGGTCTTGCGCGTCGTGGCCTTGGTCGCCGTGGCCTTCTTGGCGGGCGCGGTCTTCTTCGCGGCGGCCTTCTTGGCGGTGGCGGTGGTGGCCTTCTTCGCCGGGGCGGCCTTCTTGGCGACGGTCTTCTTGGCGGTGGCGGCCGTGGTGGCCTTCTTCGCCGTCGTCTTCTTCGCCGTCGTCTTCTTGGCGGCGGCCGTGGTGGCCTTCTTCGCCGTGGTGGTCTTCTTCGCGGCGGCCTTCTTGGCGGTGGCGGCCGCGGTGGCCTTCTTCGCCGTCGTCTTCTTGGCGGTGGCCTTCTTGGCCGCGGCCTTGGC
Organism: Streptomyces aureoversilis; assembly: GCF_042657885.1. Taxonomy (NCBI): domain Bacteria; kingdom Bacillati; phylum Actinomycetota; class Actinomycetes; order Kitasatosporales; family Streptomycetaceae; genus Streptomyces; species Streptomyces aureoversilis. The sequence goes on from NZ_JBHSKJ010000024.1 coordinate 103,153, forward strand.
GGTGACCTTGCCGCCCGAAAGGCTGCCCTTGGGCGCCTTCTTGACGGCGACCTCGCCACCCTTCGGCAGCTTCTTCGAGCCGCTCACCAGGTCCTTGAAGCCCTGGCCCGCGCGGAAGCGCGGCACCGAGGTCTTCTTGACCCGCACGCGCTCACCCGTCTGCGGGTTGCGGGCGTAACGGGCCGGGCGGTCGACCTTCTCGAACGAACCGAAGCCGGTGACCGAGACCCGGTCACCCGCGACGACTGCACGGACGATCGCGTCGAGCACCGCGTCGACGGCGTCTGCGGCCTGCTGACGGCCGCCGAGCTTGTCGGCAATCGCTTCAACGAGCTGCGCCTTGTTCACGTCTTCCCCTTCGGAGACATTGCTGGAACGAATGCGCTCCAGCCTTTTCGCACGTTAGGCAGATATATACCGCAAATCAAACACGAAACGGTCTAATCACCCTTGTGCCGCAACGAACTCGACCATCACGGAGTTCCGTCACGGTCGGGCTCTTCGGGGAAACGGCCCTCGTCGAGGTCGTTCATCAGCCGGTCCAGACGCATTGCGGCGCCTGAGAGATCGTGCTTCGCCGCGGCCGTGATGGCCAGCAGCTTCCGGGACAGCGCCATCCGTACGCCCTCCGGGACTTGCAGTGCGCGCACCCGGGAGTGCGCTTCCTTGAGTCGGTCCGCGACGAGCCGGTATAGCTCGAGTTGGCTGTCGCGTTCCATGCACCGATTGTGCCATCTGAGGCGAGTTGTCGCTTCACAGGGCCTCAACAGAGCGATGCGCCCCCTGTCCGAAGACAGGGGGCGCATCATGCCAAACCCTTGGTGAGCAGCGAAAATCCGGGGTCCCCCGAGCATCGCTCCGGGCGCCCGAAGGGGCGCGAAATCCGTGTCAGATCCGGGCCGTGGAGGGCTTGAAAGAAGGCCTTCCGGCCTCGAAGGCGGCGACGTCGGGCTCGTGCCGCAGGGTCAGGCCGATGTCGTCGAGCCCCTCCAGCAGGCGCCACCGGGCGTTCTCGTCAAGGTCGAAATCAGCCGTGATCGAGCCGGCCCGGACCTGGCGCGCCACGAGGTCGACGGTCACCTCGGCGGCCGGGTCGGCCTCGGTCAGCTCCCAGAGGGCGTCGACGGTCTCCTGCGGCAGGACGACGGTCAGCAGTCCGTTCTTGAGCGAGTTACCACGGAAGATGTCGGCGAAACGCGAGGAGACGACCGCTTTGAACCCGTAGTTCTGCAGTGCCCAGACCGCGTGCTCACGGGAGGAGCCGGTGCCGAAGTCCGGACCGGCCACCAGGACGCTGGCCCCCCGTCGCTCGGGACGGTTCAGCACGAACTCGGGGTCCTTGCGCCAGGCCTCGAACAGCCCGTCCTCGAAGCCGTCGCGGGTGACCTTCTTGAGCCAGTGCGCGGGGATGATCTGGTCCGTGTCGACATTGCTGCGGCGCAGCGGTACGGCGCGGCCGGTGTGCGTGGTGAAAGCTTCCATGGCTGTTCAGGCCCCCAGGGGAGTGCGGACGTCGGACGCGCCGGCCGGGCCGGGCAGGTCGGCCGGGGAGGCCAGACGGCCCACCACGGCGGTGGCGGCGGCCACCTGGGGCGAGACCAGGTGGGTGCGGCCGCCCTTGCCCTGCCTGCCCTCGAAGTTGCGGTTGGAGGTCGACGCGGACCTCTCGCCCGGCGCCAGTTGGTCGGGGTTCATACCGAGGCACATCGAACAGCCCGCGTGGCGCCACTCGGCACCGGCAGCCGTGAAGACCTTGTCGAGCCCCTCGTCGACGGCCTGCAGGGCCACCCGGACGGAGCCGGGCACGACCAGCATGCGGATGCCGTCGGCGATCCGGCGGCCCTCCAGGACGGCCGCGGCGGAGCGCAGGTCCTCGATCCGGCCGTTGGTGCACGAGCCCACGAACACGGTGTCCACGCGGATGTCGCGCAGCGGCTGACCCGCCGTCAACCCCATGTACTCCAGGGCCTTTTCGGCGGCGAGACGGTCGGAGGGGTCGGAGTAGGAGGCCGGGTCGGGAACGTGCGCCGACAGGGGCGCTCCCTGCCCCGGATTGGTGCCCCAGGTGACGAACGGGGAGAGCTCGGAGGCGTCGATGACGACCTCGTGGTCGAAGACGGCGTCGTCGTCGGTGCGCAGGGTGCGCCAGTACGCGACGGCCTCGTCCCAGTCGGCCCCGCGGGGGGCGTGGGGCCGGCCTTCGAGGTAGGCGAACGTGGTCTCGTCGGGCGCGATCATGCCGGCCCGGGCGCCCGCCTCGATGGACATGTTGCACACGGTCATGCGGGCCTCCATCGAGAGCTGCTCGATGGCCGTGCCGCGGTACTCGATGACGTAGCCCTGGCCGCCGCCGGTGCCGATGCGGGCGATGACGGCGAGGATCAGGTCCTTGGCGGTGACGCCCTCGGGCAGCTCGCCGTCGACGGTCACCGCCATGGTGCGGAACGGGGCCAGCGGGAGCGTCTGGGTGGCGAGGACGTGCTCGACCTGGCTGGTGCCGATGCCGAACGCCAGCGCGCCGAACGCGCCGTGGGTGGAGGTGTGGCTGTCGCCGCAGACCACGGTGGTGCCGGGCTGGGTCAGCCCCAGCTGCGGTCCCACCACGTGGACGACGCCCTGCTCCACGTCGCCCAGCGGGTGCAGCCGGACGCCGAATTCGGCGCAGTTCTTGCGCAGCGTCTCCAGCTGGGTGCGCGAGACCGGGTCGGCGATGGGCTTGTCGATGTCGAGGGTCGGGGTGTTGTGGTCCTCGGTGGCGATGGTGAGGTCCAGGCGCCGCACGGGGCGGCCGGCCTTGCGGAGACCGTCGAAGGCCTGCGGGCTGGTGACCTCGTGCAGCAGGTGCAGGTCGATGTAGAGGAGGTCGGGCTCGCCCTCGGCGCGCCTGACGACATGGTCGTCCCAGACCTTCTCCGCGAGTGTGCGTCCCATCGCTGTCCCTCCGGCCGGCGTCCTCGCCGGTCACATTCGTGTGCCTGTGGGTGCTCTCCGTCCAGGTTGGCGCGTCTCCGGGAAATTTGAACTTGCGTTTCACAGTGTGAGACGCAAGTATCGTTGCATGGACAACACCGGTAGCGCCTCGAGCGGCGTGGGAGTACTCGACAAGGCGGCTCTGGTGCTGAGCGCGCTGGAGTCCGGGCCGGCGACCCTGGCCGGGCTCGTCACGGCCACGGGCCTGGCGCGTCCGACGGCGCACCGGCTCGCGGTGGCCCTGGAGCACCACCGCATGGTGGCGCGGGACATGCAGGGCCGGTTCATCCTCGGACCGCGGCTGAGCGAGCTGGCGGCGGCGGCCGGCGAGGACAGGCTCCTGGCCACGGCGGGCCCCGTGCTCACCCACCTGCGGGACGTCACGGGCGAGAGCGCGCAGCTCTACCGCCGCCAGGGCGACATGCGCATCTGCGTGGCCGCGGCGGAGCGCCTGTCCGGCCTGCGGGACACGGTGCCGGTGGGCTCCACGCTGCCCATGAAGGCCGGCTCGGCCGCCCAGGTGCTGATGGCCTGGGAGGAGCCGGAGCGGCTGCACCGCGGTCTGCAGGGGGCCCGCTTCACGGCGACGGCGCTCTCGGGCGTGCGGCGCCGGGGCTGGGCCCAGTCGATCGGCGAGCGGGAGCCGGGCGTCGCCTCGGTCTCCGCCCCCGTGCGCGGACCCTCCAACCGCGTGGTCGCCGCCGTCTCGGTCTCCGGACCGATCGAGCGCCTGACGCGCCACCCGGGCCGCATGCACGCCCAGGCGGTGCTGGACGCCGCGGTGCGCCTGACGGAGGCGCTGCGCCGCAACGGCTGAGCAGGCAAGACGACACGAGCGGGTAAGACACGACAGGACGACGGAGCGGCGCATGGGGCCCGGGCCCCATGCGCCGCTCCATGCAGTTCCCTAGGCGCTCGCGAACCGCTGCGCCGCGCGCTCCCCGCGGCGCGCCACCGGCTCCGTGCCGTAAGCCGCACCGAGCCCGCGCGCCGGCATGCCGACGTAGATCGACTCGTACGAACCGGCGGGCACCACGTACGTCTCGTGCCAGATGCCGACGCTTCCCCCGCCGGCCCGCGCACGGCGGTTGAACGCCGCCCAGGCGGGGCGGTGCTCCTTGCTCCGGTCGGCGGCGTAGGCGAGCAGCTTTTCGCGCGATTCCCAGTACTGGACGACGGCCAGGTCCCCGAAGCCACTCGCCAGCGGCCGGTAGCCGAGCAGGCCGCTGTCCGGGTCGCGCGAGAGCTCCTTGAGCATCCGCGGCATCGCGCCGAGGGTGGGCAGCCAGTGGCGCACCGCCCGCCACTTGTTGATCCGCATGCCGATCATGAAGACGACCACGTCCCCCTCGGCCGCGGCGGTGACCCGCCCCGGAATCGGTTGTGCACTCATGAGAGCTCCCCCAGTCACTGTGAACAGCGCATTGGATAGCACTGCTATCCATGCTTGGATAGTGCCGCTCTCCAAGGAAGGGTGCAAGTGGCCATGCGACTGGCGGAACTGAGCGAACGCAGCGGTGTGTCCACCGCGACGATCAAGTACTACTTGCGCGAGGGGCTGCTCCAGCCCGGCCGCAGGATCTCCGCCACCCAGGCCGAGTACGGCGACGAGCACCTGCGCCGGCTGCGCCTGGTGCGGGCCCTGATCCAGCTGGGCAAGATGCCCGTGGCCACCGCGCGCGAGGTGATCGCCGCCGCCGAGGACGACTCCCTGGGGCACCACCGGAGGCTCGGCGCGGCCACGCAGGCACTGTCGCAGGGCCGGGAGGTCGCCGCGGACGACGATCCGGCGGCCGAAGCCGCGGGCCGCACCGTGAACGCGCTCCTGGAGCACCTGGGCTGGCGGCACGACCAGGAGCTCGCGGAGCTCTCCCCCGCCTACCGCACGCTGGTCGCGGCGGTCGCCGCGCTGAGGCGCCTCGGGTACCCGTGCGGCGTCGCCCAGCTGCTGCCGTACGGACGGCTCGCGGCCGAGCTGGCGGTCACGGACCTGGACCTGGTCGAGGAGGAGCCCACGCCGACCGCCCAGATCGAGGCGGCCGTCGCGCTGACGGTCCTCTACGAGCCCGTGCTGCTGAGCCTGCGCCGCATGGCGCACGCCGAGGAGTCCGCCCGGCGCTTCACCGGCGGCGAAAAGCCCGCCTGAGGCGCGGGGCCCCGGCCCGTCGCCCCTCCCCGCCGCATGGGGCGCGGCCGCACGGACCCATGAGGCAGAGCACGAGGCGGGGCATGAGGCGGGGCATGAGGCGCCGGCGCCTCGCGCCCCACGCCCTCAGGCCACGGCGCCCCACGCCCCGCCACGCCCCGCCGCCCCTCACAGCCGCTCCGCGTCCCCCGGGCCCGCCATGCGCAAGGTCAGGACGGTCTCCGACCCACGCGTGGTCACTTCCACGAAGTCGGCGAGGCTGCGGGCGAGCCACAGGCCGTCCTCGGCCCCCTGCGCGTCGCCGGGCGGTGCGGGCGGGCGGTATCCCGCGAACGGCGGCACGGCGGCGCCGTCGGGCCCCGTGCGCCGCAGCTCGTACACCACGGCGCCCGGCTCCTCCCAGGACCGCAGTGTGAGACGGGCGCCCTCGGGGGCCAGGAGGTACACGGCGGCCTCGTGCACGGCAAGCTCGGCGAGGGCGAGCCGGTTGCCGGTCAGGCCTGCGCCGGCGGCCCGTTCGTGGCCGAGGCGGCGCAGCTCCGGGACGTCGGCCGTGGGCTCCGTGCCGCGCGCCGAGGAGGGCGCGCACGGGGCGGGGCCCTGCACCGCGGCGGCGTAGGCCGCGGGATCGGCGTAGGCGTCGCAGGGCGTCTGCCGCTCGCCGTCCAGGCGCACGGGGTGGGTGGCCACGGCGGCCTCGGCCACGTCCCCGGGGACGACGCGGGTGTCGTACGGGCAGATCATCCACACCGGCAGGTCCGCGAGGAGCACGTTGAGCCCGGACTCCATGCGCTTCCACTCGGCGGTCTGGCGGGCGGAGCGGCCGCCCCACACCGGCTCGGCGATGATCCGCGTCCGCCGCCCGGGGCGGGCGCGGCGCCCGTGGTAGCGCAGGAACGCGGACACCCGCTCGACGGGGCGGCGCCCGAAGTAGGCGGTCTCGGCGGTGTCGAGGTGGTGGGCGCCCTCCCCCAGGGCCTCCCGGAGCAGCTCGATGTTGGCGGGCGTCGTGGCGGCGAGGACGGGCTCCCCGGCGGCGAAGCCGTCCTCCACGAAGGGCACCGCCATCGCCAGGAACTCCGCGTCGGAGCCGTACAGGCAGGCGTGGTGGACGAACCCGGTCAGGCCGGCGCGGTCAGCAGCCATGCGCGGCCCCCAGCCGCAGGCCGGGCGTGGTGTCCCATCCGATGAGGGTGATGACCTGCAGCAGGTGGGGCGGCACCCCGGCCAGCTCCACGGTGCAGTGGCGGGCGGCTCGGGCCCGGGCGAAGGTCATGAGCAGCCGCAGCCCCGCGAGGTCCAGGAACTCCACCCGGGACATCTCCAGGCACAGGTCGCCGCGGACGGAGGCCACCGACTGCAGGGCGTCCCTGAGGTGGCGGTGCGAGTCGGCGTCGACCACCCCTACGATCCGCAGGCCCGGCGGGCTGACGGTGGGGACGACGGTCAGTTCGGCCGTGCGGACGAGAGGATCCACTTCGACGCTCCTGGAATGGGCCGCTGCGAGGGCGTCCAGTGCGGCGGGCTCGCGGCGACGGATGTCGTGCTGACGCAACTCCGGCGCCCCGCCGGTGCCCGAACTCCGCGGCGGGCAGGGCTTCGTGGCGCGGCGGAGCCGGCAGCGGCCGCCGCGGGGATGGGCCATGAGGGGATTATCGGGCCGGGCCGGGGCGCATGGAAGGCCGCATGAAAAAATGCCCCCCGCCTATGCGGGAGGCATTCTCTCTGTGGTACCCCCGACCGGATTCGAACCGGCGCTACCGCCTTGAGAGGGCGGCGTGCTAGGCCGCTACACAACGGGGGCTTGCTTTTGTTTTGCTCTGCAGACTCAAAAAGCAATCTGCGCTGGGCTACCAGGACTCGAACCTAGACTAAATGAACCAGAATCACTCGTGCTGCCAATTACACCATAGCCCATGGTGGTTTTATAACCAGTACCCCCGACCGGATTCGAACCGGCGCTACCGCCTTGAGAGGGCGGCGTGCTAGGCCGCTACACAACGGGGGCCCTAGCGATCTCCTCCAGGTCCCCCTGAGTGGAAATCTGTACCCCCGACCGGATTCGAACCGGCGCTACCGCCTTGAGAGGGCGGCGTGCTAGGCCGCTACACAACGGGGGCTTGCACTTCGCTTTTTGCGCTTTCGCGCGCTTCCTACTTTATCAGTAGTTTTGCGAGAGAATTTCAGCGAAGAATTTCTCTTGCTGGGGTACCAGGACTCGAACCTAGACTAAGTGAACCAGAATCACTCGTGCTGCCAATTACACCATACCCCACCGTAACTCCACCCCCCTCAGGGGGGCTTGTCCGGCTTGCGCCCTCCGCTCCGGCCTCTCGGCCCTCTCGGGCGGCGCAGGAAGAACATTACCCGAAGGAGGACGGGGGGCCAAAATCGATAGACGCCCCTGTGCGGACGCAACGGGGCCCGGCGGCCCCGGGAGAGGCTGCCGGGCCCCGTGAGGGCCTTGTGTCAGGCGGTGAGCTTCGCCAGCGCCGCGTCCACGCGGGCGAGCGTGCGCTCGCGCCCGAGGACCTCCAGCGACTCGAACAGCGGCAGGCCGACCGTACGGCCGGTGACCGCGACCCGGACCGGGGCCTGGGCCTTGCCGAGCTTCAGCCCGTGCTCCTCGCCCGCCGCGACGACGGCGGCCTTGATGGCGTCGGCGTTCCACTCGGCGTCCGCGAGCTTGGCGCGGGCCGTGCGCAGCAGGGCGTCCGAGCCCTCCTTCATCGCCTTGGCCCAGGACGCCTCGTCCTCGGCCGGCTCGTCGAGGAAGAGGAAGTCGACGTTGGCGGTGATGTCGGAGAGGACCGTGAGGCGGGTCTGGGCGTGCGGGGCGATGGCCTCCCACGCGGCCCGGTCGAAGGCCTCGGGCGCCCACGGGGCGTGCGGGGCCTGCAGCCAGGGCTCGCAGGCCTCGGCGAACGCCTTCACGTCCAGGCGGCGGATGTGGTCGGCGTTGATCGCCTCGGCCTTCTTGAGGTCGAAGCGGGCCGGGTTGGCGTTGACGTCCTTGATGTCGAACGCCGCGACCATCTCGTCCATCGAGAAGATGTCCTGGTCGGCGGAGAGCGACCAGCCGAGCAGCGACAGGTAGTTCAGCAGGCCCGCCGGGAGGAAGCCGCGCTCCCGGTAGAGGTTCAGGGAGGCCTGCGGGTCGCGCTTGGAGAGCTTCTTGTTGCCCTCGCCCATCACGTACGGCAGGTGGCCGAACTCGGGGACGGCCTTGGCGACGCCCAGCTCGATCAGCGCCTTGTACAGGGCGATCTGCCGCGGGGTGGAGGAGAGCAGGTCCTCGCCGCGCAGGACGTGGGTGATCTCCATCAGGGCGTCGTCGACCGGGTTGACGAGCGTGTACAGGGGCGCGCCGTTGGCCCGGACGATGCCGTAGTCAGGCACGTTCTCCGGGGTGAAGGTCAGCTCGCCGCGGACGATGTCCGTGAAGGTGATCGCCTCGTCGGGCATCCGGAAGCGGACGATGGAGGCGCGGCCCTCGGCCTCGTACGCCGTCTGCTGCTCGGGGGTGACGACGCGGCACTTGCCGTCGTAGCCGGAGGGGCGGCCGGCGGCGCGGGCGGCCTCGCGGCGCTCGTCGAGCTCCTCGGCGGTGCAGTAGCAGCGGTAGGCGTAGCCGCCGTCCAGGAGCTTCTGCGCGACGTCCTTGTAGATGTCCATGCGCTGCGACTGGCGGTACGGCGCGTGGGGGCCGCCGATCTCGGGGCCCTCGTCCCAGTCGAAGCCCAGCCAGCGCATCGAGTCGAGCAGCTGCTGGTACGACTCCTCCGAGTCGCGCGCAGCGTCGGTGTCCTCGATGCGGAAGACCAGGGTGCCGCCGTGGTGGCGGGCGAACGCCCAGTTGAACAGGGCGGTGCGGACCAGGCCCACGTGGGGGTTGCCGGTCGGCGAGGGACAGAAACGTACGCGGACGTTCGCGTTAGCCACGCTTGATCACCTTGTTGGTGAGAGTGCCGATGCCTTCGATGGTGACGGCGACCTCGTCGCCGACGTTCAGGGGTCCGACCCCGGCCGGGGTGCCGGTGAGGACGACGTCGCCGGGGAGCAGCGTCATCGCCTCGGTGATGTGGACGATCAGGTCCTCGATGGAGCGCACCATGTCGCTCGTGCGGCCCAGCTGGCGCTGTTCGCCGTTGACGGTGCACATGATCCCGAGGTCGGCCGGGTCGAGCTCGGTCTCGATCCAGGGGCCGAGCGGGCAGGAGGTGTCGAAGCCCTTCGCGCGGGCCCACTGCTTCTCGCGCTGCTGGGCGTCACGCGCGGTGACGTCGTTGGCGCAGGTGTAGCCGAGGATGACGTCCTTCACGCGCTCGCGGGGGACCTCGCGGCACATGCGGCCGATGACCACGGCCAGCTCGGCCTCGTGGTGCAGCTCGCTGGAGAAGGAGGGGTACTCGATGGCGGCGCCCGGGCCGATCACCGAGGTGGAGGGCTTGAGGAAGGCCACGGGGATGTCGCCGACCTCGTTGCCCAGCTCCGCGGCGTGCTCGGCGTAGTTGCGGCCGATGGCCACGACCTTGCTGGGCAGGACGGGCGGGAGCAGGCGGACCTTGTCCAGCGGGACCTTGGTCCCGGAGCGCTCGAAGTCGCCGTAGGGGATGCCCTTGATGATGTCGAGGACGGGGCCGCCTTCTGTGGCGGCATCCCCCTCCACGACGCCGTAGCCGACGTTGCCGTCGATGGAGAACCTGGCGATGCGCACGGGAAGCTTTTGCCCCTATCTGATCCGGCCGGAGTCTGACACCCCAGGCTATCGCGGGGGCCGCCGGCCGCCCGTGCGCGACGGATCCGCGGGGCCGGACCGGGCGGCCGGCCCCGTGGGAGCGGCGCTCAGTCCTGGGGGATGACGACGACGGGTGCCGTCATCAGCACCGTGCGGCGCGGGTTCGCGGTGACCTGCGGCAGCTCGGTGGCGTGGGCGACGGCCTCGGCGATCCGCAGGGAGGCGCTGTCGTCGAGGTGGACGAGCGTCGTGCGGCGCGGGTTGGCGGTCTTCCGGTTCGCCTTCGGGGTCGCCTTCCGGGACGTCAGCTTCGTCGTGCTGGTCTTCACTTGCTGCCTCGCGGTGTCGTGGTGCGCTGGGTGCGCGGGGGGTGTTCTCGCGGCCTGCGTAAAGGAACAGGCTAGGCGCGCCTATCCCCACGCGTCCGCGGGAGAAGTCCTGAGTTGCTTGTGAGTTTGCTCACGAGAGCACTGAAAAATGCCGCATAGCGGGCGGCCTTCCGGCTTTCACGAAACGGACATTGCAGGGCTGAACCTGACGTTCCGCTCCTGATCATGGAATCTGGGACACCGGACGAGCCTCCCCGTCGCCCCGCCGACTTGCCCGCCTATGCCCTTTATAAAGGCCCTGGTCCTCTACGCCCCGTGACGATTTCCGGCACTGAGCGTGATGCCGGTGCGGGTGCGGTGCACCGGCCTTGTTGGAGATCTGGCACTGTGCTGGAATTCCACGGACCGCCAGGGGGCAACCGCGGTCCCCCCACGACTCGACACCGTCCCGCCTTCGACCGGCGGGGCGCCTGGTCCAGAGGTTGCGACGCTAGTGCAGGGACGTTTCAAGAGGGATGGCAGCGCTGCGGCGGAGCCGGAGCCGCGCGGTGCGAACGACCGCGGCACGCCCGCCGAAGGGCCGGCGGGCGACGGTTCCGCAGACCGCCAGCAGGCCACGTCAAAGGCGAAGGCCAAGGCGAACAAGGCCAAGCTGCCCGGTGGGCCCGGCTCACGAATAGCCCTGCGCAACTGGCGCATCAGCACCCGCCTCGTATCCCTGCTGGCCCTGCCGGTCGTCGCCGCGACGACGCTGGGTGGCCTGCGCATCAACGACGCGCTCAACAACGTCGAGCAGCTCGACCACATGAAGCTCCTCACGGAGATGACCGGTCGCGCGACCCTGCTGGCCAACGCGCTCCAGGAGGAGCGCGACAAGTCCGCCGGCCCGCTCTCCAAGGGCCTGACCGACGACGACGCGGTCGCGGCGTCGCGGGAGAAGACCAACCAGGCCATCAACGCCTTCACCGGGGCCACCCAGGGCGTCAAGCCGACCGACCCGACGATGAACGGCGTGCAGACCACCCTGGTCGACATCAGCCGGCAGCTGAAGAAGATCCAGGACGTCCGCAAGGACGCCTACAAGAACGAGCCCGAGTACATCGCCCGGACCGTCAACAACTACGACGGCCTGATCAACTCGCTGCTCTCGCTGTCCCAGGACATGGCCCAGGCGACCAGCAACGCCGAAATGATCACCAGCACGCGTGCGCTGGCGACGTTCTCCGCCGCCAAGGAGTACGCGTCGATCCAGCGCGCCGTGATCAGTGCGGCCCTCGCCAACAAGAAGGGCCCGTACCTCTCGGGCAACGACCAGCAGTACGGCCACGAGGCGTACGAGGCCGAGAACGAGGCCATCCGCCGCTTCATCGCCATCCGCGGCGGCGACTCCCAGCAGCTGCTGCAGGCGATCACCGGTGGCAACGCGGACATCACGACCGCCAAGACCTACACCGACCGCGTCCTCAGCAAGCAGGACGGCCTCAAGAACGAGCCGAAGTCCTACAAGGACTGGTACGACCTGGCGTCGGTCAAGCTCGGCGAGATGTCCAAGATCGAGCAGACCCTGCTCTCCCAGATGGAGCAGAAGGCCCTCGAGCTGCGTGAGGACGCCCAGCAGGACGCGATCCTCAACGGTGTCCTGATCATCCTCGTTCTGGGCATCTCGCTCGTCGGCGCCTTCGTCGTGGCCCGCTCCATGGTGCGCTCGCTGCGCCGTCTGCAGGACACCGCTCAGCGGGTCGCCCAGGACCGCCTCCCCGAGCTCGTCAAGCAGCTGTCCGAGACCGACCCGCAGGACGTCGACACGTCCGTGGAGTCCGTCGGCGTGCACAGCCGCGACGAGATCGGCAAGGTGGCCGCGGCCTTCGACGACGTGCACCGCGAGGCCGTCCGCCTCGCCGCCGAGCAGGCCCTTCTGCGGGGCAACGTCAACGCGATGTTCACCAACCTCTCGCGCCGGAGCCAGGGCCTCATCCAGCGTCAGCTCTCGCTCATCTCCGAGCTCGAGAGCCGCGAGGCCGACCCGGACCAGCTGTCCTCGCTGTTCAAGCTCGACCACCTCGCGACCCGCATGCGCCGTAACGGCGAAAACCTCCTCGTCCTCGCGGGCGAGGAGCCGGGCCGCCGGTGGACCCGCCCCGTCCCGCTCGTCGACGTGCTCCGTGCCGCCGCGTCCGAGGTGGAGCAGTACGAGCGCATCGAGCTGAGCGGTGTGCCGCCGACCGAGGTCGCCGGCCGCGTCGTCAACGACCTCGTGCACCTCCTCGCCGAGCTCCTCGAGAACGCGACCTCGTTCTCCTCGCCGCAGACCAAGGTCAAGGTCACCGGTCACGCGCTGCCCGACGGGCGGGTGCTGGTCGAGATCCACGACACCGGTATCGGCCTCTCCCAGGAGGACCTGGCGGCGATCAACGAGCGGCTCGCCAGCCCGCCGACCGTGGACGTCTCGGTCTCGCGCCGCATGGGTCTGTTCGTGGTCGGCCGCCTGTCCCTGCGACACGGCATCCGCATCCAGCTCCGTCCGTCCGACTCGGGCGGTACGACCGCGCTCGTCATGCTGCCGGTGGACGTCGCCCAGGGCGGCAAGAAGCCGATGCCCGGCGCCGTGCCCCCGGCCGGCGGCAACGGTGCGCCCGGCGCCCCGGGCGGCAACCCCGGCGTCGCGGGCTCCGCGCCGCGCCGTCAGGTGCCGGCCGCCGGCGGCCAGCAGCGCCCCGCCCTGCCCCCGCGCCAGGGTGCGACCGACAGCGGTCTGCCGACGCGTCCCGCCCCGGCGCCCGGCGGCGGTGCCAACCCCGCCGCGGGCAGCCTCTTCGACACCGCGCCGCGCGGCGGTGCGGACCGTGCGCCCGCCCAGGGCCCCGGCGGCCGCCCCGCGCTGCCGACGCGTGGCAACGGCGGCCCCGCCGCCGTGCCGCCCCCGCCCCAGGCGGGCAAGGGCGGCGGCCGCGGCAAGCAGCAGCAGCCCGGCACGTCCGGTCAGCCCGGTCAGACCGGCCGGCCCGGCCAGCCCGGCCGTGGCAACGGCGCCGGCGAGCTTCCGGCCCGTCAGGCCCCGAGCTGGGGCAGCGAGCAGCCCGCTGCCGCGCCCCAGGCCCCGAAGGCGCCGGCGGCCCCCGTGGACGACTGGCCCGTGTCCGGCGGCGGTTCCGCGCGCTCCGCGCAGGACACCCCGCGCGGTCACGAGGACGTCGAGAGCACCGGTCAGTTCCCCGCGTCGCGCCCCGCGCTGCCGAGCGCCGGGCCGGGCGACACCGCCGAGTTCCCTGCGATCGGGTCCGCTCCGGAGCCCCGCGGCGCCGCGGGCGGGTTCGACCGGCCGCAGCACGGTGACGCGCCGAACAGCACGTCGGGCCAGTTCGCCCGCCCCGTGCAGGGCGACGCCCCGAACAGCACCTCCGGCCAGTACGACCGCCCCGCCCCCGGCGAGGCACCCGGCAGCACGTCCGGCCAGTACGACCGCCCCGTGCAGGGCGACACGCCGAACAGCACCTCCGGCCAGTACGACCGCCCCGCCATCGGCGAAGCGCCCGGCAGCACGTCGGGCCAGTACGCCCGCCCGGAGCTCGACGACGACCCGCTGACCAGCACCACCGGTCAGTTCGCCCAGCCGGCTCTCCGTGAGTCCGGGCACAGCTCGCCGCTGTTCGAGGAGCTGGAGTCCAACTGGTTCCGCGGTGCCGCCGGCGAGGACCAGGCCGCCGCGCCGGAGCAGACCCCGGAGGCGCCCTCCGGTCAGAACCTGCCGAAGCGCCGTCCGCGCCAGTCCCTCCAGGACCCGGAGCGCGGCCCGCTCGGCGCGGTCCCCAAGGCCCCGCAGGCAGGCCGGCCGACCCGGCCGTCCCAGGCCCGCCCGGTCCCGCAGACCCGCCAGGCGCCTCAGGCACAGCAGCCCCAGCAGGCCCCGGCCGACAACTGGCGCCAGTCCCCCAACGACGAGACGTGGCGCCGGGCCGAGCAGGTCCGCGAGCCCTCCGCGGGCGGCAAGACCGCTTCCGGACTGCCGCGCCGCGTCCCCAAGGCGAACCTCGTCGAGGGCGCCGCGCAGACGACGCAGCCGATCCAGCAGGTCGGCCCGCAGGTCTCGCGTGCACCCGACGACGTGCGCGGCCGTCTGACCAACCTCCGCCGGGGCATCCAGCAGGGGCGTCAGGCCGGCACGACTTCGACCACGGGCAACCACACGGTTGACCCCACCGATTACCAGCAGGAGCGTTAGTTGAGTCCGATGAGCCAGGCGGCGCAGAACCTGAACTGGTTGATCACCAGTTTCGTGGAGAACACCCCAGGGGTGTCCCACACCGTCGTGGTCTCCGCCGACGGACTCCTTCTGGCGATGTCCGAAGGGTTCC
>NZ_JBHSKJ010000025.1:0-104997 GCF_042657885.1 Streptomyces aureoversilis
CGTTCTTGGCGACCCAGCGCATCGCGTACGCCGCCGAACGGTCCACCTTGGACGGGTCCTTGCCCGAGAACGCACCGCCACCGTGACGGGCCATGCCGCCGTACGTGTCGATGATGATCTTCCGGCCCGTCAGACCCGCGTCACCCATCGGGCCGCCGATCTCGAAGCGGCCGGTCGGGTTCACCAGCAGGCGGTAGCCGTCGGTGTCGAGCTTGATGCCCTCTTCGACGAGCTCCTTGAGGACGTGCTCGACGACGAACTCGCGAATGTCGGGCGCCAGGAGCGAGTCCAGGTCGATGTCCGACGCGTGCTGGGAGGAGACGACCACGGTGTCGAGACGGACGGCCTTGTTGCCGTCGTACTCGATGGTGACCTGGGTCTTGCCGTCGGGGCGCAGGTAGGGGATGGTCCCGTTCTTGCGGACCTCCGACAGGCGGCGCGAGAGGCGGTGGGCCAGGTGGATCGGCAGCGGCATGAGCTCGGGCGTCTCGTCGCACGCGTAGCCGAACATCAGGCCCTGGTCACCGGCACCCTGCCGGTCGAGCTCGTCCTCGTCACCCTCGACGCGGCTCTCGTAGGCCGTGTCGACACCCTGGGCGATGTCCGGCGACTGCGCGCCGATGGACACCGAGACGCCGCAGGAGGCGCCGTCGAAGCCCTTCTTGGAGGAGTCGTAGCCGATCTCGAGGATCTTGTTGCGCACGAGCGACGCGATCGGCGCGTAGGCCTTCGTCGTCACCTCGCCGGCCACGTGCACCAGGCCGGTGGTGATCAGGGTCTCGACGGCCACGCGGGAGGTCGGGTCCTCCTTGAGCAGGGCGTCGAGAATGGTGTCGCTGATCTGGTCAGCGATCTTGTCGGGGTGACCCTCGGTCACGGACTCCGAGGTGAACAGGCGGCGGGACACATCGCTCCCTGGGGTTGCAGCGGCTGCTGGCTGATCATTGACGGACCCTGGCCGAGAGCTGCGCTCGACGCGGGGTCCTCGGTCAGTTTATCCGGCGTTCTCGTGGTTGGGGCATCCTGTCTCGTATCACCGCCCGGGTGACCTGCGACACCCGTGTGCTCCGGCGCACAAAACGCTCACGCGAAGCGCTGCACGACCAGGTCCCAGACGGTGTCCGCAAGGTCGTCCTTGGGACCGTAGGGAACAGGCGTCTCAGAGCCGTCAGGGGCCAGGACGACGGCTTCGTTCGCTTCCGAACCGAAGGTCTTCCGCTCCCCCACCTCATTGACAACCAGCAGGTCACAGCCCTTGCGGGCGAGCTTGGCGCGCCCGTTGGCGAGGACGTCGTCGGTCTCCGCGGCGAAGCCCACGACGACCTGCCCGGGGCGCGGCCGGTCCCCGGAGAGCTCGGCGAGGACGTCGGGGTTCCGGACGAGCTCGACGGGCGCCGGCTCCTCGCCGTCCTTCTTCTTGATTTTGCCCTCGGCGTAGCGCGCGGGGCGGAAATCGGCCACGGCGGCGGCCATGACGACGGCGTCGGCGTCCGCGGCGGCCTTCAGCACGGCCTCCCGCAGCTGCACGGCGGTGCCCACGTGTATGACGTCGGCGCCGGCCGGGTCGGCCAGCTCGCTGTTGGCGGCGACGAGCGTGACGCGGGCGCCGCGCGCGACGGCGGTGCGGGCCAGGGCGTAGCCCTGCTTGCCGGAGGAGCGGTTGCCGAGGAAGCGCACGGGGTCGAGCGGCTCGCGGGTGCCTCCGGCGCTGATGACCACGTGCCGGCCGGCGAGGTCGGCCACCGGGCCGCCGGCGCCGCGGGCCAGCACCCGGCGGCAGACCTCGAAGATCTCCTCGGGGTCGGGGAGGCGGCCCTTGCCGGTGTCCACGCCGGTCAGGCGGCCGACGGCGGGCTCGATGACGATCGCGCCGCGGCGGCGCAGCGTCGCCACGTTCTCCTGGGTGGCCGGGTTCTCCCACATCTCGGTGTGCATGGCGGGAGCGAAGACGACCGGGCAGCGGGCGGTGAGCAGCGTATTGGTCAGCAGATCGTCGGCGAGGCCGTGGGCGGCCTTGGCCAGCATGTCGGCAGTGGCGGGCGCGACGACGACGAGGCGGGCCTCCTGGCCGATGCGCACGTGGGGCACCTCGTGGACGCTCTCCCACACCTCGGTGCCCGCGGGGTGGCCGGACAGGGCCGACCAGGTCGCCTCGCCGACGAAGTGCAGGGCCGAGGCCGTGGGCACCACGCGGACGTCATGGCCGGACTCGGTGAGCCGGCGCAGCAGCTCGCACGCCTTGTAGGCGGCGATCCCGCCGCTGACCCCCAGGACGACCTTGGGCTTGTCCATCGCTCGCTGTCTCCCCATCCATCGGTTGCGTACAGGTCCCATGACACACCAAGGGTCCGGCAGCCGCGCTGCCGGACCCTTGGTGACGAAAAACGACGAAGAACGCCGTGCTTACTGCGCCGGGGCCTCGATGGCCTCGGAGGTCAGCAGGCCCGCGTTGATCTCGCGGAGCGCGATGGAGAGCGGCTTCTCGTGGACGTGGGTGTCCACCAGCGGGCCGACGTACTCCAGCAGGCCCTCGCCGAGCTGCGAGTAGTACGCGTTGATCTGACGGGCGCGCTTGGCGGCGTAGATCACCAGGCTGTACTTCGAGTCGGTTGCCTCGAGCAGCTCATCAATCGGCGGGTTGATGATGCCCTCGGGCGCGGTGATGGAAGAGGACACTCTCTGCCTTCCGAAGGGGGTGAAGAAAGATGGTCAACGGAGCAAGGCTAGCAGTTCACGCGCAACGTCCTCGACGGAGGTGTTGACCAGCGTGACGTCGAACTCCGACTCGGCGGCGAGCTCGACCTTGGCCGCGGCGAGGCGGCGCTCGATCACCTCGGGCGACTCGGTGCCCCGGCCGGTGAGCCGGCGGACCAGCTCGTCCCAGCCGGGGGGCGCCAGGAAGACCAGCCGGGCATCCGGCATGGTCTCGCGGACCTGCCGGGCGCCCTGGAGGTCGATCTCCAGCAGCACCGGCTCGCCGGCCTCCAGGCGGTCGAGGACCGCCCGGCGCGGCGTGCCGTAGCGGTTGCCGGCGAACTCGGCCCACTCCAGCAGCTCACCGTTGGCGATGAGCTTGTCGAACTCCTCGTCGTCGACGAAGAAGTACTGGACACCGTCCTGCTCGCCGGGGCGCGGCTTGCGGGTGGTGGCCGAGACCGAGAGCCACACCTCGGGGTGCGCCTTGCGCATATGGGCGACGACCGTGCTCTTGCCGACCCCGGAGGGGCCGGAGAGCACGGTCAGCCGCGGTTGTCTGGCCGGGGATACGGGGGACGTCCCCCGGGAGACTGCAGTACTCATGCAGCGATTATCCCGGTTCGCGGGAGTGCCTGGGAACGTCAGGCGGCCTTGCCGCCGAACTCACGCTCCAGCGATGCGATCTGGTTCGAGCCGAGCCCGCGCACACGACGGCTCTCGGAGATCCCGAGCCGCTCCATGATCTGCTTGGCGCGGACCTTGCCCACGCCCGGCAGGCTCTCCAGGAGTGCGCTGACCTTCATCTTGCCGATCACTTCGTTCGTCTGGCCCTGCGCGATGACATCGTGCAGCGAGGCACCGGAATGCTTGAGCCGATTCTTGACCTCGGCGCGCTCCCGGCGAGCCGCGGCGGCCTTTTCGAGCGCGGCAGCGCGCTGTTCAGGGGTAAGGGGCGGAAGAGCCACGCCTACGTCACCTCGGATATCGAACTGTCGGATAACGGACCGGTGAGGAACCTAGTCGGCCCACACCTGCGGAGCAACGAGCAACGCGCTTGCACGTTCGCTCTCGTCGGAGACTAGCGGCCGATTCCGCTCCAGTCAGCGAGAACAAGCGAAAAGTCCTGGTCAGACTCGCTCGACCAGGACTTTTCCGGACATATGGACCAACAATTTTGACGCTTCTGTGGCAGGCTCGCCGTGAGGCGGCCCTCCGGCGGCCTCCCGGCGGCTACCCGGCCGCCGGATCCACGGCGCTCACGGCCTCCCGGACCTCGGCCGCGAAGCGCTCGGCGCTCGCCCGCAGCGCCGCCGCGTCCGGTCCGTGCCGGAGCACGCCGCGGCTCACGTTCGGCACCACGTCGCGCACGGCCGCGCCGAAGACCTTGGGCAGGTCGGCCGCGGTCGCCCCCTGGGCGCCGATGCCGGGGGCCAGCAGCGGGCCGTTGATGTCCAGCTCCGCGCGCGCCGCGCCGAGCGAGCCGCCCAGCGTGGCGCCGACGACCGCGCCGTACGAGCCCATGGGCGCGGCGTCCGCGTTCTCCGCCCGCAGGTGGTCCAGCATGGTCGCGGCCACGCTCGTCCCGTCCGCGCGCACGGCGTGCTGCACCTCGGCGCCCTCCGGGTTCGAGGTGAGGGCCAGGACGAACACGCCGGTGCCGCTCTCGCGCGCCAGGTCCAGCGCGGGGCGCAGCGAGCCGTAGCCGAGGTAGGGGCTGACCGTCACGGCGTCGGAGAAGAGCGGCGAGGCGGGGTCGAGGTAGGTGGCGGCGTAGGCGGCCATGGTGGAGCCGATGTCGCCGCGCTTGGCGTCCATCAGGACCAGCGCGCCGGCCTCGCGGGAGTCGGCGACGGCCTGCTCCAGGACGGCGATGCCGCGCGAGCCGAAGCGCTCGAAGAAGGCGGACTGCGGCTTGAGCACGGCGACGCGGTCGGCGAGCGCCTCCACCACGGTGCGGGTGAAGCGCTCCAGGCCGTCGATGTCGTCGCTCAGGCCCCAGTCGGCGAGGAGGGAGGCGTGCGGGTCGATGCCGACGCAGAGCGGGCCGCGCTCGTCCATGGCGCGGCGCAGGCGCGCGCCGAAGGGTTCGAGGGTCATGCGGCTGCCTTCTTCCGGGTCTCGGCGCCGACCGCCTCGGCGAGGGTGGCGTACGGGCTGGCCGCGAGCTTCTCGGCCAGGCCCTGGTGGATCCTGCGGCACCAGAACGGGCCCTCGTAGATGAAGGCGCTGTAGCCCTGGACGAGCGTGGCGCCCGCCAGGATGCGCTCCCAGGCGTCGTCGGCGGTCTCGATGCCCCCGACGCCCACCAGGGTGATCCGGTCGCCCACGCGGGCGTACAGGCGGCTCAGGACCTCCAGCGAGCGGGCCTTGAGGGGGGCGCCGGACAGGCCGCCGGCCCCGATGGCCTCGACGGTGCGCTTCGGCGTCCGCAGGCCCAGGCCGTCGCGGGCGATCGTGGTGTTGGTGGCGATGATGCCGTCCAGGCCCAGCTCGACGGCCAGGTCGGCGACGGCGTCGACGTCCTCGTCGGCCAGGTCGGGGGCGATCTTCACCAGCAGCGGGACGCGGCGCGAGGTGACCGTGCGGTCGGCGGCCTCGCGGACGGCGGTCAGCAGCGGCCGCAGCGCCTCGGTGGCCTGCAGGTTGCGCAGCCCGGGCGTGTTGGGCGAGGAGACGTTGACGACGAGGTAGTCGGCGTGGGCGGCCAGGCGCTCGGTGGAGGTGACGTAGTCGGCGACGGCCTCGGCCTCCGGCACGATCTTCGTCTTGCCGATGTTGACGCCCACGGTCGTCCGGAAGACCTCCTTGCGGGCCGCCAGGCGCTCCGCCACGGCCGCGGAGCCGTCGTTGTTGAAGCCCATGCGGTTGACGAGCGCGCGGTCCGCCACGAGGCGGAAGAGGCGCTTCTTGGGGTTGCCGGGCTGCGGCTGGGCGGTGACGGTGCCGACCTCGATGTGGTCGAAGCCGAGCATGCTCATGCCGTCGATGGCGGAGGCGTTCTTGTCGAAGCCGGCGGCGAGCCCGAAGGGGCCGTGCATGCGCAGGCCGAGCGCCTCGGTGCGCAGCTCCTTGTGGCGGGGGGCGAGGACGGCCGCGACGAGGGTGCGCAGGACCGGCACGCGGGCCGCGGCGCGGATCCAGGCGAAGGCGAGGTGGTGGGCCTTCTCGGGGTCCATCCGCTGGAAGATCAGTCGGAAGAAGAGGGAGTACATGGTGGTGCCGGGCCTTCCGCGAGCGGGACGGGCGAGAGGGAGGTGCCTGGGGACCGCCCGCCCGCCCCTGCGCGAGGGGCGGGCGGGCGGCACGGGTCAGGCGCGGGCGGCGGTCAGGTGCTCCGCATGCTCCTGCAGGGAGCGCACGCCCACGTCGCCGCGGGTGAGTGCCTCGATGCCCTGGACGGCGGCCGCGAGGGCCTGGACCGTGGTCAGGCACGGGACCGCGCGGGCGACCGCGGCGGTGCGGATCTCGTAGCCGTCGAGGCGGCCGCCGGTGCCGTACGGGGTGTTGACGATCAGGTCGACCTCACCGTCGTGGATGAGCTGGACGATCGTCTTCTCGCCGTTCGGGCCCTCGCCCTCGCTCTGCTTGCGCACGACCGTGGCGTTGATGCCGTTGCGCTTGAGGACCTCGGCGGTGCCGGAGGTGGCCAGCAGCTCGAAGCCGTGGGCGACCAGCTCGCGGGCCGGGAAGATCATCGAGCGCTTGTCCCGGTTGGCGACCGACACGAACGCGCGTCCCTTGGTGGGCAGCGCGCCGTAGGCCCCGGCCTGCGACTTGGCGTAGGCGGTGCCGAAGACGCTGTCGATGCCCATGACCTCGCCGGTCGAGCGCATCTCCGGGCCGAGGACGGTGTCCACGCCGCGGCCGTGGATGTCGCGGAAGCGCGACC
This sequence comes from Streptomyces aureoversilis, assembly GCF_042657885.1. NCBI lineage: Bacteria > Bacillati > Actinomycetota > Actinomycetes > Kitasatosporales > Streptomycetaceae > Streptomyces > Streptomyces aureoversilis. The sequence continues at coordinate 6,587 of NZ_JBHSKJ010000025.1, forward strand.
ACGGCATCACGGCCTCCTTGACGGAGATCGGCGCGTCCAGCGGCAGCGTGCCGCCGTCGCCCTCCTTGGGCAGCATGCCCTCCTCGCGCAGCTGGGCGACGGTCGCGCCCAGCGAGATCCGGGCGGCGGCCTTGGCCAGCGGCACGGCGGTCGCCTTCGAGGTGAAGGGGACCGTGCGGGAGGCGCGCGGGTTGGCCTCCAGGACGTAGAGGATGTCCCCGGCCATGGCGAACTGGATGTTGATCAGTCCGCGCACGCCGACGCCCTTGGCGATGGCCTCGGTGGAGGCCCGCAGCCGCTTGATGTCGTAGCCGCCGAGGGTGATCGGGGGCAGGGCGCAGGCGGAGTCGCCGGAGTGGATGCCGGCCTCCTCGATGTGCTCCATGACGCCGCCGAGGTAGAGCTCGTGGCCGTCGTAGAGCGCGTCGACGTCGATCTCGATGGCGTCGTCGAGGAAGCGGTCGATGAGGACCGGGTGCTCGGAGATCAGGCCCGCGTGGCGCTCCAGGTACTCGCCGAGGGAGGGCTCGTCGTAGACGATCTCCATGCCGCGGCCGCCGAGCACGTAGGACGGGCGGACCATGACCGGGTAGCCGATCTCGGCGGCGATGCCCTTGGCCTCCTCGAAGGAGAAGGCGGTGCCGTACTTGGGGGCGGGCAGGCCGGCCTCGGTCAGCACGCGGCCGAAGGCGCCGCGCTCCTCGGCGAGGTCGATGGCCTCGGGCGAGGTGCCGACGATCGGCACGCCGTTGTCCTTGAGCGCCTGCGCCAGGCCCAGCGGGGTCTGGCCACCGAGCTGGACGACGACGCCCGCGACGGGGCCGGCCTCCTGCTCGGCGTGGACGATCTCCAGGACGTCCTCCAGGGTGAGCGGCTCGAAGTAGAGCCGGTCGGAGGTGTCGTAGTCGGTGGAGACGGTCTCGGGGTTGCAGTTGACCATCACGGTCTCGTAGCCGGCGTCGCTGAGCGCGAAGGAGGCGTGGACGCAGGAGTAGTCGAACTCGATGCCCTGGCCGATGCGGTTCGGGCCCGAGCCCAGGATGATCACCGCGGGCTTCTCGCGGGGCGCGACCTCGGACTCCTCGTCGTAGGAGGAGTAGAAGTACGGGGTCTTCGCCGCGAACTCGGCGGCGCAGGTGTCGACCGTCTTGTAGACCGGGCGGACGCCGAGGGCGTGGCGGACCTCGCGGACGACGTCCTCGCGCAGGCCGCGGATCGCGCCGATCTGGGCGTCGGAGAAGCCGTGCCGCTTGGCCTCGGCCAGCAGCTCGGGCTCCAGCTTCTCGGCGGCGGCCAGCTCGTCCGCGATCTCCTTGATCAGGAAGAGCTGGTCGACGAACCACGGGTCGATCTTCGTGGCGTCGAAGACCTCCTCGGCGGTGGCCCCGGCGCGGATGGCCGCCATGACCGTGTTGATGCGGCCGTCCGTGGGGACGACGGCCTTGGCCAGCAGCTCCGTCTTGTCGCCGGGCGCGGAGACGAAGTCGAACTGCGAGCCCTTCTTCTCCAGCGAGCGCAGGGCCTTCTGCAGCGCCTCGGTGAAGTTGCGGCCGATGGCCATGGCCTCGCCCACCGACTTCATGGTGGTGGTGAGGGTGGCGTCGGCGGCCGGGAACTTCTCGAACGCGAAGCGGGGCGCCTTGACCACGACGTAGTCGAGCGTGGGCTCGAAGGACGCCGGGGTCTTCTCGGTGATGTCGTTGGGGATCTCGTCCAGCGTGTAGCCGACGGCGAGCCTCGCTGCGATCTTGGCGATCGGGAAGCCGGTGGCCTTGGAGGCGAGCGCGGAGGAGCGCGAGACGCGCGGGTTCATCTCGATGACGATGACCCGGCCGTCGTCGGGGTTGACGGCGAACTGGATGTTGCAGCCGCCGGTGTCGACGCCGACCTCGCGGATGATCGCGATGCCGACGTCCCGCAGGATCTGGTACTCGCGGTCGGTCAGCGTCATCGCCGGGGCGACGGTGATGGAGTCGCCGGTGTGCACGCCCATCGGGTCGAAGTTCTCGATGGAGCAGACGACCACGACGTTGTCGTTCTTGTCGCGCATCAGCTCCAGCTCGTACTCCTTCCAGCCGAGGATGGACTCCTCCAGGAGCACCTCGGTGGTCGGGGAGAGCGTGAGGCCCTGGCCTGCGATGCGGCGCAGCTCGTCCTCGTCGTGCGCGAAGCCGGAGCCGGCGCCGCCCATGGTGAAGGAGGGGCGGACGACGACGGGGTAGCCGCCGAGCGTCTCGACGCCCGCGAGGACCTCGTCCATGGTGTGGCAGATGACCGAGCGGGCGGACTCGCCGTGGCCGATCTTGGCGCGGACGGCCTCGACGACGCCCTTGAACAGGTCGCGGTCCTCGCCCTTGTGGATGGCCTCGACGTTGGCGCCGATCAGCTCCACGCCGTACTTCTGCAGCACGCCGTTCTCGTGCATGGAGATCGCGGTGTTGAGCGCGGTCTGGCCGCCGAGGGTGGGCAGGAGGGCGTCCGGGCGCTCCTTGGCGATGATCTTCTCGACGAACTCGGGGGTGATCGGCTCGACGTAGGTGGCGTCGGCGATCTCCGGGTCGGTCATGATCGTGGCCGGGTTGGAGTTGACGAGGATGACCCGCAGGCCCTCGGACTTCAGCACGCGGCAGGCCTGGGTGCCGGAGTAGTCGAACTCCGCGGCCTGGCCGATGACGATCGGGCCGGAGCCGATGACCAGAACGGACTGGATGTCGGTGCGCTTAGGCACGCTGGCCCTCCATCAGGGAGACGAAGCGGTCGAACAGGTACGCGGCGTCGTGCGGTCCTGCGGCTGCCTCGGGGTGGTACTGGACGCTGAATGCCGGCTGGTCGAGCAGCTGGAGGCCTTCCACCACGTTGTCGTTCAGACACACGTGGGAGACCTCCACCCGGCCGTACGGCGTGTCGGTCGCCCGGTCGAGCGGGGCGTCGACGGCGAAGCCGTGGTTGTGCGCGGTGACCTCGACCTTGCCGGTCGTGCGGTCCTGCACGGGCTGGTTGATGCCGCGGTGGCCGTACTTCAGCTTGTACGTGCCGAAGCCGAGCGCGCGGCCGAGGATCTGGTTGCCGAAGCAGATGCCGAACAGCGGCGTCCTGCGGGAGAGGACCTCGCGCATGACGGCGACGGGGTGGTCGGCGGTGGCCGGGTCGCCCGGGCCGTTGGAGAAGAACACGCCGTCGGGGTTGACGGCGTAGACGTCCTCGGCGGTGGCCGTGGCCGGCAGCACGTGCACCTCGATGCCGCGCTCGGCCATCCGGTGCGGGGTCATGCCCTTGATGCCCAGGTCGACCGCGGCGACGGTGAACTTCTTCTCACCGATCGCGGGGACCACGTAGGTCTCCTTGGTGGCGACCTCGGCGGAGAGGTCGGCGCCCTTCATCTCGGGGGCCTGGCGCACCTCGGCGAGCATCGTGCCCTCGTCGGGCAGGGAGTTCCCGGAGAAGATGCCGACGCGCATGGCGCCGCGCTCGCGCAGGTGGCGGGTCAGGGCGCGGGTGTCGATGCCGCAGATGCCGACGACGCCCTGCTTGGCCAGCTCCTCGTCCAGGGAGCGGCGCGAGCGCCAGTTGGACGGGACGCGGGCGGGGTCGCGCACCACGTAGCCGGCGACCCAGATGCGCGCGGACTCGGGGTCCTCGTCGTTGACGCCGGTGTTGCCGACGTGCGGGGCGGTCATCACGACCACCTGGCGGTGGTACGAGGGGTCGGTCAGGGTCTCCTGGTAGCCGGTCATGCCGGTGGAGAACACGGCCTCGCCGAAGGTCTCCCCCACGGCCCCGTAGGCCCGGCCGCGGAAGATCCGGCCGTCCTCCAGGACGAGTACGGCGGGAACCGTACTTTTCCTCTGCGAGGAGCTCCCCTGGATGGAGGTCGTCATCGTGCGCCTTCCGTGTCGCTGTTCGTGTGGTGCAGGTGGGTGAGGGCCTCGACCCACGCGGCGTGCTCGGCCGCCTGGTCGGAGCGGAAACCGGAATCGATCTCCCGGTCCCCGTGCACCCAGGTGATCACCAGCAGGCCGCCCTCGGTGAGGACCTTGCCGGCGATGCCCTTGTCGAGCCGGGCGCCGCGCACCCGGTCCGCGGGGATGAAGAAGTCCTGGGCGCCGGGGCGCACCGCGGTGACGCCCTGCTCCGTCAGGGTGAGCACGGCCCGGCTGCGGGTGCCGAGGCCGTGCGCGACGATGCGGTCGAGCCACTGGCCGGCCGTGGTGGAGCCGTGGTAGCGGCCCTCCATGGTGAGCGTGGGCTCACCCGCGTCGGCGGGGACGGCGGGCAGCTCGGGCAGGTCGCCCTGGAGCGCGCCGCGCCACTTCCAGCCCTCGCGCATCAGCCAGTAGACGAGCGCGATGAAGAGCAGCAGTCCCACGACCCAGCCGATGCGTGCGGCCCAGTCGGTGACCGCCTGCGACTTCTGCTCGTCCGCCGCCAGATTGATCAAAGGTGTCACGCCAGATTCCCGTCCACGACCGTTGCCCGGCCCCGCAGGAAGGTGTGGGTGACGCGACCCGGCAGCTCGCGGCCCTCGTAGGGGGTGTTGCGGCTGCGGGAGGCGAAGCCCGCGGGGTCCACGAGACCACGGTAAGCGGAATCGACCAGGGTGAGGTTGGCGGGCTCACCCGCGGCGATCGGGCGGCCGTGTCCGGCGAGGCTGCCGATGCGGGCGGGCTTGAAGGACATGCGCTCGGCGACGCCGGCCCAGTCCAGCAGCCCGGTCTCGACCATCGTGTGCTGGACGACGGACAGCGCGGTCTCCAGGCCCACCATGCCCATGGCGGCCGCGGCCCACTCGCAGTCCTTGTCCTCGTGCGGGTGCGGGGCGTGGTCGGTGGCGACGATGTCGATCGTGCCGTCGGCCAGGGCCTCGCGCAGCGCCATCACGTCGCGCTCGGTGCGCAGCGGCGGGTTGACCTTGTAGACCGGGTTGTACGAGCGCACCAGCTCGTCGGTGAGGAGCAGGTGGTGCGGGGTGACCTCGGCGGTGACGTCGATGCCGCGCGACTTGGCCCAGCGGACGATCTCGACCGAGCCGGCCGTGGAGAGGTGACAGATGTGCACCCGGGAGCCGACGTGCTCGGCGAGGAGGACGTCACGGGCGATGACCGACTCCTCGGCGACGGCCGGCCAGCCGCCCAGGCCGAGCTCGGCGGAGACGACGCCCTCGTTCATCTGGGCGCCCTCGGTCAGGCGGGGCTCCTGCGCGTGCTGGGCGATGACGCCGCCGAAGGCCTTCACGTACTCCAGCGCACGGCGCATGATCACGGCGTCGTCGACGCACTTGCCGTCGTCGGAGAAGACGGTGACGCCGGCGGCGGAGTCGTGCATGGCGCCCAGCTCGGAGAGCTGCTTGCCCTCCAGGCCGACGGTGACGGCGCCGATGGGCTGCACGTCGCAGTAGCCGGACTCCTTGCCCAGGCGCCAGACCTGCTCGACGACGCCGGCGGTGTCGGCGACGGGGAAGGTGTTGGCCATGGCGAAGACGGCCGTGTAGCCGCCGCTCGCGGCGGCCCGGGTGCCGGTCAGGACCGTCTCGGAGTCCTCGCGGCCGGGCTCGCGCAGGTGGGTGTGGAGGTCGACCAGGCCGGGCAGCAGGATCTTGCCGCCGGCCTCGATCACCTGGGCGCCCTCGGTGCTCAGGCCCGTGCCCACCTCGGCGATGGTCTCGCCCTCGATCAGGACGTCCTGGGGCTCACCGCCGAGGACCTTCGCACCGCGGATCAGGATCTTGGTCATTACTTGTTCTCCTCGGTGCGGGCGGTGGTGGTGACGGCGGGCTCGGAGCCGCCGAGCAGCAGGTAGAGGACGGCCATCCGGGTGCTGACGCCGTTGGCGACCTGCTCGACGGCCGTGCAGCGGTCGGAGTCGGCGACCTCGGCGGTGATCTCCATGCCGCGGTTCATCGGGCCGGGGTGCATCACGACGGCGTGCTCGGGCATCTTCGCCATGCGGTCCCCGTCCAGGCCGTAGCGGCGGGCGTACTCGCGCTCGGTCGGGAAGAAGGCGGCGTTCATCCGCTCGCGCTGGACGCGCAGCATCATCACGGCGTCGGACTTCGGCAGCACGGCGTCGAGGTCGTAGGAGACCTCGCAGGGCCAGCTCTCGACGCCGACCGGCACCAGTGTGGGCGGCGCGACGAGGGTGACCTCGGCGCCGAGCGTGGTCAGCAGGTGGACGTTGGAGCGGGCGACGCGGCTGTGCAGCACGTCGCCGACGATCGTGATCCGGCGCCCGGAGAGGTCCTGCCCGATCCCCGCGTCCCGGCCGACCAGGCGGCGACGCACGGTGAAGGCGTCCAGCAGGGCCTGGGTGGGGTGCTCGTGGGTGCCGTCGCCGGCGTTGACGACGGCCCCGTCGATCCAGCCCGAGTTCGCCAGCCGGTAGGGGGCGCCGGAGGCGTGGTGGCGGATGACGACGGCGTCGGCGCCCATCGCCTCCAGGGTCAGGGCGGTGTCCTTGAGGGACTCGCCCTTGGAGACCGAGGAGCCCTTGGCGGAGAAGTTGATGACGTCGGCGGAGAGCCGCTTGGCGGCGGCCTCGAAGGAGATGCGGGTGCGCGTCGAGTCCTCGAAGAAGAGGTTGACGACGGTGCGGCCGCGCAGGGTGGGCAGTTTCTTGATCGGCCGGTCGGCGACCCGGGCCATCTCCTCGGCGGTGTCGAGGATCAGGACGGCGTCGTCGCGGGTGAGGTCGGCGGCCGAGATGAGGTGGCGCTTCATCCGGGTGCTCCGTGTGTAGGAGGTGTGCGGGTACGCGGACGGGCGTGCGAGGACCAGGCGGTCACGGCCTCGCAGCGGCCGGGGTCCGGGAGGGGAGCTCGCTACTGCGCGTCGGCAGGGGTGGCCGCGCGCACGCCGAGCAGGACGCTGTCGCGCCCGTCCTCCTCGGTGAGCTGGACCTTGACCGTCTCCCGCAGCGACGTCGGGAGGTTCTTGCCGACGTAGTCGGCACGGATGGGGAGTTCGCGGTGGCCGCGGTCGACGAGGACCGCGAGCTGGACGGCGCGCGGGCGCCCGATGTCGTTCAGGGCGTCCAGCGCGGCGCGGATCGTACGGCCGGAGAAGAGCACGTCGTCCACGAGGACCACCAGGCGGCCGTCGATGCCCTCGCCGGGGATCTCGGTGCGCGCGAGGGCGCGCGCCGGGCGCAGCCGCAGGTCGTCGCGGTACATGGTGATGTCGAGGGAGCCGACGCGGGTCGCGCCGCCGGTGATCTCTTCGAGCTTGGCGGCCAGCCGGCGGGCGAGGAAGACGCCGCGCGTCGGAATGCCGAGGAGCACCACGTCATCGGCGCCCTTGGCGCGCTCGACGATCTCGTGGGCGATACGGGTCAGGACCCGTGCGATGTCCGGTGCTTCGAGCACGGGACGGGGGGCGGAGCCCATGGGGCTCGCCTCGGGAATGGCGTCCATACGAAACGGACCTCCTTCTCCGCCTCACGGGACGGACATTAAAGGACGTCGGAATTACTCCCTCACCGTACCAGGCCCGCCATCGGACGCTCCCCGTCACCCCTACTGGCGGACGGTGTGGACCATTCGGCTTGACGAAGTCAGATTACGCTGCGTAACCTCACAGTGAGTTACCAGACACGCGGCAGTCGCAGAAGACGCCGTCGCACGTCGATATAGCGTCCGGGGAGCTTTATGTCCAGCGAATACGCCAAACAGCTCGGGGCCAAGCTCCGCGCCATCCGCACCCAGCAGGGCCTCTCCCTTCACGGCGTGGAGGAGAAGTCCCAGGGCCGCTGGAAGGCCGTCGTAGTGGGTTCGTACGAGCGCGGCGACCGTGCCGTGACCGTGCAGCGCCTGGCCGAGCTGGCCGACTTCTACGGGGTTCCCGTGCAGGAACTGCTGCCCGGCACCACGCCGGGCGGCGCTGCCGAGCCGCCGCCGAAGCTGGTCCTGGACCTTGAGCGCCTGGCCCACGTGCCGGCCGAGAAGGCGGGCCCGCTCCAGCGTTACGCGGCGACCATCCAGAGCCAGCGCGGCGACTACAACGGCAAGGTCCTCTCGATCCGCCAGGACGACCTGCGGACCCTCGCCGTCATCTACGATCAGTCGCCCTCGGTGCTCACCGAGCAGCTGATCAGCTGGGGCGTGCTCGATGCGGATGCGCGCCGCGCGGTCCAGCACGAGGACGCCTGACGGCCTGTCCGGTCATCGCGACCGGCCATGACAAAACCGCCTGGGGCGGGAAACCTCCGGTTTCCCGCCCCAGGCGGTTCGTCTTTTGTGCGGCGGACCCGGCTCGCACGAGCCGGACCGCTTACTTCTCGTCGCGCCGGAGACCCGGCTTGAGCTCCTTGAAGCGGGCGAGCAGACCGTTGACGAAGGCCGGTGACTCGTCGGTGGAGAACTCCTTGGCGAGCTGCACCGCCTCGTCGATCGCCACCGCGTCCGGGGTGCCGTCCTCCCAGATCAGCTCGTAGGCACCGAGCCGCACGATGTTCCGGTCCGCGACCGGCATGCGGTCCAGGTCCCAGTCGACCGCGTAGGTGGCGATCAGCTCGTCGATCCGGGCGACGTGCTCGGCGTACCCCTCGACCAGCTGCATCGTGTACTCGTTGACCGGCGGCTGGCGGTCGTCGGACCGCGAGTGCCGGATCCAGTCCGCGAGGACGTTCTGCACGGTGATGCCGCGCTGGTCGGCCTCGAAGAGGATCTGGAAGGCGCGCTTACGGGCCTTGCTGCGGGCAGCCACGGTTAGCTGTTCACCCGGCCGAGGTAATCGCCGGTGCGCGTGTCGACCTTGATCTTCTCGCCGGTGGTGACGAAGAGCGGGACCTGGATCTCGTAGCCCGTCTCCAGCTTGGCGGGCTTGGTGCCGCCGGTGGAGCGGTCGCCCTGGACGCCCGGGTCGGTGTGCTCGATGACCAGCTCGACGGCGGCCGGGAGCTCGACGTAGAGCACCTCGCCCTCGTGCGTGGCGACGGTGGCCTCGAAGCCCTCGATCAGGAAGTTCGCGGCGTCGCCGACGGCCTTCCGGTCGATCATCAGCTGGTCGTAGTCCTTCATGTCCATGAAGACGAAGTATTCGCCGTCCATGTACGAGAACTGCATGTCGCGGCGGTCGACGGTGGCCGTCTCGACCTTCACACCGGCGTTGAAGGTCTTGTCGACGACCTTGCCGGAGAGCACGTTCTTCAGCTTCGTACGGACGAAGGCGGGGCCCTTGCCGGGCTTGACGTGCTGGAACTCGACGACGGACCAGAGCTGGCCGCCTTCGAGCTTGAGCACCATGCCGTTCTTGAGGTCGTTCGTGGATGCCACGGTTGCGGTATCTCCTGGACTGGTGGAACCAGAAAGTGCGGTGCGCCCGGCTAGAGCGCGAGCAGCTCTTTGGTCGTAATGGTGAGTAGCTCGGGTCCGCCGTCCGCCTCGGGGCGGACGACGAGCGTGTCATCGATCCGGACGCCGCCGCGGCCCGGGAGGTGTACCCCCGGATCTACGGTGACCGGCACGCAAGCGTCCAGTTTACCCATTGCGGAAGGTGTCAGCCGAGGGTCCTCGTCGTTTTCGAGCCCCACGCCGTGTCCGATCCGCGGTCCGACGCGATCACCGTGGCCCGCGGCCTCCAGCACCACCCGCGCGGCGCGGTCCACGTCCCGGCAGGGAGTGCCCGGCGCGAGCGCCTCCCGGCCGGCCCGCTGGGCGGCGAACACCTGGTCGTAGAGCTCGATCTGCCAGTCCGCCGGGCTCGTGCCGATCACGAAGGTCCGCCCGATCTCGCTGCGGTAGCCGCGGTAGTCCGCCCCGACGCACACGCTCAGGAAGTCGCCCTCCTCCACGCGGCGGTCGCTCGGCAGGTGCCCGGCCAGCCCCGAGTTCGGCCCGGTGCCGACGGAGGTGGGGAACGCCGGGCCCGTGGCGCCGTGGTCGACCAGCCGCCGCTCCAGCTCCAGCGCGAGGTGCCGCTCGGTGCGCCCGACCAGGATCGACTCCAGCAGCTCCCCCAGGGCCTGGTCGGCGATCTCCGCGGCGATGCGCAGGGAGGAGATCTCCTCGTCGTCCTTGACGAGCCGCTGCTGCTCCACGGCGGTGCCCAGGTCCGTCAGGCGCAGCCGCGGCGCGACGGACTGCAGGGCGCGGTGGCGGGAGACCGTCAGGTGGTGCTCCTCCACGGCCAGCGAGCCGGCCCCGGCGGCCACGGCCCGCTCGGCGCCCGCGACGGCCGGGTCGCCGTCGGCCCCGTCCAGCACGACGACGCGCAGGTCCTCCGCGGGGCGGGCGAGGGTGGGGATGCCACAGGGGTCGCAGGGGCACAGGAGGACGTCCTGGCCGGGGCACACGAGCAGCGCCGCCCCGGCCGGGGCGGTACCGGCCAGATAGCGGACGTTGGCGTTCCCGGAGACCAGGGCGGCCTCGCTCCCGGCCGCGTGACAGCGCTCGCGCAGCCGGGCGCGGCGGGCCGCGTACACCTCGGACATGTCTCCGAGCGTACGGCCGGGCTCCGCGGGCGGCCGTCCCAGCGCGTCCGACCGGGCAGCGGCGCCCGCGGCCCGCGGAGCCGGGCGCCGGGCCCGTCAGCAGCCGGCCGGACTGGCCAGCGAGCGGGCGACGACCTCGTCGAGGAGGCGGGCCGTGGTGGTGACGTCCTGCTGGGAGTTGTCGATGATGGGCAGGCCCGAGCCGTACCAGCCGGCCATCCGGCCGTGGATGCGGGCGACCTCCTCGTCGCCGAGGCGGCGGTTGCCCGTGCGCTCGGCGTTGCGCTCCAGGACGACCTCCAGGCCCGGGAGCAGGACGACGGGCAGCAGGCCCGGGCCCACATGGCGCTTCCAGCCGCCCAGGCCGACGGCGGGCCGGTCGGGGAAGACGGCGTCGTCGAGGATGCAGGAGATGCCGTTGGCCAGGAAGTTGCGCGCGGCGAAGCCGCAGGTGCGGCGGGCGAGGCGGTACTGCGCCTCGGAGTGGTCGTTCCAGCCGGACTGCGGATCGGCGAAGCCGGAGCGCACCCACTCGCGGACGTCGTCGAGGCTGATGTGGGCGGTGGGCACGCGGCGGGTGTCCGCCCAGTGCCGGGCCACGGTGGTCTTCCCGGCGCCGGCCGGGCCGATGAGGAGCACGGCGACGGCGGCGTGGGCGGGATCGACGGGCTGGGCTGCGGGCACGGGGGCGCCCTGCGGAAGCATGAGGTGGCCCGTCGCGTCGGCGGGCGGCGGCTGAGGCGGCGCCTGCGGGGGCGGCGAGGCGGGCCAGCCGGGGGCCGGACCCGCGGCGGGCGGGGCGGCGGGGACCGGCGGGACGGGCGGTACGGGGTGGGACCCCATCGGCGGGTGGCCGCCGAGCCGGCTGCCGGGCCCCTGCCCAGGGGGCGGTGGCAGCGGCGCTCCCACTGCGTGCTGCATCCGGTGGCACTCCGTCTCGTGCGGGCGACTGGCGCGTGGTGAAGGGCCGCGGGGCCGGCCAGGAGGGGAGAGTACCGGAGAGCACCGGGCCCGCCCCCCTTGCCCCGGCCGCCGTGGGGTGAACGGCCGGGGAAGGCGGGAAGTGCCCGAAGTGGGCGGAATCAACCGGGAGACGAGCCGGGAACCGGCCGGGGCGTCAGCCGCCCGAGCCCGGGAGCTCCTCGGCCAGGGCCCGCAGCGCGAGCCGGTAGGAGCCGATGCCGAAGCCCGCGACCGTGCCGCTGGCGACGGCCGCGATCACGGAGGTGTGACGGAACTCCTCGCGGGCGTACGGGTTGGAGATGTGCACCTCGATGAGCGGCGCGGTGCGCTGGGCGGCCGCGTCACGCATGGCGTACGAATAGTGCGTGAACGCACCGGGGTTGATGACGACGGGGACCGATCCGTCGGCGGCCTCGTGCAGCCAGCGGACCAGCTCGCCCTCGTCGTTGGTCTCGCGCACCTCGACGGCGAAGCCGAGCTCGCCGCCGAGCCGGGTGCACTCCTCGACCAGGCCCTTGTAGGACGTCGAGCCGTAGACGTCGGGCTCGCGGGAGCCGAGCCGGCCGAGGTTGGGGCCGTTGAGCACGAAGACCCGGCGCGCCTGCCCCTCCCCTGCCCCGCTCACGCGGCGATCTCCGCGTGAGCGGCCAGCAGCATCGCCGGGTCGGGGCCCTCCAGGACCGTGGGCTTGGCGAGGCCGTCGAGGACGATGAAGCGCAGCAGGTCGCCGCGGGACTTCTTGTCGACCTTCATGGTCTCCACCAGCTTGGGCCACTGGTCGCCGCGGTAGGTGACCGGCAGGCCCACCGAGGTGAGGATCGCCCTGTGGCGGTCGGCCGTCGCGTCGTCGAGGCGGCCGGCGATGCGGCCGAGCTCGGCGGCGAAGACCATGCCCACGGCGACCGCCGCGCCGTGGCGCCAGTTGTAGCGCTCGTTCTTCTCGATGGCGTGGGCGAGGGTGTGACCGTAGTTGAGGATCTCGCGCCGGCCGGACTCCTTGAGGTCGCCGGAGACGACCTCCGCCTTGACCCGGATCGAGCGCTCGATCAGCTCGGCGGTGTGCGGCCCGGAGGGGGTGCGGGCGGCCTCGGGGTCCGCCTCGATCAGGTCGAGGATGGCCGGGTCGGCGATGAAGCCGGCCTTGATGATCTCGGCGAGGCCGCTGACGTAGTCGTTCACCGGCAGCGAGTCCAGCGCGGCCAGGTCGCACAGGACGCCGGCCGGCGGGTGGAAGGCGCCGACGAGGTTCTTGCCCTCGGCGGTGTTGATGCCGGTCTTGCCGCCGACGGCGGCGTCGACCATGGCCAGCACCGTGGTGGGCACGGCGATCCAGCGCACGCCGCGCAGCCAGGTGGCGGCGACGAAGCCGGCGAGGTCCGTGGTGGCGCCGCCGCCCACGCCGACGATGACGTCGGTGCGGGTGAAGTTGGTCTGGCCCAGTGCCTTCCAGCAGTAGGCCGCGACCTCGACGGTCTTGGACTCCTCCGCGTTGGGCAGCTGGATCGCGATGGCCTCGTAGCCCTGCGCGGCCAGGTCCTGGCGGATGGCCTCGCCCGTCTCGGCGAGGGCCTCGGGGTGGAGCACGGCGATCCGCTTGGCCTTGGTGCCGATGAGGCCGGGCAGCTCGCCCAGCAGCTGTCGCCCGACCAGGACCTCGTACGGGTCGGTGCCCGCGCTGCCGGCGACCTGGATGCGGGTGGGGGCGTCGGTCATGCGTTCCTCACTGCGTGGTGTCCTGTGTTCGGTCCCGCGGAGCCGGCGCCAGGTCCAGGGCCGCCAGCACCGCGCCGGCGACCTCGTCCGGCGTGCGGCCGCCGGTGGCGACGGTGGCCCGGGCGACCTCCGTGTAGAGGGGGCGGCGGGCCTCCATCAGCTCGCGCCAGCGCTGCCGCGGGTTGACCGCGAGCAGCGGGCGCGGGGCGTCGAGGCCGACGCGCCGTACGGCGTCGGCCAGCTCGACGTCGAGGAAGACCACCGGCAGCCCCGAGAGGAGGGCACGGGTGCCGTCGTCCATGATCGCGCCGCCGCCGAGGGAGAGCACGCCCGTGTGCTCCGCGACGGCCGCGCGCACGGCCTGCCGTTCCAGCTCGCGGAAGTGCGGCTCGCCCTCGTCGATGAAGATCTCCGGGATGGGCTTGCCGGCCGTCTTCTCGATGTCGGCGTCGGTGTCGCGGTAGCCGGTGCCCAGCCGCTGCGCGAGCAGGGCACCGATGGTGGACTTGCCGGCTCCCGGCGGGCCCACCAGCACGACGACGGGCGTGGTCACTTGATGGCCAGGTTCTCGAGGTAGCCCTGGACGTTGCGGCGGGTCTCGGCGACGTTGTCGCCGCCGAACTTCTCCGCCACGGCGTCGGCCAGGACCAGGGCGACCATCGCCTCGGCGACGATGCCGGCGGCCGGGACCGCGCAGACGTCGGAGCGCTGGTGGTGGGCCTGGGCGGCCTCGCCGGTGGCCACGTCGACCGTGCGCAGGGCGCGCGGCACGGTGGCGATCGGCTTCATCGCCGCACGGACGCGCAGCAGCTCGCCCGTGGTCAGACCGCCCTCGGTGCCGCCGGAGCGGCCGGAGGTGCGGCGGATGCCGTCCTCGGTGGAGACGATCTCGTCGTGGGCCTGCGAGCCCGGCACCCGGGCCAGCTCGAAGCCGTCGCCGACCTCGACGCCCTTGATCGCCTGAATGCCCATCAGGGCGGCGGCCAGGCGGGCGTCCAGACGGCGGTCCCAGTGCACGTGCGAGCCCAGGCCGACGGGCACGCCGTAGGCCAGGACCTCGACGACGCCGCCGAGGGTGTCGCCGTCCTTGTGGGCCTGGTCGATCTCCGCGACCATCGCCTTGCTCGCCGCCTCGTCCAGGCAGCGGACCGGGTCGGCGTCGAGCTTCTCGACGTCCGAGGGCGTGGGGTAGACACCGAGCGGGGCCTTGGCCGCCGCCAGCTCGATGACGTGGGAGACGATCTCGATGCCCGTCGTCTCCTTCAGGTAGGAGCGGGCGACGGCGCCGAGCGCGACGCGGGCGGCGGTCTCGCGCGCGGAGGCGCGCTCCAGGATCGGACGCGCCTCGTCGATGCCGTACTTCTGCATGCCCGCCAGGTCGGCGTGGCCGGGGCGGGGGCGGGTCAGCGGGGCGTTGCGGGCCATCGACGCCAGCTCCTCCGGGTCCACCGGATCGGCCGCCATGACCTTCTCCCACTTCGGCCACTCGGTGTTGCCCACCATGACCGCGACCGGGGAGCCCATCGTCAGACCGTGGCGCACGCCGCCGAGGAAGGTGACCTCGTCCTGCTCGAACTTCATGCGCGCGCCGCGGCCGTAGCCGAGCCGCCGGCGGGCCAGGTGGTCCGCCACCATGTCCGTGGTGACGGGGACACCGGCGGGCAGGCCCTCCAGCGTCGCCACGAGTGCCGGACCATGCGACTCACCGGCAGTCAGCCAGCGCAACCTGCTCAACGGGACTCCTCTTGCTCGCGCGCGCCTCGGATCTAGCGGCGTCCGGGTGCGCGGCCCCGGCCCGCCACTCCTGATCCTCCCATGCCGCGGGGCCCGGACCGCCCTCCGGTCCGCGTTGTGGGAAGGACTGAGTCAGGTCCTGGTCAGCGGATGGCCGGATTACGTCAGCCGCGGGCGGCCAGGGCGGCCTCGCCGGCGGCGCGCATGGCGGCCAGCGGGGCCCGCGGGCAGCCGGTCATCCGCTCGACCTGGAGGACGGCCTGGTGAACCAGCAGGTCCAGGCCGCCGAGGACCGCGCCGCCGCGCGCGGACCAGGCCGCGGCCAGCGGGGTGGGCCAGGGCTCGTAGAGCACGTCGAAGAGGGCGCCGGGGCGCTCCGGGACGGCGCCCGCGAGCGCGTCGGCGGCCCCGGCCGGGGTCGTGGCGATGACCAGCGGGGCGGTGAGGGCCTCGGCGGCGCGCGACCAGTCCGCGGTGCGGACGGCCACGCCGAGCCGCTCGCCCCACTCGCGCATCTCGGCGGCACGGGCCTCGCTGCGGACGTAGACGGTGACCTCGCCGGTGCAGATCCCGGCGAGGGCGGCGAGGGCCGAGGAAGCGGTGGCACCGGCGCCCAGCACGGCGGCGGAGCCGGCCTCGGTCACGCCGCGCTCGCGCAGGGCCGCGGCGATGCCGGGGATGTCGGTGTTGTCACCGAGACGGCGGCCGTCCTCGGTGAACACGACGGTGTTGACGGCCTCGACGGAGGCGGCCGTTTCGCTGACCTCGTCGAGCAGCGGGATCACCGCACGCTTGAGCGGCATGGTCAGGGACAGCCCCGCCCAGCTGCCGTCCAGCCCGCCGAGGAACGCGGGCAGCGCGGCCTCGTCCACCTCGAAGCGGTCGTAGCTCCACTGCCCCAGGCCCAGCTCCGCGTACGCGGCGCGGTGCAGGACCGGGGAGAGCGAGTGGGCGATCGGCGAGCCGAGCACGGCGGCGCGGCGGCGCTCCTCGGGCCGGCTCACTGCGACTTCCTGCTCTTGTTGAACTCGTCCACGAGCTTCTGGTGCTCCTGCAGGTTCTTGGTGAACGTCGTCTTCTCCTTGATGGAGACGAAGTAGTACCAGTCCCCCGGCTCCGGGTCCATGGCCGCCTTGAGGGCCTGCTCGCCGGGGTTGCCGATGGGGCCGGGGGGCAGGCCCTTGTAGAAGTAGGTGTTGTACGGGTGGTCGAGGGCCCGGATCTGCTTGGGGCTGAGGTCCAGCTTGCTCTGGTTCTTGACGTAGTTGTACGTCGAGTCGAACTCCAGCTTGCCGTTCGTCTCGGTGTTGGTGGGCTTGAGGCGGTTGTAGATGACCCGCGCCATCTTGCGGAAGTCGTCGTGCGTCATGCCCTCGGCGTTGACGAGGCTGGCCACGGTGATCAGCTGGAGCGGGGACTTCAGGCCCAGCTCGCGGGCCTTGCCCTCCAGGTCCTGCTTGGCGTAGTTCTCGTTCGCCCGGGCGACCATCTGCTTGAGGATGGTCTCCGGCTTGGTGCCCTTGCCCGCGCTGTACTGCGAGGGGAAGAGGAAGCCCTCCAGCGGGTCCTTGATCTTCGGGTCGGTGTTGGCCCACGCGGGCAGCCCGAGGCTCTTCGCCTGGTTCTTCGCGACGCCCTCGGTGGTGCCCGCGGCGAGGCCGAGCTTCTCGTCGATGGCCGCGTAGACCTGGACGGCACGCCGGCCCTCGGCGATGGTCAGGAAGTTGGCCGCGTTGGTCATCATCTCGACGGCCGCGGCGCCCGACATCTCCTTGCGCAGGGTGTAGGTGCCGGCCTGGATGGCCTTGCCCTTGGGGTTCTTGCCCGCGGCCTCGGTGAAGGCGCCCACGCTCTTGACGACGCCCGCCTCGTGCAGCACCCGGCCCATGGCGGTGAGGCTGGAGTCCTTGGGGATCTCGACCCGCACCTCGCCGCTGCCCTGGCCCTCGTAGTCGGGCGCGGCGCCGAAGTGGGTCTGCCAGTAGTCGTAGGCGAAGTAGCCGCCACCGCCCACGACGCCGAGCAGGACCACCGCGACCACCAGGCAGGCGGTACCGCTGCGGCGCTTGTTCTTCTTGGGCTTCTTGCCCTTGCCGCGGCGGTCGCGGCCGCGGGAGCGCTCCTCGCGGGGCTCGTCGTCCTCGGGCTCGTCCCCGGCCGCGGCCTCGCCGTCCCGCTCGCCGGGGCGGCCGGTGGCGGGGGGCAGGTCGTCGAAGAGGGAGATCTTCTCCTCGTCGGGCTCGGACCACTCCTGCTGCGGCTGGTAGCCCTGGTGCTGTTGCGACTGCTGCTGGGCCTGATGGGCCTGCTGCTGGGCCTGCTGCGGCTGCTGATGCCCCTGCCGGCCGTGGCCGTGCGGCTGCTGCGGATGCTGGGGCTGCTGGTGCTGGGGCTGCTGCGGCTGCTGCTGATAGCCGTCGGGCACGCCGTAGTAGTCGCCGCCCTGGCCCCCGCCGTACGTGCCGCCGTCCTGCTGCCCGTACTGCTGCCGGCCGCCCTGCGGCTGCCCGCCCTGCGAGGGGTCCCAGCCGTACTGCTGCTGGCCGTGACCGTACTGAGGCTGCTGCGACTGCTGCGGATGCTGCTGCTGTCCGCTGTAGCCCTGGTCCCCGTACAGCGGGTCGTCAGGATGCCACGGTTGGGAGCCGGAGCCCCGGCCGTACTCAGTCATCGATCCCCTAGAGCCGCGCAGCGGCAGCAGGTGGGCGCTCCGAGGAGCGCGGTTCCCAGTCGCCCGGCCGTCGTCGAAGACGTCAGCCGGGCGGCTGCCTTGTTCAGCGCGGAACGTTACCGTACTGCGATCAGATGACCACTTCGACGGTCTCGCCCGGGGGCCTGCCGGAGACCTTCTCGGTCTCCAGCGCGTTCTGCAGGATGACGACCGCGGCCGCCTGGTCGACCACGGACCGGCCCTTCTTCGAGCTGACGCCCGAGGCGCGCAGGCCCTGCGTGGCCGTCACCGTCGTCATCCGCTCGTCGACGAGGCGCACCGGCACGGGCGCCACGCGGCGCGCCATCTCCTTGGCGAAGGTGCGCACCTTGGCCGCGGCCGGCCCCTCCCCTCCTTTGAGGGAACGGGGCAGGCCGACGACGACCTCGATCGGCTCGTACTCCGCGACGATCTCCACGAGCCGCTTGTGGGCCTTGGGGATGTCACGCCCCGGCACGGTCTCCACCGGCGTGGCGAGGATCCCGTCGGGGTCGCACGAGGCGACCCCGATCCGGGCGTCCCCGACGTCGACGGAGATGCGTCTTCCTCGGCGCACGGGGATCAGGCCGCCTCGGCCACGAGGCGCTCGACGGCGGCCATGGCCTCGTCGACGGCCTCGGGGTTCTGGCCGCCGCCCTGGGCGACGTCGGGCTTGCCGCCCCCGCCGCCGCCGAGGGTCTTGGCGGCCGTGCGGACCAGGTCGCCGGCCTTGAGACCGCGCTCGCGGGCGGCCTCGTTGGTGGCGATGACCGTCAGCGGACGGCCGTTGGCCACCGTGAACAGCGCGACCACGGCCGGGCGGCCGCCGTTGATGCGGCTGCGCACGTCGAGGACGAGCTTGCGCAGGTCGTCGGCGCCGGTGCCGTCCGGGACGCGGCCGGTGACCAGGGCGGTGCCGTGCACGTCCTTGGCGCCCTCGGCCAGGCCCGCGGCGGCCTGCAGGACCTTCTCGGCGCGGAAGCGCTCGATCTCCTTCTCGGCGTCCTTGAGCTTGGCGAGCATCCCGGAGATCTTCTCCGGCAGCTCCTCCGGGCGGCCCTTGACGAGCTCCTGGAGCTGGGCGACGACCGTGTGCTCCTTGGCCAGGAAGTTGTAGGCGTCGACGCCGACGAGGGCCTCGACACGGCGCACGCCGGAGCCGATGGACGACTCGCCCAGCAGCTTCACCAGACCCAGCTGGGCGGTGTTGCCCACGTGGGTGCCGCCGCACAGCTCCTTGGAGAAGTCGCCGATGGTCACGACGCGCACGCGCTCGCCGTACTTCTCGCCGAACTCGGCGATGGCGCCGGCCTTCTTGGCCTCGTCCAGGCTCATCACCTCGGCCTGCACGTCGAGCTCCCGGGAGAGGACCTCGTTGATGCGCTGCTCGACGTCGGTCAGCACGGTGCCGGGCACGGCGGCCGGCGAGCCGAAGTCGAAGCGGAAGCGGCCCGGCGAGTTCTCCGAGCCGGCCTGGGCGGCCGTCGGGCCGAGCGCGTCGCGCAGGGCCTGGTGGGTGAGGTGGGTGGCCGAGTGGGCGCGGGCGATGGCCCGGCGGCGCGTGACGTCGATCGCGGCGTAGGCGGAGGCACCCACGGTGACCTCGCCGACCTGGACGACGCCCTTGTGGACGTGCACGCCCGGCACGGGCTTCTGCACGTCGCGGATCTCGATCACGGCACCGGTGTCGAGCTTGATGCGGCCGGTGTCGGCCAGCTGGCCGCCGCCCTCGGCGTAGAAGGGGGTGCGGTCCAGGATGACCTCGACGTCGTCGCCCTCGGTGGCGGCCGGCGAGGGCAGGCCGTCGACGAGGAGACCGACGATCGTGGACTCGTTCTCGTTGCGGGTGTAGCCGGTGAACTCGGTCTCGCCCGCGGTGTCGGCGACCTCGCGGTAGGAGGACAGGTCGGCGTGACCGGTCTTCTTGGCCTTGGCGTCGGCCTTGGCGCGCTCCCGCTGCTCCTTCATCAGGCGGCGGAAGCCGTCCTCGTCCACGGAGAGGCCCTGCTCGGCGGCCATCTCCAGGGTGAGGTCGATCGGGAAGCCCCAGGTGTCGTGGAGCAGGAACGCCTTGTCGCCGGCCAGGACCTTGCCGCCGGAGGCCTTGGTCTCCGTCACGGCGGTGTCGAGGATGTTGGTGCCGGCCTTCAGCGTCTTGAGGAAGGCGGCCTCCTCGGCGAGGGCGACCGTCTCGATGCGCTTGCGGTCGGTCTCCAGCTCCGGGTACTGCTGGCCCATCGTCTTGATGACGACGTCGAGGAGCTCGGCCACGACGGGGCCGGTGGCACCCATCAGGCGCATGTTGCGGATGGCGCGGCGCATGATGCGGCGCAGGACGTAGCCGCGGCCCTCGTTGCCGGGGGTGACGCCGTCGCCGATGAGCATGGTGGAGGTGCGCATGTGGTCGGCGACCACGCGCAGCGAGACGTCGGTGTCCCGGGCGGCGCCGTAGCGGACGCCCGTCAGCTCGGTGGCCTTGTCCATGACGACGCGCAGGGTGTCGGTCTCGTACATGTTCTGCACGCCCTGCAGGATCATGGCGAGGCGCTCGAGGCCGAGACCGGTGTCGATGTTCTTCGACGGCAGCTCCCCGAGGATCGGGAAGTCCTCCTTGCCGTCGCCGGCGCCGCGCTCGTACTGCATGAAGACCAGGTTCCAGATCTCCACGTAGCGCTCGTCGTTGACGGCCGGGCCGCCCTCGGCGCCGAACTCCGGGCCCCGGTCGTAGTTGATCTCGGAGCACGGGCCGCACGGGCCGGGCACGCCCATGGACCAGTAGTTGTCCTTCTTGCCCAGGCGCTGAATCCGCTCGGCGGGCACGCCGACGACGTCGCGCCAGATGCGCTCGGCCTCGTCGTCCTCGAGGTAGACGGTGATCCAGAGCTTCTCCGGCTCCAGGCCGAAGCCGCCGTCCGCCACGGGAGTCGTGAGCAGCTCCCAGGCGAGCTTGATGGCGCCTTCCTTGAAGTAGTCGCCGAAGGAGAAGTTGCCGCACATCTGGAAGAACGTGCCGTGGCGGGTGGTCTTGCCGACCTCTTCGATGTCCGGGGTGCGGACGCACTTCTGCACGCTGGTGGCGCGCGTGAAGGGCGGCTTGACCTCGCCGAGGAAGTACGGCTTGAAGGGCACCATGCCCGCGGGGACCAGGAGCAGGGTCGGGTCGTCCGCGATGAGCGACGCCGACGGCACGACGGTGTGCCCACGCTCCTCGAAGAAGCGCAGCCAGCGCCTGCGGATTTCAGCCGACTCCATCAGTGGTCCTCTTTCCGGGTGTGCGAGTGGTAGGTGTGCTGCGGGTCGATCGCCACGAGGTGGCGCTGGCCGGGGAGCGCGCGGTGCTCGGGGGCGGGCGGCGCGGCCGTGAGGCCGAGCGCGTCCTTGAGCGCCTCTTCCCGGTGCGCCATGCCGTCGCGGACGTCCAGCGCGAAGAGCTTGACCTTGCGCCCGGCGATGACCGCTCGGTCCGCGGCCTGCAGGGCCAGGCTCTCCGGGGTGAGCTTGGCGAGCTTCCGGTTGACCTTGGTGGTGGCCCAGACACCGGCTGCTACACCGGTCGTGAACCAGAAGGTGCGGCGGAACATTCCTGGGTCAACCCTTCCCACGGGTGCGGCGGCCGGCGCGTGCGGACGGCAGAGGGCGGCCGCCGGCCTTGCCGACGAAGACGGAGCGCTCCGGCTCGGGGGCGGCCTTGCGGCCCATCGCCCGCCGCACGCCGTAGCCGAAGGCGGCGACCTTGACCAGCGGGCCGCCGAAGGCGGAGGAGACGGTCGAGGAGAGCGCCGAGGCGTTCGCCGTGACCTCCTGGACGTCCGCGGCGATCGAGTCGACGCGGGCGAGCTGGGTGTGCGCGGAGCGGACCGTCGCCGAGGCGTCGGCGAGGAGCGGCACGGCCTGCTCGGTGACGTCCGCGACCAGTCTGGTGGCCGCCTTGAGCGTCTGCGCGAGCCGCACCAGCACCAAGGCGATGAAGGACACCAGAATGGCCCAGAAGACGGCCACGAGGATCCCGGCCACCTCTCCACCGGACACGATGCACCCGCTCCCTAGCTGGTCTTCGTCGCTTTCTGTACCTGCCCGGCTGTATTTCTGGGCAGGTACTGACCTTATCGCGCCGGGCATCGGGGCCCGCACCGCATTTGCCGCCGAGCCCCGCGGGCCCGCGAAGCGGGTGTTTACGGTGCGCATCCCCGTCAGTACCCTCTGTGTGCCATGTCACCGCTCTCCGGCTCCCCGCACCCCGGACCCCTCCCTCACGAGCCCCGCACACCCCACGGGCCCCGTCCCGACGGCACCCGGGCCGCCGCCCGCACCCGCCCTCCGGGCAGTCCGCCCGCCGAGCTGTCCTCTTTCGTCGGCCGGGAGCGCGAGCTGGACGCCCTGGCGGGGTACGTGGAGCGGGCGCGCGTGGTGACGGTCACCGGGGTCGGGGGCGTCGGCAAGAGCCGGATCGTCGCCCGGGCGGCAGCACGGCTGCAGGATCGCTTCTGCGACGGGGCGCGGCTCGTGGGGCTCTCGGCCCTCACCGACCCCGCCCTGCTGGACCACGCGGTCGCCGCGGCGCTCGGGCTGACCGATCACACCGGCCGGCCGGCGCGCGCCTGCCTGCTGGAACAGCTCGCCGACCGGAGCCTGCTGCTCGTCCTCGACGGCTGCGAGCACCTCGCCGGGGCCTGCGCCGGCCTGGTGCACGAGCTGCTGGCGCGGGCGCCCGGGCTGCGCGTGCTGGCCACGTCCCGGCGGCCCCTGCGCGTGGAGGGCGAGCACGTCTTCGCGCTGGCGCCGATGCCGGACGCCGAGGCCGTCGCCCTCTTCGAGGAGCGGGCCGCGGCCGTGCACCCGGGCTTCCGGGCCGGGGAGGCGGGCGGCGCGGCCACGGCCGAGCTGTGCCGCAGGCTCGACGGGATCCCGCTGGCCCTGGAACTGGCGGCCGGGCGGCTGGGCGCCCTGTCCGCCGGCCAGGTGCTGGAGCGGCTGGACGACCGCTTCCGGCTGCTGAGCGGCGTCCGGCACGGCGCGCTGCCGCGCCATCAGACGCTGCGCACGGCCATCGGCTGGAGCCATGAGCTGTGCACCCCCGCGGAGCGGCTGCTGTGGGCCCGGCTCACGGTCTTCGCCGGCCTCTTCGAGCTGGAGGCGGCGGAGTACATCTGCTCGGGCCCGGAGCTGCCCGCCGACAGGCTGCCGGACGTGCTGAGCGAGCTGGTGGCGCAGTCCGTCGTGGTCCGGGAGGACACCCCGCTCGGCACGCGCTACCGGCTGCTGGACACGGTCCGGATGTACGGGGCGGGCTGGCTGGACGCCCTGGGCGAGACCCGGCGGATGCGCCGCAGGCACCGCGACTGGTACATGGGGCTCGCGACCTGGTGCGAGCTCGACTGGTTCAGCCCCCGGCAGGCGGAGGTGGCCGCCCGGGTCGGCGCGGAGCTGCCGAACCTGCGGATCGCCCTGGAGCACAGCCTGGAGGACGCCGGGGAGGCCCACATCGGCCAGTACCTGGCGGCGACGCTGTGGTTCTGCTGGGTGGGCTGCGGCCGGCTCGCGGAGGGGCGGCACTGGCTGGAGCGGGCCCTGGAGGTGACGCCGGAGCGGGCCCACGAGGAGACGCGGCTCAAGGCCCTGTGGGTGCTCGGCTACGTG
This sequence comes from Streptomyces aureoversilis, assembly GCF_042657885.1. Classification (NCBI taxonomy): domain Bacteria; kingdom Bacillati; phylum Actinomycetota; class Actinomycetes; order Kitasatosporales; family Streptomycetaceae; genus Streptomyces; species Streptomyces aureoversilis. Next base: position 29,745 of record NZ_JBHSKJ010000025.1, read on the forward strand.
GCGGTGCTCCAGGGCGACTCCGCGGGCGCGCTCACGGCGCTCGGCGAGTGCCGTGCGACGGCCGAGCGCTCCGGAAACGACCGGGCCCTCGCCTACGCCGAGCACCGCACCGGCTGCCTGGCCCTGGTCTCCGACGACATGGCGGGCGCGGAACGGCTCCTGCGGTCCGCGCTCGCCCGCTACCGCGAGGCCGGCGAGCTGAACAGCAACGTGCTGATGGCTCAGGTGGAGCTCGCGATGGCGATCGCCTTCCAGGAGGACCTGGCAGGGGCGGTGACGCTGTGCGAGGAGGTCCGGGACGTCTGCGCGGACCACGGCGAGCGCTGGACCCTGGCCTACGCGCTGTACGTCCTGGGCTTCGCGGCCTGGAGCGGCGGGGACCGGGCGCGGGCCCGGGCACTGCTGGAGGAGTGCCTGGCGATCGACCACGCCTTCCACGACCTGGTGGGCGCCGTCCTCGCGATCGAGCTGCTGGCCCTGGTGACGCTGGAGGAGGGCGGCCCGGACGGGGCCGCGGAGGCCGCGGTGTTGCAGGGAGCGGCAGGGCGGCTGTGGCGCTCGGTGGGGCTGCCGCTGTTCGGCTCCCGCTTCTTCAACGCCCCGCACGCGCTGTGCGAGCGGCGGCTGCGCGAGCGGCTGGGGCGGCGGCGCTACGAGGAGTACGTGCGCGAGGGCGCCCTGCTCGATGCGGACGCGGCGACGGCGCGGGCGCTGCGCGGGCGCACCCCGGTCCCGGAAACGCGGCAGCCCGCCGCCCCGCCGGCCACGAGGGCCGGGGAGACAGCGGGCTGAGCGTGAAGGAAGAGCTACGTCGGCTGGATCAGCGGGCGTAGTACTCGACGACGAGCTGCTCGTCGCAGATGACCGGAACTTCCTTGCGGTTGGGCAGGCGGTCCAGGCGGAAGGCCAGGGCGCCCAGGTTGACCTGCAGGTAGCGCGGGGTCTCACCCTCGGCGGCGAAGCCACCGGCGCGGGCGGTCTCGAACAGCGGCTTGCTGCGGCTGCGCTCGCGGACCATCACGACGTCGTTCGGGGCGACGCGGAAGGACGGCTTGTCGACCTTGCCACCGTTGACCTCGATGTGGCCGTGGACGACCATCTGACGGGCCTGGTAGATGGTGCGGGCGATGCCCGAACGCAGGACGAGGGCGTCGAGGCGGCGCTCGAGCTCGACCACCAGGGCCTCGCCGGTCTTGCCCTCGGCCTTGCGGGCGCGGTCGTAGGCACGGACCATCTGGCGCTCGCTGATGTCGTACTGGGCGCGCAGACGCTGCTTCTCGAGCAGACGGACCTTGTAGTCGCTGTTCTGCTTGCGGCCACGGCCGTGCTCACCCGGCGGGTAGGGGCGGGCCTCGAAGTACTTGACGGCCTTCGGGGTCAGCGCAATGCCGAGCGCACGAGACTTCTTGACCTTGGGACGCGACTGGTTAGGCACGTTCTCCAGACCTCCGAAATAGGTTAGGTTAGGCTTACCTTACTCAAGGAGATCGCATGTCTCGCCCGGGGAACACCAGTCACATCACGGACAGCACGCAGAAGACGGACGCTCTCGATGGCGCCGACGTGACGGAGGTCCGATCAGATCGTGGTCAGCCGCGTCCCAGCGGACTTGAAATCGCGCGGATGCCGTCAGCAGCCGAGCGCACACGAACTCTCGTACAGAGTACATGCTCCGCGGTACTGCTGATTCCAGGGGCCGCCGTCACCCGCCCCGACCAGCTGGCGCCCGAGGCGCGCAGCGTCGGCCCCGACGGCGAGATCTTCCTTGTCTTCCCCTCCGACAGCCCGGCCGTGCGCGCCGCGACCCACGCCCAGGACGACGAGCTGGCCGCCGTCCTGGAGCTCACCGACGTGGCCCCGGTCTCCGTGCCCAACCGCATCCGCGGCCGCGCCTGGGTCTCCGGCTGGGTCACCTGCGTCCCCGGCGTGACCGAGCCCGGCCGCATGATGGTGCGCCTGGAGGTCGGCGAGGCGAGCGTGGACGACCTGTGGGGCGCGGAGGACGTGGAGCCGGAGGAGTTCGCCCGGGCCCACCCCGACCCGCTCGTCTGCCACGAGGCCGAGCTGCTGCAACACCTGCATTCCGGCCACGGCGACCAGGTGCGCGCGCTCTACACGCTCCTCGGCGAGCGGGCCGAGGACGTGCGCCGCGCGGGCGACCGGGCGGTGCCGCTGGCGCTGGACCGCTTCGGGCTGCGCGTGCGGTTCACCCGCGCGGGCGGCGGGGCGCCCGCGGACCGGTCCTTCGACGCGCGCTTCGAGTTCCCGGAGCCGGTCCGCGACGTGGTCGGCCTGCGCCGGGCGATGCACACGTTGTTCGAGGCGGCCTCGGATTGACGGGGGCCGGCTGAGCGGGTCCCGGCACTGCCGGACGCCATCACGGGGGTTGCGCACCATTGCGGCGGATGCAAGGTGCTTGCCCGGCACCTGGCATCTGCCGCAACGGCGAGAAGCCGAACGGACCTGTCCGGCGGTGCCGAACCCCGATCAGCCCTCCTGCTCGCCGCGCAAGCGGACACGCACACGCTCGACGACGTCCGCGTAGCGGGCCTCCGCCCCGTACCGCGTCGGCTCGTAGTACCGCTTGCCCTGCACCGCGTCCGGTGCGTATCGCTGCGCCGCGATGCCCCCGGGCAGATCGTGCGGATACAGATACCCCTGCGCGTGCCCCAGCTTCTCCGCGCCCTTGTAGTGCCCGTCCCGCAGGTGCGGCGGCACCGGCCCGGCGAGGCCCGCGCGGACGTCCGCGAGGGCGGCGTCGATGGCGAGGTACGCGGCATTGGACTTCGGGGCCAGGGCCAGCGCGATGGCGACCTGGCTCAGCGTGATCCGCGCCTCGGGGAAGCCGATCAGCGCGACCGCCTGCGCACCGGCGACCGCCGTCTGCAGGGCCGTCGGGTCGGCCAGGCCGATGTCCTCGCTCGCGGAGATCATCAGCCGGCGCGCGATGAACCGCGGGTCCTCGCCCGCTTCGATCATGCGGGCCAGGTAGTGCAGCGTGGCGTCGACGTCCGAGCCGCGGATCGACTTGATCAGGGCGCTCGCGACGTCGTAGTGCTGGTCGCCGTCGCGGTCGTACTTCACCGCCGCCCGGTCGACCGAGTCCTCCAGCGTCTCCAGGGTGATCTCGGCGTCGCCCTTGGCGATGGCCGAGCCGGCGCCGGCCTCCAGGGCGGTGAGGGCGCGGCGGGCGTCGCCGCCGGCGATCCGCAGCAGATGCGCCTCGGCGTCCTCCGGCAGGGTCACCGCGCCGCCGAGCCCGCGCTCGTCGGTGAGGGCGCGGTGCAGCAGCCCCCGCAGGTCGTCGTCGGTGAGGGCCTGCAGGGTCAGCAGGAGGGAGCGGGACAGCAGCGGCGAGATGATCGAGAAGTAGGGGTTCTCCGTGGTGGCCGCGATGAGCGTGACCCAGCGGTTCTCCACGGCGGGCAGCAGGGAGTCCTGCTGAGCCTTGCTGAAGCGGTGGATCTCGTCCAGGAAGAGCACCGTCTCCTTGCCGTAGCCGCCGGAGGCGCGGCGCGCGCCGTCGATGACGGACCGCACCTCCTTGACGCCGGCGGTGATGGCGGAGAGCTCCACGAAGCGCTTGTTGGTGGCCTGGCTGACGACGTACGCGAGAGTCGTCTTGCCGATGCCGGGCGGGCCCCAGAGGATCACCGACGAGGGGCCGGCCGGACCGCCGCTGCCCTCCCCCACCAGCCTCCGCAGCGGGCTGCCGGGCTTGAGCAGGTGCCCCTGCCCCACGACCTCGTCGAGCGTGCGGGGGCGCATGCGCACGGCCAGGGGACTGCTCGCCGGGTCTTTCTCCTGGCGGTCCTCTGCGGCGGCGGTGAACAGGTCTGGCTCCACGTTCGAAACCCTATGCCACTGCACTGACAAGGCCGCCGGACCAGGGGTCCGGCGGCCTCGATCGAGCCAGGTGCGAGGGCGGTCAGGCGGTGCCGCCCGTCCAGAAGTCCCACCACCGGGTGAGGACCAGCATGCCGATGATGCCGACCCACAGCACCGGGACCACCCAGTGGAACTCCAGGACCGCGCGGCGCGGGCCGTCCGGCAGCGGGATGAAGCCGTGCCTGATGTTCTGCACGGTCACGTACCAGAACATGAAGATCGTGGCGACCCAGGCCAGGCAGCACCACAGGCACAGCGACCCGATGACGTACAGCGACTGGTACTGCAGCCAGGTGCAGAAGCCGACGCCGAAGAGCGTGCCGGCCTGCATGCCGAGCCAGTACCAGCGGGGCAGGCGAGCGCCCGAGAGCACCGCCAGGCCGATCGCGATGATCGCGCCGTAGCAGACGAGCCCCAGCATCGGGTTGGGGAACCCGAAGGCGTGGGCCTGCTCGCTCTCCATGATGTTGCCGCAGGAGACGATCGGGTTGAGGCTGCACCCGGGGGTGAAGGTCTTCCCGACCGCCTTGGCCTCGAGGATCTTGTTCTTGTCGATCGTGATGACCCAGGCGGCGAGCAGCCCCAGCGCACCCGTGATGACGAGCAGCAGCGCGAACGCGCGGCTGCCGCCGGCGGCGCCCGTCGCGGGGCCGTCCCGCTCCTCGCCGTCGGTGTCGGAGCGGTCGAGTGCCGAAGTGGTCATAGCGCCGTTGATCCCATCAGTCGGTCCCTGGCGCCCATTCTGCACCAGAGGACATGCAATCAGCCCTGCTTGGCCAGGACTTCACCCACGACGTCGGCGAGGGCGACGGCCTTCTGCTCGCCGCTCTCCAGGTCCTTGAGCTGCACGTTGCCCTCGGCCAGGTCGCGCTCGCCCGCGATGACCGCGAAGCGGGCGCCGGAGCGATTGGCCGACTTCATCGCGTTCTTCAGGCCCTTGCCGCCGAACGCGAAGTCGGTGGCGACGCCGTTGCGGCGCAGCTCGGTGACCACGCCGAAGAGGACCTTGCGGGCCTCCTCGCCCAGCGGGACGGCGTAGACGTCGGTCGGCGAGGGCAGGTCGAGCGCGATGCCCTCGGCCTCCAGGGCGAGGACCGTGCGGTCCACGCCGAGTGCCCAGCCGACGGACGGCAGCGCGGGGCCGCCGATCATCTCGGACAGGCCGTCGTAACGGCCGCCGCCGCCCACCGCGGACTGCGAGCCGAGGCCGTCGTGGACGAACTCGAAGGTGGTGCGGGTGTAGTAGTCGAGGCCGCGGACGAGCTTGGGGTCGTCCTCGAATTCGACGCCCGCGGCGGTCAGCAGCTCGCGCACCTGCTCGTGGTAGGCCTTGCAGGCCTCGCACAGGTGGTCGCGGAAGAGCGGGGCTCCGACGAGCTGCTTCTGGACGTCCTCGCGCTTGTCGTCCAGGACGCGCAGCGGGTTGATCTCGATGCGGCGGCGGGTGTCCTCGTCCAGCTCCAGGCCGCGCAGGAAGTCCTGCAGGGCGGCGCGGTAGACGGGGCGGCACTCCTTGTCGCCGAGCGAGTTCAGCAGGAGGCGGAAGTTCCGCAGGCCGAGCGACTTGTACGCGTCGACGGCCAGGATGATCAGCTCGGCGTCCAGCGCCGGGTCCTCGGCGCCGATGGCCTCCGCGCCGACCTGCGAGAAGTGGCGGTAGCGGCCCTTCTGCGGGCGCTCGTAGCGGTAGTACGAGCCGGAGTACCAGAGCTTGACGGGCAGGTTGCCGTCCTTGTGGAGGTTGCCCTCCAGTGCCGCGCGCAGCACGGAGGCGGTGCCCTCGGGACGCAGGGCGAGCTGGTCGCCGCCGCGCGTGGTGAGGGTGTACATCTCCTTGGTCACGATGTCCGTCGACTCGCCGACGCCGCGGGAGAACAGCTCGACCTGCTCGAAACCGGGGGTCTCGACGTAGCCGTAGCCGGCTCGCTTGAGCGGGGCGGCGATGGCCTCGCGGACCGCGAGGTAGACGGCGGAGGTGGGGGGCTTGAGGTCGTAGGTGCCCTTGGGGGCCTTGAACGTACTCACGGGAAAATCGTCACATTCCTCTTCGCGGAGCGGCGGTAGGGCCGCCTCCGGAGCCGCGCTGCGTGTCCGCCACTTCCCGCAGGTACGGGTTGGTGGCGCGCTCGCGGCCGATGCTGGTCTGGGGGCCGTGGCCGGAGAGGACCACGGTCGAGTCGTCCAGGGGCAGGCACACGCGTGCCAGCGACCGGAGCATCTCGGCGTGATCACCGCCCGGCAGGTCGGTGCGTCCGATGGAGCCGGCGAACAGCAGGTCGCCCGAGAAGAACACCGACGGGACGTCGGAGGTCTCGGGCAGCCGGAAGGTCACCGACCCCTTGGTATGGCCGGGCGCGTGCGCGACGGTGAACTCCAGCCCCGCGAGGTCGAGGCGCGAGCCGTCGGTCAGCTCCTTGACGTCGTCGGGCTCCCCGACCGTCAGCTCGCCCATGAGCTGCTGCCCGATGGAACGGCCGAGGGCCTTCTCCGGGTCGCTCATCATGTAGCGGTCGGCGGGGTGGATCCAGGCCGGGACGTCGTGGGCGCCGCACACGGGGACGACCGAGGCCACATGGTCGATGTGGCCATGGGTGAGGACGACGGCGACGGGCTTGAGCCGATGCTTCCTGAGCGCCTCCTCGACCCCGGGGGCCGCCTGGTGGCCCGGGTCGATGATCACGCACTCCTCGCCGGCGGCGGGGGCGACCAGATAGCAATTGGTCCCCCAGGCCCCGGCGGGGAACCCGGCAATCAGCACATTCGTCCTTAATGATCGACCAGCAGAATTTCATCAGCGGTTGCGGCCGGGGCGCCCCAGGGGGATCACCGGCTGCGAACAAGAGCCTACCGGCGGCACTCCCGCGGCCGCGAACCCGTATACGGTACGGGCACACCAGCAACACAGGGCTCATGACATGGACAAATCGGTATGAGGAGTAGACCCGGTGGTCAGTAACGAGCAGCGGCGGCGGCAGCTCGCCCGGGAGAAGTTCGAGCGGCAGCAGCAGCGTCGCGAGGAGGCCCGGCGCAAGGGCCGGCGCCGGAACGCGATCATCGCCGCCGGCCTCGCGGTGGTGCTGGCCGCGGGCGCGGGCGCGTACGCCACGGGCGCGCTGTCCGGTGACGACAAGAAGGACAGCGCCGACGCCGCCCCCGAGGCTTCCCAGAAGCCGTCCAAGGGTCCCGACCCGTGCGCCAAGGCCGCCCCCGGCTCCCCCGCCACCAAGACGTGGAAGTCGGAGCCGGAGATGAGCATCGACAAGTCCGCGGCGTACGCGATGGACTTGAAGACGACCTGCGGCACGATCGACGTCAAGCTCGACGCGGCGAACGCCCCGCACACGGTCAACTCCTTCAACTTCCTGGCCGGCGAGGGCTACTTCGACCACACCAAGTGCCACCGCCTGACCACCAGCGGCATCTACGTCCTGCAGTGCGGCGACCCGAAGGGCCTCGGCTCGGGCGGCCCGGGCTACACCCTGCCCGACGAGAACCTCAAGGACTCCAGGCTCAAGGGGAACGTCTACCCCGCCGGCACGGTGGCGATGGCCAACACCGGCCAGCCGCACACCGGCGGAAGCCAGTTCTTCCTCGTCTACCAGGACAGCCCGCTGCCCCCGACGTACACGCCCTTCGGCACGATCGGCGCCGAGGGCATGAAGACGCTCAAGAAGATCGCCGGTGCGGGCGAGTCGCAGGGCACCGGTGACGGCGCCCCGAACGCGACGGTGGTCATCGACAAGGCGACGGTCGCCAAGTCCTGACCCCGGCCCGGCGCCCCGATCAGGCCTCCGGTGCCCGGTTGTTGCCCGCAGAGCGAAATTTCGGTCGCGCGGGATACGGACAGCCAGGGCGCCGGTCGCCTATGTTGGCGTTGTGTAGGGTGCCTGATCCGGCGGCTACCCGCACCCAAATGATCAAGCCGTCGGACCGGCCAGGGCGCGGCCCTGCCCGGAACAACTGTGGACGATGCGCGAGGGCCGCACGCCGGCCTCGGCATCATGTGGAGGAGGCGCTGTGAGCAGCGACCCATGGGGCCGCGTCGACGAGACGGGGACCGTGTACGTGCGTACTGCCGACGGAGAGCAGGTCGTCGGATCGTGGCAGGCCGGGTCTCCCGAGGAGGCCCTCGCTTACTTCGAGCGCAAGTACGAGGGCCTGGTCGTCGAGATCGGCCTCCTCGAGAAGCGGGTCAAGACCACCGACCTCTCGGCCAAGGACGCGACGACCGCGATCGACCACCTGCGCACGCAGGTCGACGAGCACCACGCCGTCGGTGACCTCGACGCGCTGCGCGTCCGTCTCGACAAGCTCGTCGAGACGGTCGAGGCGCGCCGCGAGGAGCGCAAGGCCGCCAAGGCCAAGCAGGCCGACGAGGCCCGTACGGCCAAGGAGGCGCTGGTCGCCGAGGCCGAGGAGCTGGCCGCGAGCGAGCAGTGGCGGTCGGCCGGCGAGCGGCTGCGCGCCCTGGTCGACACCTGGAAGGGCCTTCCGCGCCTGGACCGCAAGGCCGACGACGAGCTGTGGCACCGCTTCTCGCACGCCCGCTCGGCGTTCTCCAAGCGGCGCAAGGCGCACTTCGCCTCCCTCGACGCCCAGCGCGAGGACGCCCGCAAGGCCAAGGAGAAGCTGGTCGCCGAGGCCGAGGCCCTCTCCGGCTCCACCGACTGGGGCCCGACGGCCGCGCGTTACCGCGACCTGATGGCGGAGTGGAAGGCCGTCGGCCGTGCGCAGCGCGAGGCGGAGGACGACCTGTGGAGCCGTTTCCGCGGCGCGCAGGACGTCTTCTTCCAGGCCCGCAGCGAGGTGTTCGCCGAGCGCGACGCCGAGCAGCAGGTCAACCTGACGCACAAGGAGGAGCTCGCGGTCGAGGCCGAGAAGCTGCTGCCCGTCACCGACCTGAAGGCGGCCCGCGCCGCGTTCCGTTCGATCAACGAGCGCTGGGAGGCCATCGGCCACGTCCCGCGGGACGCCCGCCCGAAGATCGAGGGCCGGATGCACGCGGTGGAGCGCGCCATCCAGGAGGCCGAGGAGGCCGAGTGGCGGCGCACGAACCCCGAGGCGCGGGCCCGCGCGGCCGGTCTGACCGGCCAGCTCCAGGCGGCCGTCGACAAGCTGCAGGAGCAGGTCGACAAGGCGCGTGCCGCGGGCAACGACGCGAAGGCCGACAAGCTCGGCAAGGAGCTCGAGGGCCGTAAGGCCCTGCTGGACCAGGCCCTGAAGGGGCTGGAGGAGTTCGGCGGCTGAACAGCCACATGAGTAAGGGGCTCCGGCTATTGCCGGAGCCCCTTACTCATGTGCGTTTACGGCCGTCGGGCCGAGGTCACGCGGTAGACGTCGTACACGCCCTCGACGCCCCGCACGGCCTTCAGGACGTGACCGAGGTGCTTGGGGTCGCCCATCTCGAAGGTGAAGCGGGACGTGGCCACCCGGTCCCGGGACGTCTGCACGGCCGCGGACAGGATGTTGACGTGCTGGTCGGACAGGACGCGCGTGACGTCCGACAGCAGCCGGGAGCGGTCCAGCGCCTCGACCTGGATCGCGACCAGGAAGACCGAGGACTGGGTGGGCGCCCACTCGACGTCGATGATCCGTTCGGGCTGCTGCGAGAGCGACTCGACGTTGACGCAGTCGGCGCGGTGCACCGAGATCCCGTTGCCGCGGGTGACGAAGCCGATGATGGGGTCGCCGGGCACCGGCGTACAGCACCGGGCGAGCTTCACCCAGACGTCCTCGACGCCCTTGACGATCACGCCGGGGTCCGCGCTGGAGCGCCGCTTGGAGCGGCCGCGGATCGGAGCGGTCTCCTCGATGTCCTCGGTGGCGGCGTCCTCGCCGCCCAGGGCCTGCACCAGCTTCTGCACGACGCCCTGCGCCGCGACGTGGCCCTCGCCGATGGCGGCGTAGAGGGAGGAGATGTCGGGGTAGCGCATCTCGTGCGCGAGGGTGACCAGGGAGTCACCGGTGAGGATGCGCTGGATCGGCAGGTTCTGCTTGCGCATGGCGCGCGCGATGGCGTCCTTGCCCTGCTCGATGGCCTCGTCGCGGCGCTCCTTGGAGAACCAGGCACGGATCTTGTTGCGCGCGCGGGGGGACTTGACGAAGCCCAGCCAGTCGCGGGAGGGGGCGGCGCCGGGCGCCTTGGAGGTGAAGACCTCGACCAGATCGCCGTTGTCGAGGGTGGACTCCAGCGGCACGAGCCGCCCGTTGACCCGGGCCCCTATCGTGCGGTGGCCGACCTCTGTGTGGACGGCGTAGGCGAAGTCGACCGGGGTGGCCCCGGCCGGGAGCGCTATGACATCGCCCTTGGGCGTGAAGACGAAGACCTCGTTGCGGGAGAGGTCGAAGCGCAGGGACTCCAGGAACTCGCCCGGGTCCTCGGTCTCCTTCTGCCAGTCCAGCAGCTGCCGCAGCCAGGCCATGTCATTGACGGTGTCCTGGTTCTTGCCGGCGTTCTTGGGCACGTCGGTGCGCACCTTGGAGGCTCCGGCGACGGCCTCCTGCTTGTACTTCCAGTGCGCGGCGATGCCGTACTCGGCGCGGCGGTGCATGTCGAAGGTGCGGATCTGCAGCTCGACGGGCTTGCCGCTGGGCCCTATGACCGTCGTGTGCAACGACTGGTACATGTTGAACTTGGGCATCGCGATGTAGTCCTTGAACCGCCCGGGCACCGGGTTCCACCGGGCGTGGACGGTGCCGAGCGCCGCGTAGCAGTCGCGGACGGTGTCGACGAGGACGCGGATGCCCACCAGGTCGTAGATCTCGGCGAAGTCGCGGCCCCGCACGATCATCTTCTGGTAGACGCTGTAGTAGTGCTTCGGCCGGCCGGTGACGGTGGCCTTGATGCGGGCGGCGCGCAGGTCGGCCTGGACCTCGTCGGTGACGATCGCCAGGTATTCGTCGCGCTTGGGTGCCCGCTCGGCGACGAGGCGGACGATCTCGTCGTACATCTTGGGGTAGAGGATCGCGAAGGCGAGGTCCTCCAGCTCCCACTTGATGGTGTTCATGCCCAGCCGGTGCGCCAGCGGGGCGTAGATCTCAAGGGTCTCGCGGGCCTTCTTCTCCTGCTTCTCCCGCTTGAGGTAGCGCATGGTGCGCATGTTGTGCAGGCGGTCGGCGAGCTTGATGACCAGGACGCGCGGGTCCTTGGCCATGGCGACGACCATCTTGCGGACGGTCTCGGCCTGCGCGGCCTCGCCGAACTGCACGCGGTCGAGCTTGGTGACGCCGTCCACCAGCAGGGCGACCTGGTCGCCGAAGTCACGGCGCAGGTCGTCCAGGCCGTACTCGGTGTCCTCGACGGTGTCGTGCAGCAGCCCGGCCATCAGCGTGGCCGGATCCATGCCGAGCTCGGCGAGGATCGTGGTCACCGCGAGGGGGTGGGTGATATAGGGATCGCCGCTCTTGCGCTTCTGGCCGCGGTGCCAGCGCTCGGCGACCTGGTAGGCGCGCTCGATCTGGCGCAGGGTCGTCGCGTCGGCCTTCGGGTCGTTTCCGCGCACGATGCGCAGGAGCGGTTCGAGGACCGGGTTGTACGGGCTGGAGCGCTGGACGCCGAGGCGGGCGAGGCGGGCCCGGACGCGGCTGGAGGAGCCGGGGCGCGGGGCGCTGGGCGGCGGCGTGGGCCGCACGGGTGACGTCCCCGCGACGGCCGGGACCTGGCTCTTCGGTCCGCTGCCCGCGCCGGGGCCGGCCGGCGGCCGGGGCGTGGACTCAGGCGCGCTCTGCGGGCGGCCCTTGGGCGTGCCCGCGGCCGCCGCGGCCTCGGGAGACGGCTCGTCCTGTTGTGCGGCGGTGAGCGGCTGGGCCTCGTCTGGCAAGAGCACTCCTCATGCGGGGTCCGGCCCCCCGATCAGGTCCGGACAACCATGGTATCGACCCGGGCGGCGGGGCCGCCGCGCACCCGGCTGTGCTCAGAAGAACGCGGGGCGGGCCCCGGGGTCTTCCCCGGGGCCCGCCCCGCGGTGCGCAGTGCGTGCCGGACCTGCCCTGCGTGGCAGGTCAGAGGCGCGTCAGACCGTGATCAGAGCCTCCAGCGGGGCGTCGCCGAGGGCGTCCGCGAGCCGCTCGCGGCCGGGCAGGAAGCCGAGCTCCATGAGCACGACGACCCCGGCGACCTCGGCGCCGGCCCGGCGGATCAGCCGGAGCGAGGCCTCGGCGGTGCCGCCGGTGGCCAGCACGTCGTCGATGACGAGGACGCGGTCGCCGGGGCCGACGGCGTCGGCGTGCATCTCGATCTCCGCCGTGCCGTACTCCAGCTCGTAGGCCTGGGCCAGCGTGGCTCCGGGGAGCTTGCCGGCCTTGCGCACGGGCACGAAGCCCAGCCCCGCCCGGACGGCGGCCGGGGCACCGAGGATGAAGCCCCGGGCCTCCAGGCCGACGACCTTGGTGGCGCCGTGGCGCTTGCACAGCGCGGCGAGCTCGTCGGTCAGGGCGGCGAACGCCGTGGCATCGGCGAGCAGCGGGGTGATGTCCTTGAACATCACGCCCGGCTTCGGATAGTCGGCCACGTCGTGGATGTGCGTCAGCAGCAGGTCGCGCAGCTTCTCGTCGGCCGTGCCGACGCCCGTGGCGCTCATCGGCGCTTCCCCTGGGGGCGGCCGCCGCGGGTGCCGCGGGCGCGGGCGGCGGACTGGCGGGGGCCGACGACACCGGTCGCGGCGTCCTCGCTCTCGTCCTCCTCGTCACCGGGGACCTCGTCGCGCGGCTCCTCGCCCGCCTCGCCCTTGGCGGCCTGGGCGGCGCGCTTGGCGCGCACCCGCTTGGCCAGGGCCCGCATCTGCGGGTCGCGCTCCTTGAGGTCGGCGACCAGCGGCGTGGCGATGAAGATCGACGAGTAGGCGCCGGCCGCGAGACCGACGAACAGGGCGAGCGAGATGTCGTTGAGCATGCCCGCGCCGAGGAAGCCGCCGCCGATGAACAGCAGGCCGGCGACCGGCAGCAGCGCGACCACCGTGGTGTTGATCGAACGCACCAGGGTGCCGTTGAGGCTGCGGTTGGCGATCTCGCTGTAGGTGAAGCGGGTCTGCTTCGTGATGTCCTTCGCGCCCTCCTTCAGACCGTCGAAGACGACGACGGTGTCGTAGAGGGAGTAACCGAGGATGGTGAGCAGACCGATCACGGTGCCCGGGGTGACCTCGAAGCCGACCAGTGCGTAGACGCCGACGGTGATGGTGAGGTCGTGGATCAGGGCGATCAGGGCGGCGATGGCCATGCGCCACTCGAAGGCGATCGCCAGGTAGATCACCACGAGGATCATGAAGATGCCCAGGCCGTACCAGGCCTTCTTGGCGATCTGGTCACCCCAGCTCGGGCCCACGATGTCGGTGTTGACCTTGTCCGTGGAGACGCCCAGCTTCTTGGCCAGGGCCTCCTGGGTGGCGCGCGACTGCTCGGTGGTGAGGTCGCTGACCTGGACGCGCAGCGGGCCGTTGCCGAGCTTCTGGACGATCGCGGTGTGGCCGGAGGCCTCCTCCGCGGTCACCCGGGCCGTCTCGGCCGAGACGGAGGTGGTGGGCGTGGTGAAGACCGCGCCGCCGGAGAACTCGATGCCCATGTTCAGGCCGCGCACCGCCAGGCCGACGATGGCCGTGATGGTGATGAGGATCGAGATGCCGTACCAGATCTTCCGCTTGCCCACGAAGTCGTAGCCGACCTCGCCGCGGTAGAGCCGGGCGCCGAGATTTCCGAGCTTGGACATCTCACGCCTCCTTGGGGTCGACGGGGGCGGAGGGGCGGCGGCGGGAGGCCCGCAGCGGCGGCTTGACGCCGAGGCGCTTGGGGTCGAGCCCGGACCACGGATGGCCACTGGCGAAGAACTTGCGCCGGGCGAGGAGCGTCATCAGCGGCTTGGTGAAGAAGAAGACCACGACGACGTCGAGGAGCGTGGTCAGGCCGAGCGTGAACGCGAAGCCCTGCACCTTGCCGACGGTGACGATGAAGAGCACCGCGGCGGCCAGGAAGGACACGAAGTCGGAGACCAGGATCGTGCGCCGGGCGCGCGGCCAGCCGCGCTCGACGGCCGGGCGCAGGGTGCGTCCGTCGCGGATCTCGTCGCGGATGCGCTCGAAGTAGACGATGAAGGAGTCGGCGGTGATGCCGATCGCGACGATCGCACCGCAGACGGCCGGCAGGTTCAGCGCGAAGCCGATGGCCTGGCCGAGCAGCACCATGATCGTGTACGTGAGGATCGCCGAGGCCAGGAGGCTGGCGAGGGCGACGAGCGCGAGACCGCGGTAGTACGCGACCAGGTAGATGATCACCAGGCCGAGGCCGATGGCGCCGGCGAGCAGACCGGCGCGCAGCTGCTCACCGCCGAGGGCGGCGGTGACCGTCTGCTCGGTGACGACGTCGAAGGACAGCGGCAGGGCGCCGTAGGACAGCACGTTGGCGAGGTCCTGGGCGCTGGCCTGGGTGAAGCCGCCGGAGATCTCCGCCTGGCCGCCCGTGATCGAGGTGGAGACGGACGGGTCGGAGACGACCTCGCCGTCCAGGACGATCGCGAACTGGTTCTGCGGGGGCTGCTTGCCGGCGAGCTGGCCGGTGACGTCCGCGAACTTCTTGGAGCCGCTGGAGTCGAACTTCAGCTGGACGAGCCAGCCGCGGCCCTGCTGGCTGTCGAAGACGGCGTCGGCGCCTGTGACGCCGGTGCCCTCGACGGACACCGGGCCGAGGATCTCCTTGGCCGAGCCGTCCTTCTTGCAGGCCACGATGACGTCGGTCGTCTTGGCGCCCGCCGCGGCCTCGCTCGCCTTGGCACGGCCCTCGGGGGTCGTGCAGTCCAGGGCGTCGAGCTTCTTCTGCAGCGCGGCGACGTCGGCCGGGGACGGCGTGGGCTCCTTGGACTTGTCGTCCTTCTTGCCCTCGTCCTTCTTGGCGTCGTCCTTCTTCTCGTCCTTCGCCTTGTCGTCCTTGGCGACGGCCGAGGCGGACGGGGTGGCGTCGGCCTTCACGGCGTCGGTGACGGGGCGGCCCTGCTGGCGCGGGCTCGCGCTCGCGGAGGGGGCACCCGAGGCCGAGGAGGAGGCGGAGGCGGAAGGCGAGCCGGACGGCTTGGTCTTGCCGTCCTTGTCCTTGGCGTCCTTGTCCTTGTCCTTGTCCTTGCCGGGGGACGAGGCGTCGGGAGTGGGCTCGGTCTTGGCACCGGCGGCCACGGACAGCACGGGGCGGAAGCCGAGCTTGGCGGTGGTTCCGACCTGCTGGCGGGCCTGCTTCGCGTTCGTCCCCTTGGGGATGTTCACGATGATGTGGTTGTCGCCCTGCGTCTGGACCTCGGCCTCGGTGACGCCCAGACCGTTGACACGCCGCTCGATGATGCCGACCGCGGTGTTCATGTTGGTCGGGTTGATCGCATTGGGCTTGCCGGGCTCGTTCTTGGCCTCCAGCGTGAAGCTGGTGCCGCCCGCGAGGTCGATGCCCAGCCGCGGCGTGGTGCGCCCTGAGGCGAACATCCCCCCGGTGAGCGCCACCATGGCGATCAGGATCAGGGCCAGGACCCGGCCCGGCCTGCCCTGGCCGCCCGGGGACCTGCGGCCCTTCTTCGGTGCTGCCACCTTGTCGTTTCTCCCTGTCCAACCGCCCGGTTCCGTGCGTTCGCCGGGCGGCCACGAATGTTGTGGGGACCTGCCCCCCGCCGGAGCCTAGACCGTCAGGGAACCGCGGCGCACTGCTCCAGCAGTGCTCCGCGGTTCCTCGAAGGGCTACTTCGCGTCGGCGTCGCCGTCCTGCTTGCCGTCCCGCTTGGCGTCCTTGGTGTTCTCGGCGGCCTTCTCGGCGGCCTCGGACTCCGGCTCGGCGGCCTTCTCGGCCTCGGCGGCCTCGCCCTTGCCCAGGTCGATCTTCTTGTCGGCCGGGGCCTCGGACTCGGTCAGCGACGAGGCATCGTCCGGGACGACAGGGGTCTCGGACTCGTGCGGCTCGATCCCGTGGACGATGCGGTTGTACTCGTCGTCCTCCAGGACGGCGCCGATGGCGTTCTTCGCGTAGATCGCGTGGACGCCCGGGGCCACCTCGAGGAGGACCGTGTCGTCGCTGACCTCCTTGACGGTGGCGTACATGCCGCCGATCGTCCGCACGCCGGTGCCCGGCTGCATCTGGTCGCGCATCTGCGCCGCCTGGCGCTGCTTGTTCTTGGCCGATCGCGTCATCAGGAACATGGCCCCGATGAGCACGATGAACGGCAGGAGAGTCACGATATTCACGGGACGGGGTTTCCTTCACACGACCGCGGGGGGTGCGGCCTTCTACGGGGGTGGTATGCCGCGCCGGTACGGGCGGCATCGGCGGAGTCTAAGCGAGTCCGCGCCTATGGAACAACGCCCAGCATGGCACCGTGGTTCCTGACCCGACCAGCCCCCGCGCCGTCACCCTCCGAAGAGGCCCTGCTGGGGAGGGGTGCCCGCCCGGCCCGCCGTGCCGGCGTCATTGACGAGGCCCAGGTGCTCCCACGCGGCCGGGGTGGCGATGCGGCCCCTGGGCGTGCGGGCCAGCAGTCCCTCGCGGACGAGGAACGGCTCGGCGACCTCCTCGACGGTCTCGCGCTCCTCGCCGACGGCCACGGCCAGGGTGGACAGGCCCACCGGTCCGCCGCCGAAGAGCTTGAGGAGGGCGGTCAGGACGGCGCGGTCCAGCCGGTCGAGGCCGCGGGCGTCGACCTCGTAGACGTCGAGGGCCTGGGCGGCGATCTCGCGGGTGATCACCCCGTCGGCCTTGACCTGGGCGTAGTCGCGGACGCGGCGCAGCAGGCGGTTGGCGATGCGGGGGGTGCCGCGGGAGCGGCCGGCGATCTCGGCGGCGCCCTGGTCCCCTATCTCCACGTCCAGCAGCCGGGCCGAGCGGTGCACCACGCGCTGCAGCTCGGCGGGGGCGTAGAACTCCATGTGCCCGGTGAAACCGAAGCGGTCGCGCAGCGGGGCCGGGAGCAGGCCGGCCCGGGTGGTGGCGCCGACGAGGGTGAAGGGCGGCAGCTCCAGGGGGATGGCGGTGGCGCCGGGGCCCTTGCCGACGATCACGTCGACGCGGAAGTCCTCCATGGCCATGTAGAGCATCTCCTCGGCGGGCCGCGACATGCGGTGGATCTCGTCGAGGAAGAGGACCTCGCCTTCGGTGAGGGAGGAGAGGATCGCGGCGAGGTCGCCGGCGTGCTGGATGGCGGGGCCGGAGGTGATGCGGATGGGGGCGCCCATCTCGGCCGCGATGATCATCGAGAGGGTGGTCTTGCCGAGGCCGGGGGCTCCGGAGAGCAGCACGTGGTCGGCGGTGGCGCCGCGGGCCCGGGCGGCCTTGAGGACGAGGTCGAGCTGCTCGCGCACGCGCTCCTGGCCGACGAACTCGCCGAGGTCCTTGGGGCGCAGCGCGGCCTCGACGGCCTGGTCCTCGCCGTCGGCGGCGGTGGCGACGAGGCGGTCGCCTGCGGGGGGCTCCGCGTATGCGGATTCGTCGTCCCAGTTCACGGGTTGAACCTCACGGTCGAGTGCTTGGTCGGTTTTCCGGCAGGGGCCGCGCCGGTGCGGCCCGGGGGCACGGACCCGCCCGCGGGGCCGCACCGGGCCCTGCTCATCGCGCCCGGTTCAGCGTCTGCAGCGCGGCCCGCAGCAGCTGGCCGACCTGCGGCTGACCGCCGTCGGCGAGAACGGCCTCCGCCCGGGGCGCCACCGCCTCCACCGCCTCGTCCGCCTCGCGGGCGGCATAGCCCAGACCGACGAGCGCGGCCTGGAGCTGATCGCGCCAGCCCGCGGCGGCGGGGGCGGCGGCCGGCGCGGCCGAGCCGACCGGCTTGCCGAGCCGGTCCTTCAGCTCCAGCAGCAGCTTCTGCGCGCCCTTCTTGCCGATGCCGGGCACGGCGGTCAGGGCCTTCTCATCACCGGTGGCGAAGGCGCGCCGCAGGGCGTCGGGGCTGTGCACGGCGAGCATGGCCTGGGCGAGGCGGGGCCCGACGCCGCTGGCGGTCTGCAGCAGCTCGAAGGTCTGGCGCTCGTCGTCGTCGGCGAAGCCGTAGAGGGTCAGGGAGTCCTCGCGGACGACGAGGGAGGTGGCGAGGCGGGCCTGCTGACCGATGCGGAGGCCCGAGAGGGTGTCGGGCGTGCACTGGACGGCCATGCCGATGCCGCCCACCTCGACGACCGCGGTGTCGGGGGCGAGGGCGGCGACGGGGCCGGAGACGAAGGCGATCATCGGGTGCCCTTCGGGAGGCGGACGGGTGCGGTGGTGCGGCGCTGGGCCGCGGCGAGCTGCTGCAGGCGGCCGGCGGCCGGGGCGCGCCAGATGTGGCAGATGGCCAGGGCCAGGGCGTCGGCGGCATCGGCCGGCTTCGGCGGTGCGTCGAGCCGCAGGAGGCGGGTGACCATGGCGCCGACCTGGGCCTTGTCCGCCCGGCCGGAGCCGGTGACGGCGGCCTTGACCTCGCTGGGGGTGTGCAGGGCGACGGGCAGGCCGCGGCGGGCGGCGCACAGCATGGCGACGGCGCTGGCCTGGGCGGTGCCCATGACCGTGCGGACGTTGTGCTGGCTGAAGACGCGCTCCACGGCGACGAATTCGGGCCGGTGCTCGTCGAGCCACTGCTCGATGCCGCGCTCTATGAGGACCAGGCGGTCGGCGGTGTCGGCCTCGGCGGGGGTGCGCACGACGCCCACGCCGACCATGCGCAGCGGGCGGCCCGCCGTACCCTCCACCACGCCGACGCCGCAGCGCGTCAACCCGGGGTCCACACCCAGTACCCGCACAACCCCTCCTTGGCTCACCTGCCCGGGCAGGCTATCGGCTGCCACTGACAACGGCCGATCATGCCGACGGGCCGGCGGGACGAGTTGTCCCGCCGGCCCGTCGGCCGACCGCAGTCGGAAGCCTTACGCGTCCTACGCGTCGACCTTCGCCATGACCTCGTCCGAGACGTCGAAGTTGGCGAAGACGTTCTGGACGTCGTCGCTGTCCTCGAGCGCGTCGATCAGCTTGAAGATCTTGCGCGCGCCCTCTTCGTCGAGCTCCACCTGCATGGTGGGGACGAAGTTGGCCTCGGCCGAGTCGTAGTCGATGCCTTCCTTCTGGAGGGCGGTGCGGACCGCGACGAGGTCGGTGGCCTCGCTGAGGACCTCGAAGGACTCGCCGAGGTCGTTGACCTCCTCCGCACCGGCGTCCAGGACGGCGCCGAGCACGTCGTCCTCGCTGAGCTCGCCCTTGGGGACGATCACGACGCCCTTGCGGTTGAACAGGTAGGACACCGAGCCCGGGTCGGCCATGGAGCCGCCGTTGCGGGTCATGGCGACGCGCACGTCGGAGGCGGCGCGGTTGCGGTTGTCGGTGAGGCACTCGATGAGGACCGCGACGCCGTTCGGGCCGTAACCCTCGTACATGATCGTCTCGTAGTCGGCGCCGCCGGCCTCGAGGCCGCCGCCGCGCTTGACCGCGGAGTCGATGTTCTTGTTCGGGACCGACTGCTTCTTCGCCTTCTGGATGGCGTCGTAGAGCGTCGGGTTGCCCTCGATGTCGACGCCACCCATGCGGGCCGCGACCTCGATGTTCTTGATGAGCTTCGCGAAGAGCTTGCCGCGCTTGGCGTCGATCACGGCCTTCTTGTGCTTCGTCGTAGCCCATTTAGAGTGGCCGGACATCCGCCTGTCTCCTTCGCGTAACCAAATCCTGAGAACGAACGACTGAGATCCTACCGGGGCCCGGCTACTGGGCTGCGCGCACCATGTCCACGAAGTGGGCGTGGACCCGGTGGTCGCCGGTGAGCTCCGGGTGGAAGGACGTCGCCAGCACGTTGCCCTGGCGGACCGCGACGGCGTGGCCGTCGTAGGTGGCGACGATCTCGGCCGCGGCGCCGACGGACTCGACCCAGGGGGCGCGGATGAAGACGCCCTCGACGGGGCCGCCCTCGATGCCGGCCATCTCGACGGACGCCTCGAAGGACTCGTTCTGCCGGCCGAAGGCGTTGCGGCGGACGATCATGTCTATGCCGCCGAGCGTCTCCTGGTCCTCCCGCCCGTCCAGCAGCTTTTCGGCCAGCATGATCATGCCGGCGCAGGTGCCGTAGACGGGCATCCCCGCCCGCACGCGCTCGCGCAGCGGCTCCAGCATGCCGAAGACGACGGCGAGCTTGGACATGGTGGTGGACTCGCCACCGGGTATCACCAGGCCGTCGACCTCGGCGAGTTCCTCGGGGCGGCGGACCGGGCGGGCGAGCGCGTCGGAGGCGGCGAGGGCGACGAGGTGCTCGCGGACGTCGCCCTGCAGGGCGAGGACGCCGATGGTGGGGGTGGACACGGGGTTTTTCTCCGTCTCGGGTCTGGACGACGGCTGGGCGGCCCGCTGCACGCGCGGACCGCCCAGCCGGGGAAGCGGTTCGTTACCAGCCGCGGTTGGCGTAGCGCTCGGCCTCGGGCAGGGTGTCGCAGTTGATGCCGACCATGGCCTCGCCGAGATTGCGGGAGGCGTCCGCGATGACCTTCGGGTCGTCGTAGAAGGTGGTGGCCTTCACGATGGCGGCGGCGCGCTTGGCCGGGTCGCCGGACTTGAAGATGCCGGAGCCGACGAAGACGCCCTCGGCGCCGAGCTGGCGCATCAGCGCGGCGTCGGCCGGGGTGGCCACGCCACCGGCGGAGAAGAGGACGACCGGCAGCTTGCCGAGCTCGGCGACCTCCTTGACGAGCTCGTACGGGGCGCGCAGGTCCTTGGCCGCGGCGAACAGCTCGTTGTTGTCGAAGCCGCGCAGCTTGGCGATCTCGTTCTTGATCTGGCGCAGGTGGCGCACGGCCTCCACGACGTTGCCGGTGCCGGCCTCGCCCTTGGAGCGGATCATGGCCGCGCCCTCGGCGATGCGGCGCAGGGCCTCGCCCAGGTTGGTGGCACCGCAGACGAAGGGGGTGGTGAAGGCCCACTTGTCGGAGTGGTTGACCTCGTCGGCCGGGGTGAGGACCTCGGACTCGTCGATGTAGTCGACGCCGAGCGACTGCAGGACCTGGGCCTCGACGAAGTGGCCGATGCGGGACTTGGCCATGACGGGGATGGAGACGGCCCCGATGATCTCCTCGATCATGTTGGGGTCGGACATCCGGGCCACGCCGCCGTCCTTGCGGATGTCGGCCGGCACCCGCTCGAGGGCCATGACCGCGACCGCGCCCGCGTCCTCGGCGATCTTCGCCTGCTCGGCGTTGACGACGTCCATGATCACGCCGCCCTTGAGCTGCTCGGCCATGCCGCGCTTGACGCGGGCAGTACCGGTCTCGGGGGTGGTGGACGTGCTGGGGACCGTGCTGGACACGTTGTGACCTCACTATCAAGGGCGGTGATGCTGCGCCCCTCATACAACCGATCCCGCTTTCCCCGGAAAAAGAGCCAATCCGAGGCCGGTGGCTTGTCCGGGGTGCCCGGAGAGGTCCGGTGGGCCCTTGTGGCCCCTGCCCGGGAGGCCTGCCCGGAGGTCAATGGCTCGTCCGCGCCTCCAGGACGGCGGGCGGCTCGTCGTCCATCTCGAAGGCCATCGGGAAGGGCGCGTGGCCCGCGAGCCGGAACCAGCGCACCACGCGGTGCTTGCGCACGGCGCGGGCGGCGCGGACCGCGTCGTTGTGGAAGCGGCGGGCCATCGGCACCCGCCGGACCGCCTCGGACAGCTCGGTCAGGGATTCCTCGCCGCCGGGGGCCTCCCGGACGACCTCGACCTGCGGCACCTCCGCGAAGACCGCCCGCAGGGCCTGGCTCAGCTCGCTCTCGGCGACCTCGCGCTGCTCCTCCTCGGCCTGCCGTGCGGCGTGCGCGGCCTGGTAGAGCACGATCGAGGCGGCCGGGTCGAGGACGCCGGCCGTGCCCAGTTCCTGGGCGACCGAGGCGCGGCGCAGCAGCTGGGCGTCCAGCGCGGCGCGTGCGGCGTCGATGCGGCTGTGCAGCCGGTCCAGCCGGCCCGCGGTCCAGCTCAGATAGACGCCGATGACGACCAGGGCGGCGACGATCCAGATCAGTGTGGTCACGCCGGGCCACGTTACCGCTCGCCGCTCGGGCCGCTTCGCGCAGCGGGACCCGCCACGGGCTGGGCGCTCGCGGGGGCTGCCGCACCGTCACCCGGAGCTCCGTCCCGGCGCCGTTCGCTGCCGGCCCGGACCGGTCTACGGCCGGCGCAACAGCTGCCGCCGCACCGGCGCATCGCCAGGGCGGCGCGAGTCCGGCGGAATCCGGGAGGACCGGCACCCGTGCACAGCCCGTGATCCGCCGGAAGGGCTAGTCGCGGGCCAGGCCGAAGCGGGCGCGCAGGCCGCTGCGCTCGTCGGCGGCGACGGAGGCCGCGCCGGCGGTGACCGTCTCGTAGACGGCCAGGATGTCGGCGCCCACGCGGGACCAGTCGAAGCGGCGCACGTGCGCGCTGCCGCGCTCGCTCAGGCCGGTCCGCAGCTCCTGGTCGCCCAGCAGCCGTACGGCCGCGGCGGCGAGCGCATCGGCGTCCTCGTTGGCGAACAGCTCCCCGGCCGAGCCCTGGTCGAGCACCTGGGCGAAGGCGTCCAGGTCGCTGGCGAGGACGGGAGCGCCCGCCGACATCGCCTCGACCAGGATGATGCCGAAGGACTCCCCGCCCGTGTTGGGGGCCACGTAGACGTCGACGCTGCGCAGCAGCCGCGCCTTGTCCTCGTCGCTGACCATGCCGAGGAACTCGACGCGCTCGCGCATCTCCCGGGGCAGGCCCGCCACGGCCTCCTCCTCGTCGCCCCGGCCGGCGACCAGCAGCCGGGCGCCGGGGCACTCGGCGAAGATCTTCGGCAGGGCGCGCATCAGCACGGGCAGGCCCTTGCGCGGCTCGTCGATGCGGCCGATGAAGCCGATCGTCCCGCCCTGCCACTCCTCCTTGGGCTCGGCGCGGGCGAAGAAGTCCACGTCGACGCCGTTGGGGATGACCACGGCGTCGCCGCCGAGGTGCTCGACGAGCGTCCTGCGGGCGTATTCGCTGACCGCGATGCGCGCGCTGATCTTCTCCAGGGCGGGCTGGAGGATCGGATAGGCGGCGATCATCGCCCGGGAGCGCGGATTGGAGGTGTGGAAGGTCGCCACGATCGGGCCCTGCGCGGCCCAGCAGGTCAGCAGGCCCAGCGACGGGGAGGTGGGCTCGTGGATGTGGATGACGTCGAAGTCGCCGTCGTGCAGCCAGCGCCGCACCCGCGCGGCCGACAGGAAGCCGAAGTTCAGCCGCGCCACGGAGCCGTTGTACGGGACCGGGACGGCCCGTCCCGCCGAGACCACGAAGGGCGGCAGCGGCGTCTCGTCGTCCGCGGGGGCCAGCACCGACACCTCGTGCCCCAGCCGGATGAGGTGCTCGGCCAGGTCCCGGATGTGGAACTGCACGCCGCCCGGCACGTCCCACGAGTAGGGACAGACGATCCCGATCCTCATGCCTCGGCCCTCCGGTCGCTCTCGGCCCGGCCGGCGTCCCCGCCCGGTGTGCCCTGCGAGTCGTGTGCGCCCTGCGTCCCCCGCTCCGGCCCGTCCGCCGCTCCGTCCGCCGCGTCCGCTCCGCCGGACGGCCGGTCCGGGCGCGGGTCGAGGTCGGCGAGCCACAGTCGCTGGAGCATGTGCCAGTCCTGCGGGTGCTCGGCGATGCCGGAGGCGAAGGCGTCGGCCATGCGCTGCGTCATCACCGCGGCCTTCTCGGCGCGCGTGCCCTCCCCGGGCACCTCGATGGGGGCGTGCACCCGCCCCTGCATCACCGGCGAGCGGTCGTACCAGAGCGTCACGGGCATCAGCAGGGCCCCGGTCTGCACGGCCAGCATCGCGGGGCCGGCGGGCATCTTCGCGGCCTCGCCGAAGAACGTCACCTCCATCCCCGAGGAGGACAGGTCGCGGTCGGCCACCAGGCACACCAGGCCCCCGGAGCGCAGCCGGCGCGCCAGCGTGCCGAAGGCGCTGCCGCCCGCGTGGGGCAGCACCTCCATGCCCAGCCCCTCGCGGTAGGCCACGAAGCGGTCGTAGAGCGTCTCGGGCTTCAGCCGCTCGGCCACCGTCGTGAAGGGCACCCCCAGGCGCGTGGTCACCCACGCCCCGGCGAGGTCGTAGTTGCCCATGTGGGGCAGCGCGATCACCACGCCGCGCCCGCTCGCCAGGCCCTCCTCCAGGTGGTGCAGGCCCTCCGGCGCGAAGGCCGTGCGAATGCGCTCCGCGCTCCACGCCGGCAGCCGGAAGGACTCCATCCAGTAGCGCATGTACGAGCGCATGCCCGCCCGCGACAGCCGCGTCAGACGCTCGGCGGACGCGTCCGGCAGCACGCGCGCCAGATTGGCCTCCAGCCGCAGCACGCTCCTGCCGCGCCGCCGCCACGCCGCGTCGGCGATCTGCTGCCCCAGCCGGACGGCCACCGGCTCCGGCAGCTTCTTGACCGTGGCCCAGCCGAGCCCGTACAGCGCGTCGGTCAGCCGCTCCTTCACCCGTTGCCACCGCCCTGCGCCGGGGAGGCCCCGGCGGCGGCCGCGGCCTCGGCCTCCGCCTCGGCGGATTCGCGGCGCACCGTCACCACCCGCTGGATCAGGGTGACCAGGCTGCCCACGGCCACGATCCACAGCGCCACCGGCAGCAGGTACTGGATGCCCGGCACGCCGAACTTGTGCAGGCCCGCGAGGCCGCACGCCACCAGCGAGATGACCAGCCGCTCGGCCCGTTCGACCAGGCCGTTCACGTTCACCGGCAGGCCGATGCTCTCGCCGCGCGCCTTGGTGTACGAGACGACCTGGCCGCTGGCGAGGCAGAAGATCGACACCGCGCACAGCGCGATGTCGTCACCGCCGCCCGCGTACCACAGGGCGAGGCCGCCGAAGATCGCCGAATCGGCGACCCGGTCGAGCGTGGAGTCCAGGAAGGCGCCCCAGCGGCTGGAGCGGCCCAGCTGGCGGGCCATATTGCCGTCCACCAGGTCCGAGAAGACGAACAGGGTGATGACGATCGTGCCCCAGAAGAACTCCCCCTGGGGGTAGAAGACCAGTGCGCCCGCCACCACGCCACCGGTACCGATGAGGGTCACCGCGTCGGGGCTGACGCCGAGGCGGATGAGCAGGGCGGCGAACGGCGTGAGAACACGCGTGAAGAACGCACGCGCGTACTTGTTCAGCATGGCCTTCCCGGAGGGGTGTCGTATCGGGCCGCGTGGTCAGGAGGCCACCGGCTGGCCCATCGTAGCCAGGCACCCCCGGGCAGCCGCGCACGCACCGCTCGCAGCGGGAACACCGGTGCTCCCACCGCCCCCGGCGGCCCCCGCGCGGGGCGTGCGGGGGCGCCTCCGTGTGCGACGTATGGACGCAGCGTTACCGCAGTGGAAAGCTCGGTGTACCGCAGGTGTCGACCGGGAGGCGGGACACATGGGCGAGAAGACGGGCACGTACCCAGGGGCCGCGGGCAGAGCAGTATCGGCCGACCGGCCGAGCCACGTACGCAACGTGGTGCTGGTCGGCCACAGCGGCTCGGGAAAGACGACGCTGGTGGAGGCCCTCGCGCTGGCGACCGGCGCGGTCAACCGGGCCGGCCGCGTCGAGGACGGCGGCGCGCTGTCGGACTACGACGAGATCGAGCACCGCCAGCAGCGCTCGGTCCAGCTGTCACTGGCCCCCGTCGAATGGGCCGGCATCAAGATCAATCTGCTGGACACCCCCGGCTACGCCGACTTCGTCGGGGAGCTCAGGGCCGGTCTGCGCGCAGCGGACGCGGCCCTCTTCGTCGTCTCGGCGGCCGAGGGCACCGAGAACATCAACGGTGCCACCCGCATGGTCTGGGAGGAGTGCGCGGCCGTCGGCATGCCCCGCGCCATCGTCATCACCCATCTGGAGTCGGCCCGCTCCGACTTCGAGGAGATGACGGAGACCTGCCGCACGGCCTTCGGCGGGGACTCCCCCGACGGCGTGCTGCCGCTCTACCTGCCGCTGCACGGGCCGGAGGGCCCCGACGGGCACCGCCCCGTCGCCGGCCTCATCGGCCTGCTCTCCCAGCGCGTCTTCGACTACTCCTCCGGCGAGCGGGCCGAGGCCGCACCCGGGCCCGAGCACCTGCCCCTCATCGAGGAGGCGCGCAACCGGCTCATCGAGGGCATCATCGCCGAGAGCGAGGACGAGACCCTCATGGACCGCTACCTCGGCGGCGAGGAGATCGACGTCAAGACCCTCGTCGAGGACCTGGAGCGCGCCGTGGCGCGCGGCAGCTTCCACCCCGTCCTCGCCGCGGCCCCCGCGGCCGAGGGCGCCAAACAGGGCCTGGGCACCGTCGAGCTCCTGGAGCTGATCACCGGCGGCTTCCCCACCCCCCTCGAACGCGAGGTCCCGGCCGTCACCACCCCCGACGGCCGCCCCCACGCGCCCGTGACCTGCGACCCCGCGGGCCCGCTCGCCGCCGAGGTGATCAAGACCTCCTCCGACCCCTACGTCGGCAGGATCTCCCTCGTCCGCATCTTCTCCGGCACCCTGCGCCCCGACGAGACCGTCCACGTCTCCGGCCACGGCCTGGAGGACCGCGGCCACGAGAGCCACGACGTCGACGAGCGCATCGGCGCCCTCTCCTCACCCTTCGGCAAACAGCAGCGACCCCTCCCCCAGGCCATCGCCGGGGACATCGCCTGCGTCGCCAAGCTCAGCCGCGCCGAGACCGGCGACACGCTCTCCGCCAAGGGCGACCCCCTCCTCATGGAGCCCTGGCAGATGCCCGACCCGCTCCTGCCCGTGGCGATCCAGGCGCACAGCAAGCCCGACGAGGACAAGCTCTCCCAGGGCCTGTCCCGGCTCGTCGCCGAAGACCCCACCATGCGCCTGGAGCAGAACCCGCACACCCACCAGGTCGTCCTCTGGTGCCTGGGCGAAGCCCACCGCGACGTCGCCCTGGAACGGCTGCGCTCGCGCTACGGCGTCCAGGTCGACGTCGTGCCCCACAAGGTCTCGCTCCGCGAGACCTTCGGCACCAAGGCGGCCGGCCGCGGCCGGCACGTCAAGCAGTCCGGCGGCCACGGCCAGTACGCCATCTGCGAGATCGAGGTCGAACCGCTGCCCGGCGGCTCCGGCATCGAATTCGTCGACAAGGTCGTCGGCGGCGCCGTCCCCCGCCAGTTCATCCCCTCCGTGGAGAAGGGGATCCGCGCCCAGGCCGCCCGCGGCGTCGCCGCCGGCCACCCCCTGGTCGACATCCGGGTCACCCTCCTCGACGGCAAGGCGCACTCGGTGGACTCCTCCGACGCCGCCTTCCAGACCGCGGGCGCGCTCGCCCTGCGCGAAGCCGCGGCCGAGGCCAGGATCCACCTCCTGGAGCCCGTCGCCGAGATCGAGGTCCTGGTCTCCGACGACTACGTCGGCCCCGTGATGAGCGACCTGTCCGGGCGGCGGGGCCGTGTCATCGGAACCGAGCAGTCCGGCGCGGGCCGCACCCTGGTGCGCGCCGAGGTGCCCGAGATCGAGATCGGCCGCTACGCCGTCGACCTGCGCTCCCTGTCGCACGGCACCGGCCGCTTCACCCGCTCCTACGCCCGCCACGAACCGATGCCCCCTCAGGTCGCCGAGCGGCTGCGGGAATCGGCCGGATCCGGAGGGTAACAGGCGCAATCCGCCCGCCTCGCACCATCCGGGGCGGGCGGCCTTCACGATCTCTGCGACAGCCGGCACCCCACGCCGATACGCTGGAGCCGCGGACCAACACGTATGACGCGGGCGGTCGTCGGCATCCGTCGAAGGCCGCAGGACCGGACATGCGCGGCATTGGGGGCAGCAGTGGCAGCAGGGGATCCCTTCGACTTCAGCCCCGGGGCGCAGATCCCGCTCTCGGGCTCCTCGGGACAGACCGCGGCGACGCAGGCGCTCGCCTCCGCCGCCTACCGCGACGGACCGGTCGACCAGCTCCTCAAGGCCAACTCCGACTGGGCCAAGTCCGAGGTCAAGGCGCCCCGCATATCGCTCTTCGAGCCCAACCTGGGCGAGGCCTTCGCCCGCGCCGTCCAGCTGCGTGTGCTCGGCGGCGGCCGCAAGCCCCTCATCCAGTCCTTCGGCCTCGACCCGCAGCCCGTCGTCGAGCACTGCCTCGCGGCCAACCGCATCCGCAAGCAGCGCGACGCCAAACTCACCCTCATCATGGGCGTCTGCGGGCTGCTCTTCCTCCCCGGCGTCCTGCTCTGGCTCGGCGTCTTCCAGCTCCGCCGCACCATCGCCGGCGCCCAGAACAAGCGCGCCGGAGCCCTCGGCACGGCCCTCCTCGTGGCCCTCGGCATCCTCGCCGCCATCCTCCTGGTGAAGCTGCCCTTCCACGGCTTCTGGGCCTTCTACCTGCGCGCCATGATCATCGCCCCGCTCGTCGGCGGCTTCTGGGCGAAGACCGTCTGCGAGCGCACCGCCAAGGACCTCCGCGACCGCTGGACGGGCCTGCTCTCCGGCGGTGGCGTCGGCGCCAAGATCCCCGAAGCCGTCCCCAAGAACCCCGGCGAGACCGCCGCCGAGCGGCTCCGCCAGTCCCTGGAGCGCCTCGCCGCCGAGCAGCAGAGCAACGTCGCCTTCTACGCCGGCACCAAGGGCATCCTCGGCATGGGCACCCGCTGGGGCAGCTGGCACCTCGCCGAGGAGCTCGTCCCGCTCGACCCCGGCAAGGAGATCAACCCCTTCCGCAGCTGGGACGTCGTCCGCGCCATCCACGACCAGCTGCACCTCCTGGAGCGCAGCCCCCTGCACACCGGCGGCTTCCCCGCCCCCTCCGTCGAGCACTGGGTCGTCTCGGACGTCGGCGAGGGCGCCGGCGCCGTCTCCCGCCCCGAAGGCACCGACGGCTTCCAGATAAGGGGCGCCGAGCTCCAGAAGATCTGCAACGAGCAGCAGTTCGGCGCTGGCAGCCGGCACTACCTCGGCGTCCAGTTCGTCCTCTGGGACGGCCAGCTCGTCATCACCCTCCTGATCACCGTCACCGTCCTCCACAAGACCCTGCGCATCGAGGTCACCGGGCACGCCCTCGGCCCCGTCAGCGGCGTCTTCATGGGCAAGCCCGCCGCCCGCACCAAGACCACCCCCAAGACCATCAAGTTCTGGGAGAACCGGACCAGGACCCTCTCCGTCGTCCCGCCCCGCGAGATCGTCCGCCTCGCCGCCCGCGCCCCCCTCACCTGGTACCCCCCGCTCCTGGAGTACTGGGGCGGAAAGCTCGTCCTGCCCGAGCCGTTCGGCCTGCGGCACGCCTGGGCCGAGAAGCCCTGGCGGCACCGCTTCATGGCCGACGACGCCCTGCGCGCCACCACCCCCGTCCTGCGCGTGGTGCACGAGGCCGCCCTGCGCGTACTCAAGGAGCACGGCGTCAACACCGACCGCTTCAACAGCCGCGCCATGTCCCTCAGCGGCGCCGTCCAGGACGCCAAGCCGGGCGCAGCGGACGTCTACAACGCCTGACCGGCGCCCGCCCGCCGCGCCTGACCGGCCGTCACTCGCCGGGTCTCACCGGAAGATTCCGGTGTGGCCCAGCGAGTACCGGCCCGGCTGCGGATAGACGGCGAGGCCGTGCGGCCCCGCACCGACCGGGATCTTGGCGATCTGGTGCCCGTCCCGGGTGTCGATGGCGTACACCTCCGAGTCGTAACGCCCCGACAGCCACAGCACGTTGCCGTCCGCCGACACCCCGCCCATGTCCGGGCTCCCGCCCTCCGGCAGCTCCCACTTCTTCACCAGCTTGCGGCTCGGCAGGTCCAGCACCGAGACCGAACCCTCGCCCCGGTTGGAGATGTACATCGACTTCGAGTCCCGGCTCACGTACAGCCCGTGCGCGCCCTTGCCCGTCGGCATCAGCCACGGCTCGGTGAACTTGTCACCGTCCAGCACCCACACCCCGTCCGCCATCATGTCGGCGACGTACCAGGTCTTGCCGTCGGAAGCGATCTTCACGTCCTGCGGCATCGCGCCCTCGAACGGCAGCTTCTGCTGGCCGATCACCTTCATCTTCGCCGTGTCGACCTTCAGCAGCTCGCCCGAGAACTCGCACGAGACGATGAAGTACTTCCCGTCCGGCGAGAAGTCCGCGTGGTTCACCCCCTTGCACGACACCGGCTCCGTCTTCTTCCGCTTCATGGTCTGGGCGTCCCGGAACACCAGCTCCCGGTCCATCGACGCCATCACCACCGCGTACTTGCCGTCCGGCGTGAAGTAGAGGTTGTACGGGTCGTGGACGTCGACCGTCCGCCCCTTCTTCCCCGTGGCCGGGTCGATCGCCGTCAGCGTGTGACCGCGGTCGTTGTTCACCCACAGCGTCTTCATGTCCCACGACGGCACCACGTGCTGCGGCTGGTTCCCCACCGGGATCGTCTCGATCACCTTGTACGTCTTCGGGTCGATCACGCTCACCGTGTTCGACTCCGTGTTGGGCACGTACACCCGCGACGGGAAGTCCTTCACCACCGGCGACAGCTGATTGGGCCGGTCCGCCGCGTACAGGTCGTTCGGATCCAGCAGCGGCGGCATACCGGGCAGCCCCGCGGCCGGGGCGGCGCCCCGGCGCTCCTGCTGCTGCCCCTCCTTGTGGGGCGCGCGGTCGGCGGCCTCCGTACCGGAATCCCCGCCGCAGCCGGAGGCCAGCAGGGCGCAGGCGGCGGCGAACAGCACGGCACGGTGCACCCCGCGCAGACGCGGCCGGCGCAGAGAGCTCGGGAACGAGGAGAACTGGTTCATCAGGTCAGCAGCTCCGTTGTCGTCACCGCGCGCAGACCGCGGCGGTGCAGGCCGTCGAGGATCGCGGGCAGCGCGGCCACGGTGCCCGCGTGCCCGAAGTGCAGGCTCACCACCGACCCGGGCCGCACCGCCTTCAGCACGGTGCGCCGGACCGCCTCCGGCCCGGGATCGGTGAAGTCCAGGGAGTCCACGTCGTAGGAGAGAACGTGCGGATAGCCGGCCTGACGGGCCAGCCGGGCCACCTGCTCGGTGGCGAGCCGCGCCCGCGAGGGCCGGAACCAGCGGCCGATCCCGCCCGTCAGCCGCCGCAGCCGCTCCGCGCACTCGGTGATCTCCGCGGAGGCCGCGGCCGCGGGCATCGTGCAGATGTCGAGGTGGTGCATCGTGTGGTTGCCCAGCTCGTGGCCGCCGTCGAGGATCCGCCGTGCGAGCTGCGGATAGGCGTCCAGCCAGGTGCCCACGGCGAGCACGGTCACCCGCGCCCCGGCCCGCTCGGCCTCCCCCAGCAGCCCGGTGATGGGCTTCGGATCGCCCTGGCCGTGGAAGGTCAGCGCCACGTCCTTGCCGGTGCGGGGGCCGTGCTCGATCTGGGCGGGGAGCCCCGGCGGGAGCGGGGCGAGGGTGAGCGCGGGGGGCTTCGACACCGACGGCGCCCCGGACGCCGCAGGCTTCTTCGAGGCGCCCGGCTTACGGGACGCGCCCGGCTTGGTGGACGCACCGGGCTTGGCCGACGCACCCGGCCCGGCGGACCGCCCGGCCGACGCGCCGGCCCCTACGGACGGATCCGCCGCCCGGGCCCCCGACTCGCCGTCCGACCGGCCGCAGCCCGCGCCGGCGGCCCCGGCGAGGGCTCCGCCGGCGGCCGCGCGCAGCACGGTGCGGCGGTGAAGGAAGGTCACCGCACCATTAGAACTTCTTTTAATTAAGACTTTGGGACATTTGCCCGTTTTTCTCTGACGCGTGTCCTCAGGCGTCCGGCCAGGCGTCCGCGAGCATCTTGCGGGTGTCCGCCAGCAGTTGGGGCAGCACCTTGGTGTGGCCGATCACCGGCATGAAATTCGTGTCGCCGCCCCAGCGGGGGACCACGTGCTGGTGCAGATGAGCGGCGATGCCGGCACCGGCGGTGGCGCCCTGGTTCATGCCGATGTTGAACCCGTGCGCGCCGGAGGCGGTGCGCAGCGCGGTCATGGCCCGCTTGGTGAAGGCCGCGAGCTCGGCG
The DNA here is from genome assembly GCF_042657885.1 of Streptomyces aureoversilis. Classification (NCBI taxonomy): domain Bacteria; kingdom Bacillati; phylum Actinomycetota; class Actinomycetes; order Kitasatosporales; family Streptomycetaceae; genus Streptomyces; species Streptomyces aureoversilis. The sequence continues at coordinate 61,476 of NZ_JBHSKJ010000025.1, forward strand.
GTCTCGGCGACGTCGAGCTCGGTGTAGTCGGCGACGTGCCGGAAGGGCACGACCATGAGGTGGCCGCCGTTGTACGGGTAGAGGTTCAGGACGGCGTAGACGCGCTCGCCCCGGGCGATGACCAGCCCGTCCTCGTCGCTCTTCTCCGGGATCGAGCAGAACGGGCAGCCGTCACCGGACCCCGGCCCGGTCGGCTTGTTCTCGCCTTGGATGTAGGCCATCCGGTGGGGCGTCCACAGTCGCTGGAACGCGTCCGGCGCCCCGACTCCGATCTGCTGCTCCGGCTCACTCGTCATGCTGTGCAGCATATGGGCCCCGGAGCGCCGTCGACGCTCCGGGGCCCGTTCGTCCCTGATTCCCGGGTCAGACCTGGACGCGGTCCTCGACGGCCTTGAGGATCTCGGCCAGCGCCTCGGCGCGCGGGATGCCGTTCTTCTGCGAGCCGTCGCGGTAGCGGAAGGAGACCGTGCCCGCGTTCATGTCGTCGTCACCGACGATGATCATGAACGGAACCTTGAGCTTCTGGTGGTTGCGGATCTTCTTCTGCATGCGGTCCGAGGAGGCGTCCACCTCGACCCGCAGGCCCTTCTTCTTCGCCTCGGCGGCGAACTCCTGCAGGTACTCGACGTGGGCGTCGCCGATCGGGATGCCGACCGCCTGCACCGGAGCCAGCCACGCCGGGAACGCACCCGCGTAGTGCTCCAGGAGCACCGCGAAGAAGCGCTCGATCGAGCCGAACAGCGCGCGGTGGATCATGACGGGCTGCTGGCGCGAGCCGTCCGCCGAGGTGTACTGCAGGTCGAAGCGCTCGGGCAGGTTGAAGTCGAGCTGGATGGTCGACATCTGCCAGGTGCGGCCGATCGCGTCCTTGGCCTGGACGGAGATCTTCGGGCCGTAGAAGGCCGCGCCGCCCGGGTCGGCGACGAGCTCCAGGCCCTGCTTCTCGGCCACCTTGCGCAGCGTCTCGGTGGCCTCCTCCCAGGCCTCGTCCGAGCCGACGAACTTCTCCGGGTCCTTGGTGGACAGCTCCAGGTAGAAGTCGTTCAGACCGTAGTCGCGCAGCAGGTCCAGGACGAAGGTGAGGGTGCGGTCGAGCTCCTCGCCCATCTGCTCGCGGGTGCAGTAGATGTGCGCGTCGTCCTGCGTGAAGCCGCGGGCGCGGGTGAGGCCGTGCACGACGCCCGACTTCTCGTACCGGTACACGGTCCCGAACTCGAACAGCCTCAAGGGCAGCTCGCGGTACGAGCGTCCCCGGGCGTCGAAGATCAGGTTGTGCATCGGGCAGTTCATGGGCTTGAGGTAGTAGTCCACGCCCTCGTCGAGCTGCATGGGCGGGTACATGCCGTCGGCGTACCAGTCCAGGTGGCCCGAGGTCTCGAAGAGCTTCCCCTTGGTGGCGTGGGGGGTGTAGACGAACTCGTACCCCTCTTCCTCGTGCCGCTTGCGGGAGTAGTCCTCCATGACCCGGCGGATGATGCCGCCCTTGGGGTGGAAGACGGCCAGGCCCGAGCCGATCTGCTCCGGGATCGAGAAGAGGTCCAGCTCCGAGCCGAGGCGGCGGTGGTCGCGCTTCTCGGCCTCCGCCAGGAAGTCCAGGTGTGCCTTCAGCTCGTCCTTCGACGGCCACGCGGTGCCGTAGATGCGCTGGAGCATGGGGTTCTTCTCGCTGCCGCGCCAGTACGCGGCGGCGTTGCGCATGAGCTTGAACGCCGGGATGACACGGGTGGTGGGCAGGTGCGGGCCCCGGCACAGGTCACGCCAGCACAGCTCGCCGGTCTTCGGGTCCAGGTTGTCGTAGATCGTCAGCTCGCCGGCGCCGACCTCGACGTCCGCGCCGTCGTCGTGCGAGGCGGAGCCCTTGAGGCCGATCAGCTCCAGCTTGTACGGCTCGGCCGCAAGCTCGTCGCGGGCCTCCTCGTCGGTGACGACGCGGCGGGAGAACTTCTGCCCGCGCTTCTGGATCTCCTGCATGCGCTTCTCGATCGCCTTGAGATCCTCAGGCGTGAACGGCCTCTCGACGTCGAAGTCGTAGTAGAAGCCGTCCTTGACCGGCGGGCCGATGCCCAGCTTGGCCTCGGGGAAGAGCTCCTGCACGGCCTGGGCCATGACGTGCGCGGTCGAGTGGCGCAGGATGTCGAGGCCGTCCTTGGAGGAGATCTCGACGGCCTCGATCTCCTCGCCGTCGGCGACGACGTACGCGAGGTCCTTGAGCTCGCCCGCGACGCGCGCGGCGACGACGGTGCGCTCACCGGCGAAGAGCTCGGCGGCCGTCGTGCCCGTCGTCACCACGCGCTCTTCCCGCTCGGAATCGCGTTGGATGATCACACGGACGTCTGACACCGGTCTCTCCTGACGTATGGGTCGCGGCAGCGGTCACTGCGCGCCTGAATCGTACCGAGAGCGGCAGCCTGGTCGCGAAACGGTTTACCGGGCGGCCGGGGAGGGGCCGGTCTCACTCGCCGCCGCACGCCTCCTCGAAGAAGTCGATGTTCTCGTGCAGCGACTTCAGCAGGCGGTCCCGCTCGCCGTCGTCGACCCGTACGGGCATGACGTCGCGGGCGTCGGTCAGGCGCCGGAAGCCGCCCGTGCTCTCCAGGCGGCCGCTCATGCGGACGGGCATGCCGAGGAGGTGGGCGTGGCCGGCGATCCGGTAGTCGTCCTCGTCGAGGGTGGCGCGGACCTGGGGCACGTCCACGCCGGCGAGGATCCTCAGCCGTACGGTTCCGGGGCCGCCCCGGTCCTCGCGGCGCATGCGGACGACGGCTCCGGTGAGCTGCACGGCGACGGGCGGCTCGTCCCGGATGTAGCGGGCCCCGGCCTCGCGGAGCACGGGGAGGTCGCCGGGGCCGAACGCGACCGGCTCGGGGCGGGCGGCGAAGCCGTCGGGCGGGCCGGCCGCGGGTGCCCAGTGCAGGGTGATGCGGATGCCTTCGGAGCCGCGGACGAGTTCGGCGATGGCTTCGGTCAGCTCCTGGCAGACGCCCGCCTCGACGGCCGGTTCGAAGGCGTCGGGCGCGCCGGTGGCCCGCTGGCGGTCGGTGGCGTCGCGGGCCGCGTAGAGGGCGCGCAGGAGTGCGGTGGTGACCGGCCTGCCGTCGGGGCCGGGAGCCGCGCCCGGGCCGACGGGCAGGAAGGCGGTCAGCTCCCGGCCGCCGGCGGCGGTGCCGGTCAGCAGGCGGCCGAGGGCGGTCTCGGCCTGCCGGCGGTGGCGCGCGCCGTGGTAGCCGGCCGTGCCGCGCGCGGCCAGGGCGGCGGCGAGGAGCAGGGCGCGGGCGCCGGCGCGCAGCTGTTCCTGGGCGGCCCAGGCGGCCGCGGGCGCCTCGGGCTCGGGGGCGTCCCGCTGCCAGTGGATCTCGTCGACGGGGGTGTGCAGGGCGATGAGGACGTCGCGCGCCGAGGGTGCGGGGCTGTGGCGCAGCGCGGCGAGCGCCTCGGCGACGAGGTCGGCGCTGTCGGGGTAGGCGCGGCTGTCGGGGACGAGCAGGCTGGTGCGCCCGCGGGCGCCGGCGGCGTCGGGCGGCGTCCAGCGGCTGTACGGGCCGGCTGCCGCGCCGCGGCGGCGCCAGCCGTGGCGGGCGAGGAGGGCCGCGAGGACGGCGGGGTCGGCGGTTTCGGGCGGGGGGCCGCCGGGCGGGGTGTGCCGGGGGTGGCGCGAGGGCTCGGTCGGCCGGTGCATCAGGGTCTCCCTCCCGCCCCGACCCGCGTCATGATCTCGCAGAGTGCGCGGTCGTCGAAGACGCGTGTGGCCGGGATCCGCACGGTGGTCCGGCGTCTGCCGGTCACGGGGTGGCCGGCGAGGTTGGTCCAGTAGCAGCAGTGCCTCAGGTGGAGGCTGTCGTGGCCGGCGCGCAGCCAGTCGTCGCGCGATCTCGGCACGATCATCACGACGAGGATCTTGTGGACGGCGACGGGGGTGCGGGCGAGCTTGGCCAGGTGGTCGTTGTCGAGGGTGAAGGCGAAGGTGGGCGCCGGGACGACGGGGACGGCCGGGAGCTCCGCGGCGGGGGCCCGGGGCGGCGGCCGCACGGCCGGGCGGGGGCCGAGCTGGTAGGTGCACTTGAGCTGCACCTTGATGGTGACCTCGTCGTCGACGGCGTGGCCGGGGGCGGTGTGGCTGATGTGCCAGTCGATGCCGTGGTCGGGGAAGGGCTGGGCCAGTGAGCAGCCCGCGGCCGCGGCGACGGCGTGCAGGTAGCCGATCTGGAGCGTCTCCATGCAGGCGGTGGTGGCGAGCGAGCCGCGTACGAGGGCGGGTGCGGCGGGCTCGGGAAGCTCAGACAGCAGCCCGCCCGGTTCGGGCCGCGGGAACGCCATGTCCGAATCCTTCCGGGCGTCTTCGGGCGTTCGATCCGTACAACCGTGTTGTTTCCTTCGCAACTCCCTTGCAAACAACGGCGGTTCGCAGTGGTTCGTGGCCGGGTATCACCTGGCGGGGAGGGTGAAACACGCCATTCGCCGGGCAAGTGCGAGGAGTTGGAACATGTGCTGGTTCGAGGGACCACTCGCCGCGTTCGACACCGAGACCACCGGAGTGGATGTCGAGCACGACCGGATCGTGTCGGCGGCCCTCGTGGTGCAGTCCGCGGCCGAGGCCGCACCGGTCGTGACGCGCTGGCTGGTCGACCCGGGGGTCCCGGTGCCCGAAGGGGCCACTGCGATACACGGGCTGACGGACGCCTACCTGCAGCGGAACGGCCGGTGGCCGGCGCCGGTGGTGGAGGAGGTGGCGCGGGCGCTGGCGGTGCAGTCGGCGCGCGGGACGCCGCTGGTGGTGATGAACGCCCCGTTCGACCTGACGCTGCTGGACCGCGAGTTGCGGCGCCACCGCGCCTCGTCTCTGGCGGACTACCTGGGGGCCGCACCGCTGTGCGTGATGGACCCGTGGGTGCTGGACAAGCACCTGGACCGCTACCGCAAGGGGCGGCGGACGCTGACGGATCTGTGCGCACAGTACGGGGTGGAGCTGACGGGCGCGCACGACGCGGCGTCGGACGCGCTCGCGGCGCTGCAGGTGGTGCGGGCGGTGGGCCGCCGGTTCGCGGCCCGGCTGGAGCGGCTGAGCCCGGCGGAGCTGCACGCCCGGCAGGCGGTGTGGCACGCGGCACAGGCGCGCGGTCTGCAGGCGTGGTTCGCGCGGAACGGGACGGAGGAGGCGTGCGACCCGGCCTGGCCGTTGCGGCCGTCGCTGCCGGCCGCCGCGTGAGCGGCGCTCCGGGCGTCACGAGAGCCGCGCGCACGGGCGTGCGGAACACGGGCGTGCGGACGGGCAACGCACAAGGCCGGTCCGTCTCTTGACGGACCGGCCTTGCCTGCGTGTGGGCGATACTGGGATCGAACCAGTGACCTCTTCGGTGTGAACGAAGCGCTCTCCCGCTGAGCTAATCGCCCGGGATTCGTGCGGGGTTTCCCCCGGCAACGCACTGAACAATACAGGTCGCGGCGGCTCTCCATCAAATCCCCCGGGTGGCGCCGGCCAGCAGGGCCCGCAGGCCGCGCCGGCCGGCGCGCATCATCCACGCGTGGTTGGCCACGAAGAGGGGCCTGGCGGGCAGGGCGAGCCGTCTGAGCAGGGGCTTGCGGGCCTCCACGTCCTGCTCGAAGCGGGCGGTGCAGCCGGCGGTGCCGTGCGGGAGGACGGTCCAGCGGGCCCAGCCCTCGATGTCGCCGGTCATGGCGATCTCGAGGACGCGGGCGACGGGGTCGTGGCGGCGGGCGCGGACGGCCACGGTCAGGTCGTAGGGGAGGAAGGAGCGCACGCGGGCGGTGCCGGTGGCGGCGTCGGCCCGGTTGACCTCGCGGATCTGCGGCCACCAGGCGGGATAGCCGTCCACGGCTTCGAGGCGGGCGTAGACGGCGTCGGGCGGGGCGGCCAGGGCCCATGCGCCGTGGAAGCGGTAGCGGTGGGAGGGGGCCAGGGCCGCGGCCAGGAAGGGCATGGGGCCAGCGGACACCCAAAGACCGAGGGTCCGCAAGGGGTGAGCCTTGCGGACCCTCGGTCCTGTCGTGTGGGCGATACTGGGATCGAACCAGTGACCTCTTCGGTGTGAACGAAGCGCTCTCCCGCTGAGCTAATCGCCCGGGCGCACCGCAAACATTACCGCATGTCAGACGGTGCTTTGAACCGGCGGCGGGCCGGTCAGCCGCCCACCTTCCACGGCATGACCATGCCGAACTTCCAGAGGTAGATCCCGAGGAGGGCGCCGGCGATCACCAGGCCCGTCACGGTGAGGATGATGTTGCGCCGCCGGACCCGGGGGTCGAGGGCGCGCTGGGCCGCCTCGGTGACCTTCCGCTTGGTCCAGCGCAGCACGAGCTGGGCCCAGACGAACTCCGTCGCCCAGATGGCCATGCCTCCGAAGATCACGAGCCAGCCCGGGCCGGGCAGGGGCAGCATGATGATGCCCGCGACGACGACGGCCAGGCCGACGATGAAGACGCCCACCTGCCAGCTCACGTGCAGGGGCCGCGAGCGCTTGATGAAGTGGGGCGCGCGCGATCCGAGGGCGGGCTCTCCCGCGCCCCCGTCCTTCGTCCCGTCCCCCGTCGCGGCGTCCTGCCGCCGGTCACTCTCCGCATTCATGAGCCCCAACCTACCGGACCGATCCCGAACTCACCGGAATGGCCGTATTCCCCGTCGGGCGACTGGGCCGTCCGAGGTATCCGAACAGCCTCAAAACGGTCAGAGGGGTTTACAACGGCACCGTAGGTGGCATGTCGATTTCGCCGACGTGCGAATCCCCGAGCGCACACTGAGCGAAAGGCCCTGGCGCTTATGAACACCACGGTCAGCTGCGAGCTGCACTTGCGCCTCGTCGTGTCGAGCGAATCCTCACTGCCTGTCCCCGCAGGCCTGCGGTACGACACGGCCGATCCGTATGCCGTGCACGCCACGTTCCACACCGGAGCCGAAGAGACGGTCGAATGGGTCTTCGCCCGCGACCTCCTCGCCGAAGGCTTGCACCGGCCCACAGGCACCGGCGACGTCCGCGTCTGGCCGTCCCGCAGCCACGGTCAGGGCGTCGTGTGCATCGCGCTGAGCTCTCCCGAGGGCGAGGCGCTGCTGGAGGCCCCTGCGCGGGCCCTGGAGTCCTTCCTCAAGCGGACGGACGCCGCGGTGCCGCCGGGCACCGAGCACCGTCACTTCGACCTGGACACCGAGCTCTCCCACATCCTGGCGGAGAGCTGAGTCCGGGCCGGGGCTGACCCGGAGCGCGCCAGCCCACTCGGGGAGGCTGCGCGCCACATCTCGCACACAGGGCACGGCACGGCGCCGTCGTCCGCGGACCGCTCCGCGGACGACGGCGCCGTCGCGACCGGGGGCCGCACAGATGCCGCCCAGCCAGTAAGGTCGTGGGCCGCGGTCGAACACTTGCCGCCTCCGTCCGGCCAGGGAGCGTACGAACGTGCAGATCAACCACGACACCAAGGCTGCGCTCGACTCCGTCGTCGACCTCCTCAACACGGGTCCGCAGGACCTGGCGGAGCTGCGGGCCTTCACGGAGCGGCACGGCATCATCACGGTCGAGGCGCTGCGGGACCGCGATGTCGCGGCGGTGCGGTCGATACGCGAGCGGTTCGGACGGATCTTCGACGCCGCGAGCACGGGGGAGGCGGCCCGGCTGATCAACGAGCTGGTGGCCGAGGCCGGCACCACACCGCAGCTGAGCGAGCACGACGGCTACGACTGGCACGTGCACTACTTCGCGCCCGGCGCGGCGGTGGCCGAGAACCTCGCCGCGGACGGCGCCATGGCGCTGGCGTTCCTGCTGGTCGCCGGCGAGCGCGACCGGCTGCGGCGGTGCAACGCGCCGGACTGCGGGCACGCCTTCGTGGACCTGTCCCGCAACCGCTCGCGGCGCTACTGCGACGGCCGCACGTGCGGGAACCGGCTGCACGTCGCGGCCTACCGGGCGCGGCGCCGGGGCGCCGAGTCCGCGGACTCCGGCGCGTCGGTCTGATTCCGGGCAGAACGAGCTCGGTATCAGGGTGGAATCGGGGCGGAATCGGAGCGGGATCCCGCTTCTCCGCCGGATGCACGGGGAAAATACGGGCGGGCGAATACGCACCCGGTGAATTACCCGGAAAACAGTCGCCGGGTACGCCGCCGACACCGGCGTCCCGGTGTACTGATCGGATGGTCCGTCATATTCCGTGCTTCTTGAGAATCGCCTCGATATCCGAGAAGTCCTCGCCGTCGCCCGATTTCTTCGCCCCGCCCTGCGGACTGCCCGCGGCGCGGCCCGGGCGCAGTGACGGAGCGGAAGCGGCGGGGGCCATGGCATCGCGCTGCGCAGCGGCCGCCGCGGCCTTGCGCTCCTTGCGGCCGCCCCCGGCACCGCGGCGCTCGGCCGCCCTGCTCACCACGAACAGCAGGGCCGAGAGCGCGAGGATCCCGAAGCCGGCCCAGACGCTCGGTTTGAAGACGACGTCGGTGAGCCACTCCACGACCCCGGTCAGGACCAGCCCGATGGGGACGAGGGAGAAGGCCGCGATCCGCGTCGCCGCGAGGAAGCGCCGGCGGTAGGCCGTCAGCGCGGCGATGCCGAGGCCCGCCGCGGACACCGCGGCGCAGATGGTCGAGATCAGCATCGGTCTCCTCCTGGACTTGGCTTGCGGGCTCGCCCTTCCATCGTGCACCTCCCGCCGCCGGCCGGGCCATGGCCGGACGGCCGGCTCAGGGAGATCTCGGGGTCATCCCTGACGGCCCGGGAAGACGGCAGGAGATCCGGGCGGGCCCGGGAAGAGCCCGGGAAGGCCGGGAAAAGGCCGAGGAGGGGCGAGGAGGCCCGGGGAGACCCGGAGGGCCGCCGCCCCCGCCGCCTGGAAGACTGGCCGCATGAGCGAGACCAACACCGCCCCCGTCGTCCTCGACGTGTGGTGCGAGCTGCAGTGCACCGACTGCCGTACGGCCCTGGACGACCTGCGGGCGCTGCGCGCACGCTACGGCGACCGTCTGGACGTGCGGCTGCGGCACTTCCCCCTGGAGAAGCACAAGCACTCCTACGCCGCCGCGCAGGCCGCCGAGGAGGCGGCCGAGCAGGGGCAGGGCTGGCCGTACGCCGAGGCGGTGCTCGCGCGGGCCGAGGAGCTGGCCGAGCGCGGCGAGAAGCTGCTGGTCGAGGCGGCCGGCGGGCTCGGGCTGGACGCCGGGGAGGTGGACACGGCCCTGGTGGACGGCCGGCACATGCTGATCGTCGACGCGGACCAGGCCGAGGGCAAGGCCATCGGCGTGACCGGCACCCCCACATACGCCATCGGCGGCGAGCTGCTGGACGGCAGCAAGAACCAGGACGGGCTGCGGGAGCGCATCGAGGAGATCGCCGACCGGCTGCTGGCGGAGCGCAGCGAATCGTAGGGGGCCGTGGGGGCCGTAGGGGGCGTAGCGGCCCGCCGGGAGGCCGCCGCTAGAGCAGCGGCTTGTACAGGTGGTGCGTGGTGGGCAGGTAGCCCAGCGACTCGTACAGCCGCAGCGCCGGGGTGTTGCCGGCGAAGACGTTGAGGCCGAGGGTCCGCGCGCCGTGCGCGAGGACCTCGGCCTCCGCCAGCAGCATCAGGGACCTGCCGTGGCCGCGGCCCCGGTGCGCGGGCACGACCGCGACGTCGAAGACGTAGGCGTCCGGTGTGTCCGGGTCCTCGTCGCGCAGTGCCACCCAGAGGGTGCCGACAGCGGTGCCCTCGTGCGTGAGGACGCGCAGCACGGTGCCGGCGGTGGCGGGGCCGTCGGGCAGCAGCGCGCGCTCGTCCGCCTCGGCCTTGGCGTGGGCCTGCTCGGCCGGGACGCCGCGGTCGACCCACTCCTGCACGTAACCGGCGCGGGACTCCTCCCGCCAGCCCGCGTACTCGGCGTCGGCCATCGGCCGTCCCTCGCTGCCCTCGGGCAGCCGTGGGGCGGCGGTCAGCGTTTTGACCATGTTGCGGCTGCGTTCGACGTAGCCGAGGGCGCCGGCGAGCCCGAGACCGACCTCGGCGCCGGCGTCGACGGACACCTCGATGCGGGTGCAGCCCCAGCCGCGCAGCACCTCCTCGGCGGCGAGCGCGGCGACCGTGCCGCGGCCGCGGTGCCGGTCGCGCTCGTCGATGGAGAGCCGGACGATGCGGCCGGCGGCCGGGCCGAAGCGGTGGTCGGTGGCGAGGTCGACGGCGCCCACGGGCCTGCTGTTGACGCAGACCTCGTACGAGCGGGACCGGGCGCCGCCGGGGCCGCGCTGCTCGGGTGCGGTGGGCCGCAGGGTGGTGGTCACCTTGGTGTTGTACCGGTCCGGCGGCCGCGCGTCACGGGGTTTACGGGGAGCGGTGTGCGCCCGCGCAGCCCTACCGGTCCTTGCAGCCGTTGCCGCCCTTACGGGTCGAGGTCCGCCGCCGCCTGCTCGTCGAAGGTCCGGGCGGCCTTGGCCGTCACCGGGCCGGGGACGGCGGGCAGTTCCCGGCCGTCGACGGCGCGCACGGCCTGGACGTCGCGGAGGGTGGAGGTCAGGAAGACCTCCTCGGCGCGCTCCAGGACGTCGTAGGGCAGGTCGGTCTCCTTGGCCCCGGTCCACTCCAGGACGAGGGCGCGGGTGATGCCGGCGAGGCACCCGGAGGCGAGGGGCGGGGTGTGCAGCTCGCCGTCGAGGACGACGAAGACGTTGGAGGCGGTGCCCTCGCACAGCGCCCCGGCGGTGTTGGCGAGCAGCGCCTCGCCGGCGCCGTGCTCCTTGGCGCGGGCGAGGGCGACGACGTTCTCGCCGTAGGAGGTGGACTTGATGCCGGCGAGCGCGCCGCGTTCGTTGCGGGTCCAGGGCACGGTCACGACGGCGGTGGTGTCGGGGCGCCGCGGCGTCCCGGCGACGGCTACGACGAGGGTGGGGCGGGCTTCACCGCGCTCGGAGCCGAGGGGGGCGAGGCCGCCGGTGTAGGTGATGCGCAGCCGGCCGAGCGGCATGGGGTTGGCGTCGAGGACGGCCGCGCAGGCGTGCCGGATCTCGTCGAGGTCGGGCTCGGGAAGGCCCAGGGCGCGGGCGGAGGCGGTCAGCCTGGCGAGGTGGCGGGTGAGGGCGAAGGGACGGCCCTGGACGGCCTTGAGCGTCTCGAAGACGCCGTCGCCGACGGTCAGACCGTGGTCGAGGACCGAGACGCGCGCGCCGTCGGCGTCCTGCAGCGAACCATTGAGCCAGATCGTCACCGTATCGTCCCTCCGAGCGGCTGATGGGTGCCGGTGCCCGACGCTATCGCGAGCAGCCGCGAAGCCTTGAGCTCCGTCTCGGCCCACTCGCGCTCGGGGTCGGAGCCCCAGGTGATGCCGGCGCCGGTGCCGAAGCGGAGGACGGGGCCGGGGGCGGCGGTGCGGTCGATCCAGAAGGTGCGGATGCCGACGGCGAGCTGGCCGGTGCCGCGGTCGGCGTCGACCCAGCCGACCCCGCCGCAGTAGGGGCCGCGGGGGGCCGTCTCCAGGGCCCGGATGATCTGCAGGGCGCTCTCCTTGGGGGCGCCGGTGACCGAGCCGGGCGGGAAGGTGGCCGAGAACAGTTCGGCCCACCCGGCGCCGTCGGCGATCCTGCCGCGCACGGTGGAGACGAGGTGGACCAGCCCGGGGTGGGGCTCGACCGCGCAGAGCGCGGGAACGGTCACGGAGCCGGTGGCGCACACGCGCCCGAGGTCGTTGCGGACGAGGTCCACGATCATCACGTTCTCGGCGTGGTCCTTCTCCAGCAGGTCCGCGGCGGTGCGGCCGGTGCCCTTGATCGGGCCGGACTCGACGGTGCGGCCGGTGCGGCGCAGATAGAGCTCGGGGGAAGCGGTGGCGACCTCGACGCCGTGGGCGGGCAGGCGGACGCAGCCCGCGTAGGGGGCGGGGTTGTCGCGCGCGAGGAGGGAGGTGAGGGCGTCCACGTCGGCCGCGGCGGGGTCGGGCAGCGGCGCGCTCAGGACGCGGCAGAGGTTCGCCTGGTAGACCTCGCCGGCCGCGATGTGCTCGCGGATGCGGCGGACGCCCGCGGTGTAGGCGGCGCGGTCCAGGGAGCTGGTCCAGTCCCCGGCGGCCGGGCCGCGCCACTGGACGGAGGCCGCGGGACGGGGCGGGGCGGGCCGCACGTCGCCGAAGCGCGCGCAGGTCAGCCGCCCCTCGAAGTCCGCGACCACCGCCCACCAGCCCGTGGACTCCAGGGCTGCCGGGTCGCGGGTGACATCGCGCAGATCGGTGGCGAGGAGGCCGCCGAAGCGGGCCATCGGAGGGAGGCTCGGGGGGAAGCTGTGCACGTCATCGAGTCTATGGCGGGGGCGTCCGGAGCGGCCCGGGCGAACAATCAGGGCAGCACGCTGCGGAAACGGAATTTGAGCTGGCGCTGGAATCCGCTAGAGTTCAACACGTCGCCGGGACGCGGAAGCGGACCGGACAGACACTGCGGACGTAGCTCAGTTGGTAGAGCACCACCTTGCCAAGGTGGATGTCGCGAGTTCGAGTCTCGTCGTCCGCTCGAGTTGGGGGATCTTCCCGAACCCCCGCACTCCTGGTGGAGTGGCCGAGAGGCGAGGCAACGGCCTGCAAAGCCGTCTACACGGGTTCAAATCCCGTCTCCACCTCCAAGGACGATTAGCTCAGCGGGAGAGCGCTTCCCTGACACGGAAGAGGTCACTGGTTCAATCCCAGTATCGTCCACCAGGGTCTTCACCGACCTTCCCGCGCGATTAGCTCAGCGGGAGAGCGCTTCCCTGACACGGAAGAGGTCACTGGTTCAATCCCAGTATCGCGCACGCTACCTGCGGAAACGCAGTGCATCCCGGACGATTAGCTCAGCGGGAGAGCGCTTCCCTGACACGGAAGAGGTCACTGGTTCAATCCCAGTATCGTCCACCAGGGTCTTCACGGACCCTCCCGCGCGATTAGCTCAGCGGGAGAGCGCTTCCCTGACACGGAAGAGGTCACTGGTTCAATCCCAGTATCGCGCACACCGATCGGCCGGAGGCCGGGGCTCAAGGGCTCCGGCCTCCGGCCGTTTCCGCAGGCGGCAAGGCCGATGAGAAACAGGTGGCAATACGAAGGGCCGGGCGCCTCCCCAGGTGCCCGGCCCTTCGTGCCGTCCGCCGTACCCCCGTCCCCACGGGGTTGATCCGCCGGCTTGTCCCCGGCCCGGGCCGCTCTCCCGGGCCCGGGGCGCTCAGCGCCCCAGCATTCCGGCGACGGACGACGCTTGTGTGACGACGGCGTCCCAGCCGCCGAAGAGGACGGCGAGGAACGCCGCCAGGGGCACCACCATGGCCACGGCCACCGCCGGGTGCCGGGTGCCGGAGGGCCTGGGGGCGAAGAGGCCCGTGACCAGGTCGGCGGCCCGGTGACCGCGCGACCGGATGACCGTACGTCCCGCCGTGTCCGCCATGGTTCCGCTCCTGGTGTGTGGTGGGCCCGTCCCCTGCCGTGTGAAGTCGCACGAGCGGCGGGCGTCTGACCTCGGGGGACGAGTGCTGCACCCGCCGCTCGACCTCAACACTAGGGGCGCGGGCCCGGCCGGGCGTCATGCCCTCGTATCGATTGGCGGGCATCCGGGAGGATGAGCGGACGCCGGGCGGCTACTCCCCTGGTTGGACACGGGTGTCCCCCGCCCTTGGGGTCTTCCCGGAGGGGGCACCCGGAGGCGGCCGGGAATCCGCCAGGCCGGAGTGACTTCGGTCACTTCCGGCCCGCCCCCGGCCTTAACGATCTTCACGGTCCCGGCGGCCCCTCCCCTGCCCGCCGCACACGCCCCAGCCGCCCCTCCCGCCTCGGCCGGAACGGGGGGCTCCGGGCCGGGCGCGGCCCCAATCCCCCCTCGGCGGCGGCCCCTTGGCGCCGCTCCCCCGCGCCGGGGGTGCGCGACCGCCGCCCCGGGCCCGCGGCCCGCCGCCCGCGCCGGGTGCGGGCAATCCACTCGCCGACGCATGCGCGGCCTATCAGCGCGCCCGCCCGTCAATCCGTAAGCTGTGCCACGTCAGACGGACCGGGCAGCGGGGATGAAGATGGCGATGATGCGGCTCCGGCGCGAGGACCCGCGTGTCGTCGGCTCGTTCCGGCTTCACCGCCGGCTCGGCGCGGGCGGCATGGGCGTGGTGTACCTCGGCTCCGACCGGCGCGGGCAGCGCGTGGCGCTGAAGGTGATCCGGCCGGACCTCGCCGAGGACCAGGAGTTCCGCTCGCGGTTCGCGCGCGAGGTGCAGGCGGCCCGGCGCATCCGCGGCGGCTGTACGGCGCGGCTGGTGGCCGCCGACCTGGACGCGGACCGCCCGTGGTTCGCGACGCAGTACGTGCCGGGGCCCTCCCTGCACGACAAGGTGAACGAGGAGGGGCCGCTGTCGGCGGCTCAGACCGCCTCCATCGGGGCGGCGTTGGCCGAGGGTCTGCTCGCCGTGCACGACGCGGGCGTGGTCCACCGGGACCTCAAGCCCTCGAACATCCTGCTGTCCCCCAAGGGCCCCCGCATCATCGACTTCGGCATCGCGTGGGCGACCGGCGCGAGCACCCTGACCCACGTGGGCACGGCGGTGGGCTCGCCCGGCTTCCTCGCCCCCGAACAGGTGCGCGGCGCCGCCGTCACCCCCGCCACGGACGTCTTCGCCCTCGGCGCGACCCTCGCCTACGCCTCCACCGCGGACTCACCCTTCGGCCAGGGCAGTTCGGAGGTCATGCTCTACCGGGTCGTCCACGAGGAGCCGCAGCTCATGGCCGTACCGGACGCCCTGGCGCCGCTGATCCACGCATGCCTGGCCAAGGACCCCGAGGAGCGGCCGAGCACGCTGCAGCTGTCGCTGCGGCTGAAGGAGATCGCCGCCCGCGAGGCGCAGGGCCTCTCCGAGGGCCGGCACCCCCTGGCGCGGCGCGAGCCCGACCGGCCGTCGGGCCGCCGGGCCTCGGACTATGCGGAGCAGCGCACCGAGCGGCCCACGGTCAAGGCGCCCGCGCCGCACCCGCACGTCCCGCAGGGCCGGCCCGAACCCGGCCGCCGCCCGGCTGCGCGGCCGGGCCGGGCCAACGGGGCGCCCGGGCCCGGGCAGTCCGGCCGGGGCGCCGCCGGGGCCGCGTCCCGGCGCGGCGGGCAGCCCGCGGCCCGTACGGGCTCCGGCAACCGGCGGCCGGCGCGGGACCCGCGGCTGCTGCGGCAGCGGCTGACCGTCTTCGTGGTGGTGACGCTGCTGGTCGCGCTGGGCATCGCCGTCGCGCAGGGCTGCCAGGGTCCCGAGCGGAACACGGACGGGCTGCAGCGGGTGCCTTCGGTATCCAGGAGCGACCAGCCTGGACAACAGGGACAGCAGGAACAGCAGGGACGGCAAGGACAACAGGGACAGCCCGGGCAGCAGGGCTTCTTCGGGGCGCCGGGCGGGCACTGACCGCCGGCCGCCGGCAGGGCTCGCGCAGGCGCGTACTGCCCGGTCCGCCGGACGGGCCCTCAGCCCTGCGACCCCCGGTCCTGCGGTCCTCAGCCCTGCGGGCGGCCCGCCGTCACCGCGTAGAACGACACGGCCGCCGCCGCGCCCACGTTGAGCGAGTCGATGCCGTGGGCCATGGGGATGCGCACCCACTCGTCCGCCGCCATCAACGCGCGCGTGGACAGGCCCTCGCCCTCGGCGCCCAGCATGAGGGCGACCCGCTCCAGCCGGTGCGGGGCCGCCGCGTCGATGGACGTGGCCTTCTCGTCCGGGGTGAGGGCCAGGATCCGGAAGCCCGCCTCGCGCACGGTCTCCAGGTCGCGCGGCCAGGTCTCCAGGCGCGCGTAGGGCACGGAGAAGACGGCGCCCATGGAGACCTTCACCGAACGCCGGTAGAGCGGGTCCGCGCAGTCCGGGGAGAGCAGGACCGCGTCCATGCCGAGGGCCGCCGCGCTGCGGAAGATGGCCCCGATGTTCGTGTGGTCGTTGACCGCCTCCATGACGGCGACGCGGCGCGTGCTCCGCAGCAGCTCCGCGGCCGACGGCAGGGGCTTGCGCTGCATGGAGGCGAGGGCCCCGCGGTGGACGTGATAGCCCGTCACCCGCTCGGCGAGGTCGGGGCTCACGGCGTACACGGGGGCCGGCGCCTCGTCGATGACGTCGCGCATGACGTCGACCCACTTGGCCGACAGCAGCATCGAGCGCATCTCGTACCCGGCGTGGCGGGCGCGCCGGATGACCTTCTCGCCCTCGGCGATGAAGAGCCCCTCGGCGGGTTCGCGGCGGCGGCGCAGCTCGACGTCGGTCAGGCCCGTGTAGTCGTGCAGGCGCGGGTCGTCGGGTTCGTCGATGGTGATGATGTCGGCCATGTTCTCGGTCCTCGGTGCGGGGTGCTCGGTCGTCGCGGGGCGGTGCGGTGCGGTGGGCTCTAGCGGCCGGTTCCGGTGCCGATCGTCACCACGTCGCCGATGACGATGACCGCGGGGGGCCGTATGCCTTCCGCCGCGACGCGCTCGCCGACGGTCGCCAGCGTCGCGTCGACGCGCCGCTGGGCGGCGGTGGTGCCCTCCTGCACGACGGCGACGGGCGTGGCGGCGGGGCGGCCGTGCCGGACGAGGACCTCGGCGATGGCCCCGATGTTCTCGACGGACATCAGCAGGACGAGGGTGCCGCGGAGCCTGGCGACGGCCTCCCAGTCCACCAGGGACCGCGGGTCGTCGGGCGCGACGTGGCCGCTGACGACCGTGAACTCGTGCGCGACGCCGCGGTGGGTGACGGGGATGCCGGCGGCGCCGGGGACGCTGATGGTGCTGGAGATGCCGGGGACGACGGTGCACGGGATGCCGTGCTCGGCGAGCGCCTGGGCCTCTTCCATGCCACGGCCGAAGACGAAGGGGTCGCCGCCCTTGAGGCGCACGACCGACTTGCCGGCCCTGGCGTGCTCGATCAGGGCGTTGTTGATGGCCTCCTGGGCCATGAAGCGGCCGTACGGGATCTTCGCGGCGTCGATGACCTCGACGTGCGGGGGGAGCTCGTCGAGGAGGTCGCGCGGGCCGAGGCGGTCGGCGATGACGACGTCGGCCTGGGCGAGGAGGCGGCGGCCGCGCACGGTGATGAGGTCGGGGTCGCCGGGGCCACCGCCGACGAGGGCGACGTGCCCGGGGCCGGTGGCGGTGCCGTGGCCGTCACCGGCGCCCGCGGTGTGGGTGCGGAAGTGCGGGGCGGTCAGGGAGCCGTCGCGCAGGCCCTCGATGATCGCGTCGCGGACGGCGGCGGAGCGGCGGGGGTCGCGGCCGGTGAGCACGGCGACGGTGACGCCCTCGCTGCGGCCGGTGGCGGGCGTCCAGGCGGAGGCGGCGTCCGCGTCGTCGCTGCGCACGGCCCACACGCGGCGGGCCTCGGCCTCGGCGGAGGCGGCCCGGTTGGCCTCCGGGTCGTCGGTGGAGATCAGGGCGTACCAGGCGCCGTCGAGGTCGCCGTCCCGGTAGCGGCGGCGCTCCCAGCGCAGTTCGCCGGTGTCGGCCATCGCTTCGACGGAGGGGGTGGCGGAGGGGGAGACGAGGAGGACGTCCGCGCCCGCGGCGAGCAGGGCGGGCAGCCGGCGCTGGGCGACCTGCCCGCCGCCGAGGACGACGACGCGGCGGCCGGAGAGGCGCAGTCCGACGGGGTAGGCGACGGCTTCGTTGTGCTCGGCCATGGGCGTGCGGGTCTCCTCGTGGGCGGGCGAATGCGCTGGTGGGGACACCCTACGGTGCGACGGGGGGTCGGGGGCGGGGTGGGACGGGCGCTCCCGCCGGCGGCAAGTGGCGAAAGCCCCACGTGCCGGCGGCACGTGGGGCTTCCATGCCGGAACGTCAGCCCTTTTCGGTGACGCCCGCCGCGTCGAACGTGGCCACCTCGTGCATGGCGCGGGCGGCGCTCTGCACGATCGGCAGGGCCAGCAGGGCGCCCGTGCCCTCGCCGAGGCGGAGGTCGAGGTCCACCAAGGGGCGCAGGCCGAGCTTGGTCAGCGCGGCGACGTGGCCCGGCTCCGCGCTGCGGTGACCGGCGATGCAGGCGGCGAGCGCCTCGGGGGCGATGGCGCGGGCCACGAGGGCCGCGGCCCCGGCGCTCACGCCGTCCAGGATCACCGGCGTGCGCAGGGACGCGCCGCCGAGGATCAGGCCGACGAGGGCCGCGTGCTCCAGGCCGCCGATCGCGGCGAGGACGCCGATGGGGTCCTTCGGGTCCGGCTGGTGCAGTTCGAGGGCGCGCCGGACCACGTCGACCTTGCGGGCGTGCATCTCGTCGTTGATGCCGGTGCCGCGGCCGGTGATCTCGGCCGGGTCGGCCTCGGTGTAGACGGAGATGAGGGCGGCCGACACCGTGGTGTTGGCGATGCCCATCTCGCCGGTGAGGAGCGCCTTGTTGCCGGCCGCGACCAGGTCGCGGGCGGTCTCGATGCCCACCTCCAGGGCGTGCATCGCCTCCTCGCGGGTCATGGCGGGGCCGGTGGTGATGTCGGCGGTGCCGGCGCGGACCTTGCGCGGCAGGAGGCCGGGGGTGCTGGGCAGCTCCCCCGCGACGCCGACGTCCACGACGCAGACCTCGGCGCCGACCTGGTTGGCGAACGCGTTGCACACGGCGCCGCCGCCCAGGAAGTTGGCCACCATCTGGGAGGTGACCTCCTGCGGCCACGCCGTGACGCCCTGGGCGTGCACCCCGTGGTCACCGGCGAAGATCGCGACGGCGGCGGGCTCGGGGATCGGCGGCGGGCACTTGCGCGACAGGCCGCACAGCTGCGCGGAGATGATCTCCAGCATGCCGAGCGCGCCGGACGGCTTGGTCATGCGCTTCTGCCGCTCCCACGCCTCGCCGAGCGCCTTGGCGTCCAGTGGGCGGATGCCGCGCAGGGTCTCGGCGAGCAGGTCGTGCGGCTCCTCGCCGGGCAGGGCGCGGCGGCCGTACTCCTCCTCGTGCACCACCCAGGACAGCGGCCGGCGCTTGGACCAGCCGGCCTGCATCAGCTCGGGCTCGTCCGGGAACTCGTCGACGTACCCGACGCACAGGTACGCGACGACCTCCAGGTGCTCGGGCAGGCCCAGGGTGCGGACCATCTCGCGCTCGTCGAAGAAGCTGACCCAGCCGACGCCGAGGCCCTCGGCGCGGGCGGCGAGCCAGAGGTTCTCGACGGCCAGCGCGGAGGAGTACGGGGCCATCTGCGGCTGGGTGTGGCGGCCCAGGGTGTGGCGGCCGCCGCGGGTGGGGTCGGCGGTGACGACGATGTTGACGGGCGTCTCGAGGATCGCCTCGATCTTCAGTTCCTTGAACTGCTTGGCCCGGCCCTTCGGCAGCGACTTGGCGTAGGCGTCGCGCTGGCGCTGGGCCAGTTCGTGCATGGCCTGCCGGGTCTCCGCGGAGCGGATGACGACGAAGTCCCAGGGCTGGGAGTGGCCGACGCTGGGGGCGGTGTGGGCGGCCTCCAGGACGCGCAGCAGCACCTCGTGCGGGATGGGGTCGGTGCGGAATCCGTTGCGGATGTCGCGCCGCTCGCGCATCACGCGGTGCACGGCCTCGCGCTCGGCGTCGCCGTACCCGACGGCGGCGGGCACCTCGGGCCGGGGCTCGGCCGCGGCCTCGGCCTCCGCGGCCGGGGCGCCCTCCTCCGCCGGGGCGGGCTCGGCCGCGCGGGGCGCGGGAACGACCGGTTCCGGGGCCTCGGACGGCTCGGCGGCGGGGGCCTCGGGCGCGGTGGCCGGGGTGATGACCCGGGGGCCCGCGGGGGCGGCCGGCCGAGCGTCGTCCTCGGCGGCCGGCTCGGGCAGGTCGGCTGCGGACTGCTCCGGCGCCGGAGTCTGCGCTGCGTCCTCGGTCGCGGGTGCCTGCGGTTCGGAGATGGTGGCCTGCTCGGTCTGCGGTACGCCGGCGACGGCGTGCGGGTCGGACGGGGCGGACGGTTCGCCGGCGGGAGCGGCGGGCTCGGCGGCGGGCGTGCCGGGGACGGCGGCCTGCTCGGGCTGCGGGGCGTCGAGCGGCTGCGCGGCCGCGGCGGGGCCGGACTCGGTCCCGGACTCGGCCTCGGCCGGGGCTGCGGTGGCGGCCGCCGGGGCGGGACCGGGCTCGGTCTCCGCCTCGGCCGGGGTCGTGGCGGCAGCCTGCTCAGGCTGCGGGGCAGCGGCGGGAGCGTCGACCGGCGCGGACGGTTCACCGGCGGGAGCGACCGGATCGGCGGCTTCCACACCGGCAACGGCGGCCTGCTCGGGCTGCGGAGCGTCGAGCGGCTGCGCGGCCGGAGCGGGGCCGGACTCGGTTCCCACCTCGGCCTGGGCAACGGTGGCGGCCTGCTCGGGCTGCGGAGCGGCAGCGGTCGCGTCGGCCGGCGCGGACGGTTCACCGGCGGGGACGACGGGCTCGGCGGCAGGCGTGCCGGGGACGGCGGCCTGCTCGGGCTGCGGGCCGTCGGCGGGCTGCGCGGCCGGGGCGGAACCGGATTCGCTCACCGCCTCGACCGGCGCGGCAGCGGAAGCGTCGACCGGCGCGGCCTGTGCGGCCTGCGCGGCCTCCGGCGCGGAGGCGGCAGTCTCCACGGCGGGCTCGGCAGCCGGACCGGCCTGCGGCACGGCCTGGGCATCCGCACCCGCACCCGCATCAGCTACGGGCTCAGCAACGGCGTCGGCAGCCTGCTCGGCCTGCGGAGCGACGGCGGAAGCGCCCTCCGCGGACTCGGCACCGGCGGGCTGCTCGGACTGCTCGGGCTGCGGGACACCCGCCTGTACGTCCACGACAGTCTCGGCCGCAGCCGGAGCGGCGGCGGCGTCGGCCTGCGCGTCGTCCGGGACAGCAGCCTGGGCGTCCGGAACGGACTCGGCAGCAGCGTCAGCGGCAGGAGCAGCGGCGGAAGCATCCGCCACGGGCACCGGACCGGCCGCCTGCTCGGGCTGCACGGCCGTGACCTGCGCCTCCGCCGCAACCTCGGCAACGACCGGGGCGGCGGCCTGCGCGTCCACCGCAGGTTCGGCAACGGCGGGAGCTGCGGCTTCGGCAACCGGCTCTGCCTGCGGAGCGGCGGCGGGGGCATCCTCCACCGGTACGGAACCGGCAGCCTGCACAGCCTCGGCCGGGACGGCGGCCCGGGCGTCCACCGCGGGATCGGCCACGGCAGCCGCCTCCGGCGCGGGCCGGGCCCCGTCCGGCGTCTCGGGAGCCGCAAGCTGCTCCGGCGTGCCGTCAGCGGCCGCATCGGCCGGGGCGGTCTGCGCCAGGGGCTCGTCGGCGGGAGCGACCGCCGCGGCGGCCTCTGCCGACGGGGCGTCAGCGGGGGCGGCGGCCTGGTCGGCCGGGGCCTGCGGAACGTCGGCGGGGGCGGCGGCCTCGGCGGCCGGCGTCTGCGGGACCTCGGCCGGAGCCTGCCCCTGGTCGGCCTGGACGGCGGTCTGCTCCGGCTCGGCCGCACCGGCCGGGGCACCGGCGGCCGCGGCGGCTTCGGCGACCTGCCCGGGCTGCCCGGCATCGGCGGCGGGAACCTCGGTCACGACCGGCTCGACCGCGACCGGCTCGGCGGCCGCAGCAGGCTGGGACGCCACCACGGCCTGGTCGGCCGGGGCGGCCTCCGCGACCGGGTGCGGGTCCGGCACGGAGGCGAGCGCGGGCTCGGCGCCCACGGCGGGAGCCGCCTGCGCTTCGGTCGCGGCAGCCGGTTCGGCGGGCTCGGCCGCGACGGCGGGCGCCGCAGGCGCTTCGGCCTGCGGAGCGTCGGCGGGCGCGGCCACCGGCTCGGCCTCGGCGGCAGGCGCCGGAGCCATGGCGGGGTCCGTCATGGCGGGGTCCGTCACAACAGCGGCCTGGGGGGCCGGTTCGGCCGCGACGCTCGGGGGTACGTGGACCTGCCCGGTGGCCGCGGCGACCACGGCGTCGATGGCGCTGAGACCGGTCGAGGGCGCCGCACCAGCGGCGGGCTCGGCGGCGACGGGGTGCCCGGCCGGCTGCTCCGGGGCGGCTGACGGCACGTCAACGGCGGGGGCGGCCGGACCGGCCGCCTGGGACGGTACGAAGGCCGCGGCGGGCGGCTGCGGCTGGGCGTCCCACGTGCCCGGCTGCTGCTGCGGCACCTCGCCGAGGCGCGGGGTCTGCTGAGTGCCCGTCTCGTCGGTGGTGCCGTCGAGGTATTCGGGGCCCGGTGCGGGCGCCGCCGGCGGAGCGGGCGGGCGGACCGGGGCGGGGGCCGGCGCGGCGGGGCCGCGGTCGGCCAGGGAGCGGACGACTCCGCTGGTGGGGTCCGGGACGGGCGGGCCCATGTGCAGGGGGCGGCGGGGCGCTGCGGGGGCGGCGGGCGGCTGGCCCGCGGCGGCGGCCGGGGGGATGCGGACGTCGCCGTAGTCGACGGAGCCGGTGTCGCGTCCGCCGCTCTCGTGCGTACCGCCCTGGACGGCCGGCTGCTCGCTCCAGGCGCCCTGGGCGCCCGGCATCAGCAGGAGGTCGTCCTCGTCGGCGCCGTCCGGCTCCGTGCCGTCCCCGTGGTCGAGGAAGGTAAACGTGGCCGGAGGGGCCGGAGGGGCCGGAGGGGCCGGGGCTCCGGGGTCGGCAGGGGCTACGGCGTCCGCGGGGAACGGGTGGCCGGGCAGCGCGCCTGCGTTCTCCGGCTGTCCCTCGCCCGGGAACTGGCCGGTGTCGGTCATGCGTACCCCTCGCCCATCGGTAGTGCTCCTTCCAACCGCTCACGCCCATAGTCAAGAACGAGCGTCCGTGCCTCGCGGCACGTTGAACGTCGCCCGCCCCTACCTTGCCGTGCCCCCGCCAAAAGGAGGGTGCGTTCGGGACATTGACGACTGTGGTGTCGGACACCGAGGGGCGGTACAACGATCCGCCAGCCTACCCTCCGCCCGGCGGGGCGGGGTCACAGGTGGGTACGGCGCCCGCTCAGCAGGAAGGCGACGGACCGTTCACGCTCGGCCCAGGCGGCGGGGTCGAGCTCCACGGCCTGGAGCAGGGTGCATTCGACGGCGTAGCCGCCCTCGGCAAGGGCGCGGCCGACGGCCTCGGCCTCGTCGCGGGTGGCGGCGTGGGCGACGATGCGCTCGGGGCGGCGGGCGGCGCAGGCGGCGACGACGGGGGCGCCTCCGCCGCCGACGCGGACGACGTCGGGTTCGGGGAGGTCCTCCAGGACCTGGGGGGCGGCTCCGTGGACGACCTGGAGCTGGACGCCGTAGCGGCGGGCGACGGCGGTGGTGCGGGCGCAGGCGTCGGCGTCGCGGTCGACGGCGATGACGGCGGCGCCGAAGCGGGCGGCCTCGACGGCGGCGGCGCCGCTGCCGGAGCCGATGTCCCAGACGAGGTCGCCGACGCGGGGGCCGAGGCGGGCGAGTTGGGCGGCGCGCAGTTCGGTGGCCTCGCCCTCGCCGAGGTCGCTGCCGTAGGCGTCGGCGGGCAGGGCCCAGCCGCGGACGGCCGGGGGGTAGCCGGGGTCGCGGCCGGCGATCCAGCCGCCGCCGGCGCGGGGCCGGGTCGCTCCCCAGCCGGGGACGGTGGCGGGAGTGGCGCCGGCGCCGCCGATGACGATGACGACGTTGGGGTCGCGCCAGTAGTGGTCGGGGGCCTTGTCGGAGGTGAGGACGGTGACCTGTTCGCGCTCGGTGCCGAGCTCCTCGCAGATGACGAAGGTGCGGTGGACGTCGCCGAGGAGGAGGGCGAGTTCCGCGGGGCCGGCGCCGGGCGAGGTGAGGACGGCGACCTTGGTGTGGGCGCGGCAGACGTTGACGGCGCGGCGCAGGTCGCGGCTGTGGGCGACGACGATCTGGGCGTCGTCCCAGGGCATGCCGGCGCGGGCGAAGGCGGTGGCGACGGAGGAGACGGCGGGCACGACCTCGACCTCGAGGCCGTGCTGGGGGGCGCGCAGGGTGCGGACGACGCCGAAGAAGCCGGGGTCGCCGTCGGCGAGGACGACGGCGGAGCCGCGGTGGCCGGCGATGCGGCGGGCGGCGAGGTCGACGCTGCCGAGGCGGATGCGCTCGGCGGCGGGCGGGACTTCGGGCAGGTCGAGGTGGTGGGCGGCGCCGGCCACGAGGGTGGCGGCGGCCAGGGCGGAGCGGGCCGCGTCCGTGAGTGGTGAGCCGTCCCACCCGATCACCGTGACCCGGTCGGCCATCGTCGTCATTCTCCTGGGCTTGTCGGCGCGTCTGCGGGCGGGTCTGTGAGGGGGGAGTGCGGGGACGGGGGCGGCGGGGCAGGGCGAGCGTACCCCCAATTGGTCCGGACCTTCCCCGGTCCGGATGCGGTGTCCGGGACCGCCCGGCCCGCGGCCGGAGCCGCTCCGGGAGCGGCAGGTGTCAGGACCAGTCGTGGAAGGCCGCAGCGTAGCCGGGGTCCCCCGCGGGCTGCTCGCGCATTTCGTCGAGGTCCTCGGGGAGGAGGCTCCAGATGATGAGGTCGGTGCGGAGCTCGGTCCAGCCGCCGTCCCGGGTGCGGCCGCGTCCTATCCAGGCGTTGCGCAGCACGCCCTCGCTGATGCAGCCGATCTTCTGGGCGACCTGCTGGGAGGCAGTGTTGTCGGCGGCGGTGCGCAGCTCCAGGCGCTCGAACTTCTGGTCGCGGAAGAGCCACTCGGCGACGGCGAGCACGGATTCGCAGGCGTAGCCCTCGCCGCGGGCCCAGGGGGCGACGACGTAGCCGACCTCGGCGGAGAGGGCGCGCCAGTCGGTGTGGTGGAGGTGGACGCAGCCGACGAGGCGGTGGGTGAGGAACTCGGTGACCGCAAAGACGATTCCGCGCCCTTCGGTGCGCTCGGCGGGGGCCTCGCGCAGGGCCCAGTCACGGGCGTGGGCGGTGGTGTAGGGGTGGGGCACCGAGGTCCAGGCGGTGACGAGTTCGTCGCTCATCATCTCCGCGAGCGCCGGCACGTCCTCGGCTTCGAACGGGCGCAGCACCAGCCGGTCCGTACTGATGGAGATGTCCGGGAAGGTGGATGTCATGTGCTGCTCCAACGCCGGGGAAGTGGGCTCGGGACGGGGCGCTCCGGGCTTGAGTGCACCAGCATGCAGCATCGATGCGTGGGTGCGCCAAGCGCGTCGGCCCCGCGCACGCCGACGGGTGCGCGGGGCCTGGGGCCACAGGGGCGTCTGTGGTTACGGAAGCGACAGGCGGGGTCAGCCCTTCACCGCGCCGAAGGCGGGGAGGACGGCACCGTTGCTGAACTTCTGCTCGATGAACTTCTTCACCTCGTCGGAGTTGAGGAGCTTGGCGAGCTTCTGGACGCGCGGGTCGGACTCGTTGCCCTTCTTCACGGCGAGGAAGTTGGCGTAGGGGTTGCCGTCGGCCTTCTCCAGGGCGATGGCGTCCTTGGCCGGGTTGAGCTTGTGGCCGATGGCGAAGTTGCCGTTGATGACGGCGGCGTCGACGTCGGCGAGGCGGGAGGGGATCTGGGCGGCCTCGAGCTCGGTGAACTTGATGCCCTTGTCGTCCTTGATGTCCGAGAGCTTCGCCGCGGAGCCGACGCCGTCCTTCAGGACGATGACGCCGTTGTCGGCCAGCAGCTTCAGGGCGCGGCCCTCGTTGGTGGCGTCGTTGGGCACGGCGATGGTCGCGCCGCTGCCGAGGTCGCCGGCCTTCTTTACCTTTTCGGAGTACAGGCCGAGCGGCTCGAGCTCGACGTTGACGACCGGGACGATGTCGGTCTTCTGCTTCTTGTTGAAGTCGTCGAGGTACGGCTTGTGCTGGAAGAAGTTGGCGTCGACCTCGCCGTTCTGCGTGGCGGTGTTCGGGAGCACGTAGTCGTTGAACTCCTTCACCTCCAGCTTCAGGCCGGCCTTCTCCGCGAGGTTGTCGCGGACGAAGTTGAGGATGTCGCCGTGCGGGGTCGGGCTGGCGGCGACGACGAGCTTGGCGGCCGGGTCGGCGTCCTTGCCCTTCTTCGAGCTGCCGGACGAGGAGGTGTCGGACGGAGCGCTGCACGCGCTCAGGCCGAGGGTGAGTGCGGCGGCGGCCGCGACGGCGGCGGTGAGCTTGACGGTGGTACGCACGAAGAGTGCCCCTCTTTCTGGATTTCCTGGGTTCACGAGGTGTTGCCGCCCGGCAAAGGGTCCGGGCTCGTGGATCTGCGGTGAGGGGCGAAATGCCCCTCGTGCCAGGCCTGATCAGCTCCGATCAGGAAGTTTTTGCGGTCAGGAGGCCTTGGAGGCCTCCGGCGCCTCGGCCTGGGCCGGGACGGTCGCCACGGGCTTGGGGGCCACGCGGGCGGGGGCCCACAGGCGGCGCAGGCCCACGGGGGCCGCCTGCCGCCCGCCGCGCCGGGCGAGGGCCCGTACGGCGAGGTCTCCTGCGAGCTGGACGATGGTGACGATGACGATGAGCAGCACGATGGTGATGTTCATCAGGCCGGTCTCGGAGCGCTGGTAGCCGTAGACGATGGCCAGGTTTCCGAGGCCGCCGCCGCCGACCGCGCCGGCCATCGCGGAGTAGCCGATGAGGGCGATGACGGTCGTGGTCAGGCCCGCGATGACCGAGGGCAGGGCCTGCGGGAGCAGCACCTTGAAGATCACGGTCCAGGTGCCGCCGCCCATGGACTGGACGGCTTCGACGAGGCCGTGGTCGACCTCGCGGAGCGCGGTCTCCACCAGCCGGGCGAAGAACGGGATCGCGCCGATGGCCAGGGCCACGACGGCCGCGCTGGGCCCGATGGAGGTGCCGACCACGAAGCGGCTGAAGGGGATCAGCCACACCATGAGGACGATGAAGGGCAGCGAGCGGCCGAGGTTGACGACCACCCCGACGACCTTGTTGACCACGACGTTCTGCAGGAGGCCGCCGCGGTCGGTGAGGACCAGCAGGATGCCCAGCGGCAGGCCGCCGAGGATGGTGTAGACGGTGGACCACCACACCATGAAGAGGGTGTCCAGACACGCGTTCTGCAGCAGGGGCTGCATCTCGGTCCAGGTCACTTGGCACCATCCTTCAGGAGCGCGTCGGCCGGGGCTGCGTCGTGGGCGTTCCGCACGTCGGCGACGTCGACCTGGAGCCCCTGCTCGCGCAGGAAGCCGATGGGTACGACGTTCTCCTCGAAGCGGCCGGGCAGCTCGATGCGCATCCGGCCGACCTGCTTGCCGCAGACGGTGTCCATCGCGGCGCCCAGGATCGAGATGTCGATGTTGTACGTACGGGAGAGCTGGGAGATGACCGGCTGGGTCGCGGCGTCGCCGTGGAAGGTGACGTCCACGACGGTGCGGTCCGGGCCGGACGGCTCGCCGCCGACCGGGAAGAGCTCGGCCGCGAGCTCCGAGCCGGGGGTGGCGAGGAGCTCGGAGACGGTGCCGGACTCCACCACGCGCCCGCCCTTCATCAGGGCCGCGGAGTCGCAGATGGTCTTGACGACCTCCATCTCGTGGGTGATGAGGAGGACGGTCAGGCCGAGCTGCTGGTTGAGGTCGCGCAGCAGCTGCAGGATGGAGCGGGTGGTCTCCGGGTCGAGCGCGGAGGTCGACTCGTCGGAGAGCAGCACCTTGGGGTCGCCGGCCAGGGCGCGCGCGATGCCGACGCGCTGCTTCTGGCCGCCGGAGAGCTGGCCGGGGTAGGCCTTGGCCTTGTCGGCGAGGCCGACGAGGTCGAGGAGTTCGAGGGCCTTGCGCTCGCGCTCCTTGCCGGAGACGCCGAGGATCTCCAGCGGCAGCTCGATGTTGGACTGCACGGTCCGCGAGGACAGCAGGTTGAAGTGCTGGAAGACCATCCCGATGCGGCTGCGCGCCTTGCGCAGCTCGGCTCCGGCGCGGTTGCCGCGCCCGGCGAGGGCGGTGAGGTCCTGGCCCGCGACGGTGACCGTTCCGGAGCTGGGGCGCTCCAGGAGGTTCACGCAGCGGATGAGGGTCGACTTGCCGGCGCCGCTCTGACCGACGACGCCGTACACCTCGCCCTCCCGCACGTGGAGGTCGACGCCGTCGAGGGCGGTGACCTCGCGGCCGCGTGAGCGGTAGACCTTTGTCAGGCCCGTAGTGGTGATCACAGGGGTTTCCGTCACTGTCGAGTGCGCGGCGGTGAGGGCGCCGGGCACGGGCATTCATTGCGGAGCGCGGCCTAGGTGCCCCGGCGGGCGCGAACGAGGGTCGCGGCTTCGGGGGGTCCTGGTGACGCGGGGCGGAGCTTTTCCGGTCCGGTCCGGGTGGGACGCGGGACGCGGGCTCTACGGGTCTCGCTTCGGGGCGCGAGGCACGGAACGGGGGCCCTCAGCGGTCACACATTCGACACATGCAACGAGCAGCGCCGGGCGTCGTCATCGCCTCGGTCGCACAGGTGCGGCTGCTCGTCGTGGTCATGCGGGAAAGTAAAACAGACGGATGTGCGAGTCGGCCAAGGCTGTCCGAATAGCGGACGCGCATGGCCGGTTCGTGGACACACCCCGCTCCCCCTAAGCGATCTTCAAGCCATCGGCCCCCGCCGCTTGACCTGCGGGGACGCGGGCTGCGAACCCTGCGCCCGCGCCGCTCGGCCGGGGCAGCCGGGGGCGCCCTGTGGTCAAGGCCACGGGCCGACGGGGCCCGGTGCGGGGCCGGGCGCGGCGCATTCCGGGCAGGCCATTAAAGTCGTCCCATGCTTGTCCAGCCCCCTCCGCACGCGCCCGCAGCCCGGTGGCCACGGTGATCGGCGCGCTGACGCTCGCGGTCGGACTGACCGCCCTCGCGCTGGCCGCCTGGTGCGGCATCGCCTTCTCCCGCGACCAGTCCACCAAGGACTGGCACTTCATCGGCATGGCCGTGGTGACCGTCCTGGCGGTCGCCCAGCTCGTGGTCGGCGTCGTGCGGCTGGCGGGAGGGGACAAGCCCGAGCAGGGCACCGCCATCTTCCTGGCCTATCTGATCGGCTCGGCCGCGGCCGTTCCCGCCGCGGGCTTCATGTCGCTCGCGGAGCGCACCCGATGGGGTTCGGCCACCGTGTCGGCGGGCGCCGTGATCCTGGCCGTGCTCGAAGTGCGGCTCTACGACATCTGGGGAGGCTGACCGTGACCGAACCGACCACCCCCGCCAAGCCGGGCTTCAACCTCGGCGAGGGGCCGGGCCGGCTGCTGGTGTGGCTCTACGGCGTCTTCACCGTCGCCGCGGCCTCCCGCTCGATCGTCCAGATGATCCTGGACTTCGGGCGGGCCCCGCTGGCCTACGTCCTGTCGGCGATCGCCGCCGTGGTGTACGCCTTCATCACGTACTCCCTCGTCCGCGGCGGCCCCGCGGCCCGCCGGGCGGCGCTCGTGTGCTGCGCCGCCGAGCTGGCCGGCGTCCTCGTCGTCGGGACGTGGACGCTCGCCGAGCCGTCCGCCTTCCCCGACGCCACGGTCTGGTCGGACTACGGCATGGGCTATCTCTTCATCCCGGTGATCCTGCCCGTCACCGCGATGGTGTGGCTGCGCCGGGCGGCACAGCCACAGGCCGGCTAGCGGCTCGTCGTCGCGAGCGCCGCCCCGGCGGCGCCCTGCGCGGACTCCGCGTCCTGCTCCCGGCGTTCCTTCTCCATCGTCACCAGCGTGAGCTTGCGCGTGACCTGCTCGCTGGCCACCTGTACGTACCCCCACTTGCGGTACAGCCGCAGGTTCCCCTCGTTGCGGTGGCCGGTGGCCAGGCGGTAGCGGGTGGCCCCCTCCGCCGCCAGCCGGGCCTCGACCGCGGCGAGCAGCCGCCCGCCCAGGCCGTGCCGCTGCATCCGGGGATGGACGATCATCCCGGAGATCACCGCCGCGCCGCCGGGGCCGGCCGCGCCGCGCACCGAGCCCACGACCTCGTCGCCGAGCCGGGCCACCAGGACGCAGCCTGCGCCCAGTTCGGCGCGCAGCTCGGCGAGGGTCTGGGTGAGCGGCGCGATGGAGTAGTCGCCGTAGAGCTCGGCCTCGCCCTGATAGCAGAGGTACTGGAGTTTGAGGATCTGTTCGGCGTCGAGATCGGTCGCCGCAGAGATGGTCACGCTCATGCCCATGTGCCCGCGCCTCCCCTTTCCGGTTCGGTCCGCCCTGACAGGAGCCGTCGTGGGTGCACGTCGCCTCCGTGGCGCCGGTTGTCTATCGCTCCTTTCCCCAGGGTTCAGGAGCGGCAACCTCCGCCGTCAGCATTCTGCGCAGGCATCCCAGGCAACGGGAACGTACCGGCCCCAAAGATCCTTGTGACATTCCCAACTCGCCTGCGATTTCTCGGTAGGTCGGGTCCTTCCGGGAGAGGAGGGCGGCCAGCAGCCGCGGGCACCGGCCGGGCAGCCGGCGCACCGCGGCGCGCAGCGCCCGGCGCTCCTCGGCGGCGAGCACCTGCTGTTCGACGCCCGCGTCGTGGCCGCCCGGCGGCTCGGAGTGGGTGGGGTCGTAGAGCACCTCGCGCCGGGCGCGGCGGCGCGCGGCGCGGGCCTCGGCCCGGACGGTCGCCCGCAGCCGGGCCGCCGAGACGATGGTGCGGCTGTCACTGAGCAGCCGCACCCAGACGCCCTGTTCGAGGTCGGCGGCGTCGGTCCCGGCGACCGCGGCCGCCTCGGCGGCGCACTCCGCTTTGAGCAGGGGGCTCAGCCGGGTCAGGAGATCGCTCTGCGTCATGCGAGGCGTGACGTGGGACCCGGCTCCGGCGGTTCCGGACCGCCGGACGATCACCCTTGCGGGTTACCCCTTCAGAAACGCGTCCCGAGCGATCGCCGCGGTGTCGCAGTTGTCCGAGAAGATGCCGTCGATCCCGGTCGCGAAGTACGTCTTGAACGCCGCGAGCGCGTCGCCGTACCCGTTGGGGTCGGTGCCCCGCCGGAAGTCCGCCGGCAGGAAGCTGTTCTCGTTGCGCATGGTGTACGGGTGCAGGAGCAGCCCGGCCGCGTGCGCGTCGCGCACCAGCGTGGTGGGCTTGGTCAGCTTCTCGTTCTTGTCCCGCGGGATGATCAGGTTCAGCCACGGGCCGATGCCCTGGGCGAAGCCGGAGACCCACTTCAGGCCCTTGGGCGTGATCAGGTCGGCGACCGTGCGCGGGTCCTTGGCCTCGACGAAGTCCCACGGCTGCGTCGTGAGGTCGTCCAGCAGGAGCACCTTGGGGCAGTCGACGCCGAGCCGGTTCAGCCGCTGGAGGCTGCTCGGCTCGAAGGACTGCAGGAAGGTGTGGGCGTTGCGGCCCGAGCGGTTGTAGCGGCGCAGCAGCTTGGCGAGCCGCTCCTCCAGGCCGAGGCCGGCCTTGCGGAAGTAGGTGGGGTGCTTGGTCTCGATGTGCAGCCAGATGCGCCGGCCGCGCTTGCGGCCCTGCTCGTCGGCCCACTTCAGGACCTCTTCGAAGGTGGGCACCTGCCAGACGCCGTCGTAGAGAGTGTTGTGCTGCCGGGTGCCGGGGATGCGCTCCTTGGCGTGCAGCGTCTTCAGCTCGGCGAGCGTGAAGTCCTCGGTGAACCAGCCGGTGTGGGCCTCGCCGTCGACGGTCTTCGTCGTCCTGCGGGAGGCGAACTCCGGGCGGGAGGCGACGTCGGTGGTGCCCGTGATGTCGTTCTCGTGCCGGCACACGAGGTGCCCGTCCTTGGTGGGGACGAGGTCCTGCTCGATGACGTCCGCGCCGTTGTCGAGGGCGAACTGGTAGGAGCCGAGGGTGTGCTCGGGGCGGTAGCCGCTGCCGCCGCGGTGGCCGATGACGGTCGGCCTGGGCAGGTCCTTGTACGAACCGCCGGTGCCGCCGCCGTGGGCGCGCTCCGCGGCCTGCCCGCGCTGCGCGGCCGAGGCCGTGCCCGCTCCGCCGCCGAGGACGACCGCTCCCGCGCCGAGGGCCGCCGCGGCCCCCAGAAGGGTGCGCCTGCCCGGCCGCTGCTCCTGATCCATGAACGCTCCTTGCTTGCGCGTCCCGGCACCGTTCCGGCACCCGTCGGACGCGCCGATCGTAAACATGTACGACTTCCGTCTGTGAAGACGAAGGTCAAACGACGTGCAAACTCCTGTCAACACTCCGTATCGCGTCCCCCTACCCGGGGTGCGCAAGGCCCATACCGGCGAGTATGGTCACTCCCCTGCGCAGACGTGCGCCGCACCGACCATCACGACCGGAGGGCCTCCGTTGTCCCGCATCTTGCTCAAGGCGTTCCTCGGATTGCTCATGCGCGTCCTGTACCGCCCCAAGGTGGAGGGCACGGAGCACATCCCCGGCAGCGGGCCGGTCATCCTGGCGGGCAGCCACGTGACGTTCGTCGACTCGCTGTTCCTCGCGCTGGTGGTCAAGCGGCAGGTCTTCTTCATCGGCAAGGACGAGTACGTCACGGGCAAGGGGATCAAGGGCCGGCTCATGGCCTGGTTCTTCCGCAGCTCCGGCATGATCCCGGTGGACCGCGACGGCGGGCGCGGCGGCGTCGCGGCGCTGATGACCGGCCGCCGCATCCTCGACGAGGGCAAGGTCTTCGGCATCTACCCCGAGGGCACCCGCTCCCCCGACGGCCGCCTCTACCGCGGCCGCACCGGCATCGCCCGCCTCGCGCTGATGACGGGCGCGCCGGTGGTGCCGTTCGCGATGATCGGCATGGACAAGGTCCAGCCGGGCGGCAAGGGCATGCTGCACCTCGCCCCGGTGACGGTGCGCTTCGGCGAGCCGCTGGACTTCTCGCGCTACGAGGGCATGGACCGCGACCGCTACATCCTGCGCGCCGTCACCGACGAGGTGATGAGCGAGGTCATGAGCCTGTCGGGCCAGGAGTACGTGGACGTCTACGCGACCAAGGCCAGGGCCTCGAAGGCCGCCTGACGCCACGTCACCTGACGGCGACTAGCCCAGACCGATGCACTGGGGGTGGAAGGACGGGTCGGCCGGACCCTTGCGCCCCAGCGCGTTGAGGACCCACTGGGCGACGACCGGGTCCTTGGTGGACTGGTCGTGCATGAAGAAGTCGAGCTTGCACTTGTCCTGCAGCACGACGTTGGTGACGCGCTCGGCCGGGCCGTTGAGCAGGGAGCTGGTGTAGGGGATGACGACCTCGTCGTAGCGCGTGGCGACGACGGTGTAGTCGGGACCGGCCGGCGTCTCCTCGCCCTCGTTGAGCTTCTGCATGAAGGGCGAGCCCCAGCGCTGGTCGGCGCAGGACGGGCAGAACGTCCAGCCGGCCGGGATGGCCAGGGGGTTCTTCGTGCCGTGGTTGGACGGGACGATGCCGACGAGGTCGTCGACCTTGTCCGCGCCGCCCAGGAACTTCACGTAGTAGCGCGGCATCATGCCGCCCTGGCTGTGGCCGACGAGGTCGACCTTCTTGGCGCCCGTGGCGCCGCGCACGGCCTCCACGAAGTCGCGCAGCTCCTCGGCCGCCTGCGGGATCGGGGCGGTCTCCATGTTGCCGTAGTTGAAGGCGAAGACGCAGTAGCCCGCCTCCTTCAGCTTCGGGGAGAGCGCGGACCAGTTCTCGCCCATGAGCTTGAAGGTGCCGTTGACGAGCACGACGGGCTCGGGGTGGGCCGAATCCGGCTTGCAGGACCAGTCGTTGGCCCCGCGCGGCGGGATGTCGAGGACGGACGCGGAGGCCGGGGACGCGGCCAGGCCCGTGAGGCCCAGGGCCGCGGTGGCCGCGGCGGCGAGCAGCAGTCTGACCGTTCTGCGGAGACGCATGAGGGAGGGGGTTTCCTTTGGCAACGGGACGGTGGGGGACCACCGTCGGAACCGAACCGTGTTCGACAATGTCGACCAGTGGTCGTGATCGTTGCCCGCGCGTAAGCATCGCGTCAAGAGGAATTGTTTCCGGCATATGTCACACGGGCCGGGGCTTGCCGCCCCGGCCCGTGGTGCGCTTTGCTCATGTGAGCCTTACCCGGCTCAAACCGGTGAATGCGGTTCCGTTTGCCGTACCCGCGCGGCGGTTCAGCCGCCGTACCCCTCCTCCAGCTTCTGCCCGCGCAGCAGGAACCAGGCCGCAACGGCCGTGGCCAGCAGCACCACCGCGCCGACGCCCGAGGCGATCTGCAGTCCGTCGACGAAGGCGTCCTGCGCGGAGGTGAGCAGGCCCGTGGCCTGGTCGGCCGGCAGGGCGGAGGTCGCCTCCACGGCGCCGCCGAGGGACTCGCGGGACTGCGCGGCGGTCGCCTCCGGCACGCCCGCGGGAACGGTGAAGTCCCGGTAGACGCCGGTGACGATCGAGCCGAGCAGCGCGATGCCGAGCGCGGCGCCCAGCTCGTAGGCCGTCTCCGAGACCGCCGAGGCGGCACCCGCCTGCTCCTTGGGCACGCTGGAGAGGATGACGTCGGCCGTGACGGTGAAGGAGAAGCCCGCACCGACCCCCACGACCAGCAGCGTCGCGCCGAGCACCGGGTAGGCGGTGTCGGACTCCAGCCAGACGAGCACCGCGAGGGCCACGCCGATGGCCGCGAGCCCGCCCGTCACCACCGACCGCACCGAGAACCGCCGGGCGGCCCGTCCCGCGAGCAGACCCGCGGTGACCGCGCCGATCGCGGCCGGCAGCTCGGCCAGGCCCGCCTCCAGCGGGCTGCGCCCCTGGACGAGCTGGAGGAACTGCGACAGGAAGAAGACCATGCCGGACAGGCCGAGGACGGTCAGCAGGTCGGCCAGCACCGCGCCCGAGAAGCCCCGGTTGTGGAACAGCCGCATGTTCAGCAGCGGCGAGGGCAGCGTGAGCTGCCGGCGGACGAACCACACGAGCGCCGCCGCACCCACGGCCGCAGCCGCGGCGACGTCCCAGCCCAGGCCGTGCGTCGCGCCCTCCTTGATCGCGTAGACGACGGCGATGACGCCGGTCATCGACAGCGCGACGCTGAGCAGGTCCCACGGGCCGGGCGAGGGGTCGCGCGACTCGGGCAGCAGCTTGGCGCCGACGAGCACCAGCACGGCCATCACCGGCAGGTTGATCAGGAAGACCGAGCCCCACCAGAAGTGCCCCAGCAGGAATCCGCCCACCACGGGCCCGACGGCGGCGCCCGCGGAGGCCATGGCACCCCAGATGCCGATGGCCAGGCTGCGTTCCTTGGGGTCGTGGAAGATGTTGCGGATGAGCGCCAGCGTGGACGGCATCAGCGTCGCGCCCGCGACGCCCAGCAGGGCCCGGGCGGCGATCATCATCTCGGGCGTGGTGGCGTAGGCGTTCAGCACCGACACCGCGCCGAAGGCCACGGCGCCGCACAGCAGGAGCTTCTTGCGGCCGATGCGGTCGCCGAGGCTGCCCATGGAGACCAGGAGTCCGGCGATGACGAACGAGTAGACGTCGCCGATCCACAGCAGCTGGGTGCCCGACGGCTGCAGGTCCTCGCTGAGGAAGGGCGTGGCCAGGCCGAGGACGGTGGCGTCGACGGCGACGAGGAGCACGGCCAGGGCGAGGACGGCGAGGGCGAGCCAGCGCCCGGGGCGGGGGGTCTCGGCGGGGGCCGCGAGGGTCTGCGGGCCGCCGGCGGTTCCGGTCACCGTTTCATCCTCCGCTCGGTGTCCGTCCTTCGCTCGGCGCCGCCGAGCAGCAGCTCGGCGACCATCCGGGGCATGTCCTTGGCGGCCACGCGCCGGTCCTGGACGGCCCAGGCGCCGGTGCCGATCAGGCCGTAGAGGGCCTCGGTGAGCCACGCGGGCGTCAGGTCGAGCCGGAAGGCGCCCTCCTCCTGCCCGCGGCGGAAGAGCTCCTGGACGCGGGCGTCGAGGCGGTTCCAGCCCTCGTTGGTGCCGTTCTCGTAGAGCTGGTTCTCGGCGAAGAGGAAGGCGAGCATGCCGGCGACGGGCTCGGCCTCGTCGATCAGGCGGCGCACGGCGCCGGCCGCGTCGCCCTCCTCGATCCGGGCCGCGTCCAGGGCCTGCCCGAACTGCTGGATGCCCAGGTCCTCCAGGGCGCGGACGAGCGCGTCGCGCCCGGCGAAGTGGCGGTGGAGGGTGGCGCGACCGATCCCGGCGGCCTTGGCGATCTCGTCCATGGAGGCGGTCGCCCTGCGGGTGAGCAGGGCGGCGGCCTCCTTCAGCACATGGTCTCGGTCAACACTCATGAGACGACGATAACCCGGATGAGACGCGAATGTCTCATCCGGGTTTCCATCGTCTCAGAGAAGGCGTGGCCGTCTCAGGAAGGGCGTGGCCGTCTCAGCCGCGCTTGGCGTCCGCCCACTCCCGCTGGACCGCCAGGTCCGCCTTGACCTCGCCGAGCTGGACCGCGACCGCGGACGGCGCGGTGCCGCCCCGCCCGCTGCGCGAGGCGAGCGCGCCGGGGACGCTCAGGACCGACCGGACCTCGGGCGTCAGGTGCGGCGAGATGGCGGCGAACTGCTCGTCGGTCAGGCCGTCCAGCTCGATGCCGCGCGCCTCGCACTCCTTGACGCACTCCCCCGCCACCTCATGCGCCACGCGGAACGGCACGCCCTGCTTGACGAGCCACTCGGCGATGTCGGTGGCCAGGGAGAATCCGGCGGGGGCCAGCTCCTCCATCCGGGCGCGGTTGACGGTGAGGGTGGCCATCATCCCGGTGAAGGCCGGCAGGAGGACCTCCAGCTGGTCGCAGGAGTCGAAGACGGGCTCCTTGTCCTCCTGCAGGTCCCGGTTGTAGGCGAGCGGCAGGGCCTTGAGGGTGGCGAGCAGGCCGGTGAGGTTGCCGATGAGCCGCCCGGACTTGCCGCGCGCGAGCTCGGCGATGTCCGGGTTCTTCTTCTGCGGCATGATCGACGAGCCGGTGGAGAAGGCGTCGTGGAGGGTCACGAAGGAGAACTCCTTCGTGTTCCAGATGATGACCTCCTCGGCGATCCGCGAGAGGTCGATGCCGATCATCGCCGTGATGAAGGCGAACTCGGCGACGAAGTCGCGCGAGGCCGTGCCGTCGATGGAGTTGCCCGCCGAGCCGCGCTCGAAGCCGAGGTCGGCCGCGACCGCCTCCGGGTCGAGCCCGAGGGAGGACCCGGCGAGGGCCCCCGACCCGTAGGGCGAGACCGCCGTGCGCTCGTCCCACTGCCGCAGCCGCTCGGCGTCCCGGGAGAGCGACTGGACGTGCGCGAGCACGTGGTGGGCGAACAGGACGGGCTGGGCGTGCTGCAGGTGCGTCCGCCCCGGCATGGCGACGTCGGCATGGGCCTCGGCGAGGCCCACGAGCGCCTCCTGCAGATCGGTGACGAGCCCGCCGATGATCCGGGCGTGGTCGCGCAGGTACATCCGGAAGAGCGTGGCGACCTGGTCGTTGCGGGACCGCCCGGCGCGCAGCTTGCCGCCGAGGTCCGGGCCGAGCCGCTCCAGCAGGCCCCGCTCCAGCGCGGTGTGCACGTCCTCGTCGGCGACGGTGCCGGTGAAGGTACCTGCGGCGACGTCCTTCTCCAGCCGGTCGAGGCCGTCGAGCATCCGCTCCAGCTCGTCGGCCGTCAGCAGGCCGGCCGTGTGGAGCACGCGGGCGTGGGCACGGGAACCGGCGATGTCGTAGGGGGCGAGCCGCCAGTCGAAGTGGACCGAGGCGGACAGCTTGGCCAGCGCTTCGGCCGGGCCGTCGGCGAAACGGCCGCCCCAGAGCCGGACGTCGTCGGTGGTGCCGTTGCTCACTTGCGTGCTCCTCGTGGGTGGTGGGGAGGGGAGGCGGCCGTCGCCGTGGGCGGGCGCCGCTGCGGCCACCCGTGCCCTTACGGCACGGGTGGCCGCAGCGGCAGCCGGCCGGTCAGGCCAGGTCGCGCTTCGCGGCGATCTTCGAGGACAGGCCGAAGATCTCGATGAAGCCCTTCGACATGGACTGGTCGAACGTGTCGCCCGTGTCGTACGTGGCGAGGTTGAAGTCGTAGAGGGACTTCTCGGACTTCCGGCCCGTGACGACGGCCCGGCCGCCGTGCAGCGTCATCCGGATGTCGCCGGAGACGTGCTCGTTGGCCTCGGCGATGAAGCCGTCCAGGGCCCGCTTGAGCGGGGAGAACCACAGGCCGTCGTAGACGAGCTCGGTCCACCGCTGCTCGACCTGCCGCTTGTACCGGGCGAGCTCGCGCTCGACCGTGACGGCCTCCAGCTCCTGGTGGGCGGTGATCAGCGCGATGGCGCCGGGCGCCTCGTAGATCTCCCGGGACTTGATGCCGACCAGCCGGTCCTCGACCATGTCCAGCCGGCCGACGCCCTGGGCACCGGCCCGCTCGTTGAGCTGCTGGATGGCCTGCAGGACGCTGACGGGCTTGCCGTCGATCGCGACCGGGACGCCCTGCTCGAAGGTGATGATCACCTCGTCGGCCTCCCGGGGGGTGGCCGGGTTGGCGGTGTAGTCGTAGACGTCCTCGATCGGGGCGTTCCAGATGTCCTCGAGGAAGCCCGTCTCGACGGCCCGGCCGAAGACGTTCTGGTCGATGGAGTACGGGGACTTCTTGGTCGTGGCGATCGGCAGGCCCTTGGCCTCGCAGAAGGCGATGGCCTTGTCCCGCGTCATCGCGTAGTCCCGGACGGGGGCGATGCACTTGAGCTCGGGGGCGAGGGAGGAGATGCCGGCCTCGAACCGCACCTGGTCGTTGCCCTTGCCGGTGCAGCCGTGGGCGACGGTGGTCGCGCCGTGCTTCTTCGCGGCGGCGACGAGGTGCTTGACGATCGTGGGCCGGGAGAGGGCGGAGACCAGCGGGTACCGGTCCATGTAGAGGGCGTTGGCCTTGATCGCCGGGAGGCAGTACTCCTCGGCGAACTCGTCCTTGGCGTCGGCGACCTCCGCCTCCACCGCACCGCAGGCGAGCGCGCGCTTGCGGATGACGTCCAGGTCCTCGCCGCCCTGGCCGACGTCCACGGCAACGGCGATGACCTCGGCGCCCGTCTCCTCGGCGATCCAGCCGATGGCGACGGAGGTGTCCAGGCCGCCGGAGTAGGCGAGTACGACGCGCTCGGTCACGGGTTTCTCCTTACGATGCATACGCTGATGGGTATAAGTATGCACTGCACCGTATGTTTCGTCAATGGGCGACACCGGTAGCGGTACGTGATCGGATCATGACGCAGACGGAGCCCCGGACCCCGAATTTGGATCACGCAGCCAAACAGGATATTTTCTTTCTGCACGCCCGACCGGGAAGAAACCCGGGAGGGACGGGCACCGGGACGTGGCGCAGCTTGGTAGCGCACTTGACTGGGGGTCAAGGGGTCGTGGGTTCAAATCCCGCCGTCCCGACCAGCGAACATCGCAGGTCGGAGGCCGTTTCCTCGTAAGAGGAAGCGGCCTTCTCCGTTTTCCGGCCCCGCTGCCGACCGGGCCCTACAGCGGCTTCTCCTGGCCGGCCCGCCGCCCCTCCCGCAGGACCGCCGTCACCGCGTGGACGGCCGTGATGTCGGCGAGGGGGTCCCCCGCCACCGCCACGATGTCCGCGTCGAAGCCCGGCGCGATGCACCCCTTGCGGCAGGCGACGCCGCACGCGCGGGCCGCGGCCGAGGTCGCCGCGCGCAGCGCCTCCAGCGGGCCGAAGCCCATCTCCGCCATGGCGACGACGCTGTACGGATGGCTGCCGTGGGCCTTGACCGGGAAGATCCCCGAGTCGCTGCCGCAGACCACGCCCACGCCGGCCTCCCGCATCGCGGCCATCCCGGCGACCATCCCGGGCAGGCGGCGGGCGATCCGCGGCGGGGGCGGCGGACCGCCGGGCAGGGCCCCCAGGGTGAGGGAGGCGACCACGCCGAGGCGGACCATGTCGTCGAGGATGCGCCGGTCGTAGTCCACGCCGGTGCCGGTCCCGTCGCTCCCGTCGGTGACCTCGGTGACGAAGAAGCAGTGCTCGACCATGTCGAACCCGGCGGCCACGGCGGCGGCGATGCCGGCCGCCGAGTGCGCGTGCGCGGTGACCGGCAGCCCGTGCCGGTGGGCCTCGCGCACGGCGGCGAGCAGCTCGGCGTGGCTGTACTGCAGGTGGAACGGGTCCGAGCCGGGGGTCAGGTCGCCGCCGGTCACCATCACCTTCACCACGTCGACGCCCCGCCCGGCACGCTCGCGCACGGCCGCCCGGATCGCGTCGGCGCCCTCGGCCTGCCCGCCGAGGAACCAGCAGTGGCCCCGCGCGGTGGTGATCGGCGGCCCGGAGGCGAGCACGGTGGGACCGGCCGTGGGGTCCTCGGCGGTCTCCTCGCGCACCCGCAGCGCGAGGTACCCCCGGTCCCCCAGGTCCCGTACGGTCGTCACGCCCGCGGCGAGCGCCGCCCGGCCCGCTTCGCGCATCCGGTCCAGCAGTTCCTCGTCGTCCGCGCGCCGCAGGCGTCCCACGGCGTCGTCGCTCGCGTCGAAGGCGAGGTGGACGTGGGTGTCCACGAAGCCGGGGAGCAGCGTCACGTCCCCCAGGTCCAGCAGTTCGGCGCCCGCGGGCACGCTCCCGCAGGGGTGCACGGCGACGACCCGCCCGCCCTCGGCCAGCACCACGGGCCGTTCGACGAGCCCCGGTCCTATCCCGTCGAAGAGCTTCGCCGCGCGGATCGCGAGCATGTGTCCTCCCTTGCCCAATGGCTGCTGTTGGGCCGGTGTTCACGGCGCCGACGCCCTGGGCCCTTCTCATCCTGCCCACTCCGGCGCCGCGGGAGGCCGCTCCCCGGCATGATTTCCCGGGCGGGAGGGGGACGGGGCGGAGCGGGGGAGCGCGGCCGGTACGACCGATGGCGCCCCGCAAGTGCGGGACGCCATCGGCACGTTCGGTCCGGGCGGGGGCGCGGCCGGGATCCCCCGGGTGCGCCCGCGCTTTCAGCGCTCCTTCTGGGCCAGTCTGAGCAGGTGGTCCGCGAGGGCCTGGCCGCCCTTGGGGTCGCGGCTGATGAGCATCACCGTGTCGTCGCCGGCGATGGTGCCGATGATCTCGTGCACCCCCGCCTGGTCGATCGCGGAGGCGAAGAACTGCGCGGCGCCCGGCGGCGTGCGCAGGACGACCAGGTTGGCGGAGGCCTCCGCCGAGATCAGCAGTTCGCCCGCCAGGCGGCCCATGCGGGCCTCGGTCGCGGATTCGCCGAGCGGGGCCCGGGGGGTGCGGTCGCCGCCCTCCGACGGGACCGCGTAGATCAGCTCGCCACCGGTGTTGCGGATCTTGACCGCGCCCAGTTCGTCGAGGTCGCGGGAGAGCGTCGCCTGGGTGACGGACAGGCCGTCGTCGGCGAGCAGCTTGGCGAGCTGGCTCTGCGACCGGACCGCCTGCCGGCCGAGGATGTCCACGATCCGGCGGTGGCGGGCGGTACGGGTCTGCGGTACGGCCTGTCCGCCGTGGAACGGCTCCGGCTCCTGCGCCTGGGTCATCGTCTCGTCAGTCTCCGCTTCGTCGTTCCCCGGGGGTCCGCAGGGGCCGTGTCGCCCCGCCGGCCCCGTCCGCCTCGTCGGCCGCTCCGGCCGCTCACACCCCCGGGCCGACGGCGGCAGCAGCAGCGTCCAGGACACCCGGCAGCGTCTGGAGGAACGTTTCCACCTCATCTTCGGTGATGATCAGCGGCGGGGCCAGCCGCACCACGTCGGGTGCGACCGCGTTCACCAGGAGGCCGGCGTCCTGTGCTGCCTGCTGCACCTTCGGTGCAAGGGGCTCGGAAAGGACAATACCCAGCAGCAGGCCCGCGCCACGGACGCGGTCGACCAGCGGGTGGCCGAGCGCAGCGATCCCGTCACGCAGCCGCTGCCCCGTCACCGCCACGCGGGGGAGAATTCCTTCGTCCTCCAGCGTGTCGAGGACCGCCAGGGCGGCGGCACATGCGACGGGGTTCCCGCCGAAGGTGGAGCCGTGCTGACCGGGCGTCAGCAGATCGGCGGCCGCGCCGAAGGCGAGCGTCGCCCCGATCGGCAGGCCGCCGCCGAGGCCCTTGGCGAGCGTGACGATGTCGGGCTCGACGCCCTGCGCCCGGTGCTCGAACCAGTGGCCGGTGCGGCCGATACCTGTCTGAATCTCGTCCAGGACGAGGAGGGTGCCGGTGGCGCGGGTGATCTCCCGGGCGGCGGCGAGGTAGCCGGGGGGCGGCACGACGACGCCGGCCTCGCCCTGGACCGGCTCCAGCACCACGAGCGCGGTGTCGGTGGTCACGGCGGCGCGCAGCGCCTCGGCGTCGCCGTACGGGACGTGGGTGACGCCCGCGGGCAGCGGCAGGAACGGGTCCTGCTTGGCGGGCTGGCCGGTGAGCGCCAGGGCTCCCATCGTGCGGCCGTGGAAGCCGCCGGTGGCGGCGACCATGTGCGTCCGGCCCGTCCGGCGCCCGATCTTGAACGCGGCCTCGACCGCCTCCGCCCCCGAGTTGGCGAAGTACACGCGGCCCGGCCGGCCCGCGAGGGCGAGCAGCCGCTCGGCCAGGGCGACCGTCGGCTCGGCGGTGAAGAGGTTGGAGACGTGGCCGAGCGTGGCGATCTGGTCCGAGACCGCCCGGACGACCGCCGGGTGGGCGTGGCCGAGGGCGTTGACGGCGATCCCGCCGACGAGGTCGAGGTACGGCTTGCCGTCGGCGTCCCAGACGGTGCTGCCCTCCCCGCGGACGAGGGGGATGCGCGGGGTGCCGTAGTTGTCCATCAGGGCGCCCTGCCAGCGCTGGGTGAGTCCGGCGTTGCTCACTGCTGCTTCCCCTCGTTCGCCGCTTCGTCGGGCACGACCATCGTGCCGATGCCCTCGTCCGTGAAGATCTCCAGCAGGATCGAGTGCTGGACCCGGCCGTCTATGACGCGGGCCGTGGTGACGCCGTTGCGCACGGCGTGCAGGCACCCCTCCATCTTGGGGACCATCCCGCTGGCCAGCTCGGGCAGCAGGGCCTCCAGCTCGCTCGCCGTGAGCCGGCTGATGACCTCGTCGCTGTGCGGCCAGTCCTCGTAGAGGCCCTCGACGTCGGTGAGGACCATCAGCGTCTCCGCGCCGAGGGCCGCGGCGAGCGCCGCCGCCGCGGTGTCGGCGTTGACGTTGTAGACGTGGCCGTCGTCGGCGCTGCGGGCGATGGAGGAGACTACGGGGATGCGCCCGTTGTCGAGCAGGGCCTGGACGGCGCCGGTGTCCATGGCGGTGATCTCGCCCACGCGGCCGATGTCGACGCGTTCGCCGTCGATGTCGGCGTAGTGCTTGGTGGCGGTCATGGTGTGGGCGTCCTCGCCCGTCAGGCCCACGGCGAGCGGGCCGTGCTCGTTGAGCAGGCCGACGAGTTCGCGCTGCACCTGGCCGGCGAGCACCATGCGGACGACGTCCATGGCCTCCGGGGTGGTCACCCGCAGGCCGGCCTTGAACTCCGACTCCAGGCCGAGCCGGTCGAGCTGCGCACTGATCTGCGGGCCGCCGCCGTGCACGACGACCGGGCGCAGCCCGGCGTGGTGGAGGAAGACGACGTCCTGGGCGAAGGCTGCCTTCAGGTCCTCGTCGACCATGGCGTTGCCGCCGAACTTGATGACGACGGTCTTGCCGTGATGCCGCGTCAGCCAGGGCAGCGCCTCGACGAGGATGCGCGCCTTGGGGAGGGCGGTGTGCTTGCGGGTCGTGCCCGCGCTGTCCGTG
This sequence comes from Streptomyces aureoversilis, assembly GCF_042657885.1. NCBI lineage: Bacteria > Bacillati > Actinomycetota > Actinomycetes > Kitasatosporales > Streptomycetaceae > Streptomyces > Streptomyces aureoversilis. Next base: position 104,647 of record NZ_JBHSKJ010000025.1, read on the forward strand.
GTCGTCATGAGGAGTACGCGCTGTTCTCGTGGACGTAGTCGGCGGTGAGGTCGTTGGCCCAGATGACGGCGGACTCGCCGCCCTCGGCCAGATCGGCGGTGATGCGGACCTCCCGGTAGCGCATGTCGACGAGGTCGCGGTCGTCGCCGACGGAGCCGTTCCGGCAGACCCAGACGTCGTTGATGGCGACGTTGAGCTTGTCGGGGTCGAAGGCGGCGGACGTGGTACCGATCGCGGAGAGCACCCGGCCCCAGTTGGGATCCTCACCGTGGAGAGCGCACTTGAGGAGGTTGTTACGGGCGATGGAACGCCCGACCTCAACAGCGTCGTCCTCGGTGGCGGCGTTGATCA
>NZ_JBHSKJ010000026.1:0-103526 GCF_042657885.1 Streptomyces aureoversilis
CCCACCCCGGCCTCACCTGCGGCACTGATCCCCGGCATCCACGTTATGAAGAGCCTGCCGAAACTGTGGCGGTCCTGCCCTTATCAGCGGTCTGTCAGTGCCTCCGGGCCCGGTGACACCACCCCCCGGATCATGTGGTCCAACAGGGGGGAGAAGTCATGCCGGGCCCGGAGGCCGGGAGCCCCATTGCGAGGCCGTGGAGAAGATAACGGGGGGGCCGGGGCGGAGCCCCGGTTTCGGGAAGGGGCGGGTCAGGGGCACTTCTCTCCGCCGCCGCGGCGAGCAGCCGGAACGGCGCAGCCCGGCGGTGCCGGACCCACCCGAGCCCCATCGCGGCAGCGCAAACCGCTTGCCACCGGCGCTCAGCCGAAAACGGCCGCGGCCCGGCCGCGCCTCCCCCACCTGCGTGGGGTCGGCACCGCCGGGCCGCGGTCGCAGAAGGGAAGGTCAGGCCTTGACCAGTTCCCGGTCCTCGTCCGCCTCCGGCGCCTTCGGCGTCCCGGGCGTCTCGAGCCGCTTCTGCAGGCCCTCGCCCTCGACGTCCACGTTCGGGAGGATCTTCGCGAGCCGGCCCGGGAGCCACCAGGCCGACTTCCCGAGCAGGGCCAGCACCGCCGGCACGATCGCCATGCGGACCACGAACGCGTCGAAGAAGACCGCGATGGCCAGGCCGAAGCCGATCATCTTGATCATCTGCTCGGACGAGCCGATGAAGCCGGCGAAGACGCTGATCATGATGACGGCCGCGGCCGTCACCACCCGCGCCCCGTGCTTGAAGCCGGTCACGACGGCCTGTCCGGGGCGCTCGCCGTGGACGAACGCCTCGCGCATCCGCGTCACGAGGAAGACCTCGTAGTCCATGGCGAGGCCGAAGACGACGCCCACCATGAAGATCGGCATCATCGACATGATCGGGCCGGTCTCCTCGACCCCGAAGAGCGAGCCGAGCCAGCCCCACTGGAAGACCGCCACGACGGCACCCAGCGCGGCGATCACCGACAGCAGGAAGCCGAGCGCGGCCTTCAGCGGCACGAGCACCGAGCGGAAGACGACCATCAGGAGCAGGAAGGCCAGGCCCACGACCAGCGCCAGGTAGGGCAGCAGGGCGTCGTTGAGCTTCTGCGAGACGTCGATGTTCATCGCCGTGGCGCCGGTGACGAGCACCTCGGCGCCGGTGCCGGCCTTGAGCGAGTCGCCCTTGTCGCGGATCGCGTGGACGAGGTCCTCGGTGTCCTTGCTGGTGGGCTTGGACTTGGGCACGACGGTGAGCATGGCCGTGTCACCGGCGGGGTTGAAGTGCGCCGGGGTCACCGTGGCGACGTTGTCCAGGCCCTTGAGGGTGTCGCCGACCTTCTGGGCGGCACCCTTGCGGTCCTTGGCGTCCGCCACGTCCGTGATGACCATGAGCGGGCCGTTGAAGCCCGGGCCGAAGCCCTCCGACAGCAGGTCGTACGCCTTGCGCTGCGTGCTGCTCTTGGAGGCCGCCCCGTCGTCCGGGAGGCCCAGTTCCAGCGAGGCCGCGGGCACGGCCATGGCGCCCAGGCCGAGCACACCGGCCACGAGCACGAGCACCGGCTTGCGCAGGACGAAGCGGGCCCAGCGGGTGCCCATGTTCGGCTTGTCGCCGGCGGCGGCGTCCGGCCCGGCCTTGCGGACCTTGCGGGCGAGCACCTGCTTGCCGGCGAAGCCCAGCAGGGCGGGGATGAGCGAGAGCGCGATCAGCACCGCGATGGTGACCGTGCCCGCCGCGGCCATGCCCATCTTCGTCAGCATGGGGATGTTGACGACCATGAGGCCCGCGAGCGCGATGACGACCGTCAGGCCGGCGAAGACCACCGCGGATCCGGCCGTGCCGACGGCCCGGCCCGCCGCCTCCTCGCGTTCGCGGCCCTCGGCCAGCTCCGCGCGGTAGCGGGAGACGATGAACAGCGCGTAGTCGATGCCGACCGCGAGGCCGATCATCATGGCGAGCGTGGAGGTGTTGCTGGAGAGGTCCAGCAGCGGGGCGAGGGCCGCGATGGAGGAGACGCCGATGCCCACGCCGATGATGGCCGTCAGGAGCGGCAGCCCCGCGGCGACCAGCGAGCCGAAGGTGATCAGCAGGACGACCGCGGAGACGGCGATGCCGATGGCCTCGGAGCCGCCCTCGGGCATCTGCTGCAGGACGCTGCCGCCGACCTCGACGGTCAGCCCGGCGTCACGGCCGTGCTGCTGGGCGTCCTTGAGGTTGGTGCGCGAGTCCTCGGTCAGCTCGTCGGCCTTGACCTTGTACGCGGCGGACGCGTAGCCGGTGGTGCCGGCCGGGTTGACGGTCCGGCCGGTGAAGGGGTCGGCGGCCTGGGCGACCTGCGGGCTGCGCTTGAGCTCGCCGATGACCTTCTCGACGGCCGCCTTGTTCTTGGCGTCGGTGAGCTTCTGGCCCTCGGGGGCCTTGAAGACGATGCGGGCGGAGGCGTTCTGCTCGTTGTTGCCCGGGAAGCGCTTCTCCAGCAGGTCGAAGGCGCGCTGCGCCTCGGTGCCGGGTATGGAGAAGTCGTTGTTGGTGGACTTGGACGCCGTGGCGGCGCCGAAACCGGCGAGGACCAGCAGCGCCACCCATATCAGGGCGAAGTACCAGCGCCGCCGGAAGGCGGTACGGCCGAGTCTGTAGAGGAACGTGGCCACGTGGAGTGGTGCTCCCGTCGATTCAGTGGATGAACAAGGGCATGGGGAACCAGCCCGACGACGAGAGCGGCGCGTCAGGTGGGCGGTGGGGGGAGGTGGGGGAGGTGGGGAGGTGGAGCAGTGGGGGGTCAGCGGCCGAGAGCGGGGAGGATCACGGCGTCGATGTAGCGGACCAGGTACGCGGCGTCCGCGGGCCGGTCCTCGAACAGCGGGCGGCTGAGGAACGCGCCGAGCATCATGTGGGCGACGAAGTCGAGCGCGGGGTTGTCCGCGGCCACCTCGCCCCGCTCGACCGCGCGCTGCAGCATGGCCCGGAGAGCCTCGGTCTCCGGCTCGATCAGCAGCTCGCGCAGCGCCCGGTGCAGATCGGGGTTCGCGTGGATCGCGTGCCCCAGGCCGCGCATAAGGGCGGCGTCCTGTTCCATCTGCTCATCGTCGGCCTCGCACACCATCGCTCGGAGATCACCACGCAGCGTGCCGGTGTCGATCTCTTCCAGCTTGATCGGCTTCTTGTGGCGCAGTGCACCGGCGACCAGCTCCGGCTTGCCCTTCCACTGGCGGTAGAGGGTGGCCTTGCTGGCGTGGGTACGGGCGGCGACGGCGTCCATGGTCAGGGCGTCGTAGCCGACCTCGCGGAGGATCGCGAGGACCGCTTCGTAGAGCTCGGCCTCGCGCTCGGGCGTGAGCCGGGTGCGGCGCGCCGCCGGCTTGGGTGATTCCGTGGACACGTCCGCCTCCTCCACGCGGGAAACACATCTCGTACGAAACGGTTTCGTACACCATGAGCGTACGCGCGGGCGCAGCGAAACGACGCCGTTTCGATGGTGTTCTCCGTCACGGCGGGTGGTCCCCGTCACGGCCGGTCACGACGCCCCCGGTCACGACGCGGGCCGGGCCGACCGAGTTGCCGCGCCACCCGGGGGCCGAAACGATGGTGGAGTGAGTGATTCTTACCTGAGATTTCCTCATCTCCACGGCGGTCTCCTCTGCTTCACCGCGGAGGACGACCTGTGGCTGGCCCCCCTGGAGCCCTCGGCCGGATCCCCGGCCCCGTCCGGCCGGGCCTGGCGGCTGACCGTCGACCGCACCCGGGTCGGCCACCCCCGCTTCTCCCCCGACGGCCGCCACATCGCCTATACGAACTGGCGCAGCCTCGACCCCGAGATCCATCTGGCCCCCGTCGACGGCGGCCCCGCCCGCCGGCTCACCTACTGGGGCAGCACGGACACGCGCGTCTGCGGCTGGGCCCCCTCGGACCGCAACGGCGGCCACGACGTCCTCGCCGTCTCCTCGCACGGCCAGCCCTTCTCGTACTTCTCGTGGGCCTACCGGGTGCCGACCGACGGCAGCCCGGGCCTGCGGCTGCCCTGGGGCCCGGTCTCCGACATCGCGATCGGCGAGGTCGACGGCGAGCACCGCACGCTGCTGCTGGCCGGCAAGCCGCCGCACGAGCCCGCCGCCTGGAAGCGCTACCGCGGCGGGGCCATGGGCCGGATGTGGCTGCACGGCACCCGGCTGGTGCCGGACATCGGCGGCCACCTCGACTCGGTGATGTTCGCCGGCGGGCGCATCGTCTTCCTCTCCGACCACGAGGGCGTCGGCAACCTCTACTCCTGCCTGCCCGACGGCTCGCAGCTGCGCCGCCACACCGACCACGACGACTTCTACGCCCGGCACGCCTCGACCGACGGCGAGCGCGTGGTCTACCAGTGCGCGGGCGAGCTGTGGCTGGTGGACGACCTCGGCCCGGAGGGGAAGCCGCGCCGCCTGGAGGTGACGCTGGGCGGTCCGCGCGCCGGGCGCCGCCCGTACCAGGTGCAGGCCGCCTCCAACGTCGACGGCGTCACCGTGGACACCACGGGCCGCGCGAGCGCCGTCCAGGTCCGCGGCAGCCTCTACTGGCTCACCCACCGCGACGGCCCCGCCCGCACCATCGCCGACACCCCCGGCGTCCGGGTGCGGCTGCCGGAGATGCTGGGCGCCTCCGGGCGCGTGGCCTACGTGACGGACGCGGAGGGCGAGGACGCGATCGAGATCGCCCAGCTGCCGCGCGCCGCCGGGCCCGCCGAGCCGCGCCGCCTCGGCGCGGGCCGGATCGGGCGGGTGCACGAGACGCTGGCCTCCCCCGACGGCGAGCGGCTGGCGCTGGCCACGCACGACGGCCGGCTGCTGCTCGTGGACACCTCGGCCGAGGGGACGGAAGCGGACGAGGGCACAAGTGCAGGCGAGGGCACGGGCGCCGGCGGGGGCACGGGTGCCGGCGAGGTCAGCGAGCTGGTCCGGTCGGACAACGGGCCCGTGCGCGACCTCGCCTTCTCCCCCGACTCGGAGTGGCTGGCCTGGTCCCACCCCGGCATCGGCCGCTCCCTGCGCCAGATCAAGATCGCACGGCTCAAGGACCGGACGGTCGTGGACGTCACCAACGGCCGCTTCGAGGACGAGCAGCCGGTCTTCACCCGCGACGGCCGCTACCTCGCGTTCCTTTCGTGGCGCGGCTTCGACCCGGTCTACGACGTGCACACCGGCGACCTGTCCTTCCCGCTGGGCTGCCGCCCCTACCTCGTACCGCTGTCCTCGGCGACGCCCTCGCCGTTCGCGCTGTCGGCCGAGGGCCGGCCCGCCGGCGGCGGGCTCGACCAGGAGGACACCGGGCCCGGCGGGCCGACGCTGGTGGAGGTGGAGGGGCTGGAGAGCCGGGTGACGCCGTTCCCGGTGGCGGCCTCGAAGTACTCGGCGCTGCGCCCGGTCAGCGGCGGCGGCCTGGTGTGGCTGCGCTGGCCGATCTCCGGCGCGCTCGGCGAGACCTTCGCCAACCCCGCGGACACCTCCGGCCGCCCCACCCTCGAGCACTTCGACCTGGCCAAGGCCAAGCGCACCGAACTCACCAGCTCCCTCGACTGGTTCGCGGTCAGCGGCGACGGCACCCGGCTGGTCGTCCACGACGAGGGCGACCTGCGGGCCGTCCCCGCCACCGACCCTCCCGACCCCGAGTCGACGGTCTTCATCGACATGCGGCGCATCCTGCACGACGTGGACCCCGGCGCCGAGTGGCGGCAGGCGTACGAGGAGGCGGGCCGGATCGTCCGCGCGTACTTCTGGGAGCCGGGCATGTGCGGCGTCGACTGGGACGCGGTGCTCGGCCAGTACCGGCCCCTGGTCGACCGGGTCGCCACCCCCGACGACTTCGCCGACCTGCTGCGCGAGGTCCTCGGCGAGCTGGGCACCTCGCACGCCTACGTCGTCCCGGCCCGCCGCAACGAGGGCCCGCCGCACTACCAGCGCGCCATCGGCCTGCTCGGCGCGAACCTCACGCGGCAGAAGGACGGCTCCTGGACGGTCCGGCGGATCCTGCCCGGCGACTCCTCCGACTCCAAGGCCCGCTCCCCGCTGGCCGGTTCGGGTATCCGCGAGGGCGCGGCGCTCACGCACGTCGACGGCCGTCCGGTCGACCCGGTCGCGGGCCCGTACCCGCTGCTCGCCGCCGCCGGCGGCACCACCGTCGAGCTGACCTTCCGGCCGGCCGAGGGCGAGGGCCACGCGCGCCGCGTCGCCGTCGTCCCGCTGGTCGACGAGCGCCCGCTGCGCTACCAGGACTGGGTGGCCAAGCGCCGCGCCGTCGTCCGCGAGCTGAGCGGCGGCAAGTGCGGCTACCTGCACATCCCCGACATGGGCGGCTCGGGCTGGGCGCAGTTCAACCGCGACCTGCGGATGGAGATGTCGCGCCCGGCCCTGATCGTGGACGTCCGGGGCAACGCGGGCGGCAACATCAGCGAGCTCGTCGTGGAGAAGCTCACCCGCACCATCATCGGCTGGGACCTCACGCGCGACGCCCAGCCCGTGTCGTACGCGAGCAACGCCCCGCGCGGCCCGGTCGTCGCCATCGCCGACGAGATGACGTCCTCCGACGGCGACATGATCACCGCGGCGTTCAAGCTGCAGGGCATCGGCCCGGTGGTGGGCCTGCGCACCTGGGGCGGGGTGGTCGGGATGACCGGCCGGCACCGGCTCGGGGACGGCACCTCGATCACGGTGCCGATGAACGCGGCGTGGTTCGACGAGTACGGCTGGACGGTCGAGAACCGCGGCGTCGACCCCGACGTCGAGATCGACCGCACCCCGCTCGACTGGGCCGAGGGCCGGCACCGGCAGCTGGACGACGCGGTGCAGATCGCGCTCGACCTGCTGGAGCGGCACGGCGCGGCACAGCCGCCGGACTACTCGGGAGCGCCGGACCTGCGCCGGCCGAAGCTGCCGCCGCGGAGCTGACCAGGCATGGCGTAAGGGGCGCCCCTCCAAGAGGTGCGCCCCTTACGCGGATCCGCCGTCAGATCTCGAAGTTCTCGTCGAACGTGTCGCGACGGTCCCACTCCTCCTGCTCCTTGCGGATCAGTTCCTGGCGGGCCTTCTCGCTGGCGTTCTCCTTGGCCTTCTTGCCGCCGGCCCGGCCGGCGCGGTCGGCCTGTTCCTTCTGCTGTTCGGCCTTGCTCTTGGCCCTGTCTCCCTTGGCCATGAGGCTCAGCTCCCTCAGGTGCGGTCGTCGAGCTCGTCACGCAGGTCGTCGAAGGACTGCTGGCGGTTCTCCTGCTCGCGGCGCTCCTTGAGCCGGTCCTGCGCCTCCTGGCCCTTCTGCTGCGCCTGCTGCTTGGCCTGTTCCATCTTCTGCTTGGCCTTCTGGGCCTTGCCCTGCATCTCGTCCTTGATGCCCATGGCTGCACTCACTCCTCAGCGAGGGGAAATCGGGGCGTTTTACCCCGAAACAGCCTGACATCCACCATCTTAGACCGCATATCGTATGACTACGCTGCGCTACGCACCCGTGCGCTCCTTCTCGTCCGCCGCCCCTCCCGCGCCCACCAGCCCCGCGCCCGTCCCGGCGGTCGCGTCGGCACCCGCATCGAACCGCCGCATCTCGCGCTGCGCTCCGAGCGCCAGCACCCCGGGCAGCCAGCCGCGCGAGCCCTGCAGCAGCCGCAGCCACGCCTGCCCGTACACGTGCGCCGAGCGCCGCTCTATGCCGTCGACCAGGCGGTCGGCGGTCGGGCCGAGCGGGTAGGTGCGGTTGGCGGGCCACGGCAGGCGCTGCCGCATCTCGCGCATCACGGGGTACTCGTCGGCGCCGCGCACCATGTCCGTGTCGGTCCAGCTCAGATAGGCGACGCCGACCCGCACGCCCTTGTGGGCGACCTCGCCGCGCAGGCAGTGCGCGTACGCCTCGACGCCGGCCTTCGACGCGCAGTAGGCGCTCATCATCGGCGCCGGGGCCATCGCCGCGAGCGAGGCCACCTGCAGCAGGTAGCCGCGGCTCTCCGCCAGCACGGGCAGGAAGGCGCGGCCCGTGACGGCGCTGCCCACGAGGTTGACCTCGACGACGCGGCGCCAGCTCGCGAAGTCGGACCCGGTGAAGGGGCCGCCCGCGGCGACGCCGGCGTTGGCGACGACGACGTCGACCTTGCCGAAGCGGGCCTTGACCTCGCGGGCCACCTGCTCCACGGCCTCGTGGTCGGTGACGTCGGCGTGCCAGTGGGCCGCGTCCTCGTGCAGCGAGGCGGCGACGCGCCGCAGCCGGTCCGGCTCCAGGCCCACCAGGGCGACGCACGCGCCGCGCGCGGACAGCTTGCGGGCCAGCTGCTCCCCCAGGCCGCGGGCGGCCCCGGTGACGACGGCGACCTGCCCCTCCAGGCTCACGCGGCTCATCGGGCGGCCTCCGCGGCCGTCGCGGGCACGGCCCTGCGCGGGGCGCGCGGCGGCCGCAGCACCTGGTACTCGGCGAGGTCCACCTGGCGGGTGCCCCTGCGGAACTCGGCGGTGGTGCCGGGCCAGACGGTGGTGTTGCGGCCGTTGGCGTCCAGGTACCAGCTCCGGCAGCCGGTGCTCCAGACCGTGCGCTCCATCCGGCGCTGGACGTGCCGGTTCCAGGCGTTCACCGCGGAGGGGCGGGCGTCGAGCGCCGCCTTGCCGCCGAGGGTGTCCAACTGCCGCATGAAGTCGGCCAGATAGTTCAGCTGGGACTCGATGATGAGGATCATCGAGCTGTTCCCCAGTGCGGTGTTGGGCCCGATGACGGTGAGGAAGTTGGGGAACCCGGCGGCGCTGGTGCCGCGCAGGGCCGCCATGCCGTCCTTCCAGGCCTCGGCGAGCGTCCGGCCGTCCACGCCGGTGACCCGCTGAGCGATCGGCAGGTCGGTGACCCGGAAGCCCGTGCCGAAGACGATGGCGTCGGCCTCGGCCTCCGTGCCGTCGGCGGCGACGAGCGTCGACCCGCGCACCTCGGCCAGCTCCGAGGCCACCAGGTCCACGTTGGGCCGGGCGAGCGCCGGGTAGTAGTCGCTGGAGAGCAGGATGCGCTTGCAGCCCAGGCGGTAGCCGGGGGTGAGGCGGGCGCGCAGGACCGGGTCCTTGACGGCCTTGTGCAGGTGGGACAGGGCCAGCTTCTCGACCACCCGCATCCGCTCCGGGTGCCGGGTGAAGTTGCTGACCTGCAGCTCCCGGATGCCCCAGAGGACGCCGCGGCGCAGCGCCGCCGTCGCGGGCAGCCGGGTGTGCAGCCAGCGCTCGGCGGCGGAGACGGGCCGGTCGAAGCGCGGCAGCACCCACGGCGGGGTGCGCTGGAAGAGGGTCAGGCGGCTCACCTCCGGCTGGATGCCGGGCACGATCTGGATCGCGGAGGCGCCGGTGCCGATCACCGCCACGCGCTTGCCGCGCAGGTCGTAGTCGTGGTCCCAGCGGGCGGAGTGGAAGACCCGGCCGGGGAAGGAGTCCAGGCCGGGCACCTCCGGCACCCGCGGGTCGGCGAGGGGGCCGGCGGCGGAGACGACGACGTCGGCGGTGTAGTCGCCGCCCGAGGTGGTGACCTCCCAGTGCAGCCGCTCCGCGTCCCAGCGCAGCTGCTGCACCTCGGAGTTGAAGCGCAGGTGCGGCCGCAGCCCGAAGGTGTCGGTGACGTGCTCCATGTACGCGCGGATGTGGGGCTGGCCCGAGAAGCTGCGCGGCCAGGCGGGGTTGGGGGCGAAGGAGAAGGAGTAGAGGTACGAGGGCACGTCGCAGGCGCAGCCGGGATAGGTGTTGTCCCGCCACGTGCCGCCCACGGAGTCCGCCCGCTCCAGGACCACGAAGTCGGTGATCCCCTCGCGCCGCAGCCGGACGGCCGCCCCCAGCCCGCCGAAGCCGGACCCGATCACCGCCACCCGTATGTGCTGACGCTCATGCTCGGCCATGCCGCCGCCTCCCGGATCCGACACAACTGCGCCAGCAATTACTGGCACGATGGGGAGCGTAGGGCAGCGCCCCGGCGGAGCGATAGGGGTACAGGGAAAGGAAGTTACCGCCGGTCGCACGTACGCTTACGCTTCGCGGTGGCCACGGACGAGGGGGGCGCGATGGGCGACGAACGGGGCCGCCGTGGGCACGAGACCCGCACCGCAGGGCCGCCCGAAGCCGCCGCACGGCAGTACCGCACGGCGGAGCTGGCCGAGGAGGCCGGCATCACCGTCCGCACCCTGCGCTTCTACCGCGAGCGCAAGCTGCTCCCGCCGCCGCGCCGCGAGGGCCGCATCGCCTGGTACGGCCACCACCACCTGGCCCGGCTGCGCACGATCGGCGCGCTCCTGGAGCGCGGGCACACCCTCGGCGGGGTCGCCGAGCTGCTGAGCGCCTTCGAGTGCGGGCGGGACGTGGGCGAGCTGCTGGGGCTGGCGGGGGCGGCCGTCACCGTCCCGTGGGCGGAGGAGGCGGCCGTCCGCCTCACCCCGGAGGAGCTGGCCGACCGCTTCGCCGGCGAGGTCACCCCGGAGAACCTGACCGCCTCGCTCGACCTCGGCTACCTCGGCGTCGACGGCGAGGAGATCGTCCACGTCAGCCGGCGCCTCCTCGACGCCTCGACCGACCTGGTGCGGCACGGCATCCCGCTGGCCGCGGTGCTCGCCGCGGGCCGCGAGGTGCGGGCCCACGCGGACGCCCTGGCCGAGACCTTCACCGGCCTCCTGCGGGACCACGTGCTGGCCGGCCTGCCGCCGGGCGGGGACGGCGCCGCCGCCGAGACCCTGGACCGGCTGCGCGCCCTCGCCACGACGGTGGTCGACGCGGAGTTCGCCATGGCCGTGGACCGGCGCGTGCGCACCGAGCTGGAGAACCGGCTCGGTGCGCACGGCGCCGCCGGCGAACCGGGACCCGCCAGACCCGGCTGACGGCGGCGAGGACGCACGGGCGCGCCATGCCGCGACCACACCCGCACGCCGGCCGGTCGGGCCAACATGGCTCGTGCAGAAGAGAATTGAAGCAGCCCGGCCCGCCCCGGAGGGCGGGAAGCCAAGGTCTGCCCACGCAAACGGCGTGATTGCGCCGAAAGCGCGGGAGGGCCCGTGCCCTTGCGGGCCCGGGCCCCGGTGCCTGGAGGGCTCAGCCGAAGACGCCGGTCACCGGCGCGTGGTCCGACCAGCGCAGGTCGTGCGAGGCCGCCCGCTCCACCGTCGCCTTCAGCGCCCGCGCCGCCAGCCCCGGCGTCGCGACCAGGTAGTCGATGCGCCAGCCCGAGTCGTTGTCGAAGGCGCGGCCGCGGTAGGACCACCACGAGTACGGGCCCTCGACGCCCGGGTGGAGGGCGCGGACCACGTCCGTGTACTCCTCGAAGACCTTGGTCAGCCACTCCCGCTCCTCGGGCAGGAAGCCCGCGCTCTTGCGGTTGGCCTTCCAGTTCTTCAGGTCGGCCTCGGTGTGGGCGATGTTCCAGTCGCCGCAGACCAGGACCTCGCGGCCGTCCGCCGCCGCGCGGGCCTTCAGGGCCACCAGGTACGGCAGGAACTCCGCCATGAAGCGTTCCTTCTCGTCCTGCCGCTCCGTGCCGACCTCGCCCGACGGCAGGTAGAGGCTCGCGACCGTCACGCCCGGGAAGTCGGCCTCCACGTAGCGGCCGCTGCCGTCGAACTCGGCCGAGCCGAAGCCGATGCGCACGGCCTCCGGCTCGCGCCGCGAGTAGACCGAGACGCCGGCCCGGCCCTTGGCCGCCGCCGGGGCGTGCACCGTGAACCAGCCCTCGGGCTCACGGACCTCGTCCGGCAGCTGGTGCGGCTCCGCGCGGATCTCCTGCAGGCAGACCACGTCCGCCCCGGTCCGCGCCAGCCACTCCACGAAGCCCTTCTTGGAGGCCGCGCGCAGCCCATTCACATTTACGCTCGTAACGGTCAGCATTCCGGCACGATACCGACTTCCGTACGATGCCTTGAATGCAGATCTTGCCGGTCGCATACGACCATCCCGACGCGGTGAAGCTCCAGGACCGGGTGCAACTGGAGTACGTGGAACGGTACGGGGACGGCGATCTCACCCCGCTGGAGCCGGCCCAGTTCGCCCCGCCGCGTGGCCTATATCTCATCGCCTACGAACCGGGCGGCACGCCCGTGGCCACCGGCGGCTGGCGCGCCCAGGAGACGGGCGAGGAGGGCTACGCGGACGGCGACGCCGAGCTGAAGCGGATGTACGTGGTACCGGAGGCGCGCGGGCGCGGCCTGGCGCGGCGGATCCTCGCGGAGCTGGAGGACAGCGCCCGGCGGGCGGGCCGCACGCGCATGGTCCTGGAGACCGGCGACCAGCAGCCCGAGGCGATATCCCTGTACATATCGTGCGGGTACGCGCCGGTGCCGGCGGCGGAGAAGTTCGGCCTGTACCGGTACCACGAGGGCAGCCGCTGCTTCACGAAGCCGCTGGTTCCCCTGATTCCCTCGGCCCGCTGACCCCGGCCTCCGCCCCGGCCCCCCCGGCCTCACTTCCGCGCGATGGCGGCCTCCACCTCGTGGCGGATGTCCTCCGTCCGGTAGCGCGTGGCCTCCCCGTAGTGGGCGAGGACCTCGTCGGCCTCCTCCGGCCCGTCCTCGGCGATCTCGGCGACCAGGACCGTGCTGCCCGGCGGGACCTCCGCCGCCAGCATCTCCAGGGCGGCGTTCGCGGCCGTCGCCTCGCGCGCGTCGCGCACGCCGCCGACCAGGCCGCCCGCCCCGAAGCCGATCATGACGCCGAGCGGGCCGCCGAGGATGCCCAGCAGGCCCCCGATCAGGCCGCCGACGGCGAAGGCGCGGGCCGTGCCGGAGTTGTCGACGGCGTCGGGGAAGTCGAGGCTGCCGTCGTCCGCTCGGGCGATCACCGCGCCCTCGCGGAGGGTGAACCGGCCGGCGGTGTGCCCCGCGCGGAGGTCGTCCAGCGCCCGGTGACCCTTCTCGGGCGAGGCGACGTTCAAGAAGAGGACGTTGTCTTCCTTCATGGCTTCCACTGTTGGGGCAGTCGGCCCGCCCCGCACCTCAGGACGGCTCGCCGGGCGGCCCGGCCCCGTCCCGCACCGACGCGGTCAGGTCCAGCGTCGCCTGCGCGCCCCCGCCGCCCGGGTTGGCGAAGGCCAGGCCCGCGCCCAGCACCCGCGCCTGCCCCGCCGCGATCGTCAGCCCGAGGCCGAGGCCGGAGCCCGAGCCCGTGCGGAAGCGCTGCGGGCCGCAGGCCAGCAGGTCGGGCGGGAAGCCGGGGCCGCTGTCGCGGACCCGGACGGTGCCGCCGTCGACCTCCACGGTCACCGGGGCGCCGCCGTGCCGGAAGGCGTTGGTGACGAGGTTGGCCAGGATCCGCTCGACGCGGCGGGCGTCGGTCTCGACCAGGCAGTCGCGCACGACCCGCACCTCCGCCGCCTCCTTCGCCTCCTTGCCGTCCGCCACCGCCGAGCGGACCGCGCGCCGCGTCAGCTCGCCCAGCGCCCGGACCTCGGTGTCGGCGCGCTCGGCGGAGCCGTCCAGGCGGGCGACCTCCAGCACGTCCTCCATCAGCGCCCGGACCCGCTCCGCCCGCTCCCGCACCATCTCGGCGGGCCGGCCGGGCGGCAGCACCGCGGCCGCGGCGACCAGGCCCGCGACGGGGGTGCGCAGTTCGTGGGCGATGTTCGAGGTGACCTCGCGCTCGGCCTGCAGACGGGCGTCCAGCGCGTCGGCCATCGTGTTGACGGCGACGATCAGTCGGGCGATCTCGTCCTGCCCGCCGCGCGGCTTGAGGCGGGCGCTGAAGTCGCCGTCGGCGATGCGCTCGGCCGTCCGGGCCGAGGCGTTGAGGCGGCGGCCGGCGACGGTCGCGAGGCCCACGCCGACGACGCCCGCGAAGGCCGTGCCCAGGCCGCCCGCCCACCACAGGGCCTCGTCGAGCCTGCGGAGGTTCTCGGCCTGCCGGGCGTAGGGGTGCTTGACGACGATCGTGTCGCCGCCGAGGCGGCCCGCGGCCCACAGCATCGGTACGGAGCCGCTGCGGTCGAGATAGGTGGCGCGCCCGCCCCCTTCCACGGCCTTCCGCAGCGGCCCGGGTATGCGCTCGGGGTTGACGAGCGTCCGCGGCCGGTGGACGCCCGCGGCGTGGTCCTCCACGGCCGTGACGAGCCTGCCCTCGATGGCCTCGCGGGCGGTCTCCAGCTGGTTGCGGGCGGTGCGGTGGTGCACGACGAGCCCCATGATGACGGCGACCAGGGCTGCGGTGGCGGTGATGGCCACACCGATCTTCGTGCGCAGTCCCATGGCTTCTGGCTCCTCGGCGGCGGGTCGGACCGGCTGGTGGCGGGGCCCGGGCGGGGGTGGGCCTATCAGGTCGGGTCGTTCCGATGGGGCCATTCGTGCCAAATGTAACCGGCGTGGCTGGTTTGCCGACCGCGTCCTTGCCGAGCGGCGGTCATCTGCTCGTAGGATCACCGCGCCTCAGTGGTCCGGTCCAGTCGCTGCAGTCGCTGCAGCGTCACGCTCGTCACGGTGGAGGTCACTCATGCATATTGCCCGTCGCAGGCTTCTCGGCGCCCTCGCAGGAGCGGCGGCCGCCGGCGCGGTGCCCGGCGTGGCCGCCGCGGCCGTGCCCGGGGGCACGGGAGGCGCGGACGGCACAGAAGGCGCCGAGAGCACCGGTACGGAGTCCGCCGCCGACTTCGAGGACGTGACCTCCGCCGGGGACGAGAGCTCCTCGGTGGGGATCCCCGGCGCCGAGCAGGACGACGGGGCCGCGCCCGCCGCCGCGGGCACCGCCGGAGCCGCCGCGGCCGCCCTCGCCCGGCTGCTGCCCCGCCACCACCGCCAGGTCACCTTCCGCACGGTGCCGCGCAAGGGCGGCGCGGACGCCTTCCGGGTGTCCGGGCGGGCGGGCGCGATCGTGGTGGCGGGCACGACGCCCGCGGTGCAGCTCACCGGCTTCCACTGGTACCTCAGACACGTCGCCCACGCCCACTTCTCCTGGAACGGCGCGCAGACCGCCCTCCCCGACCGCCTCCCCGGCGTCCGTACCCCCCTCGTCCGGGCGGCGAACGTCACCCACCGCTTCGTGCTCAACGACACGAACGACGGCTACACCGGGCCGTACAACGAGTGGGACTACTGGCAGCGCGAAATCGATGTACTGGCGCTGCACGGCTTCAACGAGGTCCTCGTCTACGCGGGCGCGGACGCGGTCTACCACCGCACGTTCCGCGCGCACGGCTACGGCGACGCCGAGCTGCGCGCCTGGCTGCCCGGCCCGGCCCACCAGCCGTGGTGGCTGCTGCAGAACATGGAGTCCTACGGCGGCCCCCTGTCCACCGGGCTCCTGGAGCGCCGCACGGCCCTCGCGAAGAAGATCGTGGCCAGGCTGCGGGAGCTGGGCATGACGCCGGTGTTCCCCGGCTACTACGGCACCGTGCCGCCCGGCTTCGCCAAGCGCAACCCCGGCGCCCGCACCGTCCCGCAGGGCACCTGGGGCGGCTTCCGCCGGCCCGACTGGCTCGACCCGCGCACCGCGCAGTTCCGCCGCGTCGCGGCGACCTTCTACCGGGTCCAGAAGGAGCTCTACGGCGCCACGTCCATGTACAAGATGGACCTGCTGCACGAGGGCGGGAAGCCCGGCGACGTGCCCGTGGCCGACGCCGCCCGCGCCGTCGAGAAGGCCCTGCGCGCCGCCCACCCGCGCGCCGTCTGGGCCATCCTGGGCTGGCAGGAGAACCCGCGGCGCGAGATCGTCGACGCCGTCGACCGCAAGCGCATGCTCATCCTGGACGGGGTCTCCGACCACTACCCCAAGGTCACCGACCGCGAGGACGACTGGGGCGGCACCCCGTACGCCTTCGGCTCCATCTGGAACTTCGGCGGGCACACCGCCATGGGCGCCAACACCCGCGACTGGGCCGCCCTCTTCGAGGACTGGCGCACCAAGCGGGGCAGCGCACTCAAGGGCATCGCCCTGATGCCCGAGGCCGCCGACAACAACCCCGCGGCCCTCGCCCTCTTCGGCGACCTGGCCTGGACGGACGGCCGGGTCGACCTGGAGGACTGGTTCGCGCGGTGGCCCCGCTACCGCTACGGCGGCACCGACCGGCACGCCGCCCGCGCCTGGGACGTCCTGCGCCGCACCGCCTACGGCACGACCCGCGCCGACGGCTGGAGCGAGGCCGCCGACGGCCTCTTCGGTGCCCGCCCCGACCTGGCCGTCACCCACGCCGCCGCCTGGTCGCCCCGGCAACTGCGCTACGACCCGGATGCCTTCGACGAGGCCCTCCCCGAACTCCTGGCGGTGGCCCCGGCCCTGCGCCGCAGCTCCGCCTACCGCTACGACCTGCTGGACGTGACCCGCCAGTCGATCTCCAACCGCAGCCGCACCCTCCTCCCCCGCATCAAGGACGCCTTCGAGGCGGGCGACCGGTCCCGGCTCCGCGACCTGACGCGCCAATGGCTCGACTGGATGGACCTCCTGGAGGAGACCGTCGCCACCGACGAACACCACCTGCTCGGCCGCTGGACGACGGCCGCCCGCGCCTGGGGCTCCTCGCGGGCCGAGCGCGACCGCCTCGAACACGACGCCCTGACCCTGCTGACCACCTGGGGCCCGCGCCCCTCGGCCGACGGGGGCAAGCTGCACGACTACGCCAACCGCGAGTGGTCGGGCCTGGTGGGCGGCCTCTACCGCAAGCGCTGGGCCGCGTACTTCAAGGAACTGGACGCGTCCCTGTCGGCCCGCCGCAAGCCGAAGCCGATCGACTGGTACGCCCTGGAGGACGACTGGATCCGCCGCCTCCCGGCCCTGCGGACGAAGCCGGCGGGGGACGTGGTGAAGGTGGCCCGGAAGGTGGCGCGGCGGCTCTGAGCGCCCCCGGCCCGGCCCTGCGCCGCCCGACAATACGTCAGAGCCCCCGCCGGATTTCTCCGACGGGGGCTCTGATGTGTTGTGGACCTGAGGGGATTCGAACCCCTGACCCCCTCGATGCGAACGAGGTGCGCTACCGGACTGCGCCACAGGCCCTTGCAACGAGTGAAACTCTAGCACCCCCATCCGGGTGCTCGGAAATCCGCTCGCCGCTGGTCAGCAGCGGGACCCCGTGAAGGTGGCGCGGTGGCGCGGGTCACTCGTTGGCGGCGCGGGGGCGGTCGTCGTCGGCGTACTGGTCGAAGAGGGGGGTGCGGCCCCCTTCGCGGGGGCGGCGGCGGGGGCGGGAGCCGCGGCGCTCCTCCGCGGCGGCGCGCGCCCGGTCCGCCGCCGGGTCGGCGGTGCTGGAGCGCGCGGAGCTCCAGGTGTCCGGGGCGCCCAGGTCGACGCTGTCGCCGGCGCGCGGGGCGACCGGCGCGGTGACGTAGGTCGGCAGGGGGACGGGGACCGGGTCCCAGCCCTCGGCCGCGCCGCGGTCGCGCTGCTGGTCGACCCACTCGGCGTGGTCGGTCTGCTCCACGAGGGCGCGGCGGCCCGCGGCGGGCGAGGGCTCGGCCGGGCGCTCGGCGGCAGCATGCGACGGGTGGGCGACGGTGTCAACGGGGTCCGCGGCGTCGTGGGCGTCCGCCGCCTGGCGAGGGCGGACGCGGCCCTCGCGCAGGCGCTGGGCGGCCAGTTCGGCGCGGCGCTGGTCCATGGTGAAGGCGAAGCGGCGCCGCTCCTGGATGCGCAGGTACACGATGTACGCGCTGAGGAGCACCGCCGGGACGGCCGGGACCCACAGGAAGGCCAGCCCGCCGACGCCCGCGACGATCGCGCCGAGGGTGAAGGTCAGGAAGAGGACGACCGTGGTGCGGCGGCGGCGCGCGAGGACCTTCGTACGCCGGGCGCGTGCGGCGGCGGCCGTCGGGGTCGCGGACGCCGCGGCGCGCTCCCCCGCGGCTCCCTGGGCGCCCGGGGACGCCGCGGAGCCGTGGGGGCCGCCGGGCGGGCCCGCGGAGCCCGGCGCTTCCGCCGGGGCCCCGCCCCCCGCTCCGGGCATGCCGAAGGGCCGGACGTCGACCATTTCGGTCGGCGCTTCCGGCTCGGGCACACGGGCCGCCGGCTCCCCGGGCTCGCTTGAGACCGGCGCGTCGTCGGCGGCGCGCACTTCCAGGTCCTTGGCGTAACGGCGCTCCATCCCCGCCCGGCCCGACAGAAGCCGGATGGCGGTGCTGAAGCGTTCCGTCGGACGGGCTTCATTGAGCTCGTCCTGCCTACGGAGCCACATCGGCACCAAGTAGGCGGCCCAGGCCCCGACGATGACTGCGTAGATGAGGCCGCTGCTGCTCACACTTCACACCGTAGAGGGGTACGCGCAGGGGATTCCGCCAATTGGCCCGGTGTGTCGCACGATCCGGCTGATATCTCGAACTTTTTTTGTGATTGTTGAGACCGAGTCCACTCGAATACCGTCGATTGACGGTCGCTTTCGAATATCTATTCTATTTCTGGGGTGTCCCGGGCCGGGAGCGGTGCCACCGCTGCAGGAGCCCCTCCGGGACCTCCTCGGCGGTCAGCGCGTAGACCAGGTGGTCGCGCCAGGCGCCGTCGATGTGGAGGTAGCGGGGCCGCAGCCCCTCCTCCCGGAAGCCCAGCTTCTCCACCACCCGGCGGCTGGGCAGGTTCTCCGGCCGGATGCACACCTCCACGCGGTGCAGGCCGACCGAGCGGAAGCAGTGGTCGACCGCGAGCGCGACCGCGGTCGGCATCACGCCGCGGCCCGCGACGGCCGCGTCCACCCAGTAGCCGATGTGCGCCGAGCACATCGAGCCCCAGGTGATCCCCGCCACGGTCAGCTGGCCGGCCAGCCGTCCCTGGTAGTCGATGACGAACGGCAGCATGCGCCCCGCGTGGGCCTCGGCCCGCAGGTGGCGCACCATCTGCCGGTACGTGGGGCGGTGCGCGACGGGGCCGCCCGGCGGGGGCGGCGGGATCGTCGCCTCCCAGGGGCGCAGCCAGTCGCGGTTGCGCCGGTTGACCTCCCGCCAGGCGTGCTGGTCGCGCATCCGGATGGGGCGCAGGAGGACGTCGCCGTCCACGAGCTCGGCGGGCCGGCCGGCGTTCAGTGCGGGCCCCCCGGTCTCGGGTGATCGCCCCCGTGCACCTGCTCCACGGCGTGGACCAGCAGCCGGCCCAGCACGGCGAGGCCGTCGCGGACGCCGCCCGTCGATCCGGGCAGGTTCACGATCAGCGTCCGGCCCGCGAGCCCGGCCAGGCCCCGGGAGAGGGCGGCGGTGGGCACCTTGGCCAGCCCCTCGGCGCGGACGGCCTCGGCGATGCCGGGGACCTCCCGGTCCAGGAGGGGGCGGGTCGCCTCGGGCGTGCGGTCGGTGGGCGACAGGCCGGTGCCGCCGGTGGTGACGATCACGTCGTAGGCGGCGGTGACGCCCTTGCGGAGGGCCGCCTCCACCGGCGGCCCGTCGGGAACGACGACGGGCCCGTCCACGGCGAAGCCGAGGGCCTCCAGCCCGGCGGCGAGCAGGGGCCCGCCCGTGTCGGGGTAGACGCCCGCGGCGGCGCGGTTGGAGGCGGTGACGACGAGGGCGCGGTAGCCGTTCGGCTCGGTCATGAGGCGTCCCTCACGTATCGACCGGACTTTCCGCCCGTCTTCTCCTCCACCCTGATGTCGGTGACGGTCGCGCCCTTGTCCACGGCCTTGACCATGTCCACGACCGTCAGGGCGGCGACGGCGACGGCCGTCATCGCCTCCATCTCCACGCCCGTGCGGTCCGTCGTCCTCACCGTGGCCGTGATCTCCACGGCGTCGTCGGCGACGGACAGGTCGACCTTCACGCCGGAGACGGCCAGCGGGTGGCAGAGCGGGATCAGGTCGGGGGTGCGTTTGGCGCCCATGATGCCGGCGATGCGGGCGGTGGCGAGGGCGTCGCCCTTGGGGACGCCCTCGCCACGCAGCAGCTCCACCACGCGCGGCGCGACGAGGACCCGCCCGCTGGCGCGGGCCGTGCGGGTGGTGACCTCCTTGGCCGAGACGTCGACCATGCGAGCCGCGCCCGCACTGTCGATGTGGGTGAGGCGGGAGGGCTCGGGCGGGTCCTGGGCGCTGCTCATGGTTCTCCTGGTCCGGGTCCTGTTGGGCAGACACCGTACCGGCAGCGCGCGGCGGGTGACCGGCCGAGGAGTCAGCCGAGGAGCACCACGTCGACCTCCGTGCCGGCGGCGACGGAGGTCGTCTCCTCGGGGACGACGACGAGGGCGTTGGCCTGGGCGAGGGCCTTCACCAGGTGCGAGCCGGCGCCGCCGACGAGCGAGACCGTGCCCGAGCCCGGCTCGTGGCGGGCCCGCAGGAACTGGCGGCGGCCCTGCGGCGAGGAGGCGACGGCGTCGGTGCACACGGCGCGCACGGTGGTGCGGTCGACGGGGTCGAGCCCCATGAGGGCCCGCAGGGCGGGGCGGACGAAGAGCTCGAAGGAGACGTAGCAGCTGACGGGGTTGCCCGGGAGGGCGAAGAGCGGGACGCGGTCGGGGCCGATCCGGCCGAAGCCCTGCGGCTTGCCGGGCTGCATGGCGAGCCGGCGGAAGGAGACGCTGCCCTCGTCGCCCGCGAGCCCGGAGAGGGTCTCCTTGACCACGTCGTACGCGCCGACGCTGACGCCGCCGCTGGTGACGACGGCGTCGGCGCGGATGAGCTGGTCCTCCAGGGTGGCGCGCAGGATCTCGGCGTCGTCGTCGACGGCGCCGACGCGGTAGGCGATGGCACCGGCGTCGCGGGCGCAGGCGGACAGCACGAAGCTGTTGGAGTCGTGGATGCGGCCGGGCGCGAGCTCCTCGCCGGGCTGGACGAGCTCGCTGCCGGTGGACATGACGACCACCCGGGGCCGCGGCCGGACCAGGACGGTGGCCCGCCCGATGGCCGCCAGCAGGCCGATCTGGGCCGGGCCGAGGACGGTGCCCGCGGCGAGGGCCAGCTCGCCCGTGAGGGCGTCGCTGCCGCGGGCGCGGACGTGGGCGCGGGCGGCGACGGGCCGGTGGACGCGGACCTCGCCGCCGGAGCGCTCGGGGACCTTGCTGTGGGCGTCCATGGCGATGGCGGGACCCGCGCCCGCGCCGCCGTCGGTCCACTCCACGGGGACGACGGCCTCCGCTCCGGACGGCAGCGGGGCGCCGGTCATGATCCGGGCCGCCTCGCCGGGGCCCACCGTGACGGACGCGCCGCTGCCGCCCGCCGCGATGTCGCCGACGACGGTGAGGACCGCGGGGAACTCCTCCGTGGCGCCCTCGACGTCGGCCGTGCGGACCGCGTAGCCGTCCATGGAGCTGTTGTCGAAGGGCGGGAGGGCGGCGGGGACGGTGACGTCCTCGACCAGGACGCAGCCCTGGGCGTCCGGCAGCTGCAGCTCGATCGGCTCCAGGGGCCGGATCTTCCCCAGGACGTCGGCGAGGTGCTCCTCCACCGTCCACAGGCGGTCCGGGTCGTCCGTCGCGGCGGGGACGGGGTCGGTGGCCGTGTCGGCGGCGGTACTGCTCAAGGTGCTACATCTCCTCGGTGACGTAACGGCGGAGCCAGGCGCGGAAGTCCGGTCCTAGATCCTCACGCTCGCAGGCCAGTCTGACAATGGCGCGCAGGTAGTCCCCGCGGTCGCCCGTGTCGTAGCGGCGGCCCTTGAAGATCACGCCGTGCACGGGCCCGCCGAGGCCGGGCTCGGCCGCGAGGGCCTGCAGGGCGTCGGTCAGCTGGATCTCGCCGCCGCGGCCGGGCGGGGTCTCGCGCAGCACGTCGAAGACCGCCGGGTCGAGGACGTAGCGGCCGATCACCGCGTAGTTGCTGGGCGCCTCGGAGGGGTCCGGCTTCTCGACCAGGCCGGTGACCTGCACCACGCCGTCGGTGTCGGTGGGCTTCACGGCCGCGCAGCCGTACATCCCGACCTGGGCGGGGTCGACCTCCATGAGGGCGATCACGCTGCCGCCGTGCTTGCGCTGGATCGCCACCATGTGGGACAGCAGCGGGTCGCGGGCGTCGATGAGGTCGTCGCCGAGGAGGACGGCGAAGGGCTCGTTGCCGACGTGCGGGGCGGCGCACAGGACGGCGTGGCCCAGCCCCCGGGGGTCGCCCTGGCGGACGTAGTGCATGGTCGCCAGGTCGCTGGACTCCTGCACGCGCGCGAGCCGGGATTCGTCCCCCTTGCGGCGCAGCGCCTCCTCCAGCTCGTAGTTCCGGTCGAAGTGGTCCTCGAGCGGGCGCTTGTTACGCCCTGTGATCATGAGGACGTCCGAGAGGCCGGCGAGGACGGCCTCCTCCACCACGTACTGGATCGCCGGCTTGTCCACGACAGGCAGCATTTCCTTGGGCGTGGCCTTGGTGGCAGGCAGAAATCGGGTGCCGAGACCGGCTGCCGGGATGACAGCCTTGCTGATCCGAGGACGCGAGTGAGTCATGGGCCGAACACTATCCGTTGAGATTGTGCGGAGGATGAGGCTCCACCGAGTATGCCCCCAGGCAAGGAGTTTGTACGCACAGTGATCAAGTACGACGGTAGCAAGGCAGGGTTGCGGCGCGGTCTCCTGGCGGTGAGATCCGGGTTGACCTCGGATGACGTGGCGGAAGCGGGGGCCGCGCTGGCCCGCCGCGCCCTGGAGCTCCCCGAGCTCGCGGAGGCCGGAACGGTGGCCGCGTACGTCTCCGTGGGGCGCGAACCGGGCACCCGCGCGCTCCTGGAGGCGCTCCGCCGCCGGGGGGTACGGGTGCTGCTCCCGGTCCTCCTGGAGGACAACGATCTCGACTGGGCGGTGTACGACGGCCCGGACCGTCTCGTACGGGCCGGGCGCGGCCTCCTGGAACCGGACGGGCCCCGGCTGGGACCGGAGGCCGTGACGTCCGCGGACGCGGTGCTGCTGCCGGGGCTGGCGGTGGACGGGCGGGGGATGCGGCTGGGTCGCGGCGGGGGGTCCTACGACCGGGTCCTGGCGCGGTTGTCCCATGCGGGACGGGCTCCCAAGCTGGTGGTCCTGCTGTACGACAGCGAGGTGCTCGATCAGGTGCCGGTCGAGGCGCATGATCGCCGGGTGGACGCGGTGGTCACCCCAGGCGGCCTGCGGCGCTTCTCTCCCCCACCCCGCCCCTTCCCGTAACCGGGGCTCCGCCCCGGACCCCGTGTCGCGCTGAACGCGCTCGTCCTCAAACGCCGGACGGGCTGGATTCTGCTGGGGTCCCAGCAAAATCCAGCCCGTCCTGGGGCGCCGCCGACAAGCCTTACGGCTTGAGCGTCAGCTCGGCGTCCGTGCCCTTCTTCACTGCGTCCGCGGAGAACGCCCAGGGCAAGAGCTCGCCCTTCGCCCACTTGTCCGTCTGGTCGTAGTAGTGCGCGTTGTACGCGTGACCGGACGCGCCCGTGAGGTTGATCCACCGGGACTTGTCGAGGTCGGCGAGGTTGACGACCATCCGCATGGACGGGACCCAGATCACGTCGTAGCCGCCGGCCGCGTTCCAGCCGGCCGCGTTGACCGCGGCCTCGCCGCCGGCGAGGTTCCACGGGCCGCGGTTGAGCATCCAGCGGACGATGCCGGGGCCGTCCTTGCCGAGGGTCTGGTTCTTCAGGTTCAGCTGGTGCAGGCGGCCCCAGCTCCAGGAGTTGACGTCCTTGCCGAGCTTGGAGGTCAGCTCCCAGCGGGCGTCCTTCATGGCGCGGGCGAGCAGCTCGTCGCGGTTGCCGGCGCCGGCGCGGCCGCCGGTCTTCCACCAGTCGTCGTTCGGCTTGTCGAGGATGCCGCGGACGACCTCGAACCAGCGGTCGCCGCCGTCGGGCTGCGCCGAGTCGGGGTCGCGCTCGCCGCACTCGCGGACCAGGCGGGTGTTGCCGTCGAGGTCCTCCTGGGGGCCGGCGTCGTTGGCCGGGCGGACCCGCAGGCACTGGCCCTTGACGCGCAGCTCCTTGGGGAGCTTGTTGCCGAAGGCGAGCTTGAGGGTGTTGCGCCAGACGGCGTTGAAGTACGCGGCGGCGGCCGAGTCGGCCTCCTGGGTGTAGTCCCAGCCTTCGAGGAGCTTCTGGGCCTCGCGGACGTACTTCGTCTCGCGCTCGTTCTCGGCCTTGATGTCGATCTTCAGCAGGTAGGGCGTCAGCAGCTTGGCGATCTCGCTGCTGTTGTCCATCTGCATCTTCTGCATGTCGTCCGTCGAGATCTTGCCGCCGTCCTTGATCTTCGACTGGATGAGGTCGTTGATCCGCTGGCTGCGGGCGCCGTAGCCCCAGTCGCCGGTGAGGGCGTGGGGGTACTTCTTGTCGGTGACGGCCTGGTTGGCGGTGACGATGTAGCCGCGCTTGGGGTTGAGCTCCCACGGCAGCTCGCCCGGCTTGAGGAAGCCGGTCCACTGGTAGGCGGGGTCCCAGCCGGGCGCGGGCATGCGGCCGTCGCCCTTGCGGACGGGGATGCGGCCCGGGGCCTGGTAGCCGATGTTGCCCTTGGTGTCGGCGTAGATCAGGTTCTGCGAGGGGACCTCGAAGCCGGCCGCGGCCTTGCGGAACGACGCGAAGTCGGTGGCGCGGTTGAGGTCCATGAGGGCGTCCATCGTCCGGCCGGCGTCGAGCGCGGTCCAGCGCAGCGCCACGGCGTAGCCCTCGGCGCGGTCGGGCGCCGGGTCCTTGACGGGGGCGTCCTGGCCGACCTTGCCCAGCTCGCTGTTGCGGTCGGAGACGACGGGGCCGTTCCGGGTGGAGCGGACGGTGATGGTGCGGTCGCTGCCGCCGGCGACCTTGATGGTCTCCTTGCGGGTGGCGAAGGGGACCTGCTTGTTGTCGTAGAGGTAGCTGCCGGAGGTGACCTTCTCCAGGTAGAGGTCGGTCACGTCCGCGCCGAGGTTGGTCATGCCCCAGGCGATGTCCTGGTTGTGGCCGATGACCACGCCGGGCATGCCGGCGAAGGTGTAGCCGGCCACGTCGAACGGGCAGGCCGCGGACGTCTTGGTGCAGTGCAGGCCCATCTGGTACCAGAGCGAGGGCAGCTGCGGGGCGAGGTGCGGGTCGTTGGCGAGCAGCGGCTTGCCGGTCGTCGTGTACTGGCCGGAGACGACCCACGAGTTGGAGCCGATGCCGTTGCCGGACGGGCCGAGCAGCGCCGGGATCTTGTCCAGGGTGCCGGACAGGGCGGTCAGGCCGGAGCGCAGTCCGCCGGCCGCGCCGGCGCCGCCGCCGGTGGCGGGGGTGCCGTTGTTGTTCTGGGTGCCGGGGGTGCCGTTCGCGCCCGGCGTGCCCGCCGTGCCCGTCCCGCCGGGCTGTCCGTTGCGGCCGTTCTGACCGGCCTGCCCGTTCTGACCCGCCTGCCCGGTCTGACCCTCCGTCGGCGTGGCCTTCGGGTCGAACTCCTTGGTGGCCGGGTCGACGGCGCCGCCCTCGACGACCGGCTTGTTCCGGCCGTACGGGTACGCCGGGTACAGCTGCTCGATCTGCTGGGGGCTCAGCCGCGTCGAGGCGAGCGAGCGGTCGATCTCGCTCTGCAGGTTGCCGCGCAGGTCCCAGGCCATGGCCTTGAGCCAGGCGACCGAGTCGACCGGGGTCCACTTCTCCGGCTTGTACTCGTTCTCGAACTCCAGGGCCGCGTACTCGACGGACAGCGACTTGCCCTGATGGTCCTTGAGGTAGGCGTTGACACCGTCGGAGTACGCCTGGAGGTACTTCTTGGTGGTCGCCGACAGCTTGGTGTCGTACTCCTCCTGCGCGACCTTCCGCCAGCCCATGGTCCGGACGAAGGCGTCGGTCTCGACCTGGTCGTCACCGAACATCTCGGACAGGCGGCCCGCCGTCAGATGACGCCGGACGTCCATCTCCCAGAACCGGTCCTGCGCCTGGACGAAGCCCTGGGCGCGGAAGAGGTCCTCGGCGCTGTCCGCGTAGATCTGCGGAATGCCGTGGTCGTCACGCGCGACCTTCACCTGCCCGCCGAGACCCTTGAGCTGCAGGGTGCCGCTGGTCTCCGGGAAGGAGGCGCGCACGGTGCTGACGCTCCAGTACGCGCCGAAGCCGATGCCCGCGACGAGCAGCAGCACGACGGTGATCACGAGCAGGCGGGCACGTCGCCCCTTCTTTTTCTTGCCGGAAGGGCCGGTCTTGTTGGCGGGCATCGCTGTCCTTAGAGGGGCAGGGTGGTCCTGGAGTGCTGGAAGCAACCATAGGCGCAGGGCGCTGAGCGCCCGGACGCGGATGCCGGACCGTGCAGTGAGATCAATCCCTCCCGGCACCCTCGCGAGGCCGGCAGGCGTCAAGAACCCGTAAAATATTAGATGAGGAAATGAAGTTCCCCTCGGCCGGAGGAACGTTCCGGCCGTCGTCCGTGGCAAGACACTCGTCGCAAGACGCTCGTGAAGGGACCGGCCCCTGACTGTCCACCACCTCAACGAACTCCTGCTGATCTGCTCCCTCGTACTGCTCGTCGCAGTCGCGGCGGTACGCATCTCTTCGCGCAGCGGGCTGCCGAGCCTGCTCATCTACCTCGGCATCGGGGTAGCCATCGGCCAGGACGGCATCGGCGTCTCCTTCAACGACGTGGGCCTGACCCAGGTGATCGGCTACGCCGCCCTGGTCGTCATCCTCGCCGAGGGCGGTCTCGGCACGAAGTGGCACGAAATCAAACCGGCGCTGCCCGCGGCCGCCGTGCTGTCCACCTTCGGCGTCGCGGTGAGCGTCGGGCTGACCGCCGCGGCCGCGCACTACCTGGCGGGCGTCGACTGGCGGCAGGCCCTGATCATCGGCGCGGTGGTGTCCTCGACGGACGCGGCGGCCGTCTTCTCCGTCCTGCGCAACGTCCCCCTGCCGTCCCGGCTCACCGGCGTCCTGGAGGCCGAGTCCGGCTTCAACGACGCCCCCGTCGTCATCCTCGTCGTCGCCTTCTCGGCGGCCGGCCCCGTCGAGCACTGGTACCTGCTGCTCGGGAAGATCGCCCTGGAGCTGGCGATCGGCGCCGCCGTCGGCATCGCGTTCGGCATGCTCGGCGCGTACGGCCTGCGGCACGTGGCGCTGCCCGCCTCCGGCCTCTATCCCATCGCCGTGATGGCCATCGCCACCGCCGCCTACGCGGGCGGCGCCCTCGCGCACGGATCCGGCTTCCTCGCCGTCTACCTCGCGGCCCTGATCCTCGGCAACGCCAAACTGCCGCACTGGCCCGCCACCCGGGGCTTCGCCGAGGGGCTCGGCTGGATCGCCCAGATCGGCATGTTCGTCCTGCTCGGCCTGCTGGTCACCCCGCACGAGCTGGGCGACGACATCATCCCCGCACTGGTCGTGGGCCTGGTCCTGACCATGGTCGCGCGGCCGGTGTCCGTCTTCCTGAGCACGGCGCCCTTCCGGACCCCCTGGCAGGAGAAGGCCCTGCTGTCCTGGGCCGGGCTGCGCGGCGCCGTGCCCATCGTGCTGGCCACCATCCCGATGGTGGCCGGGGTGAAGGACAGCCGCACGATCTTCAACATCGTCTTCGTGCTGGTGATCGTCTACACCCTGGTCCAGGGCCCGACGCTGCCCTGGCTGGCGCGCCGCCTGCGCCTCGGCGAGAACGAGCCGGAGGACCTCGGCATCGAGTCGGCGCCGCTGGAGCGGCTGCGCGGCCACCTGCTGTCCGTCGCCATCCCCGAGGGCTCGCGGATGCACGGCGTGGAGATCTCCGAGCTGCGGCTGCCGCCGGGGGCCGCGGTCACCCTGGTCGTCCGGGACGGCAAGAGCTTCGTGCCCCAGCCCGCGACCGTGCTGCGCCGCCACGACGAGCTGCTCGTCGTGGCCACGGACCCCGTGCGCGACGCGACCGAGAAGCGGCTGCGGGCGGTCGGCGAGGGCGGCAAGCTGGCGGGCTGGCTGGGCACGACGGGGAACCACCGGGAGCCGCCCGCGGACCCTTCTGTGACGAAGGCCATAGGCATATCCAAGGGTCCCCGTATGATAAAGAGGAAGTAATCATTCACTCCCGCTCCCAGCGGGAGTTTTCCCCAGATTCACACCGAACCAACTCTGCCTGATGCAGGGCTGGCGCGACCGCACGGCGGCCGCGGTCGCACGAGGCGGCCGGAAGGCATCTACCACGGTCCTGCGCGAGAGGACAGCTCTCGGCGCGCTCCGTGGCGGCTTGCCGTCCGG
This sequence comes from Streptomyces aureoversilis, assembly GCF_042657885.1. Lineage (NCBI taxonomy): Bacteria > Bacillati > Actinomycetota > Actinomycetes > Kitasatosporales > Streptomycetaceae > Streptomyces > Streptomyces aureoversilis. Next base: position 27,945 of record NZ_JBHSKJ010000026.1, read on the forward strand.
TGGCGCGCTACCAGGCGGCGGAAAGGCCTGGGCCGTGGCATCCACGGTCAACGAACGGCCCGGATACGGGCAGCTGCTGCGCACCCCGGGTGCGTGGACGTTCCTGCTGCCGGGCTTCCTGGCCCGGCAGCCGTTCGCCATGCTGACGATCGGCATCCTGCTGCTCGTCAACGACACCACCGGCTCGTACGGCACCGCGGGCACCGTCTCGGCGACGGCGGGCGTGGCCATGGCCCTGTTCGCTCCGCAGAGCGGCAAGCTCGCGGACCGCTTCGGCCAGGCCGCGGTCCTGATCCCCGGCGTCGTCGTGCACGCCGCGGCGATCTCGCTGCTGACGGTGCTCGCGCTGTCGGACGCGCCCCTGTGGGCGCTGCTCGCGGCGGCCGTGCCGGCCGGTGCGTCGACCCCGCAGATCGGCCCGATGGTGCGGGCGCGCTGGGCGAGCAAGCTCGACGGCTCGCCTTTGATGTCGACGGCGGCGGCCTTCGAGTCCGTCACCGACGAGTTCACCTTCGTGATCGGCCCGGTGCTGGCCACGGCGCTGTGCACCGGCGTCCACCCGGCCGCCGGCCTGGTCGCGGAGGCCGTGCTGACCCTGGCCGGCGGTCTGCTGTTCGCCTCGCAGCGGCGCACGCAGCCGCGGCCGAGCCGCGCGGCGGCGGGTGCCGCCGAGGCCGGCAAGCGCGTCTCCGCGCTGTCCGTGCCGGGCGTGCGGGTGCTGGCGGTCGTCATGCTGGGCATCGGCACCGTCTTCGGCGGCATGCAGGTGTCGATGACCGCCTTCACCAAGGAGATGGGCGACCCGGGCCTGAACGGTCTGATGTACGGCGCCTTCGCGGCCGGAAACATGATCGCGGGCATCGCCTGCGGCGTCATCGCCTGGAAGACCAGCCCGCAGCGCCGCCTGCTGCTGGCCTACCCGCTGCTGGTGCTGGCCACGACGCCGCTGTGGGCCGCGCACCACATGGTCCTGCTCGGCGCCCTGGGCATGGCGGTGGGCCTGTGCATCGCGCCCTCGCTGATCACCGGCTACACCCTGGTGGAGAAGCTGGTGCCGGCGGGCGCCCGCACCGAGGCGTTCACCTGGCTGACCGGCGCCGTCGGCCTGGGCCAGGCGGCCGGCGCGACCGTGGGCGGGCGGCTGATCGACGCCCACGACGCGAGCACCGGTTTCCTGGTGCCGCTGGGCGGTACGGCGGTCGCGCTGCTGGTCCTGCTGCTCCTGCGGAAGGCGCTGACCCCGCACTCGGAGTCGGTCGTCGCGGCACGTGGGGTCGGTCACCGTGAGCCCGTCCCGGTGGACTGACGGACAGGAATACTGCAGTATGGATCGTCGTTAGCACTCAACGAGTGAGAGTGCCAGGAGGAGCAAGTGCCGACTTACCAGTACCAGTGCACCGAGTGCGGCGAGGGCCTCGAGGCGGTGCAGAAGTTCACCGATGACGCCTTGACCGAGTGCCCCGGCTGCAAGGGGCGCCTGAAGAAGGTCTTCTCCGCGGTCGGCATCGTCTTCAAGGGCTCCGGCTTCTACCGGAACGACAGCCGCGGCTCGTCGTCCAGCAGCTCGCCCGCGAAGCCCTCGACGACCTCGGCAACGACCTCGTCGTCCGCCTCGAAGAGCTCGGACACGAAGTCCTCGGCCTCCTCGGCGTCCTCGTCGGCCACGGCCGCCACCGGCACGTCGGCGGCCTGACCGGACGCAGTTCTTCCGCAGAGCCCTTCGCCTCCCCGCAGGAGGCGAAGGGCTCTGTGGCATGCCCTGACGCGCCGTTAGGGTGACCCCCATGGTCGAAATGCACAGTGCACGTGCGGATATAGGCGTCATCGGCGGGTCCGGCTTCTACTCCTTCCTGGAGGATGTGACCGAGGTCACGGTCATGACGCCGTACGGGTCGCCGAGCGACTCCCTCTTCGTCGGCGAGCTCGCCGGGCGGAAGGTCGCCTTCCTCCCCCGCCACGGCCGCGGCCACCACCTGCCGCCCCACCGCATCAACTACCGGGCCAACCTGTGGGCCCTGCGCTCGCTGGGCGTGCGGCAGGTCCTCGCCCCGTGCGCGGTCGGCGGCCTGCAGCCGCAGTACGGGCCGGGCACGCTGGTCGTCCCCGACCAGCTCGTGGACCGGACGAAGGCGCGCGCACAGAGCTACTTCGACGGCGAGATGCTGCCCGACGGCCGGGTGCCCAACGTCGTCCACACCTCCTTCGCCGACCCCTACTGCCCCACCGGGCGCGCGGTGGCGGTCGCGGTGGCGCGCGGGCACGGCTGGGAGCCGGTGGTGGACGGCGGCACGATGGTCGTCATAGAGGGGCCGCGCTTCTCCACCCGGGCCGAGTCGCGCTGGCACGCCGCCCAGGGCTGGACGGTCGTCGGCATGACCGGGCACCCCGAGGCCGTGCTCGCCCGCGAGCTGGAGCTCTGCTACACCTCGATGGCGCTGGTCACGGACCTGGACGCGGGCGCCGAGACGGGCCAGGGCGTCTCGCACGACGAGGTCATGCGGGTCTTCGGGGAGAACGTGGGACGGCTGCGCGGGGTACTCTTCGCGGCGGTCACGGCCCTCCCGGAGACCAAGGAGCGCAACTGCCTGTGCACGGACGTGCACCGGGGCTGGGACCTGGGTATCGAACTGCCTTGATGACGGGGTCCCGGCCGAATATGGAATCCTCTATTCCGGAACATTCAGAGCATCCGGAAGATCCGGAACATCCAGAGTGTCCGGAACATCCGGGGTATCTGGGGCACCCGGGGCATTCGGCCGGAGACAGGGCGAGAAAGGCTGTGCAGTGACGACGACCAAGACCGGGGTCCTCGGCGGGTTCAAGGCGTTCCTCATGCGGGGCAACGTCATAGACCTCGCCGTCGCCGTCGTCATCGGCGCAGCGTTCACGAACATCGTGAACTCGGTGGTCAAGGGCGTGATCAACCCGGTGGTGGGGGCCTTCGGCACGAAGGACCTCGATCACTACGCGTCCTGCCTGAAGGGCCCCTGCGTCAAGAACGCGGCCGGTGAGGTCACCAAGGGCGTCTTCATCCAGTGGGGCTCGGTGCTCAGCGCGACCCTCACGTTCCTGATCACGGCCGCGGTCGTCTACTTCCTGATGCTGCTGCCGATGAAGCGCTGGCAGGACCGCCAGGCGGCCCGTACGCCGGCGGCCCCGGCCAAGGAGACCGAGCTGGAGCTGCTCCGGCAGATCCGCGACGCGCTCGTGGAGCAGCGGCGCGAGCCGGGCTCGGAGACGGTGCCGGCGCAGAGGTAGTCGCCGGCGGGCGCCCGCGTCCTCAGATGTGGTGCGGCGGCTTCTCGTCCAGGAAGCGGGCCAGGTCCGCGGCGGAGCCGCCACCGGCCGGCCGCTCGCCCCAGCCGCGGTCGGTGTCGTCCGAGGACTGCTGCGACAGCGGGTCGTCGAAGATCAGGGCGGCGGCCGCGGGGTTGCGCGGCCGCGGCGCGGGCGCCGGAGCGGCTTCGGCAGTGGCCTCGGGACCGTTCTCGGGGGCGGTGTCACTCATACGCCCAGGGTACGGGGCGGAGCCCGGCACCCCCGTCCGTACCGTTCCCGCGCGCGCACCGCGGCATACGCGGTGAGAATCGCCCCATGAGCGAGGACGCGCCCCGCCCCCTGCCGGACGGCGGACCGCCGCACTCCCCCGTGCTGCGCCGGATGGCGGGCCGCGGGCGCGAGGAGGAGCACCGGGCGGCCACGCCCCTGGAGCTCTTCTTCGACCTGTGCTTCGTCGTGGCGGTGGCCGTCGCGGGGCGGGAGCTCGTGCACGCGCTGGCCGAGGGACACGCGGCGCACGGCGTGCTCGGCTACCTGATGATGTTCTTCACCATCTGGTGGGCGTGGATGAACTTCACCTGGTTCGCGTCCGCGTACGACACGGACGACGTCCTGTACCGGGTGGTGACGCTGGTCCAGATCGCCGGGGTGCTGATCCTGTCGGCGGGCATCCCGCGGGCGTTCGACGACAGCGACTTCTCGGTGGTGTGGTTCGGCTACCTGGTGATGCGGCTGGCGCTGGTCTCGCAGTGGCTGCGGGCCGCGTTCTCCACGACGGGTGCGGAGCGGCGCACGGCGCTGAAGTACGCGGCCGGGGTGTGCCTGTGCCAGGTGGGCTGGCTGGGGGTGCTGTTCCTGCCGGACCGCGCCAAGCCGTGGGTGTTCCTGGTGATGGCCCTCCTGGAGATGGCGGTCCCGACCCTCGCCGAGATGACGCGGCAGACGGCCTGGCATCCGCACCACATCGCCGAACGGTACGGGCTGTTCACCATCATCGTGCTGGGCGAGACGGTCTCGGCGGCCACGGTCGCCGTGCAGTCGGCGCTGGAGGAGAGCGAGGCGCTCGACGAGCTGCTGCCGATGGCGGCGGGCGGCCTGCTGCTGATCTTCGCCGCGTTCTGGATCTACTTCGCCGTCCCCATCCACCTGCACCTGGCCTCCAACCGGCAGGCGTTCCTGTGGGGCTACGGGCACTACCTCGTCTTCGGGTCGGCGGCCGCGATCGGTGCGGGCATCGAGGTGGCGATCGAGCAGGCCGTCGGCAAGGCGCACATCTCCACGTTCGCGGCGTCGGGCACGGTGACGGTCCCCGGGGCGCTGTTCATGTTCTCGGTCTGGCTGGTCCACTCCCGGCACTACAAGCGGGGCCCGGCCCAGCAGTTGGTGCTCCCGGTGTCCGCACTGGCCGTCCTGGTCTGCACGTTCGCGGGCGGCAACGCGGTGCTGCTGGCGGGGCTGGTGGCGTCGGCGACGGTGGTGACGGGGGTCTGGTTGTCCACAAGGAACCCGCCGCTCGCCGAGGCGTGATACGCATGGCTGTATGACGAACGCACCCGCCCCCGGGGCCATGGACGCACTCACCGACGTCCCCGGCATCCGCGTGGGACACGCGAACCGTACCGGCCCCGGCGCACTCACCGGCACCACCGTCATCCTCACCGCGGAAGGCGGCGCCGTGGCCGCCGTGGACGTCCGCGGCGGCGGCCCCGGCACCCGGGAAACCGACGCCCTCGACCCGCGCAACCTCGTCCAGCGCGTGGAGGCCGTCGTCCTCACCGGCGGCAGCGCCTTCGGGCTCGACGCCGCGTCCGGCGTCATGGCCTGGCTGGAGGACTCCGGCCGCGGCTTCCGGGTCGGCCCCGACCCCGCGCAGGTCGTCCCGGTCGTCCCCGCCGCCGCCCTCTTCGACCTCGGCCGCGGCGGCGACTGGCGGGCCCGTCCCGACGCCGCGCTGGGCCGGGAGGCCGCCGAGGCCGCCGCCCGCGAGGACGTGGGGGCGCCCGTCGCGCAGGGCAACGTCGGCGCGGGCACGGGCGCGGTGGCCGGCGGGCTCAAGGGCGGGGTCGGCACGGCGAGCGCCGTGCTGCCCTCGGGGACGACGGTCGCGGCGCTGGCGGTCGTCAACGCCGCGGGCTCGGTGGCCGATCCGGCGACGGGCCTCCTGTACGGGCGGCTGTACGAGGGCGCCGTGGAGGTTCCGGAGAAGGAGCGGCGCGCGGCCGCGCAGAAGCGGCTGGCCGCGGCCCGGGAGGAGTCCGCGAAGCGCTCGGCGGCGTCCGTCCGGCCGCCGCTGAACACCACCCTGGTGGTCGTCGCCACCGACGCCGCGCTCACCCGCGCCCAGGCGCAGAAGCTCGCAGGCACGGCGCACGACGGCCTGGCGCGCGCCATCCGCCCGGTGCACCTGCTCAACGACGGCGACACGGTGTTCGCCCTGGCCACGGGCGACCGCCCCCTGGTGGCCGAGGACGTCTTCGGGGACACGGCCGTCCTGCTGGCGGCCGGCGCGCTCAACGAGATCCTGGCGGCGGGCGCGGACGTCGTGACGCGCGCGGTGGCAAAGGGCGCGCTCGCGGCGGAGTCGGTGGACGGGCCGGGCGGGGTGTTCCCTTCGTACGGGGAGCTGTACGGGTAGCGGGGCCTGCGGGGGCGCCTGGGAGCGGGGTGCGCCGGGGTGCGTGCGGGAGGCGTGCGGGCTGCCGAAGTCGGCTGAGGTCGAGCGCCCGATCTGGGGTCCGCGGCGGCAACGCGCCCCGCTTCACCGACGCCGGCAGAGCTCTCGCACCCGATACGGGGCCCGCAGCAGCAACGCGCCCCGGTCTACCGACCCCGGCAGAGCTCTCGCACCCGATACGGGGCCCGCAGCAGCAACGCGCCCCGATAAGGGGCGCGGGGAACTGCGCGACAAGCCACGGACGGCCCGCGGCCGAAGGACCACGCATCCGGCGAAGCCACCCCGTACCCCCGGCGGAGCCGCACCGCACCGCACCGCGGAGCCATGGGCCCCGCTCACACCCCGGCCGCGCCGAGCAGCGAACCGGCCGCGTAGGTCACCGCCATGGCGAGCGCACCCCCACCCGCATTGCGCAGCATGGCCCGCCCCGCCGGGGCGTCCCCCATCCGCGCACTCCCCCACCCGCACAACACGAGCGCCGCGAGCACCGCCACGACCGTGACCGCCAACCGCAGGTGCGCCGGCGGCAGGACGATGGCGAGCAGCGGCAGCAGCGCCCCGGCCGTGAAGGCGAGGAAGCTCGCCCCGGCGGCCTGCCAGGGGCTGGTGAGCTCGTCGGGGTCGATGCCGAGCTCGACCTCGGCGTGCGCGCGGAGCGCATCGTGCTCGGTGAGCTGCTCGGCCACCTCGCGGGCGAGGCCGCCGGTGAGCCCCTTGCCCTCCAGGAGCTCGGTGAGCTCGTCGAGTTCGGCCTGCGGGGCGGTGGCGAGCTCGCGGCACTCCAGGGCGAGGGCGGCCTGCTCGGAGTCGCGCTGGGTGCTCACCGAGACGTACTCGCCGGCCGCCATGGACATGGACCCGGCCAGCAGCCCGGCGAGCCCGGCGGTCAGCAGCGTGCCGCGCGCGTCGGTGGCGCCGGCGACGCCGACGACGAGGCCGGCCGTGGAGACCACGCCGTCGTTGGCGCCGAGGACGGCGGCCCGCAGCCGGTTGAGGCGGTTGCCGAGGGCGCCCTCGTGCGGCTCGTGGTGGTCGGTGGGGTCAGTGGGAGGCGGCTCGTGGCTCACGAGCCGAGGTTCCCACCGACCCGGTGGTCACCCGGGCAGGCACACCCGGATCTTCGACTGTCCGTGCGGCCGCTTCTCCCAGTCGTCCATGAAGCGCGCCTGCAGCCCGTGCTTCTCGGCGAGGGCGACGAGGGTGCCGGTGCGGTAGTAGAAGTCCTCGCGGAGCACCTGGTGTTCGGCGCCCTCCGTACGGTCGAACGTGAAGTCGAAGAAGCCGCCGGGGGCGAGGATCCGGCCGACGTGGGCCAGGCATTCCTCGATCACCTCGATGGGCGAGTGCGAGAAGACGCTGTGGGCGTGGACGACGTCGAAGTGCGCGTCGGGGAGGAAGTCGAGGGTGAGGTTCTGGGTGATGGTGAGGTGCGGCAGCTTCTCCTGGAGCCCGTAGGTGGTCAGGGTCCGCTTGGCGGAGATGAGGATGTCGGGCGAGATGTCGATGCCGTAGTAGTTGCCGGCGTCGAGGTAGTCGATGAAGAGCCGGCCCGCCCGGAGGTTGCCGCAGCCGATGTCGAGCATGCGGTGGCCCGGGGTGAGGCCGTGCTCCTTGAGGTAGTCGAACTGCATCCTGCCGAGGGCGAGCCAGCGGTCGTGGCTCTTGCTGCCGACCGCTGCCTCGGGGCTGCGGGCGGTGTCGGAGGCCATCACCGCGCGGTAGTAGTCGACGTGGTCGGGGTGCTTGAGGCGGAGCCAGCCGTCGCGGGCGGTGCGCTTGAGGTAGGGGGCGATGCGGGCGGGGTGGGTCACCGCGTAGCGGACCTTGTGGGAGAGGTTGCTGCGGTTCTTGAGCAGGGCGGCTGCTTTGCGCGAGGACACGGGCGGGACCTCCGTGGTCAGGAGAGGCGGCGAGCGGGCTACGGCAAGGACGTCGGGGCCACGGGCTAGGGGCTACGGGCTACGGGCTACGGGCTAGGGGCTACGGGCTGGGGGCTGGGGGCTACGGGAGGGGACGACGCTTCAGCACGATGCAGATGACGGCTATGAGGGCGGCGGCGAGGCCGAGGAAGACGCCGGTCTCGATCCACTGGAAGGACCAGAAGTCGCTGCTGGGGTAGACCGTGCGGTAGCGGCCGGTGAAGCCCTTCTGGGCCATGCACGTCTTGAGGTCGGGCAGCCCCTCGCCCCAGGGACAGGCGTCCGCGATGGCGTGTTTGCGGCCCGCGGCGTCGACGAAGCCGAACTCGCCGGTCGACCAGCCGCTGCCGATCGCCCGGCGGGGCGCGTCGCCCTGGCTGAGCCACACCTGCGGCGCGAACCAGTCGGAGCGGAAGCTGTTGAGCGCGAACCGCACGGCCACGACGGCGCCGAGCACCGCGGCCATCGCGGGCAGCGTGCGCCGGATGAGCAGGCCGGCGGCCGTGCCGGCGGCGAGGCCGAAGAAGGCGCAGGCCACGGCGGCGGGGCCGGTGGCGTTGAAGATGTAGCCGTCGTGCCAGTAGAGGCCGTTGAGCATGTTGGCGATCGGCGACCACCACCAGGCGACGAGCGCGGCGAGGACGGCCGAGCCGAACACCGTGCAGAGGGCGGCGAGGCCGAAGCGGGTGACGAACCAGCGGCCGACGCCGACGCCCTGGGTGAGGGCGAGCTTCCACGTACCGCTCTCCAGCTCGCGGCCGATGAGCGGGGCGCCCCAGAAGATGCCGATGAGGACGGGCACGGCGGTGCTGAGGGAGCCTAGGGTGCGGAGGGGGCCGGAGTTGTCGTCCAGCAGCTTGCGGGCCGCCTCGCCGGTGGCCCCGTCCTGGCAGTCGCCGTCCCAGCCCTTGCAGGCGGCGGTGTCGATGTGGTGACTGCTGATGAAGTCCGTCATGTCCATGCGCATGACGACGACCCAGGCCGTGACGGCGAGGAGGACGGCGGCGCCGGTCAGTATCAGGGCGCGCTGCTGGCGCCAGGCCAGCCAGAGGGTGCCTTTCATGCGGCGGCCTCGGCGGCGGGTACGGGGGTGCGGTCGGAACGCAGGTAGGCGAGCAAGAGGTCTTCCAGTGAGGGGCTTTCGGCGATCCACCGGTCGCCGGGGATCGGTCCGGTGTGACGGAGAAGGGCGTGCACCTGCCGCCCGGTGACGGTGGCCTCGACGACGCCGGCGCGGTCGATCGCGGACGGCAGTCCGTCGTCCGTGGACGGGTCGGCGAGCCCGCTGATGCGGACGTGGGCGTCGCACAGCTGCTGGGCGTCCCCGTCCAGCCGTACGGCGCCGTGCTTGAGCAGCAGGACGTGGTCGCAGGCGTTCTCCAGCTCGGGGAGCACGTGGGAGGACATGACGACGGTGATGCCGCGGTCGGCGACCTCGGCCATGACCAGGCCCATGGCCTCGATGCGCACGAGCGGGTCGAGGTCGGCGAGCGGCTCGTCCAGGAGCAGCAGGTCGGGGCGCTTGCCGAAGGCGAGGGCGAGCGCGACGCGGGTGGCCTGGCCCTGGGAGAGGGCGCCGACGCGGGCGTCGAGGGGGATGTTCCCTGCGCGGACGATGCGCTCGGCGGCGGCCGCGTCCCAGTCGCGGTTGAGCTCGCGGCCGAAGCGCAGGGTTTCGTCGACGGTGAAGCGGGGGTAGAGCGGCTTGTCCTGGGCGAGGAACGCGATGCGGTCGCGGGCGTCCGGGCCGGTCGGCTCGGCGCCGAAGACGCGGAGCTCGCCCGCGGTGGGCCGGAGCAGGCCGGTGGCCAGGTGGAACAGGGTGCTCTTGCCCGCACCGTTGGGGCCGACGAGGGCGGTGATCCGCCCGGCGGGCAGGGCGAAGTCGCAGTCGCGGAGCGCCCAGCCACCGCGGAACCTCCGTCCCAGGCGCGTCGCCCGGAGGGCGGTGGTGGGGTCGTCGGTCACGTTGTCTTCCTCCAGCGTCTGCGTGTTTTGCCTGCGCGTCTGTCTGCGCGTCTGTCTAGTTCTGCGGCGGCCGGGGGGCCGGGATGAAGGGAGGTGGCAGCTCGGGGGGCGGAAAGGATTCATCGAGGACGGAGGCGGCGAGCGCCGCGACATCCTCCCGCTCCAGCCCGGCCGCGCGGGCCCGGGCCACCCAGGCGACGGCCTCTGCCCGCAGCGGCGAGTCGCCGGCCGAGGCGGTCCGCGACAGGGACCGCCGCACGAACGTGCCCCGGCCGGGCCGCGGCTCGACGAGCCCCTCGCGCTCCAGCTCCCGGTAGGCGCGGAGCACGGTGTTGGGGTTCACGGCGACGGCCTCGACCACTTCCCTGGCCGTCGGCAGCCGGTCCCCCGGCTCCAGGACGCCCAGGCGGAGCGCCTGCCTGACCTGCTGGACGAGCTGCAGGTAGGTGGCCACGCCGCTGCGCCGGTCGATCCGGAACGCGATCATTCGGCACCCTCGTTTCACTAACGTGTTAGTGGAATGATGCGGAGGGGGTGCGGAAGTCGTCAAATCCGAACGGTGCGCGTTCGGGGGGCGACGGTGGGTTACGTGGGGCCTATGAGGGGAGGGCTGTGGCTTGCATGACGGCCCGCATGGCGCGCCGAATGCCGTCGGAGCGGCGATGAATCTCGGCGGGGTCGGAGCGGCAATCGGCGTACGGGGAGGGAAGCCCGCGACAGTCACGACAGAGCCCGCCGGGGAGGGCTTCGGGGCGGCCGGAGGTACGGCAGATGGTGCACTCGAGAATGCGGAGGGGGCGACGGGAGGACGGTTCGGGCCCGGATCCCGGCCGCGGCCCCGGCTCCGGCTCCCGCTCGGGCGGCATCTTGTCGGTGAGCCGCCGCCGGGCGAGGGCCCCGGCACTGTGCACTTCGGGCGGCAGCCCGACGGTGAGGGCCCGTACGACCTCCTCCTCGCGGGCGCCGAGATCCAGCCATTGTGAGGCGAGCGCTTCGAGGGACTGGCACTCGGCGGCAGAGAGGGTCATACGGGGGTCGACGCGGCCGACGGAGGCGAGGAGGAGGTAGACGCGGGAACGGGAGGGGCGAGGCGCGCGGGGCACGGGCTGCGGGGCGACGGCCTGCGACGGCACGCCACCGGCAAGGAGGGCTTCCCACCAGGCATCATCCCTGGCGGTACGGGAGAAATAGGTCCGCGTGACCCAGTGCCAGCTCCCGCCGTCACCCTTGATCCGCTCGGTCACCCGCCGCAGATGCCCGGCTTCCGACAGCCGCCGCAGGGCGGTACGGCAGGCGGCCTGCCCGTAGTCGGCGAGGTGCGCGGCCAGGGTCTTCGCATCCATCGCGGCCCCTTCGGGAAGCCGGTCGACGAAAGCGGCGATGGAGGCCTCACGCGCCCGTAAGTGGGCGAAGTCGCCACGGCGGCGGGGGGCTTGATCGGGTGCGGTGCGCTTGCCGTAGCCGGGGGCGGCGGCGGGATGCGGGTGCGGGGAGCGCTGGGCAGCGCTAGAGTCGGCGTCAGCCATGGGATCGAGCCTCATCGATCTCGTTGGTCAAACCCCGGCAGGCGTTACCGCGCCTGACCGGGGTTGTTTGTTGCTGCGAACGCCAGGCCGGGACGACAGGATGTCGCAACCCGATCACGAAAAGTGAACAGGCCGTGGTATAGGCGGGGTTGGGAGGGAGGGTGGGTTGAACCCACCCCCCATTCCTCAGAAAGAGCGCCCGGATTCCGCCCCCCGAAGCCCGGAGCTCAAGCGCACCGTAATGTGCCGACCTAAGGATCGTCGACGATCCGCCGACGCCGGGGCAGCTCTACCTCCTCGACGGGGCCCGGCGGAACTCCGCCGTCGGGGAGGAAATCCACAACCTGTGGCGCAACGACGCCCACCGGCTGGACCTCCCCGCCGAGGATTTCTGGCTCTTCGACTCACACGTGGTCGCCCTGCTGCACTTCGACGAAACCGACCGCATCACCGGCGTCGAGCTGATCACGGAACCCGCCAAGGTCGTGCGCTACTGCCAGGTCCGGGACACTGCCTGGCATCACGCGATCCCCTACGCCGAGTTCGAGAAATCTTCTCCGTTGCGGAGGTAAACCGGACGCCCGGAGGCAAGTGCGACCACTGCGGCGGCGAATCGGCGGGCGAGCCGGGGGCGAAGCATCGCGGCTGCAGCATCACCAGGCGTGAAACGCGCTTCGGAGAGCTCGGCGTCGCGAGGCCGGAGGGCAGTGGCCGCCTCGTCGTCGATGACTCCCCCGTCGAATATGAACGCCACCTGATCGTCCCAGGGCCCGTGCGGAGCAACCCAGTCGACCACCAGCAGGCCCCGGAGCACCACCGCCAGCCCCAGCTCCTCCTCAAGCTCCCGGAGCACGGCTCGGTCCGGGGCCTCATTCGCCTCCGCCATGCCGCCGGGCAGGTCCCAGCCCGGTTTGTAGAGCACGGCACTGGGCGGAGGCGCACCCAGAAGCGGTTGATCTCGTGTGACGGGGGCAGATTTCAACCGGCTTTGAGGAGGGTCATGGCAGATCTCGTGCCTTTCGAGGAAATCACCTGGCTTTTCGAGGACTTCGCGCACACGGCGTGGCGGCTGGAGACCCGACGGGGGTACGCCTCGGACCGGCTCGGGCCCAAGTGGGCCCGGTTCCAGGCCGGGGAGACGGCGTTCGGCTACCAGCCCGACCAGCCCTGGCATGCCAATGTCCGGAAGCAGACTGGGCTCGGGAAGCGGTTCGAGCGGGTGCGGCTCGTGGACGATCCGCCTACGGAAGGGCAGCGCTTTCTCCTCGCTTCCGGGCTGGGGAACGTCGAGGCGGGCGAGGACATCCGGAATCTGTACCGCGCTGATGCCGTGCGCATCGGGCTGCCGGATGACGACTTCTGGCTGTTTGATTCCCGGACCGTCGTGGAGTCCGTCTTCGACGGCCACGGGCAGGATCTCGGCGTCCGCATTCTTGAGGACGCCGAGAGCGTCGTCCGTGCTTGCCGGTTCCGGGACGCGGCCTGGCATCACGCGGTCGCCACTGAGCATTTCCAGGCGCAGCTGCGTCCGGCTGTGTGAGGTCGTTGGGGGGCGGTGAGGCCGCCGACCGCTAAGGCGTAGGCAACCTTGCTCAGCGCATACAAAAGCGCCGGGCGGGCTGGAGGGTCCAGTCCGCCCGGCGCTCCGGGGTTCAAGCAGGCTCAGGCCGTCGCCAGCTCCGCCTCGTCCGCCGCCGGCGCCGGCGCCGGCGCCTCCGCGGTCTTGTGCTTCGGGAGCAGGAACAACAGCCCGAACACCACCACCAGGCCGCCCGCGACCCACCACATCGCATGGGTGAACGCGCCGCTGAAGATGTCGGCCACCGCCTCGTGCCGCGGGTCGGCCTTGTCCACGACGGAGAAGAACGCCACCGAGACCAGGCCCAGTCCGAGCGCGTTGCCCAGCTGCATCGTGGTGTTGATCAGGCCGGACGCGGAGCCCGCGTGCTCGCGCGGCACCTCGGAGAGGATCGCGTCCGTGATCGGGGAGACGATCAGGCCCATGCCCGCGCCCATCACGATCAGCGGCAGCGCCATCTGCCAGGAGGTGATGTCCGCGCCGTAGCGGTCGGCCTCCCAGATGTAGGTCAGCACGCCGGCGGCCATCACGACGGCGCCCGCCGAGAGGACGTTGCGGCCGAAGCGGGGCACCAGCTTCTGCACGGACATGCCCGCGGCCACCGAGACGGCGATCGAGAACGGGATGCCGGTCAGACCCGCCCGCAGCGGGGACCAGCCGAGGCCCATCTGCATGTACATCGTCCAGACCATGAAGAAGATGCCGGTGGTCAAGCCGAAGACCAGCTGGACGCCGACGCCGCCCGCGAAGCTCCGGACCTTGAACAGCGACAGCTCGACCAGCGGCGATCCGTCCTTGCGGGTCTTGTGGCGCTCGTACGCGATGAAGCCGGCGAAGACGGGCAGGGACGCGGCCATGGATATGAAGCCCCACAGCGGCCAGTCGTGCTCGCGGCCCTGGGTGAGCGGGTAGAGCAGCATCAGCAGGCCGGCGCTGGCCAGGGCCACGCCCACGAGGTCGAGCTTGAGGGCCTTCGGGGCCTTGGACTCGGTGATGAAGCGGCGGCCGAGGAGCAGGCCGACGATGCCGACCGGCAGGTTGATCAGGAAGATCGGGCGCCATTCGAGGCCGAAGAGGTTCCACTGGGTGAGCAGGGCGCCCAGCAGCGGGCCGGAGACGGCGCCGAGGCCGACGACCGCGCCGAACATGCCGAAGACCTTGCCGCGTTCGTGCGCGGGGAAGGTGACGTGGATGATCGACAGCACCTGCGGGACCATCAGGGCGCCCATGAGGCCCTGCAGGACGCGCGCCGCGACGAGCAGCTGCGGGTCGCTGGCGATGCCGCAGAGCATCGAGGCGAGCGTGAAACCGCCCATGCCCAGCAGGAAGACCTTCTTGCGGCCGTAGATGTCGCCCAGCCGGCCGCCGGTGATCAGGCCGATGGCGAAGGCCAGCGCGTAACCCTCGCTGAGCCACTGCAGGACGCTGAACGAGGCGTCGATGTCGCGCCTGATGCTGGGCATCGCGATGTTGACGATCGTCACGTCGACCAGATCCATGAAGGAAGCGGTCATCACTACCGCGAGCGCCAGCCAGCGGCGGCGGTCGTTGGGCGGTGAATCGGTGGTCATGGATGGACCTGGCCTTTCGGTGGTGTGGAGGTGAGGTGCGTGGGATGCGTTTTTGCGTATGACCCGACCGTAGACCCCATATAGGACAGCTTGTGTCCCACTTCGCTGCCACCCTGGTGTTATGACCGACACTCCGGCACGGCTCCTGAATCTGCTCTCCCTGCTCCAGACGCCCCGCGAGTGGCCCGGCAGCGAACTCGCCGAGCGGCTCGGGGTGACCACGCGCACCATCCGGCGCGACGTCGAACGGCTGCGGGACCTCGGCTACCCCGTGCAGGCGACCATGGGCGCCGTCGGCGGCTACCGGCTCGCGGCCGGCGCCGCCCTGCCGCCGCTCGTCCTGGACGACGAGGAGGCGGTCGCGATCGTCGTCGGGCTGCGGGCGGGGGCCGGGCACGCCGTCGACGGCATCGAGGAGGCGTCCGTACGGGCCCTGGCCAAACTGGAACAGGTGCTGCCGTCCCGGCTGCGGCACCGGGTCTCGGCCCTGCAGGCGGCCACGGTGCCGATCACCTCGGGCGACGGCGCGACGGTCGACCCGCGGACGCTGACCGTCATGGCGGCGGCGGCCACCGGCCACGAGCGGCTGCGCTTCGCCTACCGCAAGGGGGACGGCACCGAGATGCAGCGGCTCGTCGAACCGCACCGGCTGGTGAGCACCGGCCGCCGCTGGTACCTCGTCGCCTACGACATCGACCGCGAGGACTGGCGGACGTTCCGGGTGGACCGGGTCAGCGAGCCGTTCGCGACGGGCGCGCGCTTCACGCCGCGGGAGCTGCCCGCGGCGGACGCGGCCGAGTTCATGAACCGTTCGCTGGGCCGGATGCAGCCGACGGTGCGCGTCGTCGCGACGTTGCACGCCCCGGCGGAGTTCGTCGCGGCGCGGCTCCCCCAGCACGTCGGCGCGCCGCAGCCGCTGGACGACCGCACGTGCCGCCTCGACCTGGAGCTCACCGACTCGGTGGAGTGGATCGCCTTCCGGCTGGCGCTGCTGGACTGCGACTTCACCGTCCACGAGCCGCAGGGGCTGGTGGACCACCTGCGCGAGCTGGGGGCGAGGATCACCCGCGCCGCGGCCGGGTGAGGGGCGCGGGGCCTGCCGCGGTGGCGCGGGGCGGGCCGCAGCGGCGACGTACGACGTAAGGGGGCGACGTACGGGACAAAGGAGGGCCCCGGCGCAGGGGGGGTGGCGCCGGGGCCCGGTCTATGAGGTTATGCCCTATTAAGCCGCTACGTCACTACGGCGCACTAGGCCGCCGCGTCGAAGCCCGTGTCATGGGCCATCTTCTTGAGCTCCAGCAGGGCGTGCTTCTCGATCTGGCGGATCCGCTCACGGGTGAGGCCGTGCTGCTTGCCGACCTCGGTGAGCGTGCGCTCACGGCCGTCCTCGATGCCGTAGCGCGCCTTGATGATCGAGGCGGTCCGCTGGTCGAGGCGGCCGATCAGATCCTCCAGCTCCTCGCTGCGCAACAGGGCGATCACCGACTGCTCGGGCGACACCGCGGAGGTGTCCTCCAGCAGATCGCCGAACTGGGTCTCGCCCTCGTCGTCGACGGACATGTTCAGGCTGACCGGGTCACGGGCCCAGTCCAGGACGTCGCCGACGCGCTCGGCGGTGGTGCCCAGCTCCTCGGCGATCTCGGAGTGCTCGGGGTCGCGCCCGTTCTCGCGGTTGAACTCGCGCTGGACGCGCCGGATCCGGCCGAGCTCCTCCACGAGGTGGACGGGCAGCCGGATCGTGCGGGACTGGTCGGCAATGGAACGGGTGATCGCCTGGCGGATCCACCACGTCGCGTACGTGGAGAACTTGAAGCCCTTGGTGTAATCGAACTTCTCCACCGCGCGCACCAGGCCCGCATTGCCCTCCTGGATCAGGTCGAGGAGGGGGAGGCCGCTGCGGGGATAGCGCCGGGCGACGGCGACGACGAGGCGCAGGTTGGACTTGATGAAGACGTCCTTGGCCCGCGCGCCCTCGGCCGCGATGGCCTCGAGCTCCTCGCGCGAGGCGGCCTTGGCACCCTTCCCCGGTTCCTCATGGCCGTCGAGGAGCTGCTGGGCGTAGACGCCCGCCTCGATGGTCTGGGAGAGCTCGACCTCCTTGGCGGCGTCGAGCAGGGGTGTACGTGCGATCTCGTCGAGGTACATCCCCACCAGGTCGCGGTCGGCGATCTCGCCGGAGGCGGCGCGCGCGCTGCTCGCCCCCTCAGCGCCCTTGTCGGCAGTCTGACGACGGGCGACGGCACGGGTTGCCATGCGTACTCCCTTGCGATGAGTCGGTCGCGGGACGGACGGGCTCGATAGGGCTTCCCTGTAAGGGCGGACCCTGTCACGGTTGCCCCGTCCGATGGAAAGAACGACTGGAATCCGGACAGAATTCCCACGGAACGTCTTATTTTTGGTGATCATGCAGTACCCTGTGCGGCCGCAGACTGGAATGCATGCCGAAGAGACCTACGGAAGCGCAGGTCAGACCACACGGGAAGGCGTCCCGGGGGCCTCATGGACCCCTGTCGCCGCAGCCGGGTGAGACGGCCGTCACGCGGGCGCGACAGCCGGCGCCCCGGCCGGGAGCCGTCGCCCTTGACCGCGCTCCCACCCTCAAGGACGACGCGGACGGCCCCGTGGTTGCCACGTTCCGTTTGATCGAGTTGCCCGTGCACCCGCACGGGTGTGCGCTGGTGGGACGAGAGAGGAGCCCCGCGATGACGCACTCGATCATGCCCGGGCGCCACCACCGCGCCCACGAGGGCCCCGGCCCGGTGGCGCGCGGCACCCACCTCCCCGCCGGGCACGCATCCCGGTCCACCTGGGCCGTACCCGTCGTCGGCGGGATCGCGCTCGGCGTGTTCGCCATCTTCCTGGCGAGCAACAACGGTTACTCGGTGGCCGCCGCCGTGCTCATCGGCGTGGTCGCCGGCCTGATCGCGATGGCGGCCGGCTACGCCCTGCTCCGCGAGCGCAACACGATGATCACCGAGGTCCGCGCGGCGGCCTTCGGGGCGCTCTTCGGGGGCAGCATGGGATTCCTGCACAGCCTCAGCGGCGGCACGGTGCTGCGCTCCTCGGGCATCGGGCTGCTGACGGGGATGGCCATGGGCCTCGCCTCGTACTACGTGTTCTATTGGCACGAGCACCGGGCGGACGTGTGACGGACGGGCCCGGGCGAGTTACGGGCCCGGGCGAGTTGCGGGCCCGGGCGAGTTGCGGGCCCGGTGGGGTGACGGACCCAGCGACGTAGGACCTCAGACGGTTCCGTGTATCTGACAACCGGCCCTAGCGTGAGGGCCGATGCCACTATCCGAACCGCACCTGTCCGAACTGCCGCTACCCGAACTGCCGCTACCCGAACTGCACCGAGCGCTTCGCCAGCCCCATCCAGAACCCGTCGATGACGCTGCGCTGACCGTCCAGCTCGTCCTCGGCGGCGCCGAGGGTGACGAAGAGGGGTGCGAAGTGCTCGGTCCGCGGGTGGGCGAGGTGTCCCGCGGGAGCCTTGTGCTCGAAGTCCAGGAGCGCGTCGACGTCCCGGGCGTCGAGCGCCTCGCGGCCCCACGCGTCGAACTCCGCCGACCAGGCGGGCGGCCCGGAGCCCGCGTGCCGCAGCGCGGCCAGGTTGTGGGTGAAGAAGCCACTGCCGACGATCAGCACGCCCTCGTCGCGCAGGGGCGCGAGCTTGCGCCCGATCTCCATCAGCCGGCGCGGTTCGAGGGTGGGCAGGGATATCTGCAGGACGGGCACGTCGGCCTCGGGGTACATCTCGACCAGGGGCACGTAGGCGCCGTGGTCCAGGCCCCGGTCCGGGACGTCCTGGACGGGTGTGCCCGCGCCGCGCAGCGTCTTGCGGACGCGCTCGGCCAGCCCGGGGGCGCCCGGGGCGGCGTAGCGGACCCGGTAGTAGTGCTCGGGGAAGCCCCAGAAGTCGTGGACGAGCGGCACGGTCCCGGTGGCGCCGAGGGCGAGCGGCGCCTCCTCCCAGTGCGCGGAGACCACGAGGATCGCGGTGGGCCGGGGCAGCTCCGCGCCCCAGGCTGCGAGCTGGGCGGTCCACAGCTCGTCGTCGGCGAGGGGCGGGGCGCCGTGGGAGAGGTAGAGCGCGGGCATGCGCGCGCCGGTACGGGTGTCGGTGGCCGGCATGGACCCTCCTGGTCGGGGCAGCACTCGAAGGAGTACTTGAACTCTCAAGCTCTTGGGTATGAGCTTAACTCGGCCTTATTTAAACTTCAAGGATCCAGAGCGCGACCGAGAGCGCGACAGCAGCGACAGGAAGCCGGTGGGTGAAACAGTGGATGTCATGACCAAACGACCCGAAGAGGACACCGCTCGAACGGAGCGGAAGGTCTCCGCCGCCGCGGCGGAGCCGCGCTGGCTCACCGACGCCGAACAGGACGTCTGGCGGGCGTTCCTGCACGCCACCACCCTGCTGGAGGACCATCTCGACCGGCAGCTCCAGCGCGACGCGGGCATGCCGCACGTCTACTACGGGCTGCTCGTCTCGCTCTCCGAGGCGCCCCGCCGCCGGATGCGGATGACCGAGCTGGCCCAGCAGGCCAAGATCACCCGGTCGCGGCTCTCGCACGCCGTCGCGCGGCTGGAGAAGAACGGCTGGGTGCGCCGCGAGGACTGTCCCTCCGACAAGCGCGGCCAGCTGGCCGTCCTCACGGACGAGGGCTTCGCGATGCTGCAGAGGTCCGCCCCGGGCCACGTCGCCGCCGTCCGGGCGGCGCTCTTCGACCGGCTCTCCCCCGAGCAGGTCGTCCAGCTGGGTGAGATGTGCCGGACGATCGCGGAGGGGCTGCAGCCGGCGGGCGCGGACCTGCCCTGGCTGCGCTGACGGAGCCGGTTCGCGGGGGTCGTCAGCGGCGCCGGTCCACGGGGGTCGTCCGCGGCGTCCGCGGCGTCGGTCCGCCGGGGGGCCGTCCGCGGCGCCGGTCCGTGAGGGTCGTCCGCGGCGCCCGCATGCGCGAAGGCCCCCGCCGTACGTGGCGGGGGCCTTCGTCAGTTGCTTACTCCTGCTTGCTTCGTGCGGGTCAGTGCGCCATGACCGGGACGGAGTTCTCCGCGCCCTCGCCGTCGCCCGAACCGGCGACCACACCGCCCTGGTGACCGGCGTTGACGAAGGTCATCGCGACCAGTGCGGACAGCGCCAGGATGCCGACGGCCCACCACACGGCGGTGGAGTAGCCGTGCACCATCGACTGGAAGGTGAGCAGCTTCGGGTCGGACCCGGCGCCCGCGTGCGACTTGAAGTAGTCGGTGGTGGCGCTGGCGGCGATCGTGTTCAGCAGAGCGGTGCCGATGGCGCCGCCGACCTGCTGCGAGGTGTTGACCATCGCCGAGGCGACACCGGCGTCACGGGCCTGCACCCCGTACGTGGACAGGCTCATGGCCGGCATGAAGGCCGTACCCATGCCGAGGCCCATCAGCATCAGACCGGGCAGGACCACCGCCGCGTAGGAGGTGTCCAGGTCGATCCGGGTGAGCAGGCCCATGCCGACGGCCGCGAGCAGGAAGCCCGGGCCCATCAGCCAGCGCGCCGGGACGCGGGTCATCAGGCGGGCGCCGATCTGCGTGGAACCGGCGATCATCGTGGCGATCATCGGCAGGAACGCGAGACCGGTCTTGACCGGCGAGTAGCCCCGGACGATCTGCAGGTAGTAGGTCAGGAAGAGGAACAGGCCGAACATCGCGATGGCGGCCAGACCCAGCGAGACGTAGACACCGGCGCGGTTGCGGTCGGTGAGCACGCGCAGCGGCAGCAGCGGGGCCTTGACCTTCTTCTCGACGAGCACGAAGGCGAACAGCAGGACGGCGGCGGCGGCGAAGAAGCCGAGGGTGCTGCCGGCCGTCCAGCCGTCGGACTCGGCGCGGGTGAAGCCGTAGACCAGCGAGACCAGGCCGAGGGTGGCCAGGATGACGCCGGGGACGTCCAGCTTCGAGGGGTTGCGGGCCTCGGCCGGCTCACGGATGACGGCGATCGCGCCGGCCGCGGCGACGACGGCGAAGGGGATGTTCACGAAGAACGTCCAGCGCCAGTTGAGGTACTCGGTGAACAGGCCGCCGAGGATCAGGCCGACGCCACCGCCGGCACCGGCGATGGCACCGAAGATGCCGAACGCCTTGGCGCGCTCCTTCGCCTCGGTGAAGAGGACGGCGAGCAGCGACAGGGCGGCCGGGGCGAGCAGCGCGCCGAAGACACCCTGCAGGGCGCGGGCGCCCAGCAGCATCCCCGTGTTGACCGCGGCGCCGCCGAGCGCCGAGGCGGCGGCGAAGCCGATCAGGCCGATGACGAAGGCCCGCTTGCGGCCCCACAGGTCGGAGATGCGGCCGCCGAAGAGCAGCAGACCGCCGAAGGCGAGGGCGTAAGCCGTGATGACCCACTGCCGGTTGCCGTCCGAGATGCCGAGGTCGGCCTGGGCGGAGGGCAGGGCGATGTTCACGATGGTCGCGTCGAGGACGACCATGAGCTGGGCCAGGGCGATGAATATGAGCGCTTTCCAGCGCTTCGGGTCGGGGGCGGTACGGATGTCTGGCATGAGTGTGTCTACCTCGGCGCTCGGTGGAGCGGGACGGTGGGGTCGTGGTGGTGGTGGTGGTGAAGGTGCGGGCCCGGCTGGGCCTGCGAAGTCTGGGGGGTCACCGGGGGGTGGAGTCGGAGCGGGAGCCGACGTCGACGCCGGAGCCGGAGTCGGAGCCGGAGCCGGAATCCGGGCGTGATGCCGGGCCGGCATCGAGGCCGGCGTCAGCTCCGGCCCCGGCTCCGGCATCGACGTCGGTGCCGGCCGCGGAACAGTGCTTGTGACGGCGCAGGTCCTCCAGCGTGGCGGCGGATCCCGGGAGTTCGGACCGGGCCGGGGCCATCAGGCCGTCGAGGAACAGCTGCAGGTGCCGGTGGACGAACTGATCGAAGGCCGCGCATCCCTTGCCCGGCAGCGGCCGGGTCAACTGCGTGATGGCGACGATGAGATCACCGAGCCCGATGTCACCGCGCAGCTGACCGGACGCGCGGGCGTCGGCCATGATGCGTTCGACCTGCTCGTCGAGACGGTCGCGCGCAGCCACCAGCTCGGGGTGGTTGGGGTCGACGCCCTCGTCCAGCAACGTGCAGAGCGCGCCCACCCGTTCGTCCGCGGCGGCGTGGACGAACCGCCTCAGCGATCGGAAAGCATCGGGCTCCTCGGCTCGTGCCGCCTCGGCCCGGTCCGCTAGACGGGCCATGACGGAGAGGGTGACATGGTGGATCAGCTCGCGGCGGTCCGCGAAGTGCCGGTACAGCGTGGCATTTCCGACCCCGGCCCGTCGAGCGATTTCATCGAGGGAGCTCTCCGCCCCGTATTCGACCAGCGCCTCCCGTGCGGCGGCGATGATCCGCTCGCGGTTGCGCAGGGCGTCCGCGCGGAGGCGCGGCGGTTGAGCGGTGGCCACGGCCTTGCTCCTTCGGGGCGGGGGCGGGTACGGGTACGGACGGGCGGGACGCGGCCCGAGGCGGAACCGGGGAGAGGTTCCCCGTTTTCCTCGGACGAGGGGTAAACGGGGAGAAGGTCCCCGGATATTTCACGGGCGGAGGGTGACGTACGTCACTCCCTGTCACCGACGCGCGGGCGGCCGACGGGCGTGCCCCCATCTGCCGCAGTCCGGGAAGCGCGCGGGGCCGCGGCGGCAGAAGGTGATCACAGAGAGCGGCGGCGCCGCGCCCTGGAGGAGCCGGTCCTGGAGGTACCGGTCCTGGAGGTACCGGTCCTGGAGGTACCGGTCCTGGAAGTGCCAGGCCTGGAGGCGCCAGCCCTGGAGGCGCGCCAGTCCTGGAGGTGCCCGCATGAGCCCCGGCCCGGAGACTCCGGCATGAAGGCCCTGCCGACATGAAGGCCCTGCCGACATGAAAGCGCTCGCCGGCGTGAAGGCCCTGGCCGGCATGAAGGCCCTGGCCATCGTGGTCATGGCGGCAACCGCGATCGCCATGACCTCACCGGTGCCCGCCGGGCACTTCGGGCACTTCGGGCCCGGCGCCGAGGCCGGGGCGGGCGGGCCGCCCGCCGCCGGGGACACCGGGGGCCGGCCACCCTCCGGCCCGTGCGCCCTGCCCGGCGCCACCGACAACGTCTCCGAGACCGCGCGGACGCCGCCCGGCTACGCCCGCTCCAGCGGCACCGTCCGCGCCGTCACCTTCCTGATCGACTTCCCGGACTCCCCCGCCACGACCACCCCGCAGGCGCGCTACGCCGAGTTCTTCCCGGCCGTCGCGGACTACTACCGGGCGAGCTCCTACGGGCGGCTCGACTACCGCTCCACGCCGGTGCTGCGCTGGATCCGGATGTCCCGCCCGTACGCCGCCTACAGGATCGAGCGCGGCACGCCCTTCGACGCGGACAGCGACGACGGCTACCACGCGATCGCGGCGGAGATCCTCGACGCGGTGGACGACACCGTCGACTTCCGCCGCTACGACCTGATCAACGTGCTGGTGACGCCGGGCGCGGGGCCGCCGGCCACCGAGGACGTGCGGTCGGTGACGTTCGCCGGCTCCTCCACCGGCCTGACCACGGCCGACGGCGCCCCCTTCAGGAACGTCTCGTTCATCTGGAGCCGTCAGACGGGCGACAGCCCCTTCCGCGTCCTCAACCACGAGAACGCGCACAGCTTCGGCCTGCCCGACCTCTACTACACGGGCCGCGGCGCCGCGCTGCTGAAGACGCCCGTTGGCCACTGGGACCCGATGGACGAGGACTGGGGCCCGTCCAACGACTTCCTCGCCTGGCACAAGTGGAAGCTGGGCTGGCTCGCGCCCGCGCAGGTGCGCTGCCTCGACGGGCCGGGCGTCCGCTCGTTCGCCCTGACCCCCACGTCGGTCCCGGGCGGCCTCAAGCTCGCGGTCGTCCCCGTCTCCCGGCACACCGTGATCACTCTCGAGGCGCGGACGCCCGGGCCGCTGGACCACGCGGTGTGCCGCCCCGGCGTCCTGGTCACCGCGATCACCACCACCATGTCCACGGGCTCCGGGCCCGTGCGCACGGCGGACGCCACCCCCGGCAGCAAGGGCTGCTACACCACCGACCTGAACGTGAACGCGGCGCTGAGCGACGCCCCGTACGCCGCCGGGCAGCGGTACACCGGGCCGCCCGGCATGTCCGTCGACGTGCTCGGCGAGGACGACGAGGGCGACTGGCAGGTGCGGGTGCGGACGGTCAGGCCGCGTGCCAGTGACGGCGGCCGAGACTGATCAGCCGCAGCTGCCGCCCGGCCGTGTCGGCGATGGCGCGCTCCTCCTCCGGGGACGCCTCCAGGAACGCGGACGCGGTCATCACGAGGTGGTCGACATAGAGCCCGGCGAGCATGCGCACGTCCTCGGCGCTCCACCCCTGCGAGACCTCCTGCGCGGCGAGGGCGGCGGCGACCTCGTCCCCGAACCGCTCCAGCTCCGCCGCTATGGCCTCCCGCACCGCCCGCACCCCGCCGTGCCGTTCGCGGGCGATGAAGCGCACGTGCGCCGGGTGCCGCCGCACGTGGCCGGCCACGGCCTCGACGCTGCGGTCGATGACCTCCTCGGCCTCCTGCTGCTCCGCCAGCACGGCCCGGATCATCACGTGCAGGCTGCCGAGCGACTCCTCCACGAGCGCGACCCCGAGCTCGGCCATGTCCCGGAAGTGCCGGTAGAACGCGGCGGGCGCGACCCCCACGACCCGCGTGACCTCCCGCAGCCCGAGGCTGCTCAGACTCTGCTCCTCCAGCAGCCGCAGCGCGGCGTCGAGAAGGGCCTGACGGGTCTTCAGCTTCTGGGCCTGACGGACCCCGAGGGTGGCGTGGGTGCTGCTGCTCATGGATTCAGTAAACAACTGTTTGCCACGGGACGCCAGGAGCGCTACGCTGGATTTCAGTGAACAACTGTCATTCCAACTGTTCACCCAAGAAGGGAAGGACATGATCTTCCTAGTGGCGGCCGTACTCCTCCTGGGAGTCCTCGTGGGCGCCGCCGCCCATCTCGCACTCCCCGTGATCATCCCGGCGGCGACGGCGATCGCCCTGTGGCTGCTGGTCTTCGCGATCCGCGAGCGCAGGAGGGAGCACTGAAATGCCGACGACTCCGACGACGACCCTGACGAAGCGGCCGAAGCCTCAACGGCAACCGCAGCCGCAACCACACCCGCAGCCGCAGCCGCAGCCGGAGAAGCCGCCCGCCCGCCGGGAGGCCGACGGCATGGCGGTCGCCTCCTTCGTCCTGGGCCTGGTGGGCCTCCTGATCTTCAACATCGTCCTGGGCCCCCTGGCCCTGACCCTGGCCGGCCTCGCCCTCCTCCGCGGCACGAACCGCCGCGGCCGCGCCGCCCTGGGCCTGACCCTGGGCGCGGCCGACCTGATCGTCCTGGCCGCCCTGGCCACCACGGACCACACCCTCTCCTGGAGCTTCGGCCCCTGACCCCCGCCCGCCGCCACCCGCTACACTGGCGGCTACCTTGCCTCCGTAGCTCAGGGGATAGAGCACTGCTCTCCTAAAGCAGGTGTCGGCAGTTCGAATCTGCCCGGGGGCACACGGACAGAAAGCCCTCCCGTCCTTCCGGACGGGAGGGCTTCTGCGTTCCCCGGCGACGCTGCCCGGGCGACTTCACCGGGCGGCGTTCACCGGGCGCTGCTCACCAGGCGACCGGGAGGGACTCCGGGCCGCGGTTGATGGAGCCTCGGCGCCAGCGCATTTCGTTTTCGGGGACGGCGAGGGTCAGGTCCGGGAAGCGGTTGAGGAGGGCGGTGAGCATGACTTCCGCCTCCATCCTGGTGATCAGGGCGCCGACGCAGTAGTGGGGGCCGTGGCCGAAGGACAGGTTGGGGGCGTCGTCGCGGGTGAGGTCGAGGCGGTCCGGGTCGCGGAAGACGGACGGGTCGCGGTTGGCGGCGAGGTAGGAGACGTAGACGACGTCGCCGCTGCGGATCACCGCCTCGCCGACCTGCATGTCCTCGGTGGCGACGCGGGGCAGGCCGACGCCGTTGCGGTGCGGGATGTAGCGCAGGAGCTCTTCCACCGCCTGTGGGAGCAGGGCCGGTTCGGCGCGCAGGCGGGCCAGCTGCTCGGGGTGGGTGAGCAGTGCGTACACCATGTTGGAGACCTGGTTGCGGACCGCGTCCATGCCGTTGAGGACGAGCATCACCGCAAGCGAGATCAGCTCCGGCATGCTGAGGCCGCCCTCCTTCTGGGCCTCGACCAGGGCGCTGAACAGGTCGTCGCCGGGGTGCTCGCGGCGGTGCGCGGCCATGGCCTTGAAGTAGCTCGCGATCTCGCCCTTGACGGCGTTGCTCTCCTGCTCGGAGTGGTTGCTGGAGAGGATGACGCTGCGCCAGGTCTGCAGCCGGTCGAGGTCGTGGGGCGGGACGCCGAGGAGCTCGCCGATGAGCTGGGCGGGCAGGGGGTCGGTGAGCCACTCGGTCAGGTCGGCCGGGGAGCCGTGCTCGGCCATGCGGGAGAGCATCTGGTCGGCGAGCTCCTCGGCGCGGGGGCGCAGGGCGGCGACGCGCTTGCGGCCGAAGGTGAGGGCCACGTGCCGGCGGATCCGGGTGTGGTCGGGCGGGTCGGTGCGGCCGACGCCGCCGGCCGGGGCGACGACGTGCGGCGTCATGCTGGTGACCGGCCGGTCGACGGTGAGGGCGCGGCTCAGCCGGGGGTCGGCGGCGACCGCCTTGACGTCCTCGTACCGGGTGGCCAGCCAGGCGTCGCCCTCGCCGAACCGCAGCCGGATCCGCGCGATCGGCTCCTCGCGCAGCAGACGGTGCATGAGGGGGTCGAATTCCAGGCCGGGGAGGTGATCCACCGGCCAGTCGTGGACCGTCTCGCCCGGCTTGCGGAAGGCCGGGCAGGATTCCCCGGCCATGGCAGATTCCGGAGCGGACTCCGGGGAGGGCTCCGGGGCGGACCTCGCATCGGGCGTCGCATCGGGCGTCGGATTCGTCAGCGGTTCGGCCATCGGACCCTTCCTCGCTCGCCGGGCATCGCTCACCACGCGACGGGCAGGTGCTCCGGCCCCCGGATGAGCGCGCTCCGCTGCCACCGGATCTTCTCCACCGGTTCCGCGAGGCGCAGGTCCGGGAAGCGTGCGATCAGGCTGGAGAGGATGATCTCGGATTCCAGGCGGGCGAGCATCGAGCCCAGGCAGAAGTGCGGTCCGTGCCCGAAGGACAGGTGCGGATTGTGCTCCCGGTCGAAGTCGATCTCGTCCGGGTGGTCGAAGACGGAGGGGTCGCGGTTGGCCGTGAGGTACGAGGAGTGCACCACTTCGCCGGCCCGGATCAGCACGCCCCCCACTTCGACGTCCTCCATGGCGATGCGGCCGAGGCCGACGGCGTTGCGGTGCGGGATGTAGCGCAGCAACTCCTCGATGGCCTGCGGGAGCAGCCCGGGCTCGCGGCGCAGCCGCTCCAGGTGGTGGGGGTGGGTGAGCAGGGCGTAGACCATGTTGCTGCTGTTGTTGCGCACGGCGTGGGCGGCGCTGGCCTGGATGAGGAGCGCGATGGCGACGGCTTCCTCCGTGCTGAGGTCGCCCTTCGCGACGGCGGCGGCCAGCTCGCTCGCCAGGTCGGGGCCCGGCTCCGCGCGCTTCTGCGCCAGCATCTGAACGAAATAGGCGGCCATCTCGGCCTTGGCCCGGTCGCTGGCCTCCCGCCCGTGGCCCGCGGACAGCAGGACCTCCGTCCAGTGCGCCATGCGCGGCAGGTCGGCCTCGGGGACGCCCATCAGGTCGCTGATGACGGCGAGGGGCAGCGGGCCGTTCAGGTGCGCCATGAGGTCCGCCGGGGGCCCCTCGCGCTCCATGGCGTCGAGGAGTTCGGCGGCCACGCGCTCGGCCCGGGGGCGGAGCCGTTCGAGGCTGGCGGGCGTGAAGGAGCGCGCCACGGCCTTGCGCAGGCGGGTGTGCTCGGGCGGATCGGCGAAGCCCACCGCCTCGTCGAGCGGGATGAAGTGGGGGGCGAGCCGGGTGATCGGGCGGCCGAGCACGGCCTGCCGGCTGAACCGCGGGTCGGACGTGACGAACTTGACGTCCTCGTAGCGCGTCACGAGCCAGGCGTGCCCCTCGCCGTGGGGGAGCTTCACCCGGGCGATGGGCTCCTCCCGGAGCCGCTCGGCCATGAACGGGTCGAAATCGAGCCCGCGCAGATCGTCCACGGCCCAGAAGCGCACCGGGTACTGATCCGAGTCGGATGCTTCGGATGCTGTCGTCGTCACCATCAGTGCCCTCCCGCCCACCCCGTCGCTTACGAACCGTTGCTCACGAACCGGACGCCTGTACGCGGCTCTTCCAGGACAAGCTCCCCGGAAAGCCGCACCGGCAACAGGGCACGCCGGGAAAATCACCCGTACGGCTTACAGACCGCCGACCCGTGGCCACCTCCCCGGCCCGCCCCCGACCGGCCCCTCGGCCCGCCCCCCAGCCGCCCCCTTCGGCCACCCCTTCACCCCACCCCCCTCGTACGACTTACAGCTGATCGGATTGTCCGTCAGGCGGCTAAAGTCGACTTGACCACTGGTTGTCGGGGCCAGTGCACGTGGTTCCGGGACGCCGGGTGTCCCGGGGGGAGGGCATGTATCCGCATGAGTCGTCGCTCCAGTGGGCTGATAGGGATCTGGGCCGAAACGCAGCGCCAGCAGCAGCGCCTGCGGGAGGCCGAGCACCGCGAACAGGTGCAGTTCCAGAGGGAGCAGGAGCGGCGGGAGCGGGCGGCGGCGCGTGAAGCCGCGCGGGCCGACCGGGAACAGCGGGCCGCCTACCGGCAGCGGCGCGAGGCCGAGGCCCGGCGGCGCACGGAGGAGATCGAAGCGCGCGTCGCGGAGCTGACGGGACTCCTGGTGACGGGCTGTCAGGTGCCGGCGTTCTCCACCGCCGCGCTGCGCCGCCCCGAGACCGTGGAGCCGTTCAACCCGGGGCACCTCGCACAGCCGGTCCCCATGCCGGACCCGGCCCTCTATCAGGCCCAGGGCGGCTGGGGCTTCGGCGCGGGCCACGGCCGCGAGCAGTACGACCACGACCTGCGGGCCGCACAGGCCGCCGAGGCCACGCGCCTGCAGCAGCTGGCGGCGTACCGGCGGCAGTACGAGCAGTGGGCCGCCGGGCAGCTCGCCGAGATCCGGGAGCACAACGCGGGCGTGGAGGAGATGGTCGCGGCGCTGCGCGCCGGTGACACCGACGCCGTCGTCGACTACTTCTCCGCAGCCCTCTACGCCTCCTCCGCGTGGCCCGACGAGTTCCCGCACCAGGTGTCGGCCGCCTACGACCCGGCCGCCCGGCAGCTGGTGCTGATGTGGGAGCTTCCGGCGTACGACATCGTGCCGGAGGCGAAGGCCGTGCGGTACATGCCGACCGCCGACCAGGAGAAGGAGACGGCGCGCCCCGCGGCGCAGCGCCGGGCCGTCTACCGGGACGTGCTGGCCCAGTGCGTCCTGCTGGTGCTGCGCGACCTGTTCGCGGCGGACGGGTCCGGGGCGCTGGAGTCCGTCGTCGTCAACGGCTTCGTCGACGACCACGACCCGGCCACGGGCCGCCGTGCGGAGATCGTCCTGGCCTCGGCCACCGTCTCCCGCTCCGTCTTCGCCGGGCTGCACCTGGAGCAGGTCAGCGCGGTGGACTGCCTCACCGACGGGCTCGGCGGGCAGCTGTCCGCCCGGCCCGACCAGCTCGCCGCCGTGCGCCCGGGCCGGATGCCCGCCGACGTCGGGCGCGGCGTCGTCTCCCACGGGGGCGGCGACGACCCCGACCTCTACGAGATGGACCCGGTCGCGTTCGAGGCGCTCGTCGCCCAGCTCTTCCGCGCCCGCGGCATGCAGGCCGTGATGACGACCCGGTCCAACGACGGCGGCGTGGACGTCGAGGCCCTGGACCCGGACCCGATCAGCGGCGGCCGGATCATCGTGCAGGTGAAGCGGTACCGCAAGACGGTCCCGCCGACGGCCGTCCGGGACCTGTACGGCACGGTGCAGGGCGCCGGCGCCAACAAGGGCGTGCTGGTCACCACGTCCGGCTTCGGCCCCGGCTCGTACGCCTTCGCCAACGGCAAGCCCCTGACGCTCGTCCCGGGCGAGGAGCTGGTGGGGCTGCTGCAACGGCACGGGCTGCGGGGACGGCTCGGCGGCGGCAGCGGGCCGCAGGGCGGCGGCCGGCAGCCCGCCGCCCCGGCGGCCGCGCCGGACGACAGCGCGCCGGGAGATCACGGAGAGCCCGGCCCTCCCGGTGACCACAACGTCCTCGGCATGTCCTGGTCCGGCGCCGTCGCCCTCGACGTCTGCGCCCTCGTCTGCCGGGGCACCCGCGTGCTCAGCGACGAGCACTTCGTCTTCTTCAACAACCCCGCGACCCCCGACGGGGCCGTGCGCGCCGTGCCGCCGCCCCGCGGGGACAAGGCCGCCGTCCGCGTCGCCTTCGAGGCGCTCCCGGCGGACGCCGACCGGCTCGTCCTCGTCGCGGCCGTCGACCCGGCCGTCAATCCGGACGCCGACCTGGCGGGGTTCACCGACGCCCGGATCCGGCTGGCGGACGGCGCCGGTGCCGAGCTGGGGCAGCTGGAGGTCTCCGACGGCCGGGCGGGCGAGACCGCGCTCGTCCTCGGCTCCTTCCGGCGGCGTGCGAACGGCGACTGGGACTTCGTCCTGGGCGGGCAGGGGTACGAGGGCGGGCTGGAGGAGCTGCTGGGGGACTACGGGATCGAGGTCGCGTAGGCCGGGGCGTACGGAACGGGGTCGCGAAGCCGGGTCGCGTGGATCGCGGCCCTCGGCCCCGTCCCCCCTGCCCCCTGCCCCCTGCCCCCTGCCCCCTGGGTTATCCACAGGCCCCCGTTCGTGTCGGCGGCCCGCCCTAGACTTTCCGCATGGCCGACCTCACCGAGACCGCCCGCCCCGCTGACCCCTTCCCTTCCCCCTCCCCCACACCCGACGCTGCGGGCAGTGAGGCCCTGGGCTGCCTGCGGCGCGTCTTCGGTTACGACGCGTTCCGGGGCGATCAGGAGGCGATCATCGAGCACGTCGTCGCCGGCGGCGACGCGCTCGTCCTGATGCCCACCGGCGGCGGAAAGTCGCTGTGCTACCAGATCCCGGCCCTGGTCCGGCCCGGCACCGGCGTCGTCGTCTCCCCTCTCATCGCCCTCATGCAGGACCAGGTGGACGCGCTGCGCGCCCTCGGCGTGCGCGCGGGCTTCCTCAATTCCACGCAGGACGCGGACGAGCGGCGGATGGTCGAGGCCGAGTTCCTCGCCGGCGAGCTCGACCTGCTCTACCTCGCGCCCGAGCGGCTGCGCGTGGAGAGCTCGCTGCGGCTGCTCGACCGCGGCAAGATCTCCCTCTTCGCCATCGACGAGGCGCACTGCGTGGCCCAGTGGGGCCACGACTTCCGGCCGGACTACCTGGCCCTGTCCGCCCTGCACGAGCGCTGGCCGGACGTGCCGCGCATCGCCCTGACCGCGACGGCCACCGAGGCCACCCACACCGAGATCGCGTCCCGGCTGAAGCTGCAGGACGCCCGGCACTTCGTCGCGAGCTTCGACCGGCCCAACATCCAGTACCGCATCGCGCCGAAGAACGACCCGAAGAAGCAGCTGCTGGAGCTCCTGCGCACCGAGCACGCCGGGGACGCGGGCGTCGTCTACTGCCTCTCCCGCAAGAGCGTGGAGGACACGGCGCACTTCCTGGCGCAGCACGGCATCGACGCCCTGCCGTACCACGCGGGGCTCGACGCGGGCACCCGCGCCGCCAACCAGGCGCGGTTCCTGCGCGAGGACGGCGTCGTCGTGGTGGCCACGATCGCCTTCGGCATGGGCATCGACAAGCCCGACGTCCGCTTCGTCGCCCACCTCGACCTGCCCAAGTCCGTCGAGGGGTACTACCAGGAGACGGGCCGCGCCGGGCGCGACGGCCTGCCGTCCACGGCCTGGCTCGCCTACGGCCTGCAGGACGTCGTCCAGCAGCGCAAGATGATCGACGGCTCCGAGGGGGACGAGGCCCACCGCCGCCGGCTGGCCGCCCACCTCGACGCGATGCTGGCCCTGTGCGAGACCGTCGAGTGCCGCCGGGTGCGGCTGCTGGCGTACTTCGGGCAGGCGAGCGGCCCCTGCGGCAACTGCGACACCTGCCTCTCGCCGGCCGAGACCTGGGACGGCACCGTCGCCGCCCAGAAGTTCCTCTCCGCGGTCTACCGGCTGGCGCGCGAGCGGCGGCAGAAGTTCGGCGCGGGCCAGATCATCGACATCCTGCTCGGCAAGAAGACCGCGAAAGTCATCCAGCACGACCACGACGGCCTCACCGTCTTCGGCATCGGCACCGAGCTGAGCGTCGCGCAGTGGCGGGGCGTGGTGCGGCAGCTGCTGGCGCAGGGGCTGCTCGCCGTCGAGGGCGACTACGGCACGCTCGTCCTCACGGAGGCCAGCGGCGAGGTGCTCGGCGGCCGGCGCGAGGTGCGGCTGCGCAGCGAGCCGGAGCGGCCGGCGCGGGCCTCGTCGAAGTCGGGCGGTTCCGGCTCGGGCTCCGGTTCGGGCTCCGGCAAGCGGGCCGCACCGGCCGACCTGCCCGCCGAGGCGGTCCCGGTCTTCGAGGCGCTGCGGGCCTGGCGCGCGGCCACGGCGAAGGAGCAGGGCGTCCCCGCCTACGTGATCTTCCACGACGCGACGCTGCGGGAGATCGCGACGGCCGCACCCGCCTCCCTCGAAGCGCTGTCCGGGGTGAGCGGCGTGGGCGAGAGCAAGCTGGCGAAGCACGGCGAGCGGATCCTGGAGCTGCTCGCGGAGATGCGGGAAGGGACAGGAGAAGGGACAGGAGAGCTGTAGGCGGGAGAGCTGTGAGCAGGAGTGCTGTGAGCGGGCCGGGGCGCGCCGGGGGCCGCGGCCGTGAGCAGCCGCGGCCGCGTGCCCTCACCGCACCCCGGTGAGGTGGGCGTAGACGACCACGTTGCCCAGGTAGGCGTGGCTCTCCTCGGAGAACCCCCCGCCACAGGTGATCACCCGCAGCTCGGCGCGCTTCGACGGCCCGTACACCTTCTGCGACGGGAAGTCCGTCCGGCTGTACACCTCGATCGCGTCGATGGTGAACAGCGCCGTCCGGCCGTCCGCGCGCGCCACCTCCACCCGGTACCCCTTCTTCAGGGCGCCGAGGTTGTAGAAGACGGCCGGCCCGGTGACGGTGTCGACGTGGCCGGCGACGACGGCGGTGCCGGTCGCTCCGGGCGCCGCCCCGTCCGCGTACCAGCCGGCGAGGTTGCTCTCGTCGTCCCGCGGGCTGGAGAGGCTGCCGTCCTGCAGCAGGCCCAGCGGCTGCAGCGGCGCGTCCACGTCGATCGCCGGGATCCTGACCCGCGTGGGCACGGCGGCCGGCAGCGGCGGCACCGCGCGCTCGCCGCGCACCGGCCCCACGGGCGGCCCGGCGGCCGGGAACGCCTCGGCCGCGGAGGGCACCGGGGGCGGGTCCTGGATGTCGGCACCGCGCTGGATCAGCCAGCTCCCGAAGCACAGGGCGACGGCGATGCACGCGGCGGCGACGGCCTTGCGCCGCGACTCTCGCCGCGACTCACGCCGGGACTCGCGCCGGGACTCGCGCGCCCGCAGCGAGGACCGCGGGGGGCGGCGAAGGCCGGGCGGGAGGGCCGCGGAGGGCCTGGCGGACCTGGCGGACCCGGCCGACCCGGCGGAGAGCGGGGCCGCCAGGGACGCCGCGGCCGCCGCGGCCCGTCTGTTCGGATTCCGGCGCATCTGCCGCGAGTTCCGCGGCTTGCGGGAACCGTGCGCCCTGCGGACGGCCCGTTCGCCTGCGTTCTGCGACTGGGACATCGTTCTCCTCCACCGCGCCCCTGGTCCCCGGACGCGCGCGCGTTCGGGGACCAGGGAACGGAGCCGGCCGGGGGCGCGTCAGACCCGGTTGCCGTTGCTGCCACGGCGCCGCAGGTACCAGGTGCCGCCCACCGCCGCGGTGGCCAGCACGGCCGCACCCGCCATGAGCTCGGTCATGCCGGAGTCGTCGCTCGTGGAGCCGACACCGGTCTTCATGCCGCCCTTCGGGGGCTTGGCGGGGGTCGTGGAGGATCCGGAACCCGTACCGGAACCGGAACCGCTGCCCGTACCGGGGCTCGCGCTCGAATCCGACCCCGACCCTGAACCCGAGCCCGTACCCGCGCGCGTGCCCGAGCCGGTGGAGACGACCAGGTCGCCCGTGGCTTCCTTGCCGCTGTGGCACTTGACGCCGACGCCGTACGTGCCGGCCTTCGCACTGTTCGGGACCTTGAAGGTGCCGACGACGGAATCCTTCTGCGTGCCGGGCTTGAGCTGGAACGAGGCCGGGCCGCCGACGGCGCTGGCGTCGCCCGTGCCCGAGCCGTTGGCGCCGCAGGCGGTGGTGTTCACCGTGACCTCGGTGCCGGGCTTCGCGGGGTTCGGGCCGACTTCCAGCTTGCCGAAGTCCGCGGCGAGCGCGGGAGCGCTCGCCAGCCCGAGGGCGGCTATGGACAGGGCGGTCCCGGTGAGCACTCGTGAGTTACGCATGCTTGTTCCTCCGTGAGCGCGGCCGCGGCACTTCGATGTGCCACCGAAAGGAGTGGGGGGTCCGCGCTCCTCAGAGCCGAGCGAACCGGGATCCGGCCCCTCCCGCACCCTGACGTCACATCAGAACCACCGGCCCGGAACGGGCTCCCGGCCCCGGTCGGCGGACGTAAGGGCAGGTCACCGACGGTAACCACACAGTAACCGGAGGAGTGGCTCCCGGGCGTGGCAAACGGGTGAACCCCGGGGGCGCACGGCACCCGCCGCGAATCACACGGAACGGTGACCCCACAGTCGGAGGGGGCACTTCCGCCGGGGGCGCGCGTATGCTCTGCGCCCATGGGGGAGGAGACCGAGGTCCCCGTCAACAGCGAGATGCGCGGCGAGACTTGGCGGGTCCGCATTTCCACGTCCGGCGGGGACGTCCTGGGTGCCGGCATCCTGCTGGCCGCCGATGCGGTCCTCACCTGCGCCCACGTCATTCCCTCCGGCCCCCGTGACCCCACCTTCCCCGCCGACCCCACCAGCCCTGCCGGCCCCACCGGCCCCACCGGCAGCGTGTTGGTCGAGCTGGTCGGGGTGCCCGGCGCCCGCCCCGTGGCGGCCCGCGTGGCCGACGGCTGCTGGGTGCCCGAGCTGGAGGACTCCCGGGGCGACGTCGCCCTCCTCACCCTGGACGAGCCGCAGGACGCCCGCCACGCCGCCCCGCTGCACCGCGTCGCGCCCTCGCGCGGCCGGACCGTGTGGATGTGCGGCTTCCCCAGCACCAGGGAGCTCAAGGACGGCGTCTGGTTCCGGGCCACCCTCGCCGGGCCGTCGGGGCCGCGCGGCGAGTGGGTGCAGATGTTCCCCGTGACGCCCGAGGAGACGGTGCGCCCCGGCTTCAGCGGGGCCGCCGTGACGGACGCGGAGACCCACCGCGTCCTCGGCATGGTCGTCAGCCGCTACGACGACCGCTCCTCGGCCGCGCCCGCGGACCAGCGGCTGCACCTGTCGTACATGATCCCCATCGAGACCGTCGTCCGGCACCTGCCGGCCATCGCCCGCTACGTGAGCGGCGAGCGCGGCAACGGCCTGCCCTCGGTGCCGCGGAGCGCGGCCCGGGACCGTGACTTCGCCCGCTGGCTCGCCCGCTGGTTCGCCGCCGCGGAGGGCACGCGGCGGGTGGAGGCGATCGTCATCAAGAAGGGCGAGGCGGTCCGCTCGGCGACGCTCAGCAGGGCGGTCGCCCTGGCCGACCGCGAACTCCCCGCGGACGGCCCGGCTCCGGCCGACGGGCCCACCGGCCGCACCGGGCACACCAGGTCCGGCGGGCCCGACGGGTCCGGCAACAGGTCCGACGGGCCCGGTGCGTTACCCGGCGGCCCCGGCACGTTCCACCAGGACCGGAAGCAGCTGTGCGAACAGCCGGCACAGCCGACGCAACCGACACAGCCGCCGCACCAGGCCGCGCCACCGGCCGCACCCGCCCCCCGGCCCGCCGGAAGCGAGTCCGCGGGAAGCAAGCCCGCCGGGCACCGGCCCGCCGGCCTGCGACCCCCCGCGCCCCGCAACGCCCCGCCGCCCGGCACCCCGCCCGATCCCCGCCCCGGCCCCCGGCCGCACGCCAACGGCGCCTCGCGCCGCCCCCCGTCCGCGTACGAGACGGAGGACGACGTCCTGCCGCCCCTCGGCAGCGTCGACCTCGCCCTGGACGTCTCCGGGGAGACCGTCGCCAGGGTCGCCGAGCGCATCGCCGACCGGCTCGGGCTGCGCGCCGCCGACGACGAGGAGTCGCCGGTCGGCCGCCTGGGCGCGGCGCGGAGCGTGCCGCTGACGATCGTCGCGGAAGGCGTCGACTACGCGGCCGACCCCCTGGCACTGGTCGAGTTCACCGGGCTCCTCGCCACCCGGGGCGCCCGGCTGCTCCTCGTCTTCCGCAACCCCGAATCGCAGAGCCTGGAGCTGGCGCTGAGGATGGCTGACCCCGCCAAGGACGACATCGCCGCACGCCTCGACCGGGTGCGCGAGGGCATCGACCACATCGCGCGCCGCGAGCGCACCGCCTTCGAGAAGACCGCCCTCATCGCCCCGGTGCGCCCCGTGCCGCAGCGCGCGGCCGCCCTCCGGCTGGACCTCACCGCGCTGCGCCGCCACCCGGAGCGCGGCGGCGAGCGCTTCCTGGCCGACCTCGCCGCCTTCGAGCGGGCCGTGGAGTCCGGGCTGCTGCGGATAGAGGAGGCGATCGGCCTGGCCGAGGCCCGGATCGCCCGGCGCAACGAACTGCGCGGCCGGCTGGAGGCCTTCTTCGCACTCCTCGCCGCCCGCAGCCTGGAGGAGGAGCGGGCCGCCGCTCCCCTCTACCGCACCGCCCACAACCTCCTCTACCAGGCGCCCTGCGAGCTCGCCGAGGCCGAGCGGGCCGTGGAGCGCTTCGCCGAGGCCGTACGGCACCACACCCACCGTCCGCGAGGGGGCGACCCCGGATGACCACCCCTGGCAAACCGCCCGGCAATCCGCCCGGCGACCGGCCCGGCAGTCCCACCGGCGAACCGCCCGGCAATCCCGGGAAGCCGCCCGGCAGCCCCCCGGGGGAGCCGCCCGCGCAGCCCCCCGCGCCTCCTCCGCCCCCGGACCGCTGCCCCTGGCCGGGCTGCGACGGCCGTATCGAAGCCACCGGCTTCTGCTCCACGCGCGGCCACCGCGCCCGGCGCGAGGTCCCGCCCGTGCCGGACAGCCCGCCCACGGCCGGCACCCGCAGGCGGGCCGAGACCGACCGGCTGTTCACCGTGGGCCCCGCCGAGGACGGCCTGCTCGACCTGCCCTACATCGCCACCCCCTCCCCCGAGGCCCTGGTCGTCGCGGACCCCCGGGTCCCGGCCGGCGGCAAGACCTGCGGGCACGACGGGTGCACCGCGATCGTCGGCCGTCCGTACGCCGGGCAGCCGGCCCTGCCCACGGGCTTCTGCGAACGGTGCGGCCACCCCTACGACTTCACCCCGCGCCTGGCCCCCGGCGATCTGGTCGGCGAGCAGTACCGCGTGGTGGGCTGCGTGGCCAACGGCGGCCTCGGCTGGGTCTACCTCGCGCACGACATCCGCCTGGAAGGCAATCCCGTGGCCCTCAAGGGCCTCATCAACACCCGTGACCCCATCGCGCTGCACAACATGGGCGAGGAGCGGCGCAACCTCATCCGCTCCGACCACCCCGACATCGTCCGCATCATCAACTTCGTCACCCACCCGGAGCCCGGAGCCGCCGACGCGGCGGACAGGAGCGGAAGCGGGGGCGGGGGCGGAAACGGAGGCGGAAACGGAAGCGGGGTCGGGACCGGGAACGAAGATGAGGACGGGGACGGAGACAGGGACAGTGACGGCCACACCCGTTACATCGTCATGGAGTTCGTCCGCGGCATGCTCCTCTCCCAGGTGCGCGACCGCATCACCCGCCGCGAGGGCCCCTTCGGCGAGGACCGCATCTTCGAGTACGTCCTCTCGTACGGCTGCCGCATCCTCGACGCCCTGGAGAGCCTGCACCGCAAGAACTACGTCTACTGCGACCTCAAGCCCAACAACGTCATGCACTACGCGGACCGGATCAAGCTCATCGACCTCGGCGCCACCCGCGAGCTGGGCGACGAGAGCGGCGTCGTCCTCGGCGCCCGCGGCTTCACCGCCCCCGAGGTCGTCCGGCTCGGCGCCCGCGGCCTGTCCGTCCAGTCGGACCTCTTCAGCCTCGGCATGACCCTGCGCGCCCTCTCCGACGACTCCGGCCGGCAGCCCGAGGGCCTGGGCGCCGAGTCCTACCGGCGGGCCGTCTCCCGCGCCACCGCGGAGGACCCGCTCGACCGCTTCGCCTCCGCCCGCGAGATGGCCGAGCAACTGCGCGGCGTCCTGCGCGAGATCCGCTCCCTGCGCACCGGCACCGAGCACCCCGAGCCGTCCACCCTGTTCGCCCCCGCCGCCACTCTCCTCGACGATTCTCTCGGGCGCGTGCCTCCCCTGGAGCGCTGGCTGACCGGTGAGCGGCGCCCGCTCCTCGACCCGGGCCTGCCCGCGGCCGACCGCGTCCCGCGCCACCTGCCCGTGCCCTACCCCGACCCCGCCGACCCGGCCGCGGCCCTGCTCGGCCAGCCCACCAGCAGCGGGCCCCGGCGCCTGATCCAGCAGCTGTCCACCTCCGGGCACGAGTCCGTGGAGATCCGCCTGCGGCAGCTGCGCGCCCACCTCGAACTGGGCGAACTCGGCGCCGCGGAGGAGCGCCTGACGACGGCGAAGCAGCTCCTGGGACACCTGGTCCCCCACGACTGGCGGATCGCCTGGCACGAAGGCCTGCTGCACCTCGCCCGGCACGAACCGGCCGCCGCCCAGGCCCGGTTCGACCGCGTCTACCACGACCTGCCCGGCGAGTACGCCCCCAAGCTGGCCCTCGGCTACTGCGCCGAGCAGCGCGGCGACGCGGAGGCCGCGGAGCGCTACTACCAGGCCGTGTGGCAGCGCAACCGCTCCCAGGGCAGCGCCGCCTTCGGGCTCGCCCGGCTGCGGCTGGCCGCCGGCGACCGCACCGGCGCGGTCGGGCTGCTCGGCGGCCTGCCGGAGGTCTCCCGCCACTACGACGCGGGCCGCATCGCCTGCGTGCGCGTGCTCTCCGGCCGCCTGCACACCGATCCCGCCCGCGGGCTGCCGGGCCGCGCGGACCTGGCCGCGGCCCTGGACCTCCTGCCCCGGCTCTACCTGGACGAGGGCCACCCCGGCGGCCCGGCCCGCGACCGGCTGGAGGCGGAGACGCTCGAAGTGGCCCTGGAGCGGGTACGGGCAGGGGCGACGGCCGGCGGGCCGGGCGGGGGCACCGCACTCTTCGGCGCGGACGACGAGGAGTTCGCCCTCCGCTCCCGGCTGGAGGCGAAGCTGCGCCGGCTGGCCCGGCAGGCGCCCACGCCCGGGGGCCTGGCCGCCCTGGTCGACCTGGCGAACCGCGTCCGCCCCAAGACCCGCTTCTGACACGGCCGCAAGGGCCGGCACGTCCGGCACGTCTGGCACGTGCGGCACGGGGGAACGAATGGACCGAGGCAAGGGACCGACGCGATGAACCGGGATGCGCGATGAACCGAGACGACGGCGCGGGCCCGCAGGACCGCGCACCGACGGCGGCCCTGCCCGCCCTCACCGCCCAGCTGGGGCAGAACAAGCACCTGCCGGCCGGCTCCGGCACCGTACCGGCCCACGCCGTCCTCACCGTCGAGGGCCACGGGCTGGGCGGGCTCACCACGCACGCCTCCTCCGCCGAGGTCGTCGTCATCGACTGCTCCGGGTCGATGAGCTGGCCCAGCACGAAGATCTCGGCGGCCCGCAAGGCCGCGGCCGCCGCCATCGGCGCCCTGCGCGACGGCACCCGTTTCGCCCTCGTCGAGGGCACCGACAAGGCCCGCGTCGTCTACCCGGCCACCGGCCGGATGGCCGTCGCCGGCCCCGACACCCGCGCCGACGCCGCCCGCACCGCCCACGACCTCGTCGCCGCGGGCGGCACGGCCATCGCCTCCTGGCTCGCCTGCGCCCGCGACCTGCTCACCGCCCCGGGACAGGACCACCCCATCCGGCACGCCCTCCTGCTGACCGACGGCAGGAACGAGCACGACCGGCCCGACGAGCTGGAGCGCGTCCTCGCCGACTGCGCCGGGAAGTTCACCTGCGACGCGCGCGGCATCGGCGACCAGTGGGCCGCCGCCGAACTGCGGGCGATCGCCGCCCGGCTGCACGGCAAGGCGGACGCCGTCGAGCGCGACTCCGATCTGGAGGAGGAGTTCCGCACGATGATGACCAGCGCCATGACGAAAGCGCTGCCCGGCATACGGATCCGCGTCCGGCTGCGCGTCGGCAGCGAGCTCCGCTTCTTCAAGCAGGTCTTCCCCACCGAGCTCGACCTGACCGCGGAAGCCGTGCAGTCCGGGGAGCGCAGCTGGGACTTCCCGACCGGGGCCTGGGGCGACGAGTCCCGCGACTACCACCTGTGCGTCACGGCCGACCCCGCCGGCGACCCGATGGGCGAGGACATGCAGCTGGCCTCCCTGTCGCTGGTGGCCGACGCCGTCGGCGACCACCCCGCCGAGGCCGTCGTCTCCGTGCCCCGGCCCGTCCCCCTGCTCGTCCACTGGACCGACGACGCCGCCCTGTCCACGCGCGTCCACCCGCGCGTCGCCCACTTCGCGGGCCACGCCGACCTGGGCCGTGCGGTCAACGCCGGCTGCGAGGCCTACGAGCGCGGCGGCCGCGCGACCGCGGAGGAGGAGTGGGGCCGGGCGGTGCGGCTCGCCGACGACCTCGGCGACGAGAAGATGCTGCGCCGGCTGCGGCGGCTGGTGCACGTCGACGACGCCCGGGAAGGGCGGGTCCGGCTGCGCGACGTCATCGCCGCCGGCGACCTCCACGCGGCCTGGGTGGGCTCCGACCACAGCACACAGGCGCAGGCGTCCTGGGCCGCGCCGCCCGGACCGCCCGCCCCGCCGCCTCCCGTCCACGGGCAGCGGCGCGCGCCCGGTGCGGCCCAGGTCGCGGCACCGGCCGCCCGCGCCTCCGGCACGTCCGGCGGGACCGGCGCATCCGCCCGGGCAGACGTACAGTGCCCGCGCTGCGGGCGCGTCTCCCCCGGCACGGCACAGGTCTGCTCCCAGTGCCGGTACCGCCTCACGGACCGGCCCGCGCCGCCGGAGCGGCAGCGGCGAGCGGAGCACGAACGGCCGGAGCACGAGCCGCCGGAGCCGGCCGCATGACCACCCCCGCGGACACCAGGCCCTGGCTGATACGCCGTACGGCCGTCCTGCTGGTGGCGACCGTGCTGGCCTGCGGCGCCCTCCTGGCGGCGTACTACGGGGTGAGCCGGGACGCCGCCCAGGTGCCGGACCGCACCGTGCCGGCGATGGGCCACGTCGCCGCGACGGAGAAGGCCCTGCAGGACTCGCTGAAGGCCGCGAAGGCCGCCCTGCGCGGCCCGGCCGCCGCCACGGAGGGCACCGGCGAGGACTACCGCGCGAAGGTCAACGCCGCCTTCAGGAGCCTGGAGAAGGCCTCCGCCACCACCGTCGCGGGCTCCGCCGGCCAGAGCGCCCTGGCCACCGCGGCCGGCCAGCTCTCCTCGTACGACTACCTCGTCGGGCAGGCCGCCCGCAGCCAGGCCGACGAGAAGCTGCGCGACGCCTACCTGCACTACGCCGACAGCACGCTGAACCGCAAGAAGAGCGGCATCATCGCCCGGCTCACGGACGTCCAGGACCGGCAGGCGGCGGTGCTGAAGTCGCAGACGTCGACCGGCTGGCTGCTGAAGCTCGCCTGGGGCGCGGCGGTCCTGCTGTGGTGCGCGCTGGCCTGGCTG
This sequence comes from Streptomyces aureoversilis, assembly GCF_042657885.1. Classification (NCBI taxonomy): domain Bacteria; kingdom Bacillati; phylum Actinomycetota; class Actinomycetes; order Kitasatosporales; family Streptomycetaceae; genus Streptomyces; species Streptomyces aureoversilis. The sequence continues at coordinate 69,284 of NZ_JBHSKJ010000026.1, forward strand.
CTCGTCGACACGCAGCTCTTCCTCCGGCGCCGCTTCCGCCGCCGCTTCAACGGCCCCCTCGCGGGGGCCACCCTGCTGCTGGCGGGGCTCGTGCCGCTGCTCCTGACCGCCGCCCTGCACCTCCAGGACGACCTGGGCCGGGCCTACGGCGCGGCGCGCGGCGGGGACGTATCCGGCAGCGTCCCGGATACGGTGCGCGGCCACATGCAGGACACCTCCTGGCTGACCGCCGTCCCCGCCTGGATCCCCCTGGCGGGCGTCCTCATCGCCGCCCTGACCGTCCTCGGCCTCCAGCCCCGCATCGAGGAGTACCGCTTCGCCCGGGTGCCGCAGAGCCTCGGCCGGCGGATACGTTCCTTCGAAGCCGCGACCGTCGTCCTCGTCCTGTGGCTGGTGCTGTTCTCCACCGTCGGCACGGGCGACGCGCGCAGCGAGCACCACGGGCGCATCACCGTCCTCGCCCCGTGGACGGACACCGAGGAGGCGCGCTTCCGCCAGGTGCTCGACGCGTACTCCGCGAAGTACCACGTCGACGTCGACTACCAGGGCACCACGGCCCTGCGCGAGGTGCTGCTCTCCCGGCTGAACGCGGGCAACGCGCCGGACGTCGCGATCCTGCCGAGCCTCGGCGAAGTGCGCGAGTACGTCGGCTCGGAGACCCCGCCGCGGGAGCTCGCCCCGGTCCTGGGGAACACCCTGGACGGGTACGGCCCGCTGTGGGCCCCCGCGATCGGCGGCAAGGTCTACGCCATCGCGGTCAAGGCCGACCTGAAGAGCGTCGTCTGGTACGACCCCGCCCGCCGGCAGGACCTGCGCGCGCTCGCGGCCCGCGGCGGCCAGTGGTGCGCGGGCATGGGCGGCGACGCCACGTCCGGCTGGCCGGGCACCGACTGGATCGAGGACATCCTGCTGCAGCAGAGCGGCAAGGAGGTCTACGAGCAGTGGGCCCGGGGCGAGCTGGAGTGGTCGCGCGGGGCGGTGGCCGAGGCCTGGCGGACGTTCGGCGGGCTCTTCGACCGGGGACCGGCCACGGCCGCCCTGAGCCAGGACTTCGCGAAGAGCATCTTCTCCTCGCCGTGCGCGCTGCAGCACCAGGGCTCGTTCATCCGCGACTCCGACTACACCCGCCGCGCGGCCTTCGCGCCCACGCGGGACGTCCTCCCCGGCATCGCCCGCAGCCCCGCCTCCTCCGAGGTCTCGGCGGACTTCGCGACCCTCTTCGGGAAGAGCGCGGCGGCCCGGGACCTGATGCGCTTCCTGGCCTCCCCGCAGGGCCAGCGGGCCTGGGCCGAGGCACCGCCCGGACCGGGCGGGGGCGGGCAGCAGGGGGCGGCGGGCAAGGCCGCGGCGGACCCGGGCAATCCCGGCCGGCCCTTCTTCGTCACCGCGAACGCACCGCAGCCCGGCCCCTCCGAGCGCGTCAACGACGCCATCGGCAAGGCCCTCCGGGACCGGCAGCGGCCCAAGTGCCTGGACGCCTCGGACGTCATGCCGCTCCGGATGCGCTTCGCCTTCCAGCACGGCGTCCTGGACTACCTCAGCGATCCCGGCCCGAGGAGGCAGCAGAAGGTACTGGACTACCTCGACAGCGTGCAGAAGGACCTCAAAGCCCCGCCACGGGCCGCCGGGTCACCGCCACGCGTCTGCGAGTGACCCGGAGGTGCCCGGAGTGCGGCGTGCCCGGAGGCGCTACTTCGCCAGGTTGTCCGGGCAGCCCGTGCCGCGCGGCAGCTTGTAGCGCGCCACGATGTGGTACGTGCCCGGCTTCGGCGCGTTCAGCACCGTCCAGCTGTCCTCCGGCCGGTCCTCGCGGGCCTCCTGGACCTCCTTGGACAGGCAGCCGTTGACGTTGACCGGCGGCTCGCCGCGCGGCCCCGCCTTCGGGGGCTTGACGTCCTTGCCGTTCTCGTCGACCAGGCCCAGCCACGGGGAGTGCGGGATGCGGATGAGGACCGGGCCCGGCTTGTCCACACGGATCGTGAGGCCCTCCGCGTCCGTGCGCTCCACGACCGCCGGGGGGTCGGCGAGGGGCGTCGGCGCCTCGACCTCGTACAGCCGCCAGTTGTCGTCGGACCACACCTGGCGCAGGTAGGACTGGCCCTTGGCGACGAGCTTGGCCTCCTCGACGGCCGCGGGGTCCGGCTCGTCGGTGGGCAGCACCACGTAGTGCACGGCCCAGCGGTCGAGCCAGGCGCGGTAGCTGGAGGAGGTGAGCAGGCCGGGCTCGTAGAAGAGCGGGTTGCGCTCGCGGTCGGCCTGCCGGTTCCAGCCGCGGGCGAGGTTCACGTACGGGGTGAGGGCCGAGGACTCGCGGTGGCTGCGGGCGGGCACGACCTCGACCCGGCCCCGCGCCGTGTCGGTCTGCTGCAGCCGGTTCACCAGGGGCGCGAGCTCGCGCGCCCAGGACGCGGCGGGCGTGGTGTGGATGATGTCGCCGATGGCGTTGGCCAGCTGCCACGACGTGCACGTGACCAGGGCCAGGATGAGCGCCGTCCAGCGCAGGCCGCTCTTGAGCAGCTCCGCCGGCCGCGGCACCTTCAGCTCCGGCAGGGCCGCGACCAGCACCGTCCCGCCGAAGATCATGCCGAGCCGGGAGACGTTCGTGCCGATCTGGGAGGGGATGAGCCAGACCAGCAGGACGGCCAGGACGTAGAGCGCCGAGGCCATCCGGACCGTGCGCCACTCCTTGGGGACGAACAGCACCCCGAAGAGGCCGCTCAGCAGCGGCAGGATCGCCGAGGCGAAGGCCATCGGCTGGTGGCCCGAGAACGGGAACAGCCACGCCGACAGACCCACCACCACGGCCGGGGAGACGCCCAGCGCGTACGCCGCCGGGCGGCGCTTGCCCAGCCACAGGGCGGCCGCCACGAAGCCCACGAACAGGCCGGCCACCGGGCTCGACGCCGTCGCCAGCGCGGCCGCCAGCGCGGCCAGCCCCGCCCGGCCCCAGCGGTACTTGCCCTCCGAGCGCCAGCGCATCGGCCACGCGAAGATCACGGCGACGGCCGCCAGGCCGAACATCGTGCCGAGCCCGAAGGTGACCCGTCCGGATATCGCGTTGCAGGTCAGCGCGAAGGTGCCGTACAAGGCCGGCACGAGCGGCCGGCGCACGACCCTGCTGCGCACGAGCAGCAGGGCGATCAGGCCCGCCGAGAGCGTGCCCGCGATCATCATCGTGGTGCGGACGCCGATGCTGGCCATCAGGTACGGCGAGATCACGCTGTACGAGACGGGGTGCATGCCGCCGTACCAGGCGAGGTTGTACGCCGAGTCCGGGTGCTGGCCCACGAACTCGGCCCACGCGTCCTGGGCGGCCAGGTCGCCGCCGCTGTTCGCGAACACGTACACCCAGAGCACGTGCAGCGCCGCCGCCACGCACAGGGTGGTCAGGACGGGGCGGCCGGCCGCCGCGCGGCCCGCGCGCCTCAGCCGCCCGCGCAGGCCCGCGCCGCCGGAAGGCTCCTGGGCCCCTGGGAAGACGGAAACCCGCCCGTCCTGCTCACCCGGCTCGTCGGGCTTGCCGGCCCGTGCCGGGTCCACGGTGGTCACTGCTGTTCTCCCCGTCTTCCCCCGGAGGTCTTCCCCCATCTTCGCGCTGCCCGGGTTCCGCGGGTAGCGGCACGGCGCGCGGCCGTGCTCAAACCCTCGCGACGCTAGCACGCCGCGAGGGCCCGGCAAGGACGGCGACCGCCGCCCCCGCGCACCTCAGCCGAGGCGCGTGAGCTTCGCCCCGAAGCCCGGCTCGGCCAGCGGCGCCTTCAGCGCCACCGGCACCCGGACCTGGCCCGGGCCGCTGCCCACGGTCAGCATGCCGACCTCGGCACCGGACTTCGCCGCGTGCGGCAGCTTGTGGCCGCCGTCGTTGAGCGCCAGGCCGACGGACAGGCCCGCCCAGCCGACCGCCGTGACGTCCTTGGTCGCCACGACCGGGGTGCGGCCGCCGAGGCCGTCGTCCACGGCGCCCACGACGTCGCCCTTCTTCACGACCGTCTTCGCCTCGAGCGCCTTCTTCGCGGACTCGATCGCGTCCTTGGTCGCCGCCACCACCGAGTCGATGATCGGCGTCTTGTGCTGCGCCAGCACCGCTCCGATGATCAGCTGCGTGGTGCCGCCGATCTTCTTCTCCGCGGCGAAGAGCAGGTTGCCGCCGGCCGCGGTGGTCGTGCCGGTCTTGATGCCGGTGCCGTACAGCGGAACGATCGGGTTGAAGTTCTTCTGCTTCTCGCCGTTGCTGTCGATGTACTCCGTCAGCCCCGAGATCTCCTTGAAGACCGGGTCCGCCATGGCCTTCTTGCCCAGCTTGACCAGGTCCTTCGCGGTGCTCTTCGTCGTCGCGTCGAAGCCGCTCGGGTCGGTGAACGTCGTGTTCACCATGCCCAGCTCCTTGGCGGTGTCGTTCATCTTCTTGACGAACGCCTCCTCGGAACCGGCGTCCCAGCGCGCCAGCAGCTTGGCGATGTTGTTCGCCGACGGCAGCATCAGCGCTTCCAGCGCCTCGTACTCCGAGAGCTTCTGGCCCTCGGTCACCCGGACCAGGGACTCGCCCTCGGGCTTGCCCTTCTGGTAGTCGCTCACCGCCTTGGCGTCGACGGTCATCAGCGCGCCCTTCTTGTCACCCTTCTTCATCGGGTGATCGCGAAGGGTGATGTACGCGGTCATCACCTTGGTGACGCTCGCGATCGGGACGGGCTTCTCCTCGCCGGACTCGCCCAGCGCGCCCAGGCCGTCCACCTCGACGTACGCCTGGCCGGTCGCCGGCCACGTCATCTGCGCCTTGTCGCCGTCGAACTTGAACGTCTTCTTCGCCGTGAGCACCAGCGTCGGCTCCGGCAGCGGGCGGAACGCCTGCACCACGCAGAAGATGATCGCCAGCAGCACGACCAGCGGCGTCCAGATCTTCACCCGGCGCAGGATCGTGCGGGTGGGCGTCTCCGGCGGCGGAGGCGTGTTGGTCAGCTGCGCCAGCAGGTCCAGCGGCGCCGCGGGCTGTCCCGCCGCCGGGGGGACCGTGGGGCCGCCGCCGCCCGGCTTCGGGGGGAACGGCTGCTGCTGCGTCCGCTCGGAGGGGGCGGGCGGAGTGACGCTGACCGGAATGGCGGGCTTGCCCGGGGCGGGCGCGGGCGCGGGGACCTTGGCGGCGTCCTTGGCCGGGGCGGCCTTCGCCGGAGCCTTGGCGGCGTCCTTGGCGGGCGTCTTGGCAGGGGCCTTCGCCGGGGTCTTGGCGGGGGTGGCCGGCTTGGCGGCAGCCTCGTCGAGCGACTTCAGCGGCACGAACTGGCTGGTGCGCTCGGAGTCGGAGTCCCCGCCCTGGGCGGCACCGCCCTTCTTGGCGGCACCGCCCTTCTTGGCGGCGCCGTCCTTGGCGGCACCGTCCTTGCGGGCGGGCTCGCCGACGACGGGGGCCTTGAGCAGGGCGGTCGCCTGGTTGTCGGTCCCGCGGTCCTCGCTGTCGGCGGCCGGGGCCTTCGCGGCACCGGCGGCCTCACCGGACGCCCCGTCGGCCTTGGGCCGGACCGTACGGAAGACGGCGGTGGCCTGGTCGGCGGGGGCGGAGTCCTTGGCCTTGCCGGAGGAGGCGCCGTCGCCCTTGGCGGACGGGGCACCGTTCGCGGACCGCTCGGCGGCCGGGGCCTTCGAGACCTCGCCGTCGCCGGCGGGCGCCTCGGCCTTGGGCCGGAGCGTACGGAAGACGGCCGTGGCCTGGTCGGCGGGCGCGGAGTCCTTGCCCTTGGCCTTGTCCTTGTCCTTGGTCTTGTCCGAGGGGGCACCGTTGGCGGAGCGCTCGGCGGCCGGGGCCTCGGAGGAGGAGGCGTCGGCCTTCGGCCGGACCGCACCGAAGACGGCCGTGGCCTGGTCGACGGGCGCGGAGCTCTCGTCCTTGCTCTTGCCCTTGTCCTTGCCGGACGGGGCGCCGTTCACGGACCGGCCCGCGGAGGAGGCGCCCTTGTCGTCGCCCTCGCCGGAGGCGGCGTTCGCGGCCTTCGCGGCCTTGCCGTCACCGTCCCCGTCGTCGCCGGACGAGGCGTCGGCCTTCGGCCGGAGGGTACGGAAGACGGCCGTCGCCCGGTCGACGGGCTCGGGGTCCTTAGCCTTGCCCGACGGGGCGCCGTTCGCGCCGGCCTCGCCGGTCCCGTCCACGGCAGGGGCCTTGGAGGCCTTGGAGGCCTTGGAGGCCTTCTCCGGGCCGTCGGAGGCCTCGGAGCCCTCTTCGGCCTCTTCCTCGTCCGTACCGGCCACCCACGCCGCCACAGCGGCCTTCAGGCGGGCGTCGCCGCCGGCCGCCGCGCGGGCACCGGCCGAGGTCCCGGCCTTCCCCGAGGCCTCCGCCGAGTCCTCCGCAGAGGTCTCGGCCTTTGCATCCGCATCGGCCTCACCGGACGCCGGGGACACTTCTTCACGGCCGCCTTCGGCGGCATCCGCGGCATCCGCGCTCCCGGGCGCGTCAGCTTTCCCGGACGGCTTTCCGGAAGTTTCCCGGAAAACCCCGAGTCGCGGGTCGAGCTCGCCGCCAGCCGTCTCCCCCGACGACTTCCGCTGCTCCGACTTGCCGGGGGACTCGCCCGCCACCGATGCCTCCTCGAATTCCCACGCGATACGCCACCGCGGGGTGCTCCGCACCCCGCAGGCCGAACCTTCTCAAACGCTTACCAGTGTCATGTGTGGCAGCCCCGTCACCGCGCAACCGCACCGCTTGAAGGGATCGACCGGCCTCACCGTCGTGCTAGACGAGACGACATACCTACCGGTTCCCACCCGAAGCCACCACGCACTCTCGACAGACCAATGTGAGAGGGGTCACCCTGTCAGTCATCCACGCGGGGAGGCATGGATGGGCAGGAGCCGCAGAACAATTCCGGAGGAGCTTCTGCTGCTCGCTTTGGACCCGGCCACGGGAACCACGGCGCAGCCGCAGTCGCTCGACCTGGGTCTCGCCGGGGCACAGCTAGTGGAGCTGGCTCTGGCTGGACGGATAGCCCCAGACGGGGATCGTATCGCCGTGGTGATGCCGCGGCCGACAGGAGATCCGACGCTGGACACCGCGCTCGAACTGCTGCGCCGCCGCGGCAGTCCGGTCCGCGCCGTCCACTGGATCGGCGGGCCCCGGCTGGGGCTGCGCCAGACGTATCTCACGCACCTGGAGCGGTGCGGCATGGTGCATGCCGTGGCGGGCCAGATGTGCGGGGTGCTGCCGACGACGCGCTATCAGGCGACGGACACCGCGATCAGCCGGGAGATCAGGGCCCGGCTGGACAGCGCGATCCGCACCGGCGTCCCGCCGGACCCGCGGACCGCGGCGCTCGCCGCCCTGGCCCACGCGGTGGGTCTCGGCAAGCACCTCTACCCGGGCAACGAGGGGCGGTCCTCCCGCTCCCGGCTGCGGGATCTGATCAGGCACGACCCCATGGGCGGGCTCGTGGCGCACGCCGTGATGGACGTGCAGAACGGCGTCGCGGCGCAGCCGCGGCGGGCCCCGGCGGCGGCCGGTTCCGGCGCGGGCGCCCACGGCGCCGGCGGCACGGGGCGGCGCACGTCGGTCCGGGGTACGGCGTCGTCCGGGCAGCAGGTGGCCCAGGGGACCGCCGTGATGGCCCGGGCAGGCGCGTCCTGAGCCGACGCCGCCGAAGCCGCCGGCCGCACCGCTGACCGCCCGGAGAACGGCGCAACACAGCACATCGCACCACCACCGCATCACCGCACCACTGCATCGCCGTACCACCGCACCACCGCACAGCAACACCCACAGCACACCCAGAGCTCGACCGACCGCAGCGCAGTCCCCCGGCCCGGTTCGGGAGCCGCGATATCGCGCGGGGTGGTGGGCCGGCCGCCCGGGACGGCGGTCCGGCCCACCACCCCGCGTGCACATGCACGGGACGATGCACGGTCCGCAGCGGCCGGCCCCGGCAACCCTTCACCGCAGGCGGACTCTGTGTGGCATTTTCCAGCGCCGCCCCGGCATGTGGTGGCAGGCTGCGAGGTCAGGAGACAGCAGCATGACGGAGCCGGAGGTGCGTCCCGTGGCGTCCAGTGTCAATCCCACCGTTAGGCGGCGCCGCTTGGGGCAGGAGCTGCGCAAGCTCCGCGAGCTCAAGGGCATGACCGCCGAAGAGGTCGCCGAGCGGCTGCTCGTCTCGCAGTCGAAGATCAGCCGCCTGGAGAACGGCCGCCGCAGCATCAGCCAGCGCGACGTGCGCGATCTCTGCGGGGTGTACGGGGTCGAGGACCACCGCATTGTCGATTCGCTGATGCAGATGGCCAAGGAGTCGCGCCAGCAGGGCTGGTGGCACGCCTTCGGCGACATTCCCTACAGCGTCTACATCGGCCTGGAGACGGATGCGGCCTCACTGCGCGTGTACGAGGCATCTCTCGTACCGGGTCTGCTGCAGACGCCCAATTACGCGAGCGCCGTGACCGAGGGCTCCTGGCCGGAGGCGACGGGCGCGGATATCGAACGGCGCGTGCAGGTGCGGATGTGGCGGCAGGAACGGATCACCGATCCGGAGAATCCACTGCGGCTTTGGGCGGTCATCGACGAGTCGGCGCTGCGCCGGATCGTGGGCAGCCGCGAGATCATGGCGGAACAGATGCGCCAGCTCGTGCAGTTCAGCATGGAGCCGCACATCACGGTGCAGGTGCTGCCGTACGACGTGGGTGCGCATCCGGGCATGTACGGAAAGTTCTCCATTCTTGAGTTCAACGACCCGCAGGATGCCAGCACGGTCTATCTGGAGGGGATCACCAGTGACCTCTACCTGGAGAAGCCGAACGATGTGCAGACCTACAGCGTGATGTACGAGCATTTGCGAATGCAGGCCCTCAACGCGGATCACTCCCGGCAGTTCATCGACCGGGTCGCGGAGGAGTGGGCGGCAGAACTCTGAGCTCAGCGGCCCGAGCGGATCCGACCGGACCCTGGGCGACTCAGGGCGGCTCAGGGCGGCTCGGAGCGAACTCCGGCAAGTCCGCGGGGCCCCGACCGGCCCCGTCTCCTGGGCGGCCGCCGCACGGTACACCCTCCACCGGTCAACCGGGAAGGGCGTTCCCGAATATGCCATCCGGTCGAGTGAATGGCCCGTTCATCAGGTGATGTTGGCGCGTAACGTCGGTCGCACCTCGGGAAACCGGCGTTCCGACCGGCGTTTCTGATCAAGGCACATACTCACCAAGGCATGGGAGCAATCATGGCCATCCAGCAGGGAAACACCACGTGGCGCAAGTCCTCGTACTCGCTGGCCAACGGCGACTGCGTGGAGGTCGCTTCCCCTCTCCCCCAGTCCATCGCGGTCCGTGACTCCAAGGACCCCCAGGGGCCGATTCTCGGTTTCAAGCCCGCCGCCTGGTCCTCGTTTGTGACGACCGTTTCCCGTCGCGCGTACGACTTCTGATAAGTCCGCCCGATACGACAGCTTCACCACCCCAAGGCAGTTCCGCGCAGAACCCCCTCGACTGGTCCGCCGTCCCGGCCGAGGGGGTTCCGCCGTATCCGGGCACGGTCCCGGAGGCCGCGACCGTGCGGCCGCGACCCCGGGTTGTGCAATCGCAACGGTTGCCGGCCCTCGGCGCGCAACGGTTGCCCGCCTTCGGCCGCCACGGCCGCTAGCCCTGCGGGTAGCGCTCCGTCCAGACCGTCGAGGCGACGTCCGGGCCGTGCAGCTGCGCCCCCTGGGTGAGCTCCAGGGCGAAGTCGTCGGCGAGTTCGGCGATCTCCGCCCGCCCCTCCAGCTCGGCCAGCAGATCCGGCGGCAGCGCGGTCTCGCCGTGCAGCGCGCCGAGCAGGTTGCCGCAGATCGAGCCCGTGGAGTCGGAGTCGCCGCCGTGGTTGACGGCGAGCAGGAGCCCGTGCCGCATGTCCTCGGCGACCAGCGCGCAGTACACGCCCATGGCAAGGGCCTCTTCGGCCACCCAGCCCTGGCCGAGCGCTTCCAGCCGCTCAGCGCTCGGCGCCCCCCGACGCACGGCGTCGAGCGCCTGCCGGAGCGCGGCCGTCGTCTCCTCGTGGCCGCCCCACTGGGCCAGCAGGTCGAGCGCCTGCCGGACCGACGTCTCCAGCGTCCCGCCGCGGACGATGCCGTGCACGATCGCCGCGAAGGCCGCCGCCGCCAGGACGCCCGAGGGGTGGCCGTGGGTCTGCGCGGCGCACTCGGCGGCCAGCCGGAAGACCTCCGCGGCCTCCCGGTCCACCAGCAGACCGAACGGCGCCGAGCGCATCACGGTGCCGCACCCCTTGGACTCCCGGTTCTTGGGCGCGGCGAGGGTGCCCATCCGGTCGTCGTCGAGCCCGGACAGGCAGGCGTTGCCGGGGGCCCGCTGCGAGTGGAGCCACGGCTGGCGGCCCAGCCGGCCCAGGGCGGGGTCGCGCGGGTCCGGCTCCTGGTAGCGCTGGGTGACCCGCCAGCGCAGGTACGCCCGGTGCACCTCCTCGGCCGCGGGCCAGGTGCCGCTGTCGCGCCGGATCTCGGCGCGGATCAGGCCGTCGACGGTGAACAGCGTCATCTGGGTGTCGTCCGTGACGGCGCCGCGTCGCCCGTAGGCCCGGACGTAGTCGCGTACGCCGGCGGGTCCGTGGGCGTCCCTGATCGCGTGCAGCGACTGGAACTCGATACCCGCGCCCAGGGCGTCACCGATCGCCCCGCCGAGCAGGCAGCCGCGGACGCGGGCGCGGAAGTCCTGCTGCTGCGCCCGGCTCCACAGTGCGGTGCTGGTCATGGTGTCCCGCCCCTTCCTGGCCTCAGCCCTGTTGTCAGCCCTTGAGCGGGCGGACCGTCTTCATGATCTCGTCGATCCGGGACTCCGGCAGTGCGCCGGAGACGCCCTGGTCGGCGTACATGATCCAGCTGCTGAAGGTGCCGTCGGGGAGCTTGGTGACGATGCTCTTGACGATGGCCGTGGGCGGTACGCACGGGCTCGGGCGGTTGAGGACCTTGACCTTGGCGGTCGCGGTCCATCCCTCGATGCCGTTCTGCTTCCAGGGCTTGGCCTGGCTGACCTCGATCTTGGGCTTGTTGCCCAGGCCGCCGTACGCGTAGACGCCCCAGTTGCCCGCCCAGTTGCGGGCGTTCTCCTGGATGCTCAGGGAGGCGTCGCCGCCCGCCGTGCCGACGGTGGCGAGCTGGCCCTTGCCGGCCTCGCCGATCGAGTTGGGGTTGGCGGACGAAGAGCAGCCGCCCTCGCTGAAGTTGGCGGTGTCGCGCATCGAGATCTGCGGCTTACCGGACGCGTCCGTGTACGCGATCATCGTGTCCTGGGGGAAGACCTTCCACTTCTCCCCCGTGCCGGGCACGTCGTACTGGAGCTTGTGCTCCTTGCTGGTCTGCGTCTGCCATCCGGCGGGCACGGCCTGCGGGCCGCCGCCCGAGGGGGCCGCGCTGTTGGCGCCGCCTTCGGGGGCGGGCTGCTGCTGGTTCCCGGCGGCCGGGGCGCCGGAGGCCTGCGACGTGCCGCCGGCCTTCTCGTCCTTCTTGTCGTCGCCGCCCTTGAGGAAGAAGAACGCGCCGCCGCCGATGACGGCGAGGGCCACGACGCTGCCGACGACGGCGAGCAGGGTCTTGTTGCCGCCGCCACCGCCACTGCCTCCGCCCGGCGGGGCGGGTGCGGGGGCCGGTGCGGGGGCGGGGGCCGTCCAGCCGCCCGGCGGCGGGGGCGGAGGCGGCACGGATCCGGCCGCGCCGGGGCCCGGGGGCTGGACGGCGGGCTGGGCGAAGACGGTCGGCTGCGCGTGGGCGCCGCCGCCCTGCGCCGGGGCGGGCGGCGTCACCGCGGGCTGCGCGAAGGCGGTGGGCGCCGCGTGGACCCCGCCGGGCGGCGGGGCGACGGCCGGCTGGTCGACGGCAGTGGCCTCCGGCCCACCCCACGCCCCGCCCTGCGGTGCACCCTGCGGTACGCCCTGCGGAGGCTGCGACGGATGCGGCTGCGGTGGCTGGTGGGGCTGCTGAGGATTCTGAGGCCAAGACATGCGGGCCACCCTAGACGCCCGTCGATTGCCATCCGGTCGAGGCATCGCGACAAGACGGCAACATCTGGCACGCGCCGATGACCGAACGGCACCCGCCCGCAACGTCAACAGCACCACCACCCCGGCCCGCCCCCGAACCGCCCGACGCTAGTCGTCCAGCACCGGCAGCAACTCCGGCAGATGCCCGTCCGAAGCCGTCGCGACAGCAACCCGCTCAGCCGGCACCTCCCCGTACAACGTCGTGCGCGGCCGCGCCCTCCGCCCCGCCGCCTCCGCGATGGCGACCAGGTCGCGGATCGAGCGGTACGAGCCGTACGAGGAGCCCGCCATGCGGGAGATGGTCTCCTCCATCAGCGTCCCGCCCAGATCGTTCGCCCCGGAGCGGAGCATCTCCGCCGCCCCCTCGGCGCCGAGCTTCACCCAGCTGGTCTGGATGTTGGTGATGTGGGGGTGGAGCAGCAGCCGGGCCATGGCCGTGACCGCCCGGTTGTCCCGCATGGTCGGGCCGGGGCGGGAGATGCCCGCCAGGTACACGGGGGCGTTGGTGTGGATGAACGGCAGCGTGACGAATTCGGTGAAGCCGCCCGTCTCCTGCTGGATCTCGACGAGCCGGCGGAAGTGCCCGAGCCAGTGCCGGGGCTGGTCGACGTGCCCGTACATCATCGTGGACGAGGACCGGATCCCGACCTCGTGGGCGGTGCGCACGACGTCGATCCACGTGGCGGCGGGCAGCTTGCCCTTGGTGAGGACCCAGCGGACCTCGTCGTCGAGGATCTCGGCGGCCGTGCCGGGGATGGTGTCGAGCCCGGCCTCCTTCGCCGCGGTCAGCCACTCCCGTACGGACATGCCGGTACGGGTCGCGCCGTTGACGACCTCCATCGGCGAGAAGGCGTGCACGTGCATGCCCGGCACGCGCTCCTTGACCGCCCGCGCGATGTCGAAGTAGGCCGTGCCCGGCAGGTCGGGGTGGATGCCGCCCTGCATGCAGACCTCGACGGCGCCGACGTCCCACGCCTGCGCAGCGCGGTCGGCGACCTGGTCCAGGGAGAGGGTGTACGCGTCGGCGTCGGTGCGCCGCTGGGCGAAGGCGCAGAAGCGGCAGCCGGTGTAGCAGACGTTGGTGAAGTTGATGTTCCGCGTGACGATGTAGGTGACGTCGTCGCCGACCACGTCCCGGCGCAGGTCGTCGGCGATGCGGCACAGGGCGTCGAGCGCGGGCCCGTCGGCGTGCAGCAGGGCGAGGGCCTGGGGGTCGGTCAGCCGGGTGGGGTCGTCGGCGGCCTGCCGCAGCGCTTCGCGCACGTCGGCGTCGATCCGTTCGGGCGCCATGCCGGGCGCGGCGGCCTCCCGCAGCGCCTCCCAGTCCCCGTACACCTCGTCGAAGTCGTCGCGCCGGTCGGCGGTGCGGCCTTCGGTGTCGATCGCGCGGTGCAGCTCGGTGCGGCCGGAGGGGACGAAGACGTCTTCGGGCTCCTGCCAGGGCAGGCCCTTGACGTCGGCGTGCTCGTTCGCCAGCCCGGTCTCCGGGTCGGCCAGGGCGCGGACGTGGGGCAGCACGCGCGGGTCCAGCCAGGGCTCGCCGCGCCGGACGAACCCGGGGTAGACGGCGAGTCGTTCCTGCAGCCGGAAGCCGGCGGCGGCGGAGCGCTCGGCGAGCTCGTCGATCTGCGGCCAGGGGCGCTCGGGGTTGACGTGGTCCGGGGTGACCGGCGAGACGCCGCCCCAGTCGTCGATGCCGGCGCCGATGAGCCGCTCGTACTCGCCCGCCACGAGGTTGGGCGGCGCCTGCAGGCAGGCGGAGGGGCCCATGATGTGCCGGGCCACGGCGATGGTGGCGACCAGGTCGTCCAGTTCGGCGTCGGGCATGCCGCGCATCGCCGTGTCCGGCTTGGCGCGGAAGTTCTGCATGATCAGTTCCTGGATGCCGTGGTACGCACGGGAGACGCGGCGCAGCGCGAACAGCGACTCGGCGCGCTCCTCGGGCGTCTCGCCGATCCCGATCAGCAGGCCGCTGGTGAACGGCACGGAGCTGCGCCCGGCGTCCTCCAGGACGCGCAGCCGGACGGCGGGTTCTTTGTCCGGGGAGCCGTAGTGCGGGCCGCCCGGCTCGCTCCACAGCCGCTCGGCCGTGGTCTCCAGCATCATGCCCATCGAGGCGGAGACCGGCTTCAGCCGCTGGAAGTCCGTCCACGTCATGGCGCCCGGGTTGAGGTGCGGGAGCAGGCCGGTCTCCTCCAGGATGCGGATGGAGATGGCGCGGACGTAGGCGATGGTGTCGTCGTAGCCCGCCGCCTCCAGCCACTCGCGGGCCTCGGGCCAGCGGTCCTCGGGGCGGTCGCCCAGGGTGATGAGCGCTTCCTTGCAGCCGAGTTCGGCGCCGCGGCGGGCGATGGCCAGGACCTCGTCGGGGGACATGAACATCCCGTGGCCCGCGCGGCGCAGCTTGCCGGGGACGGTGGCGAAGGTGCAGTAGTGGCACTTGTCCCGGCAGAGGCGGGTGAGGGGGATGAAGACGCTCTTCGAGTAGGTGATGACGCCGGGGCGCCCGGCGGCCTCCAGCCCCGCGTCCCGCACCCGGGCGGCGGACGCGCACAGGTCCTCCAGGTCCGCGCCGCGGGCCTGGAGGAGCACGGCGGCCTCGGTGGCGTCCAGGGCCACACCGTCCCGGGCGCGCTTGAGGGCGCGCCGCATGGCGTTGGCGGTCGGTGCGGGTCCCTGCGGGGGCGGCGGGGTGGAAGTCATTGTCCGAGCATACGAGCGCGGTGCGGCCCGCCCGGAAGAGGTCCGTCCGTCATTCGTGTGCCTCTCGTCACCCCAGGTCACGCCAGCCGGAGGCGCCCTCCGGCGGTCCGGCGCGCCGGCCGGCCGGCCCTCCTCACAGGAGTCCGGCCCGCCGCCCTCAACGGAATTCGGCCCGCCCCCTCACAGGCATTCGACCAGCCCGCCTCACAGGAATGCGGCGTGCGCCTCACAAGAATTCGGCATGTGCGTCCAGCGCCCGCAGGATCTCCGCCTCGCCCGCCGACGGAAGCCCCACCACGACCTCGGTGAGCCCCAGATCGGCGAAGTACGCGAGCTTCCCGGCCGACGGGTGCACCGCGTACGGGATGACCTGCGGCTCGCCCGGCCGCCCGGCCTCCTGCCAGGCCCTGTGCAGCTGAGGGATCGTCTCCTTGAGCCCGCTGCCGCCGACGGGCAGCCAGCCGTCCGCGTACTCCGCGATGTGCGCGAACAGCTTCGGCCCGGCGGCGCCCCCGATCAGGGTGCGCGGCCCCACCAGCGGCGGCACGTCCGGGCCGCGCCGGCGCGGCGTCCGCAGCGGCTTGGGGTGCGCGAAGCTGGCGCTGACCGCACCGAACTCGCCGCGGTAGCCGGTCGGTTCCCCAGCCCACAGCGCCCGCATCAGGGCCATCCGGTCGCGCACCAGGTCGCGGCGGCTCTTCCAGTCGACGCCGTGGTCGGCCGCCTCCTCCACGTTCCAGCCGAACCCGATGCCCAGCGTCAGGCGGCCGCCGCTGAGGAAGTCGAGCGTCGCGATCTGCTTGGCGAGCGCGATCGGATCCTGCTGGGCCACCAGCAGGACGCCCGTGCCGAGCTCGATCCGCTCGGTGACCGCCGCGGCCTGGGCGAGCACCGCCAGCGGGTCCAGGGCCCGGCCGTACTCCGGCGGCAGCGGGTCGCCCATGGGCGCCGGCGTCTCCCGGCTGACCGGAATGTGCGTGTGCTGCGGCACGTACAGCCCGTCGAAGCCCCGCTGCTCCAGCTCGCTCGCGAGCCGGACCGGGCTGATCGTCTCGTCGGTGAGGAAGACCGTGGTTGCGATCCGCACGGGGCGGCACCTCCTTCGCGTCCTTCGTGGTCCTGCGTGCTTGGTGTTCTGCGTGCTTGGTGTTCTGCGTGCTTCGTGTTCTGCGGTGTCCTGCGCGTCCTGCGGGGAATGGGGCTCACCGTAAGCCCAAACGGGCCCCATAGGCCCCCGGCGGGGCGGTGCCGCCATACGAATGTCGCAATCGTGGGGCTTCCTGTACCCCTGCGCGCCACCGGGGCGTACAACAGTGCCCCCAGTCCCCCGAAGAGCCAGAGCCCCTTCCACGGGAGGAGAGCGATGAAGCGGATGGAGCGACCGGACCGGCGCACGGTGCTCACGGCCGTCACGGGCGCGGCGGCGGTGCTTACCCTCGATACCGTGACGTTCGCGAGCACAGGGGACGGCCCCGAGGGCCGGACCGCGACCCGGAAGGTCACCGGACACCTTCCGCCCGGAGCGCCCGACTACGTCTACCTGCCCGTGGACGTGCCGCCCGGCGTGCGCGAAATCGCCGTCTCGTACGCGTACGACAGACCGTCCGTGCCCGCCGGCACCCAGGGCAACGCGTGCGACATCGGCATCTTCGACGAGCGCGGCACGGAGCTGGGCGGTGCGGGCTTCCGCGGCTGGTCGGGGGGCGCCCGCACGGAGTTCGCGATCGGCGCCGAGCGGGCCACGCCCGGCTACCTGGCCGGCCCCGTGCGGCCCGGCACCTGGCACGTCGTCCTCGGCCCGTACACGGTCGCGCCGCAGGGCCTGGCGTACGAGGTGACGGTGACGCTGCGGTACGGGACGCCGCCGCCCGGGGCGACCCCGCGCCCGGTGTATCCGCCACAGCGGGCCCGGGGCCGCGGCCGCGCCTGGTACCGGGGCGACAACCACCTGCACAGCGTCCACTCCGACGGCAAGCGCACCCCCGCCGAGATCGCCGCCGCGGCGCGGGCGGCCGGCCTGGACTGGATCACGACCACCGAGCACAACACGACGTCGTCGCACGGGGCGTGGGAGGGCCTGTGGGGCCCCCACCCCGACGGCGAACTCCTCATCCTGACCGGAGAGGAGGTCACCACCCGCAACGGCCACGTGGTCGCCCTCGGCACGGACCCCGGCGTCTTCATCGACTGGCGCTACCGCGCCCGCGACGCCGCCTTCGGCCGCTTCGCCCGCACCATCCACCGCGCGGGCGGCCTGGTCGTCCCCGCCCACCCGTACGCGACCTGCGTCGGCTGCAACTGGAAGTTCGGCTACGAGGACGCGGACGCGGTGGAGGTGTGGAACGGCCCGTACACGCCGGACGACGAGATGGCGATCGCGGCGTGGGACGCGTCCCTCGTCGCGGCAGTACGCGAGGGCCGTCGCCGCTGGCTCCCGGCCATGGGCAACAGCGACGCCCACCGCGAGCCCCAGGTGGTGGGCATGCCGCAGACGGTCGTCCACGCGGACGGCCTGTCCCGCGAGGCCCTCCTGGCCGGCCTCCGCGCGGGCCGCAGCTGGATCGCGGAGTCGTCGGCGGTGAACCTGTCCTTCACGGCGACGGGCGGCCGCGGCCGCCACGCCGGCATCGGCGAACGCCTCCCGGTCGACCGGGACACCCCGGTGACGATCCGCCTGAAGGTCTCGGGGGCACCGGAGGGCTCCACGGCGTCCTTCATCACGGACCAGGGGCGCCTGTACGAGACGCCGCTGCCTGCGGCGGGAACGGGGTCGGGAACGGCCACGGTCGAGTGGCACACGACGCCCTCGCACGCGGCGTACGTACGGGCCGAGGTGCGGCGGGCGGCGGCGGGGGGCTCGGGGATGCCGGGGGCGATGGTGGCGCTGACGAATCCGGTGTTCCTGGGAGAGCCAACCTAGATCGAACGCGAGTCGCACAAGAAAGTCCCGATCAACCTTCCGTGCTATCAGGTGACTTGGTGGGATTCGCGGTTATAGAGTCCCTCTCAGCGCTTCGAGAGCGCCCCCCTTCAAGAGGTCCCGACATCGGGGCTCTCGCCCAGGGTGTCCCGGTCCGGGCTCCCTCCGGCGCGGTCACCGGATTCTGGCCGCATCCCGATGAAGGGGGGCGCCAGTGGGGCGCCACCGTAAGAAGCCTCTGCACGAGCGAATCGCGGCCGTGGTTCGCGAGCTGTGGAGGTGGTGCACCAAAAGGTGACCGCTGGACGGTGACCGGCAGTCCTCACACAGACTGAGGGCTGACGGTCAAACCACCGTCCCTACGGTTGGCCCTCGCCCGGGTACCGGCCCGTGGCGGGGGCCTCTTTGTGTCGATCCCTAAGCTACCCAGGGATCGCGTCGCACGCGAGCCCTTCCGCGAGTGGGCGAGCGGCGAGTTCCTCATACGCCGCCGTGAAACGAGTGTCAGCCTGAGCGAGCGTTCACCCCTAGGGGCGGTTTATGGGTAGTGCTCATGTCCCGGTGCAAGCCATCTCCCCACTGAATGCGTGCAGGGAGAGGGGACCGTCTTGCCTGATCGTCTGCCCAGAGTTCTGACCCTCGTCGCCTTCCTGGTGGGCGTGGGGGTGATCACCGGCGCCGCGATGGTGCCGACGGCGCCGTTCGACACCATGGCGACGTCCATCAGAATCGCCAAGAACGTCGACCGGACGTCGGCGCACCCCGGGGACACGGTCACCTACACCGTGACGGTGACCAACACCGGCACGACGGCGATCGACGGCGCGGCGATCTCCGACGACCTGTCGGACGTGGTGGACGACGCGACGTTCAACTCCGCCTCCGCCGACCGGGGCACGACCTCGTACTCGTCCCCCACCCTCCAGTGGCAGGGCGACCTGCCCTCCGGCGCCAAGGCGACGATCAGCTACTCGGTGCGGGTGGCCGACCCGCCGACGGGCGACGACCACCTGGACAACCGGATCACCTCCACGACCGCGGGCAACAACTGCCCGTCGGGCAACACGGACGCGGCCTGCGCGGCCAGCACGCCGGTCTCATCGACGTAGGCAGGTACAGCCCGGCGCGGGGATGAGCGCGGGCGGGCCGCCGGTATGAGGAACGGGCACGGGGACAAGTGCGGGCCCCGGCCCCGTTCCGGCGCCCGCCGGGGTCGGACCCGGCCGCCGGGGCGGTACGGGCCGACGCCACCATGCGCGCAGGCGTCTCCAGGCCCCCTTCACCGCAGCCCCTCCTGAAGCCGGAGGAGATCCCTGGCCACCAGCCCCAGCCCCCTGGCGAAGGTGATCGCCGAGGCGTAGCCGTCTCCGGGCCCGAGCCCGAGGCGGTGGCGGGCCTCCGCGGCCGTGGCCAGGACCTCCACACGGACGGGATCGTCCACGGGCCTGCCCTGCACGGCGCCCTCGACGGCGGGCACGACGGCTTCGATGCAGGCGCGGAGCCGGTCGGCCAGTTCGGCCACGCGACTGGGGGCGGGGAGCCAGCGGTCCATGGCGATGGCGTCGCGGATCACGGAGTCGAGGACGGTTCCCCCGGCGGGCGGGAGTGCGTAGGTGAGTCCTCCACCGGTGTGGGCGGTGCGGGGGAATGGAGGCATGGTCCGGCTCCTTTGCGAGCGTGTGGGGGCTGGCCGAACTACGGTCCCGCAGCGGCGTGTTCACTCACAAGCGTCCTCAAGGTTCTTAGAAGAATTGGCATATGCCTAAGCCTGGGCATGGCTTGCACAGCAGTGGACAGGGGGTGGAAGACTGCCAACAGACCTGCCCTCGCGGACAACTGGGGCTTGTCGTGAACCAGCATGCGCGCGCCCTCGGGGTACAGAGGCGCAGCACGGGGTACAGCACCGGGAGGGCTCAAAGTGGCAGCACGACGCGGTCCGACGTTCCGTCGGAGGGAGCTGGGCAAGGAGCTCCGCCGCCTCCGAGAGAGGAAGGGGTACAGCGCAAAGGATGCCGCCGAGGCCATCGAGAGCTCACACACCAAGATCCATAGGGTCGAGTCCGGACACAATCAGCTCCCACGCGTCCGCGATCTGGAAGACCTGCTCGATCTGTACGGCGTCAACGACCGCGGCGACCGTGAGCACCTGCTGGCACTTCACCGGGACTCGCTCAGCGCCGACTGGTACAGGCCGTATCAGAACTTCATGCCTTCAGGTGCCCTGCTATACGTGGGACTGGAGTCCGATGCCGTCACCATGCGCGCTTGGAATTCGCATCTGGTCTTCGGACTCCTGCAGACCGAGAACTACACCCGGGCGCTGTTCATGACAGCGAAGCTGGTTGACGAGAGGACAACCGAGTTCGTCGAGAAGAACGTCGCCCTCCGCATGGAGCGCAAAGAGATCGTGCACGGCGACAATCCGATTGAGCTGCGCGTGATCCTCGATGAGGCGGCGCTCCGGCGCATGGTCGGCGGCCCCGACATCATGCGTGAGCAGTACGAGGAGATCGAGCGGGTAGCCGCACTCGACCACGTGACCGTTCAGATCCTCCCGCAAGACCTTGCAACGTACCGGTCCGGAGCGAACTTCGTGCTCCTCGACTTCGACGCCGAGCTCGATCCCGTGGTCATGGAGGACGGCCCCCAAGTCATGACGGTATCCGACAAGCCACGCGAGGTCTGGGCCTACACCCGGAGGTTCGACGCGATGCGTGAGGGCGCCCTGGCACCGGTGACGACACCCGAGTTCCTCCACAGACTGGCGAAAGAAATCGATGACGAGTAACAGCTACCTCAACGCTCTCGACATAGCCCGCGAATCATCCTGGTTCAAGTCTTCGCACAGCGGTGACAACACCGGCGCCGGCTGCATATCGGTCGCGGCGCTAGCCACCCACATCGCCGTCCGCGACTCCAAACAACACA
The DNA here is from genome assembly GCF_042657885.1 of Streptomyces aureoversilis. NCBI lineage: Bacteria > Bacillati > Actinomycetota > Actinomycetes > Kitasatosporales > Streptomycetaceae > Streptomyces > Streptomyces aureoversilis. The sequence goes on from NZ_JBHSKJ010000026.1 coordinate 89,827, forward strand.
ACGGCCCCGCCTTCATAACCCCGGCCGTGGCCTGGACCGCGTTCATCCATCAGGTGCGGTCCGGGCGCTGGCCGGCGTAGGGCCAAAGCGAGGGGCTCACCCGCGACCGGCCAGGTGCTGCTCGAACGTGACCTTGCCGACCGCTCGGTCCGGGGCGAGGATGCCGCCCGCGCGCAGGGCACGGGCGATCTTGCCGGGGAGTCGGAGCGGCACGACGCGTCGCCGCAGGCCCGTCGCGCGGAGCGTGGCGGCCGCCAAGTCGTGGGCGTCCCGGACCTCGGGGCCCGCCATGTCGGGCACGCGGCCGGCCGGGGCGCCCTGGACGAGCTCCACCAAGCGGTCGGCGACCTCGGTCACTTCGACGGGCTGGACCCGTACGCCGCTCAGTGTCAGCACCACCGGTAGCCGGCGCTGCACCGTGGTCATGGTCGCCACCAGGTCGTGGAACTGCGTGGTCCGCAGGATGGTCCACGGCAGTCCCGACTCCCGGACGATCCGCTCCGCCTCCCGCTTCGAGCGGTAGTACGGGAGCGGCACCTTGTCGATGCCGACGATCGAGATGTAGACGAGGTGCAGGTCCTGGTTCCCGGACCGCCGCGCGGCCTCGACCAGTCGCCGGGTCGTCGCCACGTCGTTGCGGGCGTTGGTGGCGCAGTGCACCACTGCCCGTACGTCCGCCAGGGCGGCGTCGAGGCCCGTGCCCTTGGCGAGGTCGCAGACCGCCCACTCGTACGGGCGGTCGTCGCCCGCCCGCCGCGGCCGGCGGCTCATCACCCGCACGGGCAGGCCGTCGGCGAGCAGCCGCGCGACGACGGCACGGCCGAGGGTGCCGGTGCCTCCGGTCACCAGGATCGGCTTGTTCATGGTTGGAGTACCTCCCGTGCCCGATGGTGCTGTCACGGATAAGGACACGGCGGAGGCCCCGGATGTGACATGCCCTCGCAAGGCGTGTCCCAACTCGGGTCAAAACAGGCTGGCAGCAGGGGAGGGGCGGAGGCCAGGTGGGGATGGCGGCTCGATGGGGACGGAAATCCACCGGCCCCGCCCGTAGCCCGGCGGATAAGTGACCCGGGATAGCCGCCGACCATCCCAGCAGCCCCAACAACGCCCCCTTGCTTCACAAGGCCCCGGCCTGCGCCAGAGCAGCGGCGGATTAGGTGGCCTCCGATCGCAGCCGAGTGCCTCAGCTACCCCCATCAGGCGACCTGGTGGAGGTAGCTGCCTTCCCAGGCCCGGAAAACAACCAGCCCGGCCACCACCCGGCGGATAAGTGGCCCGAGATGGCAGCCGACTGCCTCAGCCGCCGCCGGAGCGTCCGGTCTCCTTACGCACCGCATCCACGAAGGCAGGAGTACGGCGGCCGACAACCCACCACCCGACCCCCGGCCCCACCCCGCCGACCCGGCTACTTCATCAGGACGCTCACATCGATCCGCTCCAGCCGCTCCGGGTCCGTCAGGATGTCCAGCGCAGTGACCCTGCCGCCCTGGATCGTGAAGGCCATGACCGACATCGGGCGGCCGTCCGCCGTTACGGCGACCACGCCGGGCGTGCCGTTGATCAGGGCCGGGAGGGCCGCCTCGGCGAAGCGGGCGAACGTGATCGCCTGGGAGGCGACGTCGGGCGCGCCGCGGCGCAGGGCGCTCGGGAGCAGCGTGCCGCCGTCCGAGCGGGCCACGATGTCCGGGTCGAGGACGGCGACGAGGGCGTCGAAGTCGCCGCCGCGCGCGGCGGCGAGGAAGGCGTCGACGACGCGGCGCCGGGCGGCCAGGTCGGTGTCGGGCGCCGGGGCCTGCCCCTGGACGCGGCGGCGGGCGCGGCTGGCGAGCTGCCGGGTGGCGGCGGGGGTGCGGTCGATGATGCCGGCGATGTCGTCGAAGGGCACGTGGAACATGTCGTGCAGGACGAAGGCGAGCCGTTCCGCGGGGGCGAGGGTCTGCAGGACGACCATGAGGGCGATGCCGACCGAGTCGGCCAGGAGGATCTCCTGCTCCGGGTCGATGCGGTCCGCCCCGCTGATGACCGGGTCGGGGAGGCGGACGACCTGCCCGTCCTGGTCGTGGAGCGGCTCCTCGTGCCGCGTGGCGCGCGAGCGCAGCATGTCCAGGCACACCCGCCCGGTGACGGTGGTCAGCCAGCCGCCCAGGTTCCCGACCTCGCTGACGTCGGACCGGCTCAGCTTGAACCACGTCTCCTGCACGGCGTCATCGGCCTCGGCGAGCGAGCCGAGCATCCGGTAGGCAACCGCCCTCAGGTGCGGCCGGTGCTCCTCGAACCGCCGCGCAAGAAGATCTTTTTCGCTCACCTGTCACATCCCCCTGTTCCGAACCGTCAGTGAAGTGACGGACGACAACCGCGGCCGGGGAGGACGCCCCGGCCACCATGACACAACAGAGGATTTGATCATGACCGCTCGGATGAAGAACCCCGCGACCGACTTCTTCAACCGCCTCAACACCACCGTCGAGGAGCCGGCCGGGACGACCTGGTAGGCCTCGCGCTACGCGACGACGGAGGCGCTCTCCATCACCGCCTCCACGTCAACCGTGACGTCGACCATGTCACTGACGACCACACCACCCCGGTCGACCACGTCGTTCCAGCTCACCCCGAAATCCTGGCGGTTGATCCTGGTGGTGGCGGTGAAGCCGGCCCTGCGCCTGGGGCCGGCGTCGCGGCCGTCCTCCCACCAGGGGGTGTCCCACTGCCCCAGGTACGTGACGTCGAACGTCACGGGCCGGGTCACGCCCCGGATGGTGAGTTCTCCGGAGACCTCGAATTCGGTCGCGCTCGCCTGATGGACGCCCGTCCCGGTGAAGGTCCATTCCGGGTGGTTCTCGCAGTCGAAGAAGTCCGCGCTGCGGAGGTGGGCGTCGCGCTGTTCCTGGCCCGTGTACACCCCGGTCGCGTCGATCACCGCTTCCACGCGGGCGTTCTCCGGGTCGTCGGGATCGACCTCCAGCGAACCGCGTACGTTCTTCAACTGCCCGCGCACGTAGGTGACCATCATGTGCCTGGCGCGGAATTCGGCGCCGGTGTGGCCGGGCTCGAAGAACCATCTGGTGCTGCTCATGGCACCTCCCGGGAAGAGCCCCCCACCCCCGAACGGTCCGCTCCGCCCCTTCCGCCAGGATAGGGCGCCATGGAATTCTCCGCGCCTGCGTGCGTCCTGGGCAGCACCGGCCTCTGCGCGCCCCACACCGACCGGGGCCACGACCCCGACGCCTTCGTCGAGATCGGCTCCCTGACGAAGACGCTGACCGGAACGCTGCTGATGCGGCTCGCGGCCCAGGGCGTGGTCTCCCTGGACGATCCCGTGGAGCGGTGGCTGAAGACGCCCGCGGGTACGGGCATCACGTTGCGGCACCTGCAGGAGCACACGTCCGGGCTGCCCCGCCTGCCCCCTCCGCTGCCCGGCGCGACCCGCTGGGACCCGTACCGCCCCTTCACCGACCAGGCGCTGCGCGAACTCCTCGCGGCCGGCCTGGACACCCTCGTCGTCTCTCCTCCCGGGGAGAAGGAGGAGTACTCCAATCTCGGTTACGCCGTGCTCGGCGCCGCGTTGTCGGCAGCGGCGGGCGGCCCGTACGCCGACCTGCTGGCCGCGCACGTGCTGGATCCGCTCGGCATACGCAGCGAGGTCACGCACCGGCCGCCGCCCGGCCGGAGCCTGGTTCCGACCGGCCTCTTCGGCCGCCGGCTGCGGCCGTGGACGATGACCGGCGCGATACTCCCCGCGGGCGGCATGTGGGCGACCCCGCGTGCGGCGGCCCGCTTCCTCACCGGCCTGGTGGTCGAACGCGTGCTGGGCGAACCGGCCCCGGCCTGGCGGCGGGCGGGTGAACTCGTCTGGCACAACGGCGCCACCCGCAACTCCTCCGTCTTCGCCGGCGCCTTCCCGGACGGCCGCTGGATCCTCGTCCACCGCCTCGGCGGCGCCGCGGACACGACGGACCGCATGGGCATCGATCACCTGCGGGGCACGAGGTGCGGCGGCCGCGGCTGAGCCCCCGGACCGTACAGGTCCGGTGCCCCTACTCCTCCACCACCAGCGCCGGCGTCGACCGCGTCAGCACCTCGCCGCGGAAGAACGCCGGGCTGCGCCGCCGCATCAGCTCCATGAGGACCGCGCCGACCAGCAGCAGCCCCACGCCGATCACGAAGACCGAGCCCACGCCGAGGACGGAGCTCCCGCTGCCGTACGACGGGTCCCGCATGTCGTACAGCGTCTTGCAGAAGACGGCGGCGAGGAGCAGGCCGCCCAGGACGGGGAAGACGCCCTTGAAGAGCGCGTCGCGCACCGAGCGGCCCAGGTCCCCGCGGAAGTACCAGGCGCAGGCGAACGCCGTGATCGAGTAGTAGAAGCAGATCATCAGGCCCAGCGCGTAGATCGTGTCGATGAGGACGTTCTCGCTGAGGAAGCTCATGGCGGCGTAGAAGACGCCGGTGGCGACGCCCGCCGCGACCGTCGCGCGGCCCGGTGACCTGAAGCGCGGGTGGATGCGGGCGAAGGACGGGGGCAGGGCCTCGTAGGCGCTCATGGCCAGGACGGTGCGGGCGACGGGCAGGAACGTCGTCTGGAGGCTGGCGGCCGCCGACGCCAGGACCGCGACGAACAGCAGCACGCCCAGCGCCGTGCCCATGACCGGGTCGGCGAGCGCGGCGAAGACGTTGCCGGCGGTGCCGGGGTTGCCGAGGCCGGTGCCCTCCTCGCCGACGCCCGCGAACATCTGGGCGGCGACGGCGGTGACCAGGTACGAGCCGACGAGGACGGCCATGGCGAGGAGCGCGGCGCGGCCGGGGGTCTTCGCGCTGCCCTCCGTCTCCTCGTTGACGGTCAGGCACGCGTCCCAGCCCCAGAACATGAAGATCGACAGGGAGAGCCCGGCGGTGAAGGCCGCGAAGGACCGGACGGCGAAGGGGTCGAGCCAGGTCCAGGAGAAGTCGATGGATGCGGGCAGGTCGCCGGAGCGGGCCTTGACCAGGGCCATGACCGCGAAGACGGCCAGGACGGCGAGTTGCAGGGCGACCAGGGCGTACTGCACGCCCTTCGTCGCGGTCATGCCGCGGTAGCTGATCGCCGTCGCCACGGCGATGAAGGCGAGGCACGTGGCGACGTGCACGGGGCGGTTGCCGTCGAGGGCGGCCACCGCATCGCTGCCGGTGACCTCGCCCAGCAGGAGGTAGAAGAACGACGTGGCCACGCCCGCCAGGTTCGACAGCACGATGATCGTGGCGATCACCAGGCCCCAGCCGCACATCCAGCCGACGCGCGGCCCGAACGCCTGCACCGTCCACGTGAAGGACGTGCCGCAGTCGGGCACGGCCTTGTTCAGCTCGCGGTAGGCGAAGGCGACCAGCAGCATCGGCAGGAACCCGGCCAGGAAGACGGCGGGCATCTGCACCCCGACCTGGCCGACGGTCGGGCCGAGGGTGGAGGTCAGGCAGTAGACGGGGGCGACGGTGGAGATCCCGATGACGGCGCTGCCGAGCAGGCCCACGGAGTTGCCGCCGAGGCCTTTGCCCTTGCCGGGCCGCGGCCCCGCATCGGTGACGCTCGATACCGTGTCTCCGGCCCCGGGCCGCGGGTGTACCTGAACCATGGGCAGGACGGTAGGGCGTGCTGTTTCCGCATCCGGAGCCTCGACATCCAGAAACCGGACCTTGAACATCCGGCGTTTACGCATCAGTTGACCTGGCAAACGAAGGGCTCTTGCGCGTTACGGCCGGTAACACTAAGGCCGCATGGGTCATTCCCCTCGGTGCGGGAACCGCACCCCCACCCCTTTTGTCCCGTTTCAAAAATTTCCCGTTCGGGCTTTCCCCGTCCCCGCCGGCCCTGCCGTCCCCACCGTCTCCGTGTCCCGCCCCGACCGCAGCACCGTCCCCGGCAGCGCCCCCGTCACCACGTCGTGCCGCACCGTCTCCACCCCGTTGACCCGTACGCTCACCACGCCCACCGCCCTCGAGTCCAGCCGCGGCCCGTCGCCCGGCAGGTCGTGGACGAGCGCGGCGGGCCCGGCGTCGATGCGGCCGGGGTCGAAGAGGACCAGGTCGGCCGCGTACCCCTCGGCGATCCGGCCGCGCCCGCGCAGGCCGAACAGGCGCGCCGGCTCGTCCGTCAGCATCTGTACGGCCCGCTCGAGCGGCACCAGCTTGCGGCCGCGCAGGCAGTCGCCGAGGAAGCGCGTGGTGTACGGCGCTCCGCACATCCGGTCCAGGTGCGCGCCCGCGTCCGAGCCGCCCAGGAGCACGTCCGGGTGCTCCCAGGTGTCCCGGCGCAGCTCCCAGCTGGCGGGGTCGTTGTCGGAGGGCATCGGCCACAGGACCGTGCGCAGCTCGTCGGCCGCGCAGATCTCCACCAGGCACGCGAACGGGTCGAGGCCTCGCTCGGCGGCGATGTCGCGCACGACGCGCCCGGTCAGGCCGTCGTTCTCCTTCGCGTACGTATCGCCGATCACGTACCGCCCGAAGTCGGCCAGCCTGCGGAAGACGCCGGCCTCGGGGCTGCGGGCGCGGCGCAGCATGTCGGCCTGGACGGCCGTGTCGCGCAGGGCCGTGATGCGGTGGGGCACGGGCAGGGCCAGGACCTCGCCCCAGCCGGGGATGAGGTTGAGCGCGCAGAAGGTGCCCAGGGACATGTTCATGGGCGTGAGGATCGGCATGGTGAGCGCGACGATCCGGCCGCCTGCGGCGCGGGCCCGTGCGCTCGCGCCGAGCTGGCGGGGCACGCGGCCGGGGACGGCGGCGTCGATGGTGAGGACGTTCCAGTTGAGGGGGCGGCCGGCGGCGGCCGTCATCTCCGTCAGCAGGTCGATCTCGGCGTCCTCGAACCGGTCGAGGCAGCCGGAGACGATGGCCTCGATCTGGGTGCCCTCGTGCCGGCCGACCGCGGCCGACAGTGCGAGCAGCTCGGCGGGCAGCGCGTGCCGTGAGGCGACGGGCCGGCCGTCGCCGTCGGAGTGGGTGGACGACTGCGTGGTGGACAGGCCCCAGGCGCCCGCGTCCATCGCCTCGTGCAGCAGGGCGGTCATGCGCCGCAGCTGCGCGGCGTCGGGCTGCCCGCCCACGGCGTCGGGGCCCATGACGTACCGGCGCAGGGCGCAGTGCCCGGCCATGAAGCCGGCGTTGACGGCGATCCGCCCGTCCAGGGCGTCCAGGTACTCCCCGAAGGACGACCAGTCCCAGGGCGCCCCCTGCTCCAGGGCGCTCAGCGACATGCCCTCGACCTTGCTCATCATGCGCCGCGTGTAGTCGGCGTCGGCGGGCCGCGCGGGGTTGAGGGGCGCGAGGCTGAAACCGCAGTTGCCGCCGACGACGGTGGTGACGCCGTGGCCGAGGGAGGGTGTGGCGTAGGGGTCCCAGAAGAGCTGGGCGTCGTAGTGGGTGTGCGGGTCGACGAAGCCGGGGGCGAGGACCAGGCCGGTGGCGTCCTCTTCGGTACGGGCCCGCTCCCCCAGCCTGCCGCCCGCCTTCACCCGGGCCGGGGACCGTCCGATCAGGGCGATGCGCCCGTCCCGGATGCCGATGTCGGCGACGTAGGAGGGGGCTCCGGTGCCGTCGACGACGGTGGCGCGCCTGATCAGGTGGTCGAGCATGGCCGGTGTCACCTTCTCCAGAAGAAGTTTCCGTAACACAGGTGTGCGCGAAAGAGGTGCGCGCGAACGGCCGGAGGCCGGGGCGGCGGATCCGGGAAGACGCCGCCCCGGTGCACGAGGAAGGGCCCGGAAGGGGCCCTCAGCCCGCCCGGCGCATCCGCGCCGTCCGGTGCACGGGATCCGTGTCGATCTTCGGGATGACGTGCTCGCCGATCAGCCGGATCGTGCGCATCGTGTCCTCGTACGGCACCCCGACCGGCAGCCCGAACGCCAGCTGGTCCGCGCCCGCCTGTTCCCACCGCTTGCACTGGCGGAACACCTCGTCCGGGTCGCCGCAGATCATCAGCTCCTCGGCGATGAGGAGTTCGATGACCTCCTCGGTGTACTCCGGCAGCAGCTCGGGCCACTGCGGGATGCCCTCGGGGCGGGGGAAGGTGTCGTGGTAGCGGAAGAGCAGCGACTGCAGGTAGTGCAGCCCGCCCGAGGCCGCGATCTCCACGGCCTTCGCGTGCGTCTCGGCGCAGACGGCCGTGGACGTGACCATGACGTTGTCGTTGACGTAGGCGCCGACGGGCTCGGCGGCCGCGATCGCCGTCTTGTACGAGTCGACGACCCACTCCATGTCGGCGACCTTCTGCACGCTGAAGCCGAGCACGCCGAGCCCCTTGCGGGCGGCCATCTCGTACGACGATGGCGACCCGGCCGCGTACCACATGGCGGGGTGCGCGGGCCCGTACGGCTTGGGCAGCACCTTGCGCGGCGGCAGCGACCAGTGCTTCCCCTGGAAGCCGGGGTACTCGTCCTCCAGCCACATCCGGGGGAACTCGGCGATCGTCTCCTCCCAGATCTCCTTCGTGCGGTTCATGTCGGTGATGCCCGGCAGGAACCCGAGGATCTCGTGGCTGCCCGCGCCGCGTCCGGTGCCGAACTCGAAGCGGCCGCGGGAGAGATGGTCGAGCATGGCGGCCTTCTCGGCGACCTTGGCCGGGTGGTTGACCTGCGGCAGCGGGTTGAAGATGCCGGAGCCGAGGTGGATGCGGTCGGTCGCGTGGGCGAGGTAGCCGAGGAAGACGTCGTTGGCGGAGAGGTGCGAGTACTCGTCGAGGAAGTGGTGCTCGGAGGCCCAGGCGTATTTGAAGCCGGACTTGTCGGCCTGGATGACGTACTCGGTCTCCTCCATCAGTGCGTGGTGCTCGGCCTGCGGGTCACCCCTCCGCCGGCCCTCCGGAACGTAGCCCTGCACGAAGATCCCGAATTCCACGGAGGTTCACCGTCCGTCCGCTCGCTCGTTGCCCGTCAGCCCGTTTCGTTGTCCGTCAGCCCGCTCGTCCACCCGAGACTTTCTGACGCAACGTCAGATTGGGAAGATGGGTGAGACTCTGGCACCGGCGCACGGGAGCGTCAAGACACCGGCAGCGGAACCCCGGCCAGCCATCCGCCGTCCACGACGAAGTGCTGCCCGGTCACGTACGAGGAGTCGTCCGCCGTCAGGTAGAGGGCCAGCCTCGCCACCTCCTCCGGGCGTCCGATCCGGCCCATGGGCACCGCCTTCCGGTAGAACGCGGCCGCCGCGGCCGCCGCCCGGCCCGGGTCGGCGGAGGGGTCGAGGACCGCCGGGTCCGTCATGGGGGTGTCGATCGCGCCAGGGCACACGGCGTTGACCCGGATGCCCCGGGCCGCCAGCTCCAGGGCGGCCACCCGGGTCATGGCGAGGACGGCCGCCTTCGAGGCCGCGTAGGAGACGAGGAAGGGCATGCCGGCCAGCGCGGCGTACGAGGAGGTGTTGACGATGGTGCCGCCGCCCGCCGCCGCCAGTTCGGGCGCAACCGCGCGCATGCCGAGGAAGGCGCCGAGCTGGTTGACGCGGCAGACCTCCTCGAACTCCTGCGGGGGTGTGTCGGCCAGCTGGTTGCAGCGCAGGATGCCGGCGTTGCCGACGAGCCCGTCGAGTCCGCCGAAGGCCTCCTTGGCGGTGGCGACGGCCCCCGCCCAGTCCGCCTCCTCGCCTACGTCCAGATGGACGTAGGCAGCGACGTCAGGACCCAACTCCCCGGCCACGGCGCTCCCCTGCTCGTCCAGGACGTCCGCGAGGACGACCTTCGCGCCCTCTTCGGCGAACAGCCTCGCCTCCTGCTCGCCTTGCCCGCGCGCCGCACCCGTGATGAGCACGACACGCCCGTCGAGTTTGCCCATGGCGTGTTTTTACCTCCGTCGCATTCATCGCACCGCTGCAAGGCCTGGCGGAGCGCTCAGTCGTCCAGCAGCGGCGCGACCCCGTCCGCGAACGCCTCCATCTGGTCGAGCAGTTCGCCGAGGTCGCGGCAGCGGAACCGGACCTGGATCTGGTTCACGCCCATCGCCCCGTACACCCGCAGCGACTCCGCGAGCGTGCCCGGGCGGCCGGTCAGCGTGCGGGCGCCCGTGTCCCAGGAGGGCGTGCCCACGTAGAGCGCCTCGGTGATCGCCCCGACCGCGAAGGGGCCGCCGAGCCCGCCCAGCCCGGCCTCCTCGCGCAGCCGCCGCAGGGTGGCGATGCGCTGCGGCAGCTGATCGCGCCGGTCGCCCTGCGACAGCCAGCCGTCGCCCCGCTGCGCCGCCCGGCGCAGCGCCGCGGGCGAGGAGCCGCCCACCCAGAGGGGCGGGCGCGGCGTACGGGCGGGCCGGGGCGCCTGCCCGAGGCCGCGGAAGGCGAAGCGCCGGCCGCTGAACTGCGGGAACTCCGAAGGCCCCAGGGCCTCTTTGAGCGCGTCGACCGTCTCGTCGAGGATCGCGCCGCGCCGCCCGAAGTCCACGCCGAGCGCCTGGAACTCCTCGCGCACGTGCCCGGCGCCGACCCCGAGGACCAGCCGGCCCCCGGCGAGCCGGTCGACGGTGGCGTACTGCTTGGCGAGCGCGAGCGGGTGCCGGAGCGCGGCCACGGCGACGTGGCTGAGCAGCAGGGTGCGCTCGGTGACGGCGGCGAGGTGGGCGAGGGTGGCCACCGGGTCGTACCAGACGGTGCCCATGGCGGCGGCCAGGCGCACGGGGACGGCGACGTGGTCGCAGGTCGCGAGGTAGGCGAAGCCGAGCCGGTCGGCGGCCGCGGCGACCTCCCGCAGCTCGGCGGGGCCCGCCTCGACCTCCCACGGCTCGGCGTAGAGGGTGCTGAGGGAGGTGACGGGCAGCTGCATGCCGTACGAGAGGCGGCCTTCGGGCAGCACCTGCAGGCCCGAGGGTGACACCCTCGCGGCCCGCCGCTCACCCGGCCGCATGCGCCCACAGCCCTTCCTCCGTGAGCCCCAGCAGCTCGATCGCGTTGCCTCGCACGATCCGTTCCACGACGTCCGGCGCCAGGTGCCCCATCTGCTCCTCGGCCACCTCCTTGGAGCGGGGCCAGGTGGAGTCGGAGTGCGGGTAGTCGGTCTCGTAGAGGACGTTGCCGACGCCGATCGCGTCGAGGCTGCGCAGCCCGAAGGCGTCGTCGAAGAAGCAGCCGTGGACGTGCTCGGCGAAGAGTTCGGAGGGCGGCCGCAGGACCTTGCCGGCGACGCCGCCCCAGCCGCGGTTCTGCTCCCAGACGACGTCCGCGCGCTCCAGGGTGTACGGGATCCAGCCGATCTGCCCCTCGGCGTACATGATGCGCAGGTCCGGGAAGCGGTCGAAGGCGCCGGACATCAGCCAGTCGGCCAGGGAGAAGCAGCAGTTGGCGAAGGTGATGACGGAGCCGACGGCGGCCGGCGCGTCCGCCGAGGTGGACGGCATGCGCGAGGAGGAGCCGATGTGCATGGCGATGACGGTGCGGGTCTCGGCGCAGGCGCGCAGGAAGGGGTCCCAGGCGTCGGTGTGGACGGAGGGGAGGCCGAGGTGCGGGGGGATCTCGGAGAAGCAGACGGCGCGCACGCCGCGCCCGGCGTTGCGGCGGACCTCGGCGGCGGCGAGTTCCGCGTCCCACAGGGGGACGACGGCGAGCGGGATCAGGCGGCCGTGCGCCTCGGGGCCGCACCACTCCTCCACCATCCAGTCGTTGTACGCGCGCACGCCCAGGAGGGCGAGTTCGCGGTCCGACGCCTCGGTGAAGGTCTGCCCGCAGAAGCGCGGGAACGTGGGGAAGCAGAGCGCGGACTGGACATGATTGCGGTCCATATCGGCCAGGCGTTCCGGGACGCTGTAGGAGCCGGGCCGCATCTGTTCGTACGTGATTCCCTCCAGCCTGACCTCGTCCCTGGAGTATCCGACGGCGGTATCCAGCCGTGTGAGCGGACGGTGCAAATCCTCATAGATCCACCAGTCCGCCTCCGGGCCGGGGTCCCCCGCGGCGCCCATGACCGGACTGAACCTCCCGCCGACGAAGGTCAACTCCTTGACGGGCGCGCGGACGATCCGCGGTCCGACGTCGCGGAACTTCGCCGGTAGCCGGTCCGACCAGACGTGAGGAGGCTCGACCGTGTGATCGTCCACCGAGATGATCCTGGGGATGCTCTCCATGGCTGACACGTTAGCGACGATCTGACGATCCGTCAGTAAGGTGCGTGCGGGGCCGTGGGGCGGTCTCCGGCAGGCCTTGTGGAGAGGCCGGACCCCTGCTGACGCAGAGCCCCCCGACAAGGCAGACTGGCCGTGCGACCGAGCGGGACAAGCAGGGGGTCACCATGGCCGGCGACACAGGGCACGGGCAGCAGCTCCGATTCACCGTGCTCGGGCCCGTCCGGGCCCGCCGCGGCGGGGAACTGCTGAACACCGGCTCGCCCCAGCAGCGGGCGCTCCTCGCCGCCCTGCTGCTGCGCGGCGGCCGCACCGCGACCGCGCCCGAGCTGGTCGACGCCCTGTGGGGGGAGGAGCCCCCGCACGCCGCCCTCGCCGCGCTGCGCACCTACGCCTCCCGGCTCCGCAAGGCGTTCGGGCCCGACGCGGACGCCCTGGTCAGCGAGTCCGGGGGGTACGCGATCCGGATCGGCCTCGGCTGCCTCGACATCGACCGGGCCGAACACCTCGTCGCCGAGGCCGAGAAGACCCGCGCCTCGGGCGACCGCCACCGCGCCCGCGACCTCATCAACGAGGCCCTCGGCGTCTGGGACGGCGAGCCCCTCGCCGGTCTGCCCGGGCCGTACGCGGAGACGCAGCGCACGCGCCTGGAGGAGTGGCGGCTGTCGCTCATCGAGACCCGCCTGGACCTGGACCTGGAGGTCGGCAGCCACGCGGAGGCCGTATCGGAGCTGACCGCCCTGACCGCCGCCCACCCGCTGCGCGAGCGCCTGCGCGAGCTGCTGATGCTCGCGCTCTACCGCAGCGGCCGCCAGGCGGAGGCCCTCGCCGTCTACGCCGACACGCGCCGCCTCCTCGCCGACGAGCTGGGCGTCGATCCGTGCCCCGAGCTGTCCGAGCTCCAGCAGCGCATCCTCAACGCCGACGCCGACCTCGCCCTGCCCTTCGTCCCGGACGACCGGCCCTGCGCCGGCCCGGCCTTCATCCGGCCCGCGCAGCTGCCCGCGACGGTCTCCGACTTCACCGGGCGCGCGGCCTTCGTGGACGAGCTCGGCGACCAGCTGGCGACGTGCTCCGGCGGGGTGATGGCCGTCTCCGCGGTGGCAGGCATCGGCGGCGTCGGCAAGACGACGCTCGCGGTGCACGTCGCACACGCGGCGCGCCACCACTTCCCCGACGGGCAGCTCTACGTCGACCTGCAGGGCGCGGGACCGCTGCCCGCCGAGCCGGAGGCAGTGCTCGGATCGTTCCTGCGCGCACTCGGAATCCCTGACTCCGCCATCCCCGAGGGCGTCCAGGAGCGGTCCGCGCTCTTCCGCTCCACCCTCGACGGCCGCCGCGTCCTGGCCCTGCTGGACAACGCCCGCGACGCCGCCCAGGTCCGCCCGCTGCTGCCCGGCACGGAAGGCTGCGCGGCGCTCGTCACGAGCCGGACGCGCATGGTGGGCCTGGCCGGGGCCCACCTGGTCGACCTGGACGTGATGAGCCCGGACGAGGCGCTGGTGCTCTTCACGCGGATCGTGGGCGCCGAGCGGGTGGAGGCCGAGCGGGACGCCGCGATGGACGTCGTGGCGGCGTGCGGCTTCCTGCCGCTGGCCATCCGCATCGCCGCCTCCCGCCTCGCCGCCCGCCGCACCTGGA
>NZ_JBHSKJ010000027.1:0-97685 GCF_042657885.1 Streptomyces aureoversilis
GGGACATCAACGCTGCCAATGGTGTGCCGTCGAAGGGTCTGCTGCAGATGATCGACCCGACGTTCAAGGCGTACCACGTCGAGGGCACGTCCTGGGACATCTACGACCCGGTCGCCAACATCACCGCCGCGTGCAACTACGCCGCCGACAAGTACGGCTCGATGGACAACGTCAACTCCGCCTACTGATCAGGCAGAGAGCACCGGTCTTCGAAGGGCCGGAAAGCCATCGCAGGGGCGGTGGCACCCCCACCACGGGGTGCCACCGCCCCTGATGCGTGTGTCCATCGCACGCATCACTCAACCACGCATGTTCGTCAGGTGGTTGGAGGGCCGTACCCGTAGGGGGTCAATGCCGGGGACGCGGTCACGGAGGAGGATGAACATACAGGCCATTGGTAGTGCCAGCGGTTTTTCCTACGCAAGACTCTTCCTTGCCAGAGCTTTTACCTGGCTTACTTCCCCCTTCCACCTTTTGGAGAAGCTATGAGCATCCGCAACGCCGCCGCCGTGACCGCTCTCGCCGCCGCTGCCCTCGGCGCCGGTGCCGGCGCCGCGAGCGCGCACGGTCAGGCCGTCGGCAGCACGGAGAACTCCCCGGGTGTGGCCGCCGGAAACGTGGTGCAGGTCGCCCCGCGCGTCTCCCCGAACGTCGGCGGCAACGTGGTCTCCGTGGTCGGCGTCGGCAACCTCAGCCACGGCAACACCCTGATCAACAAGTAAGCCCCGGTTCCAGCCGCCGAGGGCCACAGGGGTATCCACACCTGTGGCAGGCCGCGCGCCCTTCGACTTCCCGTCGGGCGCGCGGCCTTTCTCTGTTCCCGTCAGGAGTCTTCGCCGTGACAGACGAATGACGCACCCGGGCGCCGGCTTCCGCCTGCGGGATGACGCGTGCTGAACACTTCGGATGACCTTCAATACCCGTTCGGTCTGATGACCTCGCGCCTCAACCTGCGGGACGATCGGGGTCGTTGCAGTGTCTCCGGCCGAAGCGGCGCGGAGACGACGCAGGAGCCAGGGGCGGAGGACTGGGCATGAGGCGCAGCGGGTACGGCAGACACCGGGTGGCGGCGAGAGCGATCGCGGGGGTGGGTGCGGTCACCGCACTACTGGTCGGCGGGCCGGTACCGAACGCGTTCGCACGCCCGGAGCCCACCGCGCTCTCGGCGCGGCCACCGCGGGCCGGGGCGGACACTCGCGCCGAGGTGCAGAAGGCACTGGACGCCATGGTGAGGGCCGGTGCTCCCGGTGTCCTGGCACGGGTTGACGACAGCACGGGCTCCTGGACCGTCACCAGCGGTGTCGCCGACCTGCGGACGGGAGGCGAGGTTCCGCACGACGCGCAGTTCCGTATCGCGAGCCTCACCAAGGGGGTGGTGGCGACCACGGTGATGCGGCTGGCCGAGGCGGGGCAACTGGAGCTCGACCGCCCGGTCGGGGACCGGCTTCCCGGGGTGGTCGGCGGGGCCGACCGCATCACCGTCCGCCAGTTGCTCAACCACACCGGTGGGCTGGCCGACTACATCGAGCACGAGGAGTTCAACGACCCGGCGGTCTACGGCAAGCGCACGTACCGGCCGGAACAGCTCGTGGCCCTGGCGGACGGCCTGGGCGCGAAGCACGAGCCCGGACCGCCGTTCACGTACTCCAACACCGGCTACTTCGTGCTCGGCATGCTGATCGAGAAGGTCACCGGCCACCCGCTCGCGGACGAGCTCCGGCGCCAGGTGCTGGAGCCCGCCGGCATGACCAGGACGTTCCTGCCGCTGACCGACCCGGAGCTGAACGGGCCGCACGCCACCGGCTACTACCTGCCCAAGGGCACCGATCCGCAGGCCCCGGGCGCGTTGCGGCCGATCACGGAGATCAACCCCTCCTTCGCCTGGGCCGCCTACGGGCTGGTGTCGGACGCCCGGGACGTCAACCGTTTCTACCGGGCCCTCTTCGGCGGGCGGCTGGTCCGGCCGGCGTCGCTGGAGCAGATGCGCACCGGTGTGGCCACGCAGCACGCCCCGGTCTTCCCGCACTACGGTCTCGGGCTGGAGTCGGCCGGACTGACCTGCGGCGAGATGTGGGGCGGGACCGGTTCGATTCCCGGCTACGAGACCTTCGCCTTCGCCGACCGCGACGGGGAGCGCCGGATGACCCTCTCGATCAATGTCCAGCGCAACGACCCCGGGGTGGAGGACATCGTCTACGCCGGGCTGGACGCGCTCAACCAGTACTTCTGCGGCAGGCCGTACGCGCCGCCGGCCCGGGAGCTCAATTGGTGATGGTGGTGCAGGGGAGTCCTACGCTGGCGCCGCCGCGGAACCCTTCCGCACACAGCCGGGTGCCCGGCGGGAAGTGACGCTGGGGGTACGCCTGGTCCCGGTACGTCCTGAACTTCGCGACGTCTTCGGTCTTGGTGCCGGCGCTCCAGCCGTTGGTGGTCCACACGCGGGCACGGATGCGGTTCGGCTGGTTGGTGTTGGTGACGGACACCTCCACCCGGCCCAGGTAGGTGCCCGTGTCGTAGGTCTCGATGCAGACCGAGTGGTTGCACCACTTGCCCGCAGCCGCTGCAGGCGGTCCTGCGGCGATGACGCAACCAAGCGCCGCAGCCATTGCTCCGATTCCGGAGAAGATCTTCTTGGTGATGCCGTGCATGGCGCGTGGCCCTCCAGTATTCGTCATCCGTCGATCGCGTCGTCGCTTCCTGGTGCCAGTGTGATAGCTGATAGTCAGCCCGATCGGCCTCTCCCGCCCCGTTCACCCGAACCGGGCAGCCGACGCCCCCTGCGCGTCCGTTGCACCCATCGAGTGGATCCCGTACTCGCACGGGTCATTGCGGGCCCGCCGTGCCCACGGACACGGGCGCCCTTTCCGACGATGGGCCCATGTCACTGAGTCCTCCGCATCCTCTGCGCTCCCTGGCCCGCCGCATCGTTCCTGTCGTGCTGGCCGCACATGCCGTGCTGGGCGCTGCCCAGCCCGCCCCGGCTCAGCCCGCCTCCGCTCCGCACGCGCCCGCCGCTTGCACACCGGCCGGTTGCGGTTCGGTCGTCGTCGCCCCCGTGTCCCAGGCGCCCCCGGACCACGGCCCCTGCACCAGCCCGGAACCGGTCGTGTGCATGATCCGGAAGGAGACGCCCCAGGAGCGCAAGGTCACTCGCGATCAGCGGGTGCGCTATCACCGGCTGCTGAAGGACATGGAGCGCAAGGCATGCGCCATGCGCGCCCGGGGGAGCTCGGAGGAGAACATCGCCCGCACCTTGGTGAAGATGCGCAACGACGCCAAGGACATCGTCCGTGCGGGCATGACCCCGGAACAGGTCGCGGAGCTGGAGGCGCGCAACCAGAAGAAGTACGGCAACCCTCTCGGTCCGACAGCGGATCAGCTGCACGTCAAGTACGGCTCCTGGGAGAAGGTGAGCGAATCCGCCACACGCTCGAGCGAGGCCGTGGACCGCGAACTCGGCCTGGAGTTCCGCCACTGTTCCTGTGATGTCCTCCGGGCCGGATGACACCACGTCAGGCCCGGAGGCGTTCCGCAAGGGCGAGGAGCAGGTAGAGGTCGGGGACCTGCGAGACGCTGACGCCGGTCAGGAGGCTGCGCCCTCTCGCGTCGTTGAACCACCCAGAGCGCCCCAGCCGCTCCCGCTCCGCCGGCGCCGTCACCCGGCCGTCCGGCCCGGGTATCTGCTCGTTCATGGGTACCCCCGTGATGAGACGTCAGTTCGGGGGACCAATCTACGCAGGCGTCGGAGGCTTCTGCCTGCTGATCGTGGCGAGCAGCAGTCGCGCCGCCACCGCCGCCCCGTCGGTGCGGATCAGGCCGGCGACGGAGGCCGCTCGTGCTCGGGTCTCGGGGCTCAGGGCCGTCCTGAGCGCGGCCGACAGGGACTCGAAGGCCGGAGCCGGGCCGTCGTGTGCCGCGCCGATGCCCAGGTCGGCCACGCGGCGGGCCCAGTAGGGCTGGTCCGCCGCCTGGGGCACCACGACCTGGGGCGCGCCGGCCCGGGCGGCCGTCGCCGTGGTGCCTGCGCCGCCGTGGTGCACGACGGCGGCGACCCGGCCGAACAGCGTCTGATGGTTGACCTCGCCGGCGGCGAAGCAGTCGTCCCGGTCGTCGATCAGGGCCAGCCCGGCCCAGCCGTGCCTGACGAGTGTGCGGCGGCCCTGCGCCCGGACCGCGTCGATGGCCACCCGGGCGACGTCCGTCGACGCGTGCATGGGCATGCTGCCGAAACCCACGTACACCGGTGGAGGCCCGGCCTCCAGGAAGGCCGTCAATCCGGCGGGTAGCGGGCGGAGATCGGGCGTGATCCATGCGCCGGTCTGGACGACGTCGAGCCCCGGCGTCCGCTGCCACGGGTCCAGGACCGGATCCGTCGCCAGCCACGGCCGGCGGCCGACGACGTAGGCGCGGACGTCGTCCACCGGAGGCAGGCCGATCGTCGCCCGGTTCGAGTTGAGCGCTTCGCCGAAGAGGGCGTTGACGCTCTCGGCGTCCAGGTCCCACAGCACCCGGTTGTCGGTCACGTCCGGCGGGAACGGCCGTCCCGGATACGCCATCGGCGGGTGGTGCGGCGACGGCAGGTCGAGCTGCTGGAAGGTCACGGACACGGAGCGGATGCCCAGCCTTTCGGCCACCGACAGCGCACCGGCCGCGGCCGGCAACATGCCGGTCGCCACCAGCACGTCGCATCCCTCGGCCGCCGCGGTGACCGTGTCGAACTGGGTGGCGATCAACTCGGCCGCATACCGGGGCAGGGACGACGGCGGCGGCGCGGCCGCCGTCAGCTCGCGCGCCGACGGGCCTACGGGCACCACCGGAACGCCGGCACCGGCCAGCCGCTCCGCGAACTCCTCGTCCGGCGGCGCGCACACCCGCACCTCGGCGCCGAGTTCCCGCAATTGCACCGCGAGTCCCACCAGCGGTTCGACGTCCCCGCGCGACCCGTACGTCGACAACAACACGCGCATTTCACGACTCCCGTTTCCGTGGATTCCGGCTTCGGCCGGTGATTCTGCGGCACGGCCGGGGTCTTGCCGCAAGGTCCCCGGTGCGCTATACGTTGAGAGTGGAAAGGAGTGTGAGTACTCTCCTTTCCTTTTTGCTGTCCGCTGTGGACGGACAATCTCGACGACGTTCGGGAACCCGCTGCTGCGTGACGTCGCCGACGGCGAGGTGCTGAGGGCATTGGCCGATGCTTTTGAACAGCGCGAGGCGGCCGCCGGAGACGTGATCGCCCGCGCGGGGCAGCAGCGGGACCGGTGACTTCAACCTGCCCCGCTGCAGGAGGCGGTGGACCGCAGCGCCGCCCGCCACCAGCCTGCGTCAGGTGGTGGCGAACCACGCTTGAGCGAGCGAAGGAAGCGTGGCCTCGGCGGGTGCGCCCAGTTCTCGCATGTACCAAGGGAGGTTGCTGTACACGTGCAGCAGCGTGTGGGCGAGCAGCACGGTCGGCTCGAAGGCGCGGCCGTACGACTCGGTGAGGCGGGCCAGCAGTTTCGGATCGCCTCGGGTCACGAACAAGCCGACGCCGACGAAGTCGTACGCGCGGTCACCGATCATGGCCGGTTCGAAGTCGAAGAGCCCGGTCAGACGCCACCCGCCGGGATCGACGAGGAGGTGTTGCCGCATGACTTCCGTGTGGAGGAGCGAGCGCTGCGGCGCCCGGGGGAGGGGGACGGAGGCGAGGAAGTCCGGTATCTGCTCCAGCCAGTGTTCCGGCAGTCCGCGTGTGCGCTGCCGTTCCACGGCGCCGGCGCGCTGCCCGTCCAGGAAGATTCCCCAGTCCCCGGGGCCCAGGACGTCATCGAGGGGGCCGGGATCGAGTGAGTGGAGTACGGCGAGGGCCTCGCCGGTCTCGGTCACGAGCCGTTCGCGGTCCGCCTGCGGGATGGCGTCCCAGGCCTGAGCCAGATTCCGGCCGGGGAGCCGGGACATCAGCACGTACCGCCAGCCGTTCTCGTACGGCCCGAAGTCGCGCACCTGCGGCGTCGCCACCGGCAGCCGCCCCTGGAGAAACGACAGGACGCGGCCTTCGGTGATTGCGTCCTCCGCCGCGGCTCCGGGAAACAGCTTGAGGACGTGCTCGTCGCCCACCGCGTAGACCGGCTGGGATCCGTCGGGAAAGCGGGCGAGCGGCTCACCGGCCAGGCCCAGGCGAGCGCACAGTGCCTCGGCTCCCGGCCGCATGACCGTTTCGTCGGGGACGACCGCGTCCCACTCCTCATCTGTGTCCACCGGCGGAAGCATGATCGAACCGTAGACAGCCCGCTTTCCGGCCTGCAACCGGGTTTCGCCACCACGCGCTTGGCCGGGGGAGGAGGGTGTGCCGGGCGCCGGCGGAGCCCCGTACCGCCGCTGCCGGTCGGAGCCGATGCCGGGTGGACTGCCCGGCCCCTACGACGGGGCCTGCCGGTGCTCCCGCCACGCCGTGAGGACGGACTCGATGTCGTAGGGCGAGAGGTTCAGCGGTGGGCCGGGCGGGGGCATGCGGAGGGCGGCGGCGATCTTGTCGTTGATCTCGGCGATGATCCGGCGCGCCTCACGCTCCGTCCCGGACTCCACGGCCGCGGCGAGGGCGTCCTCGGCCTCCTTGCGCAGGGCGAGCGACGGCGGGAGGAAGGAGACCTTCTCGCGCCGCATCTTCTCCTTGATCCACCAGTCTTCGTCGTAGGGGCGTTCGAGGCCGGGCAGCGGCTTGCCGAACCCCGGCAGGTCCTTGAAGGCGCCGCGCTGCTCGGCTTCCCGTATCTGGCGGTCGGTCCACGATTCGAAGTCCATGCCGCGGGGCTTGCGCTCGGTCACTGCTCGCTCCTTCACCGCTCGGCGGCCCTGCCGTCCCTTCCTGCTTCCAGGGTCGCAGACACCGATCCGCCGCAGCGCAGCGGCCGAGGCGGGGACGGTGCGAGCCGGTAGGGGCCGAGCTCCCAGTGCCAGTCGTTGCGCAGCACCAGCGCCGCGAGGTCCAGGGAGGTGAAGGGGATGCCGTGCGCGATGTCCCGTACGTCCGGCCAGGTCAGCTCCCCGGAGGCCAGAGCCGCACCGATCCTGCGCTCCAGCTCCGGGTCGGCCGGGTGCCGTGCGAGATCCGCGCGCGTACGGGCGCCGTCGGTGACCAGGAGGCCCCACCCCTTGCGGCGGCAGAGCCCGGCCGCGGCCCGGTGCTTGGCCTGGTTGATCGCGAGCGGGATGTCGCCCCGTGGTTTGGCCTCGATGAGCACGGTGCGGCCGTCGGTGGTGACGGCCAGGAAGTCGGGGTAGTACGAGCGCCGCCGCCCGGCGTGGGTGTAGTCGACGGCGAGGGGCTGCTCCTGGAAGTAGGCGACCTGGTCGGCGTGGTCCAGGAGCTGGACGACCCGCAGCTCGGTCACCGACTCGTACTGCACTTCGCGCCCCAGCTTGCCGCTGAACCAGACGCCGGAGTGCTCGCGCTGCCCGACGCTGCGCCGGGCCGCCAGCTCCTCCCGGGCGGGGGCGGGACCGGGAGCGCCGAACCAGTCGGCCGCCGTGGCCAGCGCCTCCCACCGGCGTGACGCGCGCTCCCGGCGTTCGGCCACCCTCTGCTGCTTCCGTTCCTCCTTGTGCCGCTCGGCAAGCGCCCTGACGGCCTCCTGGAGCAGACTCCGGGCCTGTTCCTTGCCGTACCCGGCGAGACGGGCCAGGACCAGGCCACCGGGGTTCAGCGGCACGCCGGGCAGCGCCACCTCGACGACGTCCGGCAGCCGCGCCGCGACAGGAGTGTCATGCGCGCGTTCCGGGCCGAGGAGGCCGCCCAAGGCTTCGCGCAGGGCGACGGTGGCCGGGTCGCGGCTGCCGAGCATCCGGGTGATGCCGCGGGCCTGCAGCTGGCTGATGCGCTGCCGCGTCAGGGAGAACTCCTGCCCGATGGCCTGCTGGGTGGACGGCTCATGGTTCTCCAACCCCAGCCGGCGGCACAGCACGGCGTGGGTTCGTACGTCACGCAGCTCGCCGACTGCTGCGGCCACCAGGTCCCGCAGCACGGTCGCCGTGCCGGCACTGTCACCCGCCACTGCTTCCCAGGACAGGTCGGTGGTCGCGTAGCCCGGGCAGACGGTGTCCAGCAGCCAGGCCTCCAGGAGGAGCCGGCCGTCCGCCTGCCACAACCGCTCGGCGACCGGCCGCAGCGCCTCGACCGGGAAGCCGCCCAGGTACCTGAGCGGCTTCCTGGCCAGGAACTCGGCACGGCGCTCGGGCGACAGACGATGCCCGGTCACCTCCTGCCAGACGTCGGCCACCGCGCTCGGCTCGCAGACCGGCGGCCGCTCGCGCTTCCCCCGCCGACTTCCGCTCCCTCCTGGCGGTCGCACGCACCCTACGGTTCTCCGCGAGCCGCGCCTGCCAGTCGTACGCCCCCGAAGCCAGCCGTCCGGCCAGCCACGCGACGGCCGCCTCACCATCGGCCGCCTCGTCCAGCGGAACCAGCTGCCTGGCCGCCCAGCGCATGGCGGTGACACTGCGCTGATGCCGGTCCGCCAGCTCCTCGACGCTCAGCCCTCCGGCGATACCGTCGACCAGCCGTCCGTACTCCTCGGAACTCCAGCTGCTGCCCCTGCGCTCCGGGACGGCTATGTCGTCCACAGCACCATCGTTCACCTGCAAGCCCCCCACTTCGCACGCGAGTTGCCGGCCACGAGATCGTGGCCTGCGTACGGGAGTATGTCCGATGCGTGTTCGCGGAAGCGGGGAGGCAGCGGCGGTGTCTCACTTCAGGGCGATCTCGGCGACCTTGGACCGGACGTAGGCGCGGGCCGTGACCGGAGGGTGGAGTACCCGGCCGATCGGGGCGGGGAGCGACTCGACGACGGTGTGCGGGTCGCAGTCGTAGAAGTAGACCAGGGACATCAGCTCCTCGGACGGGGCGTCGGCGGGCGGGGCCAGGACGCGGTGGCGGCCGGAGCGCCAGCGGTCTCCGGTCCAGCGGGCCATCAGGTCACCGATGTTGACGGTGAGCGCTTCGGGGTCGTACGGGGCGTCCTGCCAGCCGTCGTCCTCGGTGTGGATCTGCAGGCCGCCCTTGCCGGGCTGCCGGTCGAGGACGGTGACGGTGCCGAAGTCGGTGTGCGGGCCGACACGGAACTGGCCCGGCCGCGGCATTCCCGCAGTGGTGATGGCGGGATACCAGTTGAGTGTCAGGGTCCAGTCGGGTTGGCTGGTGTGGCGGGTGAAGAAGTCGAGCGGCTGGCGCAGGGCCGCAGCCAGGAGTTCGAGCAGTTCGTCGGCGAGCGCGCGCATGGAACGTACGTACCGCGCGAGGAGGGGCTGCAGCGCCGGAGACCGGGACGGCCAGGCCTTCGCCGGCAGCAGTCCGGGCCCGGGGCGCCCGGCAGCGGCGTCGTCCGGGCCGGGGGCCGTCGACCAGGTTTCCACCAGGTCGGGCGGCGTGATCAGGCCTTCCGCCCGGCCGGTGGCCACCGCTCCCGGGCCGCTCCAGCCGTACTGGCCGCCTTCCGCCAGGAACGGCAGCTTCGCGTCGGCCGGTTGGTGGAAGAAGGCGCGGGCCGCGGTGCGGATCGCGGCAGGCAGGTCGGGATCGACGCCATGGCCGGTGACGAGCAGGAAGCCCGCTCGCTCGAGTGATCGGTCGACAGCGGTGGCGAGACGGTCGCGGCTCCGGCGGTCACCGCTCCGCCACAGCGAGAGGTCGATCGTGGGGATGGCGGAAGTACTCATGCTGCTCTCCTCCTCATGGCCTTGCCGCGTCCGGGGTGGTGCAGCGGCCCGGTCATGGTCGTTCGAGGGGCGGACGCCACCCAGCCGTTCGCCGGGAAGTGGGAGGAACGGGCGATTCCGGCCGGTGGGGCGGGAGAATGCGTCAGGCTGCGGGCCCGGTCGGGACCCGGGCCGTCTATCGTCGGGTCCTGTCGTGGAGATCACGAGGTGGCGTGGACGCAGGGGAGGGGGGTCACGGTGGTGGGATCGGGATCGGGATCGGGATCGGGATCGGGATCGAGGTCGGGATCAGGGGCGGGCACCTTCGACACTCTGGAACTGGGGCTGTTACAGGCCCTCCAGCTCGACGGACGTGCGGCCTTAAGCCGCATCGCGCGCCGCCTGGGCGCCTCGGAACGCACGCTGACCCGCCGCTACAGCCGGCTGTGCACGCTGGGCCTGCGCGTCGTCGGCCAGCCCGTCCCGGCACGGCTGGGCATGACCCGTTGGCTGCTGCGCCTCCACTGCGCTCCCGGCTCCGCGGGCTCCGTCGCCCAGGCCCTGGCCCGCCGGCCCGACACGAGCTGGATCTCGCTGGCCTCCGGGGGAACCGAGCTGTACTGCGCCCTCACCACCTCCACCCAGCACGAGCGGGACAAGCTCCTCTTGGAGAAGCTGCCCCGCACCCCCGGCCTTACGGGCGTCGACGCGCACTGCCTGCTGCGCCTCTTCACCGGCATCACCAGTACGTGGTACGCCAGCGGCATCCCGTTCGGCCCGTTCGGCCCGGTCCGTAGGGGTGAGGAGGGACGCGTCCCAGTGCCGGCCTCGGAGCTCCGCGAGTCTCCCGGGCCCGGGCCCCTGTCCCTGGACGCCACCGACCGCGCTCTCCTCGCCGAGCTGGCCAAGGACGGCCGGGCGGGCCTGCCCGAGCTGGCGGCCGCCACCGGCCGATCGCCCTCCAGCGTCCAGCGCCGCCTCGAACACCTCAAGTCCCAGGGCGCACTGGGCTTCTCCGTGGACTTCGCGCCCCGGCACCTGGGCTACCACCTGATGACCCACCTCTGGCTGCGAGTGGCTCCCGGCGAAGTCTCGGCCGCCGGCCGCGCCCTGGCCGCCCACCCCGAAATAGCCTTCGCGGCCGCCACCACCGGCCCGCACAACCTCGTGGCCAGCGGAGTCTTCCGTGGCGACCACGACCTCCACGACTACCTCGACCACCGCATCGGATCGCTCCCCGGCATCCAGTCCATCGAGACCGCCCCCATCCTCCGCGAGGTCAAACGGCTCGCCTTCCGCGCCTGACCGGGAACCAAGCTTCTCTCGAAGCTTCAGAGCTCAGCCTCCTTGACCTCAATCAAGCTTGAGGTGCGAACCTGGGCGGCATGAACAACACCACCGCCCCTGTTGGGGGTCCTTTCGCTTCGCCCGTGAGCGCGTCCGATCCGCGCCATGCTGACGTCCGTCCGCTGCCCCTGTCCGGCAATGCACTCGATGCGCTTGCCGAGGACATCTCTGCGAAGGCGACCGTTGTCGGCATCGGGGAGTCCACTCGCTTTTCCCGGGAGACTTTCGGTGTGCGGGATCAGCTCTTCCGCCGGCTGGTCCAGGATCACGGGTTCCGGGCGCTGGCTGTTCAGGACAACGCGGTCGTCGCCGCTCGGCTCGACCGGTACGTGCTCGCCGGTGACGGTTCGGCCGAGTCCGCCCTCGAGGGCGCCTGGCGGCCCTGGCGTACCCACGAGATGGCCGCGGCGCTGGAGTGGATACGGGCGTTCAACCGGGACCACCCGCACGACCCCGTCCGCATCTTCGGTGTGAAACCCGCACAGGCCCAGCTCGGGGACTACGACGCCGTGCTGGACCACGTCCGTGAGTCGGCCCCGGAACGGTGGGCGGAGGTGGCCTCGCACCTGGAGGTGATCCGCAGTGCTCACCAAATCGATGAGCATGTGCAGCGTGCCCGGGGAACGCACCCGGGACGCCCCTTCGCCGACCATGCCCGCGACGCGCTCGCGCTGGTCCGGTCACTGACCGGCACTGCCCCCGCCCATGGCGACGACATCCTGGCGCGGATGCGTCTGATCGTGGACTTCCACGAACGCAGCGTCGCCGGGCGGGACAGCTACGCGGGTGACGACGCCGTATGGGCCGATGCCATCAGCGGCCATCAGCGCCGGACCGGCCTGCGCATCGTCTACTGGGACGGCATCGCCCACACGTCGGCAACCGCGGCGACCCTGGGCCTCGCCCCCGAGCGCGGTCCGCAGCCCACCGTCGGCAGTGTGCTCCGCGAGCGTTACGGCGACGAGTACGTATCCGTGGCGATCGGCTTCCACCACGGAGACCTCGGCGCGGTAGTCGTCCCGGAGCCGGCCGGGGAGCTGATCGACGCAACGCTCGGCGCGGTGGACCTCCCCGCCCACTGGCTGGACCTGCGCGACGCCGCCGTACGCCGCCGGTGGGACGGCCCGGCGAAGGCCCGTGTCATCAGTGGCGTCTACGACCCCTCCCGCGATGCCGCCGAGCACATGGTCGTTCCTTCTCTCGCCGACGCGTTCGACGTGCTCATCCACATTCACGAGGTATCCGCGGTGCGATGGCTGCCGTGAGCCGGGAGACCGGGGCGTCATGCAGTCATGCAGCCGAAGGGTCGCTCAGATCCCGGAGCCGGCGCGACCGGCCGCTCTGGTGGATCAGTTCGCGGAAGCGGGCCACCAGCGGGTTGGTCGTGTTGCGGCGCCAGACCAGGGAGTTGGACGTGGTGGCGCCGGCGAGCGGGCGCGGGGTGACGCCGGTGCGGTGCAGCACCCGGTAGGAGTCGGCGAGCACGGCGGCGCCGAAGCCGGCGGCGGCCAGTGCCAGGAGTGTCTGCACCGTACGGGCCTCGGCGGCGATCCGCGGGACGACCCCGGCCTGCCGGCACAGGGCGGCGATCTCGTCGTACGACAGCGGTGAGACTTCCCGCGGCCACAGCACCAGGGGCACGTCGCCGAGTGCGGTGAGCGGCAGTTCGCCGTCGCCTGCGGCCAACGGGAGTGCGGAGGGAAGGAAGAGCGTGAAGGGCTCGCGCCACCACTCGCGTACGGCGAGCCGTTCGTCCTGCGCGGGCAGCCGCTGCACGGCGAGGTCGCAGCGGCCTTCCAGCACCTCGGCGGACATCCGGGCGTCGTCGAAGCTCTCCACCAGGCGGAGCTCGACGTCGGGGAGCGTCTCGCGGGCGGTGCGCAGGGCGGCGCCGAGCGGGCCGTTGATCCCGGACCCTGCGAAGGTGATGGTCAGCCGCCCGCGCAGCCCCTGCGCGGCGAGCCGCACGTCCTCCTGTGCGGCCTGGGCCTCGGCGAGGATCACCCGGGCGCGGGCGAGCAGCGCTTCGCCGGCCGGGGTGGGGGTCATGCGACGGCCCTCGCGGTGGAACAGCGGGGTGCCCAGGCGGCGTTCGAGGTCGCGCAGCTGGCGGCTGAGTGTCGGCTGGGTGAGGTGCAGACGCTCGGCGGCGGCGACGAGGGTGCCGGTTTCGGCCACGGCGACGACGTAACCGAGGACTCTGATCTCCATGTATGCCTCCTGGGCAGACATTGTCTGCTCAGGACTGCCTTGCAGGCAAACAAGTGCGCGGGCAGGGTGGGTCACGTCAAGCAGAACGGCGACAACGAAACGAGGAGCCCATGACTACTGACCTCATGACCACTGAAACTGACCCCATGACTGCCGACCCCGAGGCTCCTGCCACTTCCATTTCCACCTCCACCTCCACCTCCACCTCCGTCCGGGCCGCCGCACTCCACACCGTCGAGGCGTACTTCGAGGCATTCGGCCACGGCGACATGGACGCGGTGTTCGCTCTGCTCGACCCGGAGGTCGAATGGTTCGTCCCCGGTGACGCGGCGCTGGTTCCCTGGGCGGGGCGGCGCACCGGGCACGCGGCGATGCGCGAGTGGTTCCCCCTGCTCGCCGGTGCCGGGGAGCGGAAGGACTTCGAGCTGTACGGGATGACGGCGCTCGGCCCGGACCAGGTCCTGGTGAACGGACGGTTCGTCTTTCGCATGCACGCCACCGGGGCGGTCTACGACGACGAGTTCGTCATACGCTTCACCGTCCGCGACGGGCGCATCACCGCCTACCGCATCTACGAGGACACGCTTGCCCTCGCCCGCGCCTACCGGGGCTGAACGGGCTCGGCGGTTCCGGGCGTCAGTTGCCCGGTGCGATGCCGAGCGACCGGATGAGGGCGGTCAGGCGGCCGCGGGAGCGTGCAGCTCGGACTCGCCCCACGAGGTGACGGTCACGTCGTCGCCCACGGAGATCTTGCCGGGCCGGAGCACGGCGAGCTTCGTACCGAAGGCGACTCCGCCCTCGGAGGCGCGCCGGTAGCCCGCGAGGGTCCGCAGCGGTTCCGGGCCCGCCTTCTGCGCCGATTCCTGTTCGACCAGGGTGACGGCACAACGGATGGCGAGCTTGGCGTAGCCCAGTTCGGTCGTGCCGATCCCGAGGACGTGGGCCCGGTCCTCGGTATGGGGCTCGGCCCAGCCGTCGATCACTATGTTCGGGCGGAAGCGGTTCATGGGCAGCGGCGCCGTGCCGCGTTCGGCCAGCTTGCGGTTGAGCAGTTCGAGGGTGGAACGTGAGATGACGTGCAGGGCGCAGCTGTCGGCGTAGCCGGAGGTGCCCGGCGTTCTGCCGTCGGTCACTCGATGGTGCTCCGGCGGCACCCGCACCAGGCGGCTGGGGGTACGGAGCACGTCGGAGAGCCATGCGGCGGCTGTGTCGCCCTGGTCGATCCCCTGGTAGGCGGTCCCGAACAGGTCGACCGGCCGGCGGGCACCCGAGGCGTCCACGGGCAGGTCCACGGCCTCGGTGTCCGGCGCGCGGAGGGTGAGCCGTTCGCCGTCGTCACTGACGGCAGGCCGGATCAGGGACAGCCGAGGGTCCCGGCGCTGGGAGCGGAAGACGCCCTCGTCGCTGATGACCATGAAGCTCCGGTCGTGCGCGAGCCCGGCGGGCGTCAGGAGAGCCTCACGGGTTGCCACGCCGGCACACCCCTTGATGGGGTAGTACGACATCTCGACGACGCGGGCCATGCCCTGTTCCTCCGGCTCTCTAGCGGGTGACGAGTGCGAGGGCGAAGCCGTCGTGGCCCTTGGCGCCGACGGTCTGGACGGCGGTCGCGGTGAGGCGGGGATGCTCCGCGATCAGCTCGGTGAAGCGGCGGACGCCCTGGATGTGGGGGTCGGCACTGGCCGGGTCGGTGACCGCCCCGTCCCGCACGACGTTGTCGCCGATGATGACGCTGCCGGGCCGGGTGAGCTTCAACGCCCACTCCAGGTAGGCCGGGTTGGACGGCTTGTCGGCGTCGATGAAGACCAGGTCGAACGGGTCGTGCCCCTCGTCCGCCAGCCGGGCCAGCGAATCCAGGGCCTTGCCGACGCGAAGGTCGACGATGTGGTCCAGCCCGGCGCGGGAGATGTTGGCGGCGGCCACGGCGGCACACTTCCCGTCGGCCTCGAGAGTGACCAGGCGCCCGTCCGCAGGCAGGGCCCGGGCGAGCCAGATGGTGCTGTAGCCGCCGAGGGTGCCGATCTCCAGGATTGTGCGGGCGCCCTGGAGCGTCGCCAGCAGGTTCAGCAACTTGCCCTGATTGGGGGCGACCTGGTGCGGGGGCAGCCCCGCCGCTCCACTGTCCGCGACGGCCGCGAGGAGCGCGTCGTCCTCCTCGACCAGCAAGCCGTTGAAGTAGTCGTCGACGGCGGTCCAGGTCTGCTGGGACACGTGGATTCCCTTTCGATACGCAATGCGTTCCGGAGGCGAACCTACTACGGACGTCCGGCAGTCGGCCAAGAGTTTGATACGCAGTTTCCCGGACACCACTGACCTGTCCGGCGACGACGCCGCCCACGCGGAGGTCGGCCTGCTGCTGCGCGAAGCCGCCGCAGCAGGCCGTCACCTCACCAGGTGACCGGGATCCCGGCAGCCATGATCGCCATCCGGTTGGGGTGCCAGGGCACCTCCTCCGCCGGTACCGCGAGGCGGATGCCGGGCAGCTGGTCGAGGAGGACGCGGAAGGCCGTCTCGGACTGGCGGCGGACGAGGTGCGCGCCGGGGCAGTGGTGGCGGCCGTAGCCGAACCGCAGGTGGGGGTTGGGGGAGCGGTCCGGATCGAAGGTCTCGGGGTCGGTGAACGCGGCCGGGTCGAAGTTGACCGCGTCCAGGGACAGCAGCACCAGGTCGCCTTCACTGATGGACGCGGAGCCGAGCTCGGTGTCCTGGGTGACGTAGCGCGGGATGGCGTTGCCCAGGACGACGCTGCACCGCAGCAGCTCCTCCACGCACTGCGGCATGGTCTCCGGGCGGGCCCGCACCGCACTCATCACCTCCGGCTTCTGCAGGAGGTTGACGGCCGCCACGCCCAGGAAGCTCGCGAAGTCCTCGTAACCGCTGACGAACAGCACCGAGACGATGTTGGACAGCTGCTGGTCCGTCAGTCCCTTGCCTTCGGCGTTGAGATCGGCGAGACGGTCCGCCAGGCCGCGCGGCTCGCCGGGGCGGCGGCCGGACATGTGTTCCTGCATGTAGACACGGATCTCCTCCCAGTTGCGGGCGAGTTCCTCGGGTGTGTACGTGACCATCGTCAGGTCCATGTCGGCCCGCCGGGCCAGCCACTCGCGGTCCGCGAAGGGCAGGCCGAGCAGCCGGCACATGCACTGGGCGGCGACCCATTCCGCGAAGTGCCGCTGCAGATCGCCCGGTGAGCCCTCCCGGACCATCGCGTCCAGGCCCTCACGGGTGATGCCGGCGACCCAGTCGGCGGGCAGCTCCGGCTGGTTGCGGCCGAGCGCCTTGAGCACCTCGTCGCGCAGCCCGGCCTTCTGCAGGTGGTTCATGGCGTCCAGCAGTTCGGGCGCCAGGACCGGGACGTCCTGCGCGGGGCTGTCGGCCTCGGCCAGCACGGACCGCGCGAAGGCCCGGTCCCGCAGCACCTGCTGGGTCAGTTTGTAGCCGGTGACCAGCCATGCCTCCCCGCCGGAGTTGGTGCTGACCCGGGCCACGGGGCAGCGGCTGCGCAAGTCGGCGAGCTCGGGGGCGAGACGGTCGCCGTCGGTGCTGAACGGATAGTGCGGAAGCGGCTCCTCGCGCGGAGCGTCGTCGGTCATGGGCGGCTGCGGTGCGGTCACGTCGTACGAGCCTTTCGTCCGGGGGCGAGCGCGGTGCGGTATTCCGGCGGAACAGATGCAGAGGACGGAGTGGGTGGAGCGGGTGGAGAGGGCGGAGAGGGCGGAGGGGGAAAGGTCACCAGCGCACCGGCAGCCGTGCCGGTGCGCGCAGCGGGGTCGTCTCGTCCCAGGGGACCGACTCCGCCGGCACCGCGAGCTCGATGCCGGGCAGCCGCTCCAGCAGCACCTGGACCGCAGTGGCGAGCTGCAGCCGGGTCAGGTGCCCGCCGGTGCACGTGTGCGGGCCGTGGCCGAACGCCACGTGGGCGTTGGGCGACCGCGTGAGGTCGAGCCGGTCGGGGTCGGCGAACGCCTCCGGGTCGCGGTTGGCCGACGCCGGTACGGGGACGACCGCGTCGCCGGCGCGGATGTGCTGCCCGTGCAGGGTGAAGTCCTCCTTGGCGACGAGGATGTTGATGGCGTTCATCAGCGGGATGTAGCGCAGCAGCTCTTCCACGGCGGTACCGATGCCTGCCGGCTCGTCCTGCAGCCGCCGCAGCTGATCAGGGTGGGTGAGGAGGGTGAACAGGGCGTTCCCGGTGTGCTGCATGTTGGTCTTGTAGCCGGCCATGAGCATGGTGACGACGAAGCTGACGACGTCGTCCCGGGTCAGCTCGCTGCCGGGGCGCCGGCTCTCCGCCAGCAGCAGGTGGACGTAGTCCTCGCCCTCGCCCTCCTGCTCCTTGCGGGAGATGAGTTCCGCCGCGTAGTCCTGCAGCGCGTACAGCGCCGCCAGAACCTCCTCCATCGACAGCCCGGAGGCGCTGAGCAGGGTGAGGGTGTGCGGGAGGTAGAGGTCGCGGTCCTCGTGCGGCAGCCCGACGGTTTCGCACAGCACGCGCAGCGGCAGCGGCTCGACGTACGCGGAGACGAGGTCCGCCGTGCGGTCCGGGGACCCGGCCACCATCTCGTCGAGCAGTTCCTCCGCCATGGCCCTGACCCGCGGGCCCATGAAGTCCAGCCGCCGGCGGCCGAACAGCGGAAGGACGGTGCGGCGCACCCGCTCGTGGTGTTCCCCGGTCATCTCCAGGAACGTAGGCAGGCACGGCGGCGGCGCGTCGTCGCCTTCGCGGGGCGGCCAGGCCGACAGCAGCGGACGCTCCAGCCGGGGATCGGCGAAGGCGGCCCGCACGTCCGCGTACCGGCTGATCAGCCAGCCCGTCTCGCCGTTGGGCAGCTGTGCCTTGACCACGGGCTGTTCGGCACGGAGCCGGGCGTAGGCGCACGGCGGTCCGGCGGTGCCGGGCTCCACGGCCGGGACCGGGATGAGGGCTTCGGGGGCGCCCATGCCGGTTCCGGAGCCGCCCATGCCGGCTCCGAGGCCGTTCGTGGGGGTCCCGAGGTCGTTCATTGCGGTTTCCAGGTCACTCATGCGTTGGCCTCCGAGGAGTCGCCGGCGGGACGGGTGATGTAGCCCGAAGTGAAGAAGTAGTCCAGATAGCGGTCGAGCAGGGCGGAGTCGACCGGCGGGCAGTCCAGCCCGCTGCCGGCCAGCGCGGCTTCGGCATTGCGGCGCCCCAGCACCGGGAACGTGTCCTTGAGGTACATCTCCTTGACGGACATGTCCGCCGTACGGCTGCGGTCCACGCACAGGGACACGAACGGGGCCGTGGCGCTCGTCGGGTGCTCGGCGACGTGCCGCACCAGCTCGCCGACCCACTGCGCGTACGGCAGCGTCCGCAGCGGGAAGCCTGCCGCGCGCATCCGGTCCAGGACGTCCGACAGCATCGCCGGGCACGGGTTGGTCAGGTGGTAGACGCGCCCGTCGGCCGGCCCGTTGACGGCGATGTGGACGATCGACTCGGCGAGGTAGTCCACCGGCACGAAGTCCATGGGCAGCTCGATGTCGGGGGCCAGCCCGGTCTCGGCGATCGTCTTGAACAGCGAGCAGATGGCCGTCTCGGTGTTGCACACGCCGTGCGTCCGGTCGCCCGTCACCTCGTACGGCCGGTGCACCGCAACCGGCAGACCCTGCTCCGCCGCCTGCTGCAGCACCCCTTCGGCGACCCACTTGCTCTCGGCGTAGCCCATGGTGAGCCCGTCCGCGTGGGCCAGCGGCACGTCCTCGTCCACCTCCCGCACCCCTGCCGGACCGAACCCGGCGAGGACGGCGACGGTCGAGACGAAGTGCACCGGCACCCGCCGCGGTGCCGCGATCCGGACGACCTCCCGGGTGCCGTCCACATTCGCCGGGCGCAGCTCCTCGTACGGGTAGAGGAAGTTGACCCGGGCGCCGTTGTGCACCACCAGGTCCAGCGTGCGGGCCAGCTCGGCCCGGTGCTCGTCCGGCAGGCCCAGCCCGGGTTCGGTCAGGTCGCCGGGGAAGCAGTCCACGCGCTGCCACGCCGCCTCGTCCGGGTGCAGGCCGTAGCGGGCGAGCGCGGTGCGCACCCGCCGTTCGGCGTGCGTCCGGCTCGACGCCCGCACCGGGCAGTGGACACGCGCCGCGGTCGAGCGCAGCAGCCGGTCGAGGAGGAAGGCGCCGACGAATCCCGAGGCGCCGGTGAGCAGGACGTTCCGCGGGTCCCGGGGGCTCGGGGCCGGTCCTTCGGCGGGCGGGAGGTCGAAGCCGAGACCGGCCTCCTTCTCGAAGTCGACGGTCGGTCCGGCCGTCGTCGTCACGGATCCGCCGCGTGCCGCACTCACGGCCGCCGCGAAGCTCTCCAGCGCGGGCGCGGCCAGCAGCGCCCTGATCAGGCCGGAGCCCAGGGAGGCGTCCAGGTCCAGGACGGCGAGGGTGCGGGTGACGGCCTCGGAGGCGAGCAGGGAGTCGCCGCCGAGGAGGAAGAAGTCGTCCTCGGGCGCGGGCCGCACGCGCAGCACCTGCTGCCAGACCTCGGCGAGGAGGCCGAGCATGCCGTCGGCCTTCGTGCCGTCGGTCTTCCCCCTGTCGGCCTTCGCCCTTTCGGTCTTCGCCCCATCGGCCTTCGTCCCGTCCACGTCTGAGGGGGCGGTGGCAGGCGTGGGGGCGGTTTCGGAGCCCGGGGAAGCGGACTTGAGCCGGGCGCGGTCCACCTTGCCGCCGCTGGTCACCGGGAAGTGGCCCATGGGTATGAGTACCGGAACGGCCTGCGGCGGCAGCCACTGCGCACAATACGCGCGTAGATCCGGCAGAGGGAGAGGCCGGCCGGGTTCGGCAGGGGTGACGTACGCGGTCAGCGCACCCTCCTCGGCCTTGACGACGGCCTCGCCGACCGCGGGGTGGGCTCGCAGCCGCGCCTCCACCTCGTCCAGTTCGATGCGTATGCCGCGCAGCTTCACCTGGCGGTCCAGCCGTCCCCGGTACTCCAGCAGGCCATCGGCCGTCCACATCACCCGGTCGCCGGTCCGGTACAGCAGGCCGTCCGGCTCCACCGCGGGTATCGATACGAAGCGCTCGGCGGTCAACCGCGGGTCCCCGAGGTAGCCCAGGGCCAGCCCGTCCCCGCCGACGTACAGCTCGCCTTCCTCGCCGCGTGCCGCGAGCGAGCCGTCCGCCCGCAGGACGTGGCAGACGGAGGCGCCGAAGGGACGACCCAAGGGGACGTGCGTGGCGTCCTCGGGCAGCGCGCGCAGCACGTGGGCGGTGGAGACCACCGAATTCTCGGTCGGACCGTAGAAGTTGACCACCGTGGTGCCGGGGCAGGACGCGAGGACGGCGTTCGCCAGCCGCGGGTCCATCGCCTCGCCGCCGGCCGAGACGAACCGCAGCCCGGAGAGCGCTTCGGGGCGGGTGCGGGCCACGAGGTGGAAGACGCTCGTCGTCAGGTAGGCGACCGTCACGTCCTGCGCGCGGAGCAGCTGCTCCAGGGCCGGAGGCGAGAGGAGTTCCTCCCGGTCGGCGATGACCAGGCACGCACCGGTGATCAGCGCGCCCCAGATCTCGATCGTCGAGGCGTCGGAGGACAGCCCGTAGGCGTGCAGGACCCGGTCGTCCGGCCCCGGCGGCGGCAGCTCGGGCTCGGACAGGACGAGGCGGACCACGCCCCGGTGCGGTATCGCCACCGGCTTGGGCCGGCCGGTCGTGCCGGAGGTGAAGACCACGTAGGCGCGGTCGGTCGCGGACGGGGTGCGGGCGGGGCCGGCGAAGGGGACCGGGGCGCCGTCCCCGTCCCTGCCCCCGCTCCCGTCCCCGTCGTCGAGCCCGATGTTCACCCGCAGTCCGCGCACCGGGCGCGCGCTGCCCGGCAAGGTCACGGCGGCGCGCAGCCCGGCGTCCTCCGCCATCGCCCGCAGCCGGGCCGGCGGCAGGTCCTCGTCGAGCGGCACGTACGCACAGCCGGCCTTGAGGATGCCCAGGAACGCCACCAACGCCTCCAGCGAGCGGCTGCCGCGCACGCCGACCAGGTCGTCCGGACCGACGCCCTGTGCGAGTAATCGCGCCGCTAAGGCGTCGGAACGGGCGTCGAGTTGCCCGTACGTCAGGGTGCGTTCCCCGTGCCGGGCCGCCGGCGCGTCGGGCCTAGCCGCTGCCTGAGCGGCGAACAGTTCGGTCAGGCAGCGGTCCCGGGGATAGCCGGGTGGGGGCGTGCCGTCCGCCGGAGATGTGGGTCGGGGGAACAGGGATGGCGAAACGGTGGTGTCGGTCATCGGGTTCTCGGGTCCTTCTCGGTCGGACTGTGGGAGGGGATGCGGGGGCCGCGCGGGACACGGGGCGGTCAGCTGGCGGGGGCCGGGGCCGGGGCCGGGGGGTCGGTGGTCGACTACCAGTGGTTCACCACCGGTGGTCAGCCGGCGTCGGATCCGGCCTCGGCTCCGGTGCCGGCTCCGGCATCGGCGAAGTCGGCGGCGAAGGCGGCGAAGTCAGCGGTGCGCCAGCGCTGGGGGCGCATGCGGAAGGCGATGTCGTCCTTGAGCTGGTCCGAGGTCGCCGCCAGGTAGTCGCGCGCCTCGCCGGGGTCCAGATAGCGCTGGGCCAGAGCCTCGCGCACGGCAGGGTCGATCGGGTCCTCGATCGAGGTGACGGGGCCCTCGACGCTGACGTAGCGGTACGGCCGTCGCTCGTCCTGCACGCAGAGGCTGAACCGTCCCGCGGCACGCAGCAGCCGGGCCTTGACCGTCTCCCGGCCCGTCTCGACGACGATCTCACCGCCCGGTTCGTAGCCGTACCAGACCGGCACCACCAGGGGCGCACGGTCGCCGCTCCGGGGATCGGTGACGCCCAGGACGCCGATGCGGGGGGCGGCGAGGAATCGTTCACGGGCGTCGTGGGGCATTGCGGGCAGCATGAAGTGAACTCCTGTTCTGGTGATGGTGATGGGGGTGGGGATGGGGATGGTGACGGGGTGGTGGCAGCGAGGGGTGAGGATCGCAGAAGCGGTCTCCCCGTTGCTCTCCGGCTGAATGCCTGTGAATGCGGGGGACGGGTTCTCGAAGGTGCTTCCCGGCCCGGCCGGTGCAGGTTGTCGTCTGCCGGCCGGTGCTCCCGTCCTATCTGAAGGAAGGCTCGTCTGCGAGCCACCGAGCCGGCCGGAAGGCGGGGCGGCGCTGCTCGGCTGCAACGGCCTGCGGGCCGTGGTTCTGCCCGCCCCGCCGGTCCCGCCCGTCCCGCCCGATTCGAATCGTTCCTACGCCCGCACTCGGTACGTGGCTACGCAGAACGGGTGCCGGAGTCCGGACCGCTGCCCCTCGTACTGCCTGCTCAAGGGGTCTCCAGGTGCCACCCACACGTACTCTCACAGAAGCCCAGCCTTCGAACTACAACAGACAGGGAGGAATAGGGAGGATGCTCGACGTACTTGAAGGAACCTCTCATACCTGACGCGGCCCTGATCCACTCTGCCCGGCGTGCGGCACGTCGCACAACCGTGCCTGAGGGGTATGGCTGACGGGCTACGGGTCACTCCCTGGTGGGCTTGCGTAATCGACCATGATCGGTTCCGCGAGAAGAACCACCCTGCTGGTGACCGTGCGTGGTCGCCGGAGATGCCGGGGTAAAGGCCGTGCGTCGGAAGGGATCGGCCCGTACCGCTGCAGGCCGTTCCATCATTCCTTACGGACCGTCACCACCCTTAGGGATGCGGTCCGTTGTTCGGTTCCGGCTCGGGTTCCGCGGAGCGATCATGGTGAGTCAGATTTTCGGACCGAGCCGAGCCGGTTAGACCCGGACTGGGTCGACCACAGCCCTACGGCGCAGGGCCGCCGGCCGATGCGCTTGGTGGCCGGAATCCACCGCGCCGGCGCCGCACGCAGGGGCTTCGGCAAGGTCATGACCGCCGGCCGCCGCTGAGGCGGCACGCCCGGTCGTCGGAGCGGCGGCTCACAGCAGTGGGTCCCGGCAGTGGGTCTCAGCAGTGGTTCTCAGCCGCCGCGGCGGACCCGGGCCGCCTTGCGGGCTTCGGCGAGCTTGCGGGCCTCGGTGGCCTTGCGGGACTTGCCGCCGGTGCCGCGGGAGGTGTCCTTGCTGGTGCCCAGGCCACGGAAGGGGGTGTTGGTGTTCTTGGCCCGGGGCGCGGCCGGCCCGCCGTCGAGCGGGGTGCCGGAGGGAGCCTTGGCCCCGGTGATCCGGCTCAGCTCCGCCTCACCCGAGCGCACCTTGGTGGTCTTCGCCTCGATGCCGGCACCGGCCATCAGCTGGCTCACCTCGCGGCGCTGTCCCGGCAGCACCAGCGTGACGACGCGGCCGGACTCGCCGGCCCGCGCGGTGCGGCCCGCGCGGTGCAGGTAGTCCTTGGGGTCGGTGGGCGGGTCGACGTTGACCACGAGGTCGAGGTCGTCGACGTGCAGGCCACGGGCCGCGACGTTGGTGGCCACCAGGACGGTGACCTGGCCGTTCTTGAACTGCGCGAGGGTCCGTGTGCGCTGCGGCTGGGACTTGCCGCTGTGCAGGCCCGCGGCGTGCACTCCACTGGCCCGCAGGTGCCGGGTGAGCTGGTCGACCGCGTGCTTGGTGTCCAGGAACAGCAGGACGCGGCCGTCGCGGGCGGCGATCTCAGTGGTGACGGCGTACCGGTCGGGACCGTGGACGACCAGTACGTGGTGGTCCATCGTCGTGACCGCGCCCGCGGAGGGGTCGACCGAGTGGACGACGGGGTCGTGGAGGTAGCGGCTGACCAGCTGGTCGACCTCGCGGTCCAGGGTGGCCGAGAACAGCATCCGCTGGCCGTCGTGGTGCACCTGGTCGAGCACCTCGGTGACCTGCGGCAGGAAGCCCATGTCGCACATCTGGTCGGCCTCGTCGAGGACGGTGATCCGTACCCGCTCCAGGCGGCACGCCTTGCGCTCGATGAGGTCGTGCAGGCGGCCGGGGGTGGCAACGACGACCTCGGCCCCGTCGCGCAGCGCGGCGGTCTGCCGGCCGATGGACATGCCGCCGACGACCGTGGCCATCCGCAGCCGGAGCGCGTCGGCGTACGGCACGAGCGCCTCGCTGACCTGCTGGGCGAGCTCCCGGGTGGGCACCAGGACCAGGGCGAGGGGCCGCTTCGGCTCCGCGCGCCGCCCGGCCGTCCGTACGAGCAGCGGCAGGCCGAAGGCCAGCGTCTTGCCCGATCCGGTCCGCCCGCGTCCCAGGACGTCACGTCCCGCGAGGGCGCTCGGCAGCGTGGCCGCCTGGATGGGGAACGGCTCGCGCAGGCCGCGCTCGGTGAGCGTGCGCAGCACCGCGGCCGGCAGCTCCAGCTCGGCGAAGGAGGCGACCGGGGATGCCGGGGAGACCGGCGGGGTGAGGGCCACAGACATGAAGAGCCTTCCGTATGGGGAACGTACCGAGGAAGGCCCGGCAGGAACGAGCAACCGACGAACAAGGGAAACCGGACGGACGGAATCGACGGCCCTCACGGTCATGCAAACGTTTGATGGTAACACAAAGTGACAGCGCGCCCCGGTGCTGTGGCGCTGATCTCTCCGTATGCACGCCCGAGGGGGACATCCTGCCGGCGGAGGAGCTCGGCGAGGTGCCTGCCCGTGATCCGGAGGGCGCGGGGGACGGACAGATGGCCTCGGCGGCCCAGGTGTGCCTGCTGCAGACACAGCACGGACAGAATCAGCAATGCGATGGAGCGCCGTTCTCCGGGGAGGCGGCGGGAGGTCGAGTGAACCGGCGTCATCGGCTTGATGCGACCCGCCGGAGCTGACCCCCTCGGCCTTGAAATGACACAGGCCCTCATCAGCATCCGACGTGTCGCTAGCGCATGCGCCCGCACAGCCGGCCGGAACGCACATGACGCGCACCGGTCCGCTCAGGCCTCAGCGGCTGCGGTCGTCTCCGCGGCTGCTTCGGCCTCAGGCTCCGTTGCCCGGTTCGCTGTGTCCGGCGCCGCGTCTCCCTCGACCGCGGGCGCGGTGTAGAACACGGAGCCCTGCTTCCGCTCGCGCTCCAGGCGCCCCTTGGCAACGAGGGCTTCCACCGTGCTGCGCACCACCGGGCCACTCACGACGCGCTCCGGGTGAGCCTGTCCCAGCTCCTTGACGATCTCGCTGACCATACGCGGCTGACCGTGCTTGCCGAGAACACCGAGAATCAGCTCACCCAGTGTGGGCCCGTCGCCCTTCCTGGTGCGCACCGCCGGTGCCGGCTGCTCCGCGCCCGCACCCGCGTTCCCGGCCTGCGCCGGCTTCTTCCGGCGTCCCGGGGAAGCAGATGACTTCTTCGCCCGGCGCGCTCGTGGTACGGCTCCTGCAGTCGCTGTGCTTCCGGCCTTGCCAGGCGCTTCGGCCGCCTCTCCCGGGCTGGCCTGCTGCCCGGCCACAGTGCTCCGCATGCCGGAAAGCCACGCGTGCTCGGTCTCCAGCGTCTGAAGGCGAGCACGGAGACCTTCCTGCTCCTTCTCGTTCTTCTCCAGGTCAGCTGCGAACTGCGCTGCATACTGAGCCTGGATGTTGGCGCCGTCCATCTCGTCGGTCATGACCGCTCCCTCACCTGGACTGGTGTATTGCTGCGGGATGTTACCCACCCAGGCGCGGTATCAGCACCACCTGCCGCACAAGTAGACCCTGTGCCACGTCTCGACGCGTCCCCAATTGGGATACAACGAGGGCATGTCGGAGCCGCGCTGCATGGGGTGAGCGGCGTTCAAGTGCTCACCGCACGGAGTCCGCACCGCATGTGTGATGTTGACGGCCCACCCGTGGCGGCTCCTCGGTTCCGTCGGTGCCGACCGCCGGGGCTCAGCGGTCCACCTACCCGACCCCACCAGCCAGGCGACGAGAACAGCGGGCGGATCCGGCGTGTGTGCCGGGTCCGCCCGCTGCCGGGTGTCACGGTGAGAGGGTCAGCATTTGTTGTCGGGGTGCTTGGAGCCGCCGTCGTCCAGACGGTCGTTGTAGACCCAGCCGTTGGTGTCCTTGCCGTCTATGCGGACATGGGTCCACTTGTGGCCGTGGTCGTTCTCCACCCAGCAGTGGTACTGCAGCACCGTGCTGCCGGAGACCTCCTTGACCACGGAACAGTCCTCGCTGGGGCCGGTGCGGATCTTGGCGCTGTCCCCCTTGGGCGTGCCCTTGCCCGGGGACTTGTTGGACCAGGTGGGGTGGGCGCAGGCGTCGGCCCCGCTGGGTTGGGCACTGGCGGACGGTGCTGTGACCGCCACGGTTGCCGAGGCCATCAGCAGTGGCACCACGGCTGCGGCGAGAAGTCCTGCCTTTGCCCTGTTCACACTCATGGATTTCCCCTTTTCGGCTCGGTGGGCAGCCGGTGCGGCTGCCCGTGATCACGAGAACGCTGTGCGAAGGAGTGGCGCTGGACGACGAACGGCCGGTTCCGAGTTCGGCCTCGAAGCAGGCCATTGCCGGTTCACCGTGCAGGTTCCGTGGATCCTTACGGCCGTCGTCGTGGAGGAAAAGCTATGTCGGGTTTATTTCTACGTCAATGAAGAAAGTGCGTAGCTCAGGCGAAGTGGCAGGCAGGTGCCGGGAATTCGTTGCAACGATCCTGGCGGTTAATGCAAAGGTTTCGATGGAGTCGTTGCAACGATCCGGTCGTGAACGCACACTGGTCCCGGCTCCGGCTCGGCGCTCCGGACCGCAGGAGGTGACTACTGATGCCGGGTAGCAGACTGACGCAGCAGGACCGCCGGCACATTGCCGCCGGACTGGCCGACGGGCTGTCGTACGCCGGGATAGCCAGACGCCTGGACCGGCCGACGTCGACCGTCACCAGGGAGGTGATGCGCAACGGCGGCCCTGTCGGATACCGCGCAGACCGTGCGCACCATGAGGCGGGGCGGCGTGCCCGTCGGGGCGGACGCGGCGGCACCGGCTCCGCGCCGGCTGCCGCGTTCGCCACCGACCTCCCCGGCCGGGACGGGGAAGCGGTGCGCGACTACGAGAAGCGGCTCACGGAAGTCCTGGTCGCCATGGGTCTGCCAGGGATGACGGCCCGCGTGCTCGCCTGCATCGGCATCACCGACTCGGGCTGTGCCACGGTCGCCGACCTCGTTCAGCGGCTGAACGTCAGCCCGGCGTCGGTCTCCAAGGCCGTCGGCTACCTCGAAGGCCAGGGGCTGATCCGGCGGGAGTGCGACGCACGCCGGCGGCGCGACCGGTACGTCATCGACAACGAAATGTGGTTCGAGGCCATGATGGCGAGCGTCCGGCTCAACGCCCTCCTCGTCGCGACCGCCCGTGACGGCGCCGCCGTCCTCGGACCCGGAACGCCCGCAGGAAACCGGCTGAACGACATGGCCCACCTCCTCGAACACGTCAGCCACGACCTCCACCGGTCGATCGAGCGCTGGCTCCACGGCTACTACGCCCGGCGGGCGCCGCACGCGCACGGTGGTGACAACTGCGACCCCACCAGCTCGCAGTAGCCCGTTGGAAGCCGGTCCGCAGGTGTTCAGTGGAGCTTGTTCACCGCAGTGCGGGTCGTAGTCCTGAAGCCGCTGACGGGGGCGTCCTTGAACGTGCCCATCTGCCCCCAGTGCACGACGGTCACCGTCCGGCCGTCCCGCCCCACCGAGAAGAGATGGACGTCGCTGCCCGTCTCGGCGCGCGTCGTCTGCACCCCTTGTACGTGGGCGCCGTCCGCCACCTCAACCCTGCCGAGGTCGCGCCACGCGGCGCGCGTGCCGGGATCCTCCTGCTCGACCTTGCCCGCGCAGTCCCTGACCGCCTTGTCCAGCAGCCCGGCCAGCGCCTCGGCCCGCGACGCGTCGCGCTCGACCACGGTCACCTGCACGGCGCTCGTGTCGAGGTCCGTCCAGAACGCCCGGTGCCGCGAAGTCGCCCCCGGCAGCGCCTCACCCACGCAGAACGGCAGCGGGTCCGGCACACCGCCCGTCACCGCCCCGCCGTGCCAGGCCGTCCCCGCCCGCGGAGGCAGCTCCGCCGGGTCGAGGAACGCCGGCACACCCGGTGCCGCGGAGGCGGGCGACGCCGCCACGACGACCGCAGCAGCCGCCAGGACGGCGAAGACAGGACGACGACGTCTCATGAGAACTCCCCGGAAGGAAGGAACAGTTGGTCTCTCATTGTCGCAAAGAAATGCCGCCCGCCCCGGCGTGACAGCCACAGCCTGGCAGCCTGGTCGGACCCGCCGCCATTTACGAGTTCGCAGCCCCGGCCTCGACGCCTCGACTGCGGATCATCGACATCAGCAGCCCGTGAGTCTCGGCGTCCGCGGCCGCTACGAGCCCACGCCCTGCCTGCCCGTCCTGCTCACCTTGCCCGATCGGAGCGCCGTCAACTCCTGTGACGACGCAGCCGGCGGCCCGGCACAGAGCGATACCGGCGGCGAAGTGCACGCTCCCGGTCAGGTCGCCGCCGTCGGTGACGTATGCGGCACGCTTGCCGGCCGCGACCCAGGCCAGCGCCAGCGTCGTGGACACGACGCGCGGCCGGAACCGTTCGACGAAGCCGGGGTGAGTGAGCAGGTCCACGGCCCTGAATCCGGGCGCGCTCGGAAAGGGCGGATCCAGGTTCACGTCCACCAGCCGGGTGGCCGCCGTCGGCGCCAGTCGTGTGTCGCCGTCATCGCGCCGCACCCAAGCGGCATCACCGTCGGTGAAGAAGACCTCGCCACTGAACGGATCGGCCACCGCAGCCGGACCGTTGAGCAGTGCCGCGTTGCGCAATGCCACGTTGACAGCAACGAGCATGTTACCGACGGCATAGTTGAGTGTGCCGCACAAGGGGTCCACCAACCACTGGCGCACCGCGTCGGCTGCACCTCGCCGCCCGCCTTCCTCGCCGAGCACCGCGTCCTCGGGCCGCGCAGCACGGATGACGCCTAGGATCGCCTCCTCAGCGGCCACATCGGCGTCAGTGGCAAAGTCCCCGGCACCCTTGT
Source organism: Streptomyces aureoversilis (assembly GCF_042657885.1). Taxonomy (NCBI): domain Bacteria; kingdom Bacillati; phylum Actinomycetota; class Actinomycetes; order Kitasatosporales; family Streptomycetaceae; genus Streptomyces; species Streptomyces aureoversilis. Next base: position 29,086 of record NZ_JBHSKJ010000027.1, read on the forward strand.
CCATACGGGTGAGACGCTGCCCGTACCTGGCGCGCACGGCCTCTGCGCCGGCACGGACGGCACCTATCGCAACGTCAGTGTCGTCAAGTCCCGCAGTCGAGTTGATCACGACGTGCAGAGTAGCCGGGCGGCGACGCACCCTGAGCTGTTGCAGCCGGCATGTACGGTTCGGCCATGGAGATATCCCGATCAAGCACCACCGATGAGAACGGTGAGAACGGTGAGAACACCGGGCTGTCAGCGGTCATCAAGAGCACCGCGCGTCAGCTGCTGCTGAAGGTGGGCGCCGGAGGACTGTCCCTGGAAGCCGTTGCCGACGGCAGTGCACTTGACGTCACCGCCGTGGAAGCCGTCTTCCCGCATCGTGACGACCTGCTGACCGCGCTGGTCATCGATGCCTACAACGAGTCCGGCGCCGCGATGGAGCAGGCCGACCGGGCGGCCAGGGACGCCGGCGCGACGGCTGGTGCGCGGCTCCTCGCGGTCACCCGCGCACTGCGGAAGTGGTCGTTCGGCAACCCCGCCGAGTTCACGCTGATCTACGGCTCGCCCGTGCCGGATTACCACGCCCCGCAGGACACGGTCCCGCCCGCTTCACGCACCCCAGCGGTGCTGGCCGGGATCGTGCGCTCGGCGCTGGAGGCCGGTGAACTCACCCCACCCCGGCGCGCGGTGGCGGGGCCGCCGCTGCTCCTGCCGGAAGCCGTGGAGCTCTTCGGCGGCGTGCCCGACGCACCGTTCTCGGACGTCATCGAACGCGGCATCGTGCTGTGGAGCAACCTGATCGGGCTCCTGGTGTTCCAAGTCTTCAGCCGTACCCACGACAGTGTCCGGGACGAGTCCGCGTTCTTCGACTTCGCCGTCGCCGTGGCGGCCGAAGGCATCGGACTCGTGGTGCCTGCGGGCGAGAACACCGACTAGAGGGGGGCCGCCCGCCGAAAGGCGGCCCGGAAGCCGTCTGTTAAAATGAACGCGTTCGCCTCCGGCGCCCCATCGGGTGCGCCAGGAGGCTTTTTTCATGCCTTCTGACACACCCCAACCCTGCCAACCCTCCGAACTCTCCGAGCCCACCCTCCTCCCCACCACCGGCTACCGTGCCCTGCTCCGCAACCGCGAGTTCGCCGGCTTGTACGCGAGCTTCACCTTGACGGCCGCCGCGAGCACGCTGTCGGGCTTCGCGCTCGGGATGCTGGTGGACCACCGGACCCATTCCCCCTTCCTCACGGCCGTGAGCATGTACGGCGCCACGTTCGCGACGGTGTTCGGTGCACTGACGCTGATGTCGGTGGCCGACGGCGGCCGGCCCCGCCGGACGCTCCTGGCGCTCCAGTGCGTCTCGCTGGCGGGCGTTGCCGCACAGGCGATTCCGGGGCTGCCGCTGCCCGCCAGGTTCGGGCTGCTCCTGATACTGGGCTTCTTCCAGTCCTTGGGAACGGGCACACGGATGGGACTGCTCGCCGAAGTCGTGCCGGCCTCCACGTACGCGTTGGCGCGGTCGCTGATGAACATCACGTCCGGCGGCATGTCGGTCCTCGGCTACGCCATGGGCGCCGTGCTGCTGCGGCACCTGAGCCCGCACGGAGTCTTCGGCATCGCCGCGGTTCTGACCGGCCTCGGACTGGTGGTGGTCGCCTCCACCGCCCGGGAGCACTCGATCCGCCTGACGCGGCGGCCCGGTCTGCGTCAGACCTGGGCAACGAACACCGCGCTCTTCTCCCACCCGGGCCGGTGGGCGCTGCTGCTGAACCTCTGGGTTCCCAACGGCCTGATCGTCGGCTGCGAGGCTCTGCTGATCTCCTACTCACCGGACCACGCCGGAGTCCTCCTGGCCGCCGGGTCGGCGGGCATGCTGCTCGGAGACCTGACCGTCGGGCGGCTGCTCACCGCCGGCCGGCGACGCCGCTGCGCGTTCGCCCTGCGGCTGCTGCTCGCCGTCCCCTACCTGCTGTTCGGGTTCCACCCGCCCGCGTGGGCGGCGACGGCCGCGGTGTTCGTCGCCGGTGCCGGGTTCGCCGCCACCCTGCCCCTGCAGGAGCAGCTCATGCAGCTGACCCCCGATCCGGTCCGCGGCCAGGTCCAGGGCGTCGAGTCCGCCGGCCGGATGACCTGGCAGGGCATCGGCGCCGCGATCGCCGGCGGCGTCGCCCAGTACCTCACCCCCGGCGCCGCGGTCACCGCTCTGGCCGCGGTATCCGTGGCCGTCACCGTCCTCTCCCGGCCGTTCGTGATCCGGAACTCGCCCGCGGCATCCGGGACCGGGTGACGGCAGCGGGGGAGCGCCGCCGACGCGGCGGTCGGGTATCTCGCGGACGAGGAGAGCCGCTACCGGATCACCGGTCTCCGCGGACGGTGCCCTCATACGTGTGCTCCCTCCACCCATGGGCCCTTGGCGCGGTATGAAATCCGCGTGATGCCCGTGGGGGAGGGAGCAGGTCCGGCCGTTGACCGGCCCGGTCGTCCGTGGTCGCCGCCCTCGGAGGACCGGGTGCCGCCGGTGGCGTCAAACCAGTTCGGGTTGCGGTTCCGGCTGCCGGGCCGGTGCGGTCCTCGGTTCCCAGGCTCTGGTGGTCCGCACGTAGCCGTATATCACCGAGATCATCGCCAGAATGAGAATCGGTCCGAACACCCACGGGTATTCGGCCATTTCCATCGGCAGATAGCGATAGGACACCAGGAACGCGGCAAAGACCGTCGTGCCGTAGGCGACCAGCTGGATTCCTGCCCGGTCCCAGCCGCGTTCCTGCGCGCGCAGCGCCGCCTCGATCGTGAGGGTGAAAACCACGCCGGCGATGATGTCCGTGCCGTAGTGGTAGCCGAATCCCAGCGTCGCGCCGAGCGTGGCGATCAGCCAGAACGTGCCTCCGAAACGGAGAAGGCGCGGGCCCTTACGGGAATGAATGAAGATCGCGGTCGCCCACGCTGTGTGGAGGCTGGGCATGCAGTTGCGCGGGGTGATCTCGTCGAACGGCATCGCGTGCGGGGTGCTGATGGGCGTCGGCGTGTTCGGCCACAGGTCGGCCACCGCCCAGTGCCCGCCGTCGGCGCCGTAGGCGAAGATCGGCCCGACCACCGGGAAGATCATGTAAATGCCCGGTCCGAGGAGGCCGATCACCAGAAAGGTGCGCACCAGGTGATGGCTCGGGAAGCGGCGCTCGGCCGCCACGTTGCGCAGCTGGTACAGCGTGACGAGGACCGCGGCCACCGCAAGCTGGATGTAGACGTAGTCGAGAACGTGCTCGCCGACCGTGCCGGTGGCCTCGACGATCCGGCCCGCCAGCCACGACGGGTTGCCCAGCGCGTGATCGGCGACCGCCACGTACTGGTCGAGCACCGTCGGGCGGGTCTTCGACGTGATGAGCAGCCAGGTGTCGCCGGTCTTGCGGCCGGCCACCAGGAGCAGGCCCAGCCCGACGGCCTTCAGCAGCAGGATGCGTTCCCGGCCGGTACGGCGTGTGACGGCGATGACGGCACAGCCCAATATCACCCACAGCGCGCCGTTTCCGAACATCATCTTGGCGTCGACGGCCCACCGCACGAGAAAGAAGACGATGTCGATGCCGACCGCGACGCCGGCCGCGATGAATCGCTCCCGCCAGGTGAGCACCACCATCATCAACGCCATACTGGCGTACAACAGCGGGCCCGATTTGGGGGCGAGTATCACCTCTTTCACCTGGTTGGTCATCGGCCCCGGGAGGCCGTAATGACGTGCGGCGATCTCCAGCGTGATGAAGAATGCGAGGGCCACCACGCCCACCGTCGCCCACAGTATTGTCCGTGGTCGACGCCAGGCGGCGAACGTCATTCTGCGGTTTATTCGCGAAAACACCCGCGATGCTATAGATATCAATTATTTGGCCGATTTGTTAGTTGTCAGTTAAATATGTCACTCTTCGTGCCGGATAGCCTGTTTTCCGGTGAACGACGGGCGATGGGATGCTCGTCATGAGTCGGATCATGCTATCGGAGTGGTGCGGGTGGTTTTCGGGGGTTACGGGCGGTGGCCGGTTGACTGCGCCCGACGGGTCCGGCGCCGCCTGGAATGACCATGAAGTTCTCGGCGTCCGGTGGGCATGGCGTGCGCCTCGGCGAAAGCGCACCGCTCCTCAGGAAATGACTGAAATGTCAGATATGCCGGAACTCGATAAAGATGGTGCAGGCATGGCGGATGCCCGTCACGGGCCGGCCGACGGTCGACGGCCGGCGGTCGTCGGCCGGCGCGATCCGGATCCTGGCGCGGCCTACTTCTCGTCGAAGACGACGTCCTCGATGTCGTACTTGAGCTTGACGTTCTGACCGCTGACGGCGAAGAGCTCGTGCAGCCCGGTGAAGGACTTGCCGCGGTCGGGCGAGCCGTGAACGGCGGAAAAGACGGTGAACCTCTCCTGACCGCCGGCCAGATAGGCGGGCAAGCAGGCCAGGGAGGCGGAACCGTTGAAGAGGATGTAGTCGTACAGCCGCCGGAAGAGCTTGGGCAGGATCACCGCGTGATCCGTCAGCGTGTTCAGGTCGGCGACCGTCACCCCGCCGTTCCTCGTCACGTCGCTGGGCCAGAGCCCCAGCGCGTCCGCCCTGGCCTTCTGCGCCACGTCGGCCATTTCCTGGCGCAAGGACCTGGGCAGCGCCGAGTAGAACGTGGGGTAGGCGAGGCCGAGTTTCAGCAGGTGATGGTTGACGCTGGTCCGCAGCAGATCCACCGGGACGTCGATCCGGTCACCGGACCTGTACCGCTTCTTGCCGTCGCCGCCGGGAATGACCGGCATGGGCCCCTTGCAGACCAGGGCGATGCATCGGCCACCGGGCCGGTCGGCGCCGCTGGCGAGAATGAAGCCGGGCACGGACAGGGGAGTGGCGTATGTGACCGTCTCGCGGTCGTCGCCCTCGCCACCCCGGCGCCGCACTCCGGCGAAACCGAGCCAAGCCAGCATCTCGTCCGCGGCTTTGTGCCCGAATACGAGGGGCTGGTGCACCTGATCGCCCGCGGGCTGGTAATGGGTTTCCAGCGTGTCGATTCCGTCGAACCTCACGGTGGCGTGCCCCGAACCCCCGTGACCGACCTGCTTGAAGCCTGGCACGTCCATCCAGAAACCGGGGTCGTCGGGCTGGAAGCGGATCGTGTCACCGTCCGGCTGGGTACCGAGGACCCGATAGGTCCCCTCGATGATGACCATGCTCATAGGAGCCTCCTCCCGCGGAGGCCGGATTCTGGGGCCGGTCCCGATTGGTTCATGAGCGGGTCACTTCCACAAGTGCCTTTACGGGGCCGCCCGCCGGGCTCCCCGGGGCGCTCTTCTTCCAGTACGCGCCGCGGGGCAGGGCGTGTCAAACGGGCCGCCCCGCCGACAGCCGGGCCGGCGACCAGCCCGGCCATGAGCCCGGCGACCAGCCCGGCGGGAAACCCGCCCCCGGAAGCCCCGAGTGGGCCATCGCGGCTCGCCCGCCGGACACCCACGTACCACGCTGGGTGGATGGTCCGCAGACACGCCGCCGTCCTGACCGGAGTCATCGCCCTGCTGAGCGCGCTGCTTCCCACCAGCGCCACCGCCACCGTCACCGCTGCCACCACCGCCACCACTGCCGCGACCACCGGTCCGCCCGCCTCCCGGACCTCGGCGCAGCGCACGCAGCGCACCGTCTCCGCCTGGCTGCCGTTCTGGGAAGCGGGCGCCTACCAGGACGCGCTCGCCCACGCCGATCAGCTCCACACCGTCAGCCCCTTCTGGTACGAGGCCACCGCCGCGGACCGCGTCGAGGAACACGCCGGCGCGGGCGACCGAGCCGTGATCGACGGGCTGCACCGGGCCGGCATGAAGGTGGTGCCGACCGTCACCGAGAGCCTGGACGCCGCCGCCATGGCACGCCTGACGGGCGACCCGAAGACCCGCGCTGCGCACGTCGAAACCCTGGTGCGCCTGGCCACCGCCCGCCCGTACGACGGCCTCGACCTCGACTACGAGAAGATGAACGGAACGGGCCTCGCCCCGGCCGTCGTCCAGCAGGTGCGTACGGGCTTCAACTCCCTGGTCACCGAGGTGTGCAGCCGCCTGCACACCCTGCACAAGGAATGCACGGCCGCCGTCTTCCCCCGTACGGCGACGCGCGACGAAGGCCCGGTCTACGACTACGCGCATCTGGGCCGCACCCTCGACCGCCTGCGGATCATGGGTTACAACCTGCACAACGCCCTGGACCGGCCCGGCCCGTTGTCCAGCCCCGCGTGGTACGAGGACATCCTGCGCTACGCGACTGCGCGCGTACCCGCGCGGAAAATCGAGATGGGTATCCCCGCCTACGGCTGGGACCACCGTGCGGGCGACACCGCCCGCGCCACCCACCGCACGTCCCGCGAGGCCGAGGCGCTGCGGCAGCGCGTCGGCGCGCCCTACGCCCTCGACCCCGGCTCGAAGACCCCGCACTTCACCTACACCGAGGACGGCCGGCAGCGCGAGGTCTGGTACCAGGACGCGCGGGGGATCGCCGCCCACCTGCCCGTCCTGCGTAAATACGGAGTCGAGCACACCGCACTGTGGGCCCTGGACTTCGAGGACCCGCAACTGTGGCCCACGCTCGCCGGGTTCCCGCTCTCGTAGCGCAAAGGCGGACGAGACTCAGTCTCCGGACGGGTCCATGCCGTGAAGACACTCGGGGAAGCCCTTCAGCTCCGGAGCCGCTGCCGCGGGAAGGGAAGAGAGCTGCGAGGGAACACGGACGAACAGCGTCGGTCCGAAGGCATTGCAGGTCACGCCGACGGCCTGCCCAATCGCGGGTGAGCGCACCGGTGCTGGTGGGGCTGGGGAGGCGAGTGCGGCAGCGGAGGCGGCCGATGCGGTCACCATGAGCAGGCCGATGCCGGTGCCGGTGAGGACGCGGCCCGGCTGAGGCCGGTGGGACGAGATCATGGAGTCGAGCATGCAGCCGGGAACCGGTACGAAGCCGTAGGCGCACAGCGACACCCCTCGAGTGGGTGACGGCCCCGTCCTCTTCACGCTCCCGCCACTTTCCGGTCGCCCATGCGCCCTCTTGCGGTGGTGATCTTGCCGGCGGACACGTTGCCCACCGGAAACCCCGGAAACCCCCGGAAGCCGGAAGACCGGGAACCGCCGGGAACCGTAAGACCGGAAGGAACAAGGTTGATGTTCGTCGGGAAGCTTCGCACTGCCGCCTTCGCCGCCCTGGCGGCTCTCGCGCTGCCGGCCGCGTTGCCGGGCACCGCCTCTGCCTCCGCCTCCGCCTCTGTCTCTGCCACGGAAGCCGCCTCGCCGAGAGCCGTGCCCGGTTACCAGACCTGGCAGGCCGATGTCCGGAAGGCCGTCGGCCCGGCCGTCCCGTGGCTGCAGGACCGCGTCGGCCGGGGCGGCGGCAGGCTCGCCGTCGTGCTGGACATCGACAACACCGCGCTGGAGACCCACTACCACCCGGGACAGCCCAACACGCCGGTCCTCAAGGTGGCCCAATGGGCGAAGGAGCACCGGGTGTCGGTGCTGTTCGTCACCGCCCGCACCTCCTCGTCGTCCGCCCGGAAGGAGCTGAAGAACGCCGGCTACCCCGTGGACGCCATATGCACGCGCGAGCACGGCGAGAGCAAGGAGGAAGGCAAGGAGCGCTGCCGCGGGGAACTCACCCACGGCGGCTACACGATCACCGCCAACATCGGCAACCGGTCCACCGACTTCGCGGGCGGCTTCTACGAGAAGGCCTTCAAGCTGCCCGATTACGACGGCCAGCTGTCCTGAACCGCCCGCCTCGCTTGCCTGGCCCGCCTGGCCTGCCTCGCCGAGCCGAAGCGACGCCTGCGGCTACGGATGAAGCCGGACCGGGAGGATCTCCGTGCTGTTGCCCACGAAGCTCGGGTGCCGGGGCAGGTCGTGGTCGGGGACGGCGAGCGTGAGGTCGGGGTAGCGGTCGAACAGGGCCTCCAGAGCGGTCGTCGCCTCCAGCCGGGCCAGCTGCGCGCCCAGGCAGTAGTGCGGGCCGTGACCGAAGGAGAGGTGACGGACCGCGGGGCGGCGGGTGACGTCGAAGCGGGCCGCGTCCGGGCCGTACGCACGCTCGTCGCGACCCGCGGCGGTGTACGAGGCGAGCACCGGGGTGCCCCGGGGGATGGCCGTGTCACCGACTTCCAGGTCACGGGTGGGGTAGCGGAAGGGGAAGAAGCTCACCGGGCTGTCGTAACGCAGGGTCTCCTCGACCACGTCGCCCCAGCCGGCCTTTCCCGCGCGTACCAGCGCCAGCTGTTCCGGGTGCGTGCACAGTGCCCGTACCGCGTTGGTGATGAGGTTGAGCGTGGTCTCGTGCCCGGCGATGACCATCAGGAGCAGGGTGCCGACCAGTTCGCGGTCGGTGAGCCGGTCGCCGTCCTCGGCCTGTGCGGCCAGGAGGGCGCTGGTGAGGTCGTCGCCGGGGGCCGCGCGGCGCCGGTCGAGGACGAGGCCGAGGACGTCGGCCATCTCGCGGTTGGCGGCCAGGGCGCGCTCCGGTGTGGTCGTGGTGCTCACGATCAGACTCGACAGCCGGTGCAAGCCGCCCTGCAAGTCCGGGTCGACACCCAGCAGTTCGCAGATGACGGCCATGGGCAGGGGAAGGGCGAAGTGCTCACGCAGGTCGACCACTTCGGAGGACCCCATTCCACGGCCTTGCGCCGCCTCGCCGAGCGCGTGCAGCAGCCGGGACGTCAGCTCCTCGACGCGAGGCCGTAACCCCTCGATGCGGCGAGGGGTGAACACCTGGGTGACCAGCCCGCGCAGCCTCCGGTGGTCGTCCCCGTCCGCAGTGGTCATGCCCTCGACGGTGGCGAACGTGGCCAGTGGCCACCCCGCCGGTATGCCGCCCTCGCGCAACGCGGTGAAGTGGCGGGCGTTCTTGGCGACGTCTGGGTGGGCGAGGAACGCCTTGAGCTCCTCGTGCCGGGTGACCGCGACAGCGGCGACCTCGCCGGGCAGCACCACGGGAACTGCGGGCCCTCGTGCGCGCAACCGCTCGTTGGCTGCGTGCTGGTCGGCTCCCGTCGGGTCGAGGCGGTGCGGTGTGTCGGACCGGTCCGGCATCTGAGGCTCCTCGGGGTACGTCGGGCGTAGGGCGCTGAGGGCTGAAGCAAGGGCATAGCCCACGACTTGGCCGTTGCCGTTGCCGTTGCCGTTGCCCAGCCCCCTTGTGCGTACCCAGTACGGCTGTGCGACTACGCCGCCGGCGGCGGACGGGATCAGCGAGGGATCGGCCGGATTGACGTCTGTACACCCCTCTTCCCGGCCAGAAGAGTGACCTCTTCCGTCCCGGTTGCGGGATACCGACCGTACTGACTCAGGACCTGGTCCTCCAGGCCGGGCCCTTCAGGAGCCGATGTGTTACCCGACCCAGTCCGCAGACACAGCAGACACAGCAGACACAGCAGACACAGCCTGTTCCGCCGTTCCCGCCTCAGATCCCAAGGGCTCGTCCTGATCGCCCTGGTGGCGGTCATCGTCGCGCTCCTGCCCGTACTGGGCGCGCGCGGTGGCGGGGCCGCCGCCGAGGACCACGGCGCCCACGGCGCCCACGGCGCCCACGGTGCCCGCCCGCCACGCCCGCACCACGCCGCCGCACCCGCCTCGGCCATGGAGCCGGCGGCGCCCGTCCTCTCCAGGGCGGGCTGGACCGCTTCCGCGAGCGACGAGGAGACCGCGCAGGCCGACAACCGCGCCGCCAACGTGCTGGACGGCAAGGCCGACACCCTCTGGCACAGCCGGTGGTCGGGGAGCGCGGCGCCGCTGCCGCACTCCCTCGTCATCGACATGCACCGCACCGAGGTCGTGTCCGCGCTCCTCTACCAGCCGCGCACCGACAGCCCCAACGGCCGCGTCGGCGAGTACGCCATCCACCTCAGCACCGACGGGCAGAACTGGGGCGCGGCCGTCGCCGGTGGCACCCTCGCCGACGACACGACCACCAAGACGCTGAGCTTCGCCGCCCGCGGCACCCGGTACGTCCGGCTGACCGCCACCTCCGAAGCGGGCAACCGCGGGCCCTGGAGCTCCGCCGCCGAGATCCGGCTGCTGGGCGACCCGGGGCTGCCCGCCTCCGTCGTCGACCTGCCGACCACCGGCTGGACCGCTTCCGCGAGCGACGAGGAGACCGCGCAGGCCGACAACCGCGCCGCCAACATCCTGGACGGGGACGCCGACACCCTCTGGCACAGCCGCTGGTCGGGGAGCGCGGCCCCGCTGCCCCACTCCGTCACCATCGACATGCACCGCACGCAGACCGTCTCCGCGCTCACCTATCAGCCGCGGAAGTCCGAGGCCAACGGGCGGATCGGCGCGTATTCCGTCGCCACCAGCCTTGACGGGGTCTCTTTCGGAAGCCCCGTGGCCGGCGGCGTGTGGAAGGACGACGACACCGTCAAGAGCACCACGTTCACCCGGCCGGTCCCGGCCCGGTTCGTCCGGCTGACCGCCACCACCGAGGCCGGCAACCGCGGCCCGTGGAGCTCCGCCGCCGAGGTGCGGCTCAGCGGCCCCGCCGATCCCTCCGTCTCCGGCTCCTGGGACCGGGTCACCGGCTTCCCGCTCGTCCCCGTGGCCACCGCCGTTCTGCCGAACAACAAGCTGCTGGCCTGGTCCGCGTACGCCATCGACCGGTTCGGGGGCAGCAACGGATACACCCAGACCGCCATCATGGACCTCGGCACCGGGCAGGTCACCCAGCGCCGGGTCGACAACACCGGCCACGACATGTTCTGCCCCGGCATCGCCGTGCTCTCCGACGGCAGGGTGCTGGTCACCGGCGGCAGCAACGCGTCCCGCGCCAGCATCTACGACCCGCGCACCGACACCTGGTCCGCCACCGGCGAGATGAACATCCCGCGCGGCTACCAGGCCATGACCCTGCTCTCGAACGGCGACGCGTTCGTGCTCGGCGGATCCTGGAGCGGTGCCCGCGGGGACAAGGACGGCGAGGTGTGGTCCCCGGCGACCGGGAAGTGGCGGAGGCTTCCCGGCGTACCTGCCACGGGCACCATGACCGCCGACCCCGCCGGCCCCTACCGGGCCGACAACCACCAGTGGCTGCACGCCACTTCCCGCGGCCGGGTGCTGCAGCTCGGGCCGAGCAAGCAGCTGAACTGGATCGACACCACCGGCAACGGCACGGTCACACCGGCCGGAACGCGCGCCGACAGCCCGGACGCCATGAACGGCAACGCCGTCTCCTACGACATCGGCAAGCTCCTCACGCTCGGCGGCGCCACCGCGTACGAGAACGCGAACGCCACCCGCCGCGCCTACACCGTCGGTCTCGGCGACGGCACCCGGCCGGTCAGCAAGCGCACCGGCGACATGGCCTACGCCCGCTCGTTCGGCAACAGCGTCGTCATGCCGGACGGCAAGGTGGCGGTGTTCGGCGGGCAGTCCTACCCCGTCCCCTTCAGCGACGCCACCTCGGTGATGACCCCGGAGATCTGGGACCCGGCGACGGGCGCCTTCACCAAGATGGCCGGCATGGCCGTCCCGCGCAACTATCACAGCGTGGCGAACCTGCTGCCCGACGGACGGATCTTCTCGGGCGGGGGAGGGCTGTGCGGCGACTGCGCGACCAACCACGCCGACGGGGCCGTCTTCACCCCGCCGTACCTCCTCAACCCGGACGGCAGCCGGAAGCCCCGCCCGGCCTTCACCAGCACTCCGCCCGCCAGGGTCGCCAACGGCGCCGTCCTGCCGGTGACGACCGACAAGCCGGTCGCCGCCTTCTCCCTGGTCCGCGCCGGAGCGGCGACCCACTCGGTCGACAACGACCAGCGGAGGGTCCCGCTGACCTTCCGGCAGGCGGGCAGCACCTCGTACGAGCTGACCGTCCCGGGCGATCCCGGAGTGGCCCTGCCCGGCACCTACATGCTCTTCGCCCTCGACGCCGCCGGGGTCCCCGGCGTCGCCAAAATGATCACGATCGGCTGACCCGCGCCGGGAGGGGCGGAAGCGGCGCACCCCGAGCGGGTGCGCCGCTTCCCCCGCGGACGCCGGCCTTCGCGGCCCGCCGAACTCCATATGGGCAGGCCGGATCCCGACACCCTCCGATCACTGGGCGCTCGCGGCAGGGGCGGACGACGAGCCTCAACGCCACGCGCCGACCGGGGGGACCGTCAGCTAGTCGCCGCCCCCGCCACCACCGTCGCCGCCCCCGCCGCCGTCCCCGCCGCCATCGCCGCCTCCGCTGTCCCCGCTGTCGCCGCCGTCCGCACCCCAGCCGTCGCCGCCGCCGGGCTCGTTGTCGTCGCTGCCCTTCCCGAGGTTGGTGAACCAGGGACGGTCCCATCCTGCGTCGGTGGCGATCGGCTCGCCTCCGTGCACCGGGCGCCGCCGCTCCGCCCGGAACCGCGCAAAGCCCGTCGTGTCCCCGAGCCCGAAGGCCACGGCGAAGACCTGCGCCATGACGGCATCCAGCGGGTCGGGGCTCTCGTACTGCACGGGAGCCAGCGGCAGCAGCAGCGTGCCCGGTTCGAGCACCACTCGGCGCGGGGGACGCGTCAGCAGGGCGACACGCCGTTCGTTGCGCAGCAGCCACGAACTCGCCGCGTTCTCCCGCCGCAGCACCCAGTGCTGCCCGGGCAGTCGCACCTCCACGGAGCTCTTGGACTTGCGCAGCTTCTTCTTGAGGCTGAGCTCCGCCGCGACGTCGCCGACCGTCAGGTGCAGGCCGTTGGACGGTCCGGGGGACTCGCGGTAGAAGCCGTGCGGCGCTCGGATCCGTACGACGGGGGCGCCGGGCCCCCAGACGTCGACGCGTATCAGACGCCGGTCCACAGCGACGGTGACCGGCCCGGCGGGCCCCGGCGCGTACCGCCGCGCGATCCACAGCGGTACGCCCTCGGCCCTGGCCTGGGCGGCCAGGGCGGCCACCCGCTCGGGCCCGCCGCACTGCCGTACGGCCAGCTCTCCCAGCTTGCGGGCGAACGCGGCGGCCTCCCGCACCTTCACCGGTGTGGCGGTACCGGTGACGCGGGTCACCGGGACGATCCCGGGCCCCTCGGCGAGCCGCTCCAGCGGGCGCTCCGCCCCGCCGGCGCCCAGCCAGCACGAGCGCAGGAACGCCTCGGCCATGGCGGCGAGGTTCAGCTCGCTCAACGGCGTGGTCGCTCCGCCCCTCCGCAGCTGCTCCTCGGTCAGCTCCACGGTCCGCGCCAGCGGATTCCACGACCGCTCGCTATAGAGCACCTGACTCACAACATCCCCCATACGTACGCGGCCCAGCTCAGCAGAGCCCACCTTCACATACGCCGGCCGTGTTCCGTTACCGGGGTGGCCCGACCGGGACCGAACCAGTACAGACGGCCTCCACGTCCGCCGAACTGGGAAACCTTGGTCAAGTTCGAATCCTGTCCGAACGGGCGGGGGTAGGGATCGGACACCGAACTGTGGAGGTTGGCATGGCTGGATTCCTCGACCGGGCCAAGGAGCAGGCCCAGAGCGCCCTCAACCAGGGGAAGCAGAAGGTGGACGAGGTCCACCAAAAGCGAGCCGGCAACGACCTGCTCCAGAAGCTCGGCGCGGCCTACTACGCGGAGCGGAGCGGCTCGGGCTCGCCGCAAGCGACCCACGACGCGCTCGCCGCTCTTGAAGCCCACATCGCCGTCCACGGGGACAGCTTCCTGCGCGGGTAGCCCTGGCCTGTGGAAATGGGGGGCGCCTCGAAGGGCGCTCCCCATTCCGTGGACCCCGATAGCAAATGAGTAGAGGCGAGACGCATCGTCTTGCTAGGGTGGGTCCATGCGCTTCTTCTGCTTTCTCTGAGTCCGGGCACGGCCGACGCCGCCGTTTCTGCTGCCCGTAGACCCTTCCTATCCCCAGGGAAAGTCAGATGCGCGAACGCGCCCATACTGCTGTGCCCGCTGCCGTGGCACAGCTGTCCGTCAAGGACGTCACCAAGTCCTACGGCACCCGGACCGTCCTCGACCAGGTGTCCTTCACCGTCCGCCCGGGCGAGAAGGCCGCCGTCATCGGCGAGAACGGCTCCGGCAAGTCCACTCTCCTGCGGCTGCTCGCCGCGGCCGAGGTGCCCGACGCCGGAGAGATCACCGTCAGTTTCCCCGGCGGCACCGGCCACCTCGCCCAGACCCTCGACCTCGACCCGGACCGCACCGTGCAGGACGCCGTCGACCTCGCCCTCGCCGGACTGCGCGACATGGAGCACCGGCTGCGCACGGCGGAGGAACACCTCGGCGAAGCATCGGAGGACGAACTCGCCGCATACGGGGAGCTGCTCATCGCGTACGAGGAACGCGGCGGATACCAGGCGGACGCCCGTGTCGACGCCGCCATGCACGGGCTCGGGCTCGCCGGGATCACCCGCGACCGCATGCTCGGCTCGCTCTCCGGCGGCGAGCAGTCGCGGCTCGCGCTCGCCTGCGTGCTGGCCGCCGCCCCCGAGCTGCTGCTCCTCGACGAGCCGACCAACCACCTCGATGCGGCGGCCGTGCACTGGCTCGAGGAGCACCTGCGCGCCCACCGCGGCACCGTCGTCGCGGTCACCCACGACCGCGGCTTCCTGGAGCGCATCGCCACCACGATCCTCGAGGTCGACCGGGATGCGCGCACGGTGCACCGGTACGGCGACGGCTGGGCCGGTCACCGCGCCGCGAAGGCCGCCGCCCGCCGCCGCGCGGAGCAGGAATATGCCGACTGGCTTCAGGAGGTCGCCCGTACCGAGGAGCTGCTCGAAGCCGCCGGAAGGCGGCTGGCCACCACCGGCAAGGACCCGCAGCAGGGCTTCGGCAAGCACCGCCGCTCGCACGAGGCGAAGCTCGGCGGGCAGGTGCGGTCGGTCCGCGAGCGCCTGGCCCACCTGCAGCGCAACCCGGTGGCGCCGCCGCCGGAACCACTGCGCTTCACGGCAGCGCTGACGCCGGCGGACGGCCCGCCTCCGGCCGGCCGCCCGCTCGCCGAGCTCGACGGCATAGCGGTCGGCGAGCGGCTGCGTCTGGACGGGCTGCTGGCGGTCGCGCCCGGGCAGCGGCTGCTCGTCACGGGCGAGAACGGGGCGGGCAAGACGACGCTCCTGCGCGTTCTGGCGGGCGACCTGGAGCCGGACGCGGGCGCGGTACGCCGCCCCGCCCGGATCGGCTACCTGGCGCAGGAACTGCCCGCGCGCTCCACGCGGCTCCCGCTGCTCGCCGCCTTCGCGGCCGGACGGCCCGGCCTGCCGGAGGAATACGCCGAACGGCTGCTGGCGCTGGGCCTGTTCCGTGAGGAAGACCTGGACGTTCCGGTCACGTCGCTGTCCGCAGGGCAGCAGCGGCGGCTGCAGATCGCGAACCTGGTGACCCGGCCCGCGGACCTCCTCGTACTCGACGAGCCGACGAACCACGTCGCGCTCGACCTGGTCGAGGACCTGGAGGCGGCGCTCACGGCGTACCCGGGAGCGGTGGTCGCGGTCTCGCACGACCGCGGCTTCCGCGAGCGGTTCCCGGGGGAGCGCCTGCATCTGCACGGCGGCCGGAGGCGCTGACCTTGCCGGACCTGGCCCCGGCCGGGTCCGGAGCCGGGTCCGGGGGCACGGCAGAAGCCGCCTCGCTTCGGACGCCCTCCGGGAAGGCTTGTCTCACGCGTCCCGTCCGTCCCAAGTCCCTTCCACCAGACGTGGATTGCGGCGATATCCAGCCACTCAGCTGCCGGAGCGCACCGTTGGCAGCCCCCACCTGCGCTTTACCGCACCCCGGTTGGCCCCGCATCGGCGAGTACCGGACATTTATTCGACGCCTCCCATGGGGATTCGGTCAGGTGGGGAGTATCTGTGTGTTTCCTATGGGGGGTGTGTGACGAGTGTTGCGATCTACGCGGCCTGCACGACCTACAAGGCCCACACGGCCTGCACGGCGAAGAAGAGCAGCCCAACTGCTTTCCTGCCTCCTGGCATTCGTTCTCCTCGCCCTGGCCGGAGTCACCGGGACGGCCTGGGCCCGGACCGCAACGCCCCCCGTACCCGGCCGGACCGCACCACCCCCCGTACCGCCATCTCCTCTCCTGACCCGTACGGCCAAGGACCTGCCCAAGCCTCCCCGGTCGATGACGCTGCCCGAGCGGCGCAAGCAGCTCGACGCCAACCGCGGCGGAACCGGCCCGATGCGCGAGTTCGTCCGGCCCCGCCCGCCGGCCCCGTCGGCGAAGCCCGAGAGCCCGCCCGCCGGGGCCCTGCAGAAGGGCCCGGCGGCCTCCGCCAAGGGAACCAGGGGCGCACCGGGTCTCAAAGCGCCCGCGGGCACGGCGCCCAACCCGGACTGGGTGTCCGCCTACGCCTCCGCCTACCCCGGCATGCTGTCCATCGGCGGTCAGGTGAAGTTCTCCGGCATCGAGGCCGCCAAGCTCTCCAGCATGTGGCTCTACGTCATGGACGAGGAGAAGAAGCCGGTCCTCCAGCAGGAGATCAAGAAGGCCGACGCCGACCCCCAGGGCAGGTACCTCGAGAGCGGCGCCTGGTGCTACGGCTGGTGGCCCAAGAACTCCTACCCCGCCGACCAGTGCTTCTGGTGGACCTCCAGCCTGCTGGACGGTCACCTGAAGGACGGCAAGAAGTACTACGCCTGGATCTTCCTCACCGCCACCGACGGCTCCTCCAGCCCAGGCGGCACCTCCTCGCCCTTCGTCGAGGCCTTCTACACCCCCGACATCCCCGGCGCCCAGGCCGGACTGTGCACGTGCTACGCCCAGGAGCACCGTGCCGACCCCATCAACACCGCCACCGGCATGTACTACGAGAAGATCACCGATGCCACCCTCGCCGGCGCCGGCAAGCCCTTCTCGCTCGACCGCTACTACCGCTCCGACTCGGCGGCCACCGGATTGCTCGGCCGCGGCTGGTCCACCCCCTTCGACAGCAGACTCACCCTCGCCTCCGACCGGGCCACGCTCCAGACGGACGACGGCGCGCAGGTCGTCTTCAAGCTGTCGAACGGCGCCTACACCACCCCTGCCGGATCGGTGCTCAAGCTCGCCAAGTCGGGTTCCTCCTACGTCCTCACCTCGATCGACCACACCCGGCGCACCTACAACGCCTCCGGTCAGCTCACCGCCGTCACCGACGCGAGCGGCCACGGCCTCACCATCGGCTACGCCTCCGGACGCCCCGCGACGGTGAAGGACACCGCCGGCCGCACCGTCGAGTTCACCGTGGACGGCGCCGGCCTGCTGACCAAGGCGGCACTGCCCGACAACACCACCGTCAGCTACGGCTACACCGGCGGCCTGCTCACCTCCGCCACCGACCGGCTCGGCCGGACCACCGCCTACACCTACGACGGCGCCAAGCGCCTGGCCACCTTCACCGACGCCGAGGGCGGCAAGGTGACCAACGCCTACGACGCCGCCGGCCGGGTGAAGTCCCAGACCGACAGCGCGGGCAAGACCACCACCCTCACCTGGGACAACAAGCGCGAGTCCCACGTCACCGACCCCAACGGCGGCGTCTGGACGGACGTCTACTCCGGCAACGTGCTGATGGAGAGCACCGACCCGTACGGCAAGACCGTCTCCTACAGCTACGACCGGCAGCTGCGCCCGGTGTCCATCACCGACCAGCTCGGCAACACCACCGAGATGACCTACGACGGCGCCGGGCGGATGCTCACCCGCAAGGCCCCGGCATCCGCGGGCTACACCGAGAGCTGGACCTACGACGGCGCCGGCAACGTCACCAGCCACACCGACGGCCGCGGCAAGACGTCGAAGTACACCTACACCTCCGGCAACCAGCTCCAGACCAGCACGGGCCCGGACGGCGGGACGGTCACCTACACCTACTCCGCGCTCGGATCCGTCGCGAGCGTGCGCACCCCGCGCGGCAAGACCGTCGCCTACGACCACGACGCGGCCGGCAACCGCACCGCCGTGACGACCCCCCTCGGCGAGAAGACCACCTTCCGCTACGACGCGGCCGGGCGGATCACCGAGAAGACCGACCCCCGCGGCAACGCCCAGGGCGCGAACCCGGCCGACTTCACCACGACCTACACCTACGACGGCCGCGGCCTGCTGCGCACCGCCAAGGACCCGCTGGGACACACCACCGTCTACGGCTACGACGGCGTGGGCCGGCTCACCTCCGTCAAGGACGCGACCGGCCGCACCGCCGCCTACGAGTACGACGGCGAGAGCCGCCTCACCAGGACCGTCAACCCGGCCGGCAAGTCCGTCACACGCGGCTACGACGCCAACGGCAACCTCACGGCCGTCACCGACGCCCTCGGCAACAGGACGACCTACGCCTACGACAAGGCCAACCGCCTGATCGCCGAGGTGTCGCCCCGCGGCAACGCCCAGGGCGCGAACGCCGCGGCCTACACCACCAGCTACGGCTACGACGCCGCAGGCAACCGCACCACCGTCACCGACCCCACCGGAGCCGTCACCACCACCGGCTACGACGCCCTCGGCCGGCCCGTCTCGGTGACCAACCCGCTCAAGCAGGTCACCAGGACCACCTACGACGCGAACGACAACATCGCCACCCTCACGGACGCGCTCGGGAAGGTCACCCGCTACACCTACACGGGCACCGGCCTGACGGACACCGTCACCGACCCGCTCGGCAACAGGACCGGCTACGGCTACGACGCCGACGGCCACCGCACCAGCGAGACCACCCCCCTGGGCCGCAAGACCACCTGGACGTACGACGACGACGGGCGCACCGCCACCCGGACCGACCCCCGCGGCAACGCCCAGGGCGCGAACCCGGCCGACTTCACCACGACCTACACCTACGACGAAGCCGGCAACGTCACCAAGGTGCGCGACCCGCTCGGCGGGACCACTGTCACCGGCTACGACGCGCTGGGCCACGTCGTCTCCGCCACCGACGCGCTCGGCAAGGTCACCAGAACCGCGTACGACGAGCTCGGACGCGTCGCCAAGGTCACCGGACCCGACGGCGCCGTCACCGCCTACACGTACAACACGGCCGGTGACCTCGCCACCCGCACCGACCCCAAGGGGCACACCACCGGCTTCGCCTACGACGACGCGGGCCGTCGCACCACGGTCACCGACCCGCTCGGCCGCAAGAAGACCTTCGGTTACGACGCCGACGGCAACACCAACCGGATCACCAACGCCCGCGGCACCACCGCCACCGTCACCGTCGACCCCCGCGGCCTGCCCACCGCGACGGCCTTCACCGACGACACCCCCGGCACCACCCTCGCCTACGACGCCCTCGGCCGCCGCAAGTCCGTCACCGACGCCACCGGTACCCGGGCCTACTCCTACGACCCGGCCGGCCGGCTGACCGGCGTCACCCCGGGGGCCGGCAAGGGCGCCTACGGCTACACCTACGACGACGCCGGGCGCCTGACCTCCCGCACCGTCGACCACACGGCCCCCAAGCCCCTCGACTGGAGCGGCGCGGCCCTCACCGCCACCGCCGACCTCGACGGCGACGGCACCACCGACGTCGTCGCCACCGACGCCAAGAGCGGCGTGCGCACCTTCCTCGGCCGCGCCGACGGCACCTTCGCCGCCGGCAGCACGCTCACCGGATCCGGCACCGGCTTCCAGCAGGCCCTGACCGTCGAGTTCACCGGAGACGGCAAGCCGGACCTGCTGGCCGTCGACAAGGCCACCGGCCACCTCTGGCGCTACACCGGCGACGGCAAGGGCGGCTTCGCCGCACCGGCCGACCTCGGCGCGGGCTGGGGGCCGATGACCCTGACCGCCGGGGACTTCAACAAGGACGGCAAGCCCGACCTCCTGGCCGTCAGCTCCGGCGCCAACCGGCTCTACTTCTACCCCGGCGACGGCAAGGGAGGCCTCGGCGCCCGCACCGACCTCGGCAGCGGCTGGGGCACCTACCGCATCGCGCTCCTGGAGTACACCGGCGACGGCAAGCCCGACATCCTCGCCGTCAACCCCGGCGACGGCCACCTCTACCTCTACCCCGGCGACGGCAAGGGGGGCTTCGGCGCCCGCACCGACCTCGGCGCGGGCTGGGGAGCCATGCAGCTGGTGCCGGGCGAGTTCAACGGCGACGGCAAGCAGGACTTCCTCGCCGTCGACACCGCCGCGCACAAGCTGCGCTTCTACCCCGGCAACGGCACCGGCGGCTTCGGGACGTACGTCCTCCAGCCCGACGACTGGACCCCGTACGGCCTCCCGCTCCTCGCCCGCACCGGCCCCTCGGACCGGACCGGCATCGTCGCCGCGGCCGGCTCCCGGCTGCGCACCTGGAAGGGCGACGGCAAGGGGCGCTTCACCGACGCTGCCGACGCCACGACCGCGGGCAGCGGATCGAGGGTCGGCTACGGCTACGACGCCGACGGCCGACGGACCTCCCAGACCGGCGCGGCCGGCACCATCACCTACGACTACGACCCCGCCGGGAACCTCGGCACCACCACCCTTCCCGCCGGCAACGGCCACACCGAGAAGCGCGCCTACGACAACGCCGGCCGCCTCACCTCCGTCACCAGCGCCAAGGGCGGCACCGTCCTGTCCGGCCGGCAGCTGACCCTCGACCCGTCCGGCCGGCCCACCCGGATCGCGACCAGCCGGGCCGGACAGCCCGACAGTTACCGCTACTACAGCTACGACCCCGCCGGCCGCCTCCTCACCGCCTGCCCCTCCGCCACCAAGGCCGACACCTGCCCCGCAGCCGACGCAGCCACCACCTACACCTACGACCCCGTCGGCAACCGAAAGACCCAGAGCCGCAACGGCACCACCACCTCGTACACCTACGACGACGCCGACCAGCTCACCTCGGCCGCCGCCGGATCCACCACCCGCGCCTTCACCTACGACGCCGACGGCAACCGCACCGGCGCCGGGGACGACACCTTCCGCTACGACGCGGCCGGCCGTCTCACGTCGGTCACGTCCGGCTCCTCCGGCTCCGACACCTACACCTTCGGCTACGACGCCGACGGCAACCGGGTCACGGCCGGCAGAGCCGGCAAGCGGCTGCGCACCACAACCTGGGACGTCAACGGCCCGCTGGCCACCGTCGGCACCGAGTACGACGCCGAGGGCGCCCTGAGCAGCGAGTACCAGTACAACCCCCTCTCCCAGGTCCAGGCACGGACCGGCCCCGGCGGCACCCTCTTCCACCACCACGACCAGCTCGGATCGGTCACCGACACCACCGACGCGGCGGGAGCCGCCCAGAGCAGCTACACCTACGGGGCGTTCGGCGAGACCGAGCGGACCGACATCGCCAAGAACCCGCCCGCCAACCCCTTCACCTTCGCCGGCGGCTACGCCGAACCCGTCACCCAGGCGGCCGGCCTCTACCTCAGGGCACGCGACTACGACCCGGCCACCGGCCGCTTCACCGCCAAGGACCCGGCCCCCGCAGCCATCCACGACCCGTACATCTCGACGTACGCCTACGCCAACAACACCCCCACCCGCTTCACCGACCCCACCGGCCTCAAGGCCGGCGACCCCGACGACGACCACATCGACTCCTTCGGCGAGGGCGTCGAGGTTTTCGGCGACGGCTTCGTCCAGGGCCTGAAAATGCCCTTCGAGTTCGTCGGCGACCTCTACAACGCCTTCACCGGCAAGAACGGCGGCGCGGGCGGCTTCTTCGACAAATACATCCCCGTACGCCCCGCCTACACCCTCTACCGCGCCTCGTACCACTTCTCCAAGCAGGGCTGCGAGGAGCTCTCCGAGGTCTACCGCAAGGCGGCCGACGAACTCGCCGCACAGGTCGCCCTCGTCGGCCTCGGCGGACTGCGCGGCTGGCAGCGCAAGGTCGCCAAGGAGGAGACCAGCGTCCTGGGCTCCGAGGGCATCTCGCCCAAGCCGGGCAAGGGCAACGGCGGACCGCCGCCGCTGCGCCAGGCGTACATCAACGAGGTCGAGGCCCTGTCCCAGCAGGCGGCATCCATGCGGGCGGCCGGCGCGAGCCAGGAGACCATCGCGCGCACCCTGCACAAGGCCCGCCGTGACCTGGGCGTGAAGTACAAGGACCTCACCCCCGAACCGCTGCGGAGCGAGATCTACCAGCGCAACCTGCAGAAGTACGGTGACAAGCTGGGGCCGACGATCGACTGGCTCCGGGCCAAGGGCAAGACGTGGGAACAGATCATCGAGAGCGCGACCCGCACCGGCGGGCAGGACCTCGGACTGGGGAAGAAGCAGGAATGAGCATCACGGTGCGGTCCTTCGACCGCTTCGACGAAGTGGCCGCGTTCGACCCGGCGAGCGGTGAGCTCGGCCCGCGCACGCGGGCCGGCTCCCCGCCCCCGGGAGAGGCGCCGGCCGGTCACTACGGCGAGCTGGGCGGGGTCCCGGTCGTGCTCTACCGCACGGCCGGCAGCCTCCGCCTGCGGCTGGGGGAGCGGGACGTCGCCCTCGACGGCCGCCTGGAGATCCGCCACGAACGGTCCGCCGACCGCTGCCTGCTGACGGTCGGCACGACCACACTCGCCTACCCCGCCCCGGACAACCTGATCGACCCGGAAGACGACCCCACGGCCTTCGCCGAGGCGGAGGACTTCGACATGGGGTTGTTCGTGGCCAACGTGGCCGGTGATCCCGGCCGCAGGGAAGTGGTCTACCGGTAGGGAGCCCGGCCGGAGCCGGACATGGGCCGGTGTCCTGTTCGCTCCGGCGCCCTGTTCACTCTTTCAGGGAAAACTGGTACGGGAATTCTTTGATACGCATGTCTTTCGGTAACGGCTGTGATGCGACGTCCCCATGTCACCGGCCCGTGAAAGGGAGCCCCCGTGCCCGTGCCCACCGCGATCGACCACAAGGCCCGCACCTACAGCCTGGCGCACGCCTACTGGCTGGCCCAGGCGGCCGACCTCTCCTACAAGGACGAGGCCACCATCGAGAAGCAGGCGCGGAACTGGGGCTTCGACCGCGTGCGGCACCACAGGACGCGGTTCACGCCGCCCTTCCCGCTGGAGGACACCCAGGCCTTCACGATGGCCAGCGACGACATGATCATCACGGCCTTCCGGGGCACGGAACCCCAGCAGATCCGCGACTGGCTCTCCGACGCGACGACCCCGCCCTGGCCGGGACCGGCGAAGACGGGCTACGTCCACTACGGCTTCGGCCAGGCCCTGGAATCCATCTTCCCGGATGTGAAGAACACCCTCCACGAGTACCGGACGAACGGTCAGACCGTGTGGTTCACCGGCCACAGCCTGGGCGGCGCGCTGGCCATGCTCGCCGGCGCACGGCTGTATCTGGAGGAGCCGAAGCTGCTGGCCGACGGGGTCTACACCTACGGCCAGCCCCGTACGTGCGACCGGCTGCTGGCGGCCGCGTGCAACAAGGGCTTCAAGCAGCGCCTCTTCCGGTTCGTGAACAACAACGACATCGTGCCGCAGATGCCGCCCGAGCCCATGTACACCCACGCCGAGGCCCTGCGGTACATCGACTCCGCGGGGAAGGTCCACGAGACCATGTCGCTCTTCGGCGGCCTCGCCGACCGGGCGAAGGGCCTGACGGCGGACGCCCTCGCGCCCGCGAGCGACGGGGTGCGTGACCACTCGATCCGCAAGTACGTGGCCGCGCTGGAGAAGAACCTGGCCTGACCGGCCGGTCAGGCCGGTTTGCCGTGACATCTGCGACGCCTCCGGCGGGCTTCCCGGTCGGCATGTCGTGGCCTGCCGGCGAAGTGCGAGGTCGTCAGAAGGCCGAGTGAGCGAACCAGTGGGCGAGCAGGTCCTGGTCGCCGAGCAGCTCGAAGGCGTCGCTGTTGCGGTCCAGGCGGCCGTAGAGGAGCAGGAGCAGGTCCGCGGCCGTTCCCCGGACCGTGGCGTCCGCCGCCGTGCGGGACCGGGCGTCGCCGGTCACCAGCCCGAAGCCGTCGGGGCGCAGGTGGATGAGCCAGCCGTCGCCGTCGCCGCCATCGCCGTCCGTGCAGCCGAAGCGAATGGTCCGGTCAGCGCTGCGCAGTTCGGCGGTCCCGGGTGCGAAGAATGAGGCGAACGGCAGGTTGGTGAGGAACTCGTCGATGCCGTCCACCGCCAGGACGCGGTCGATGTGCGGCGAGAGCCCGAGTGCGAGCTCGGCGTCGGTCCGGTGCACCAGCGTCTCGAAGAGCATGCGGCGGACCCAGAACCGGGCGTGCTGGTCGAGCCCCCAGGCCCACATCGGCGCGTCCGGATCCGTGGCGGCGAACACCTGGTCGGCCTCCGCGGCGCCCGTGGCCAGCCAGTCCGGATAGCCGTCGGGCTGCTCCGGCAGGCACAGGTCCACCTCGCGGCTGGTCGGCGGCTGCTGGATGCGCCGGCTCAGCAGGGCGGTGAACCAGCGGTGCACGCTGCCGGTGTGGCGCGTCAGGTCGGCCAGGGTCCAGCCGGGGCAGGACGGCACCGGGGTGGCGGGGGCGGCGCCCTTTACCGTGGCGATGAACCGGGCGGTCTCGGCCGCGACGGCTGTGGCGTGCTGGGCTGGGTTCATGTCTGAGGCCCTTCTGGTCGTGCAGGTGGCAGGGGTGTGAGGCAGTGGAGTACTGGTCAGGTCAGCGGCTTGTCGAGTACGGCCTTGGTGTGGCTGAAGGTGTCGATGGAGTACTCGCCGTGGTAGCGGCCCATGCCGCTCTCGCCCACACCGCCGAACGGCAGGTCGGGTACGGCCAGGTGGGAGACGGGCAGGCCGAAGGCCAGGGCACCGGAGGACGTCTCGTCGGCCAGCCGCTGCCTGGTCCGCGGCGAGTCGGTGAAGGCGTACAGGGCGAGCGGCTTGTCACGCTCGTTGACGAAGGCGATCGCGGCGTCCAGGTCGGGCACGCCGATCACCGGCAGGATGGGACCGAAGATCTCTTCCTGCATGACGGGTGCGTTCGGGGAGACGTCCGCGAGCACGGTCGGGGCGAGGTAGCGGCTCGCCCGGTCGTGTACCCCGCCGGTGACGACGCGGCCCTCGCCCAGAAGCCCGGTCAGCCGGTCGAAGTGCCGCTCGTTGACGATCCGCCCGTACTCCTCGTCGGCCGAGGGGTCCTGGCCGTACTGCGCTCGGACGGCTGCGGCCAGGTGTTCTTCGAGCGCGGTGGCGGTGTCGCCGATGGCGAGTACGTAGTCGGGCGCGACGCACGTCTGACCGGCGTTGAGGAACTTGCCGCGGACGAGCCGCTCGGCCGTGGCCTCCAGGTCGACGCCGGGCTCGACCAGCACGGGGCTCTTGCCGCCCAGCTCCAGGGTCACGGGAGTCAGGTTCCGGGCGGCCGCGGCCATCACGATGCGCCCGACCGTACCGTTGCCGGTGTAGAAGATGTGGTCGAAACGCTCTTCCAGCAGCGCGGTGGTCTCCGCGACGGCGCCCTCCACGACCGCGACGGCCTGCGGGTCGAGATAGCGCGGCAGCAGCCGGGCGAGGGCTGCCGATGTCGCCGGTGCCAGCTCGCTGGGTTTGACCACGACCGCATTGCCCGCGGCCAGCGCACCCACCAGCGGCGTCAGCGCGAGCTGCAGCGGATAGTTCCAGGGCGCGATGACCAGCACCACCCCGAGCGGGTCGCGGACCACGCGCGCTTCGGCCGGCTGGAAGGCCTCGGGAACGGGGGCCGGCCGGGGAGCCAGCCACTCCGCGAGGTGCGCGACGGTATGGTCCAGCTCGTTCAGCGTGAAGCCGATTTCGGTGCGGTAGGCCTCCTTCGGCCCCTTGCCCAGATCGGCACGGAGGGCGGCCAGGAGTACGTCGGCCTGTTCCGTGAGCAGCGTGCGCAGTGCCTGCAGCTGCCCGAGCCGCCAGGCCAGGGGCTTCGTACGGCCGGTGGCGAACCCGGCCCGCAGCCGGGTCACAGTGGTGGCCGGATCGGCGGCGGGCGCGACGTCCAGCGCGGCGACCAGGGCGTGGGCCAGCTCTGCTGAGGAGGCCGGGTTCTGCCCGGTGTAGAGGTTGCGGTCGACGACGATGTGCGGGGCGAACGGCTCCGCGGCGACGAAGTCGGCGCCGAGCCCGTTCAGGCGGTCCTCGAGCAGCCAGCAGGCCCGGTCGGCGAAGCCCGCTGCGGCCTCCTCGGCGTTGCTGAACGCGGTCATCCGGTACCCGGCGAACGGCCGGCTGCCGTCCTCGCGGTGGGCGGCGAGCAGTGCGGCGGGCGCGTGGCAGAGCAGGGCGAGCGGCTTGCCCGAGTCGAGCGTGCGGGTGAGGATCCGGCCGGAGGCCGAGTCGAGGGCAAGGTCCTCCATCGGGCCGTGGCCGCCGGGGTAGAAGACCAGGTCGTAGTCGTCCGGATCGACTTCTTCCAGCACTGCCGGGCTGCCGAGCTCGGCCTTGATGGCATCGAGGTACGCGGCGAGACGGCCGGCCCGCTCCTGGCCGCCGGCGGCGTCGGCGCTCAGGCTGACCGGGTCGACCGGGGCGGCGATGCCGCCGGGCGTCGCGATGGTGATCCGGTGGCCCGCCTCGCGGAGGATCCGGTGGGGCTCGGCGAGCTCTTCCGCCCAGAATCCGGTCGGGTGCGGGGTGCCGTCGGCCAGCGTCCAGTGGCGGGCGCCGGTGACGACGAAGAGTGCGGAAGGCATGACGGGCTCCAGAGGACGAGAGCAGTAGAATTTAAGGGCATAGATGATTCATGCACTCAAGTAATGAGGTGAAGGTAGATCTCAATGGTTGATGTTGTCAACTGATCCGGTTGCGCCTCTGCCGCCGGAGAGCGCCCGGAGAGCACCCGGAGAGCGCTGGGGGTCGCCGCCCGGTACGGCCTGGGGCGCCCCGCGCGCGAGCGTGTGTTTGGATTCGGCGTCGGCCTTGGAAAGAGGGGGAACGTTGACACGCACGACACCGCCGCGCCCGCTGGATGTGGCGGCCGAGCTTCCGGAGCTGGCGGGCCTGGCCAGGACGGCCACCCGCTTGCACCCGCGCCGGGGCACCCCCACCGTCCATGACAGTTCGGTGGGCGGTCCGCTGCTGTGGCCGGCGGACGAGCCCTGGCCGGAGTACGAGCCGGAGCTCGGGGCCTACGGCCCGATGACCATGCTGGCGGACATCCGCCGGGCACGGGGGATCGGACAGGACGGGCTGACCGGACGGGAGAGGGAAGACTTCGACCGGAACAGGGTCTGGTACCCGGCGGAACTGCTGCCGGACGGGCCACTGCCCCTGATTCCGCTCGTACAGCTCTACGCCCGGGACGTATCCGGACTCCCGTGCCCCGAGGGGACGGACATGCTTCAGGTGCTGTGGACCACGTTCGACGAGTTCGAAAAGCCGGGTGCCGTGCAGCTGCGGTGGCGGCAGTCCTCGGACGTGCCGGAAGCTCTGGCCGATCCGCCCGAGCCCGCCTACATCGACGAGATCGACCAGGTGCCCACACCCTGTGCACTGCATCCGGAACAGGTCCGGGAGTTCCCACCGGTGCACCTCCTCACGGACGAGCAGGCGAGGCGTGTGGAGACCTGGGCGGAGGAGCGGTCGGTGGATTACCGGGGAGGGTTGTCCGTCGCTCCCGGCTGGAAGCTGGGCGGCTGGCCCTCGCACTTCACCTACCGCCACCCCGCGGGCTCCGACGACCTCCAATGCCATGAGTGCGGCGGGCCTGTGGAGGCGCTGCTGACCGTCGACAGCAGCGAGTGGCACGGATTCAGCCGCAGCTGGTGCCCGGTTGAGGACGTGGACGAACATCCGTACGCCGTCAGCGCGCCCACGATGGTGTCTGTCTGCCGCGGCTGGACTCTGCAGATCTACGCCTGCGTCGGCACGCCGTCCCACCTGCCACGGTCGATCATGCAGTAGCAGCCACGGGCAGGGGCGGCGCTGGCTCAGCACGGCTCAATACGGCGAGAGAGTCAGGCGCAGGAACCGGGGCCGGTAGATGTCGGCGCGGCGGATGACATCGGCCGGGGCGAGACTGTTGACGTTGTAGGAGACCACGATGTCACGGCGGCCGTGTTCGAGTTCCGGATGTTCGTGGGGGTTGTAGGCGATGACATTCGGGTTGCGGTACGTGCCCTTCGGTCCGGCTTCCGGTGCGGTGTACACAGTCCGGGGCCGGGTGAAGGGACCACCGGGGGAGCGGGACCAGGCGATCTGCGTCTCGGCACTGAACGCCACATCCGCGCGCTGGGTCACCAGCGCGTACCAGGATCCGTGCCGCACCACGCTGAGCTCGTCCGAGGTGAACAGCGCGCCTCCGGGACCGGCCAGCCGGCCGGCGTCCGCCTCACGACCGGACCAGAGGCCGCGCGTCGTCCAGTACTGCCAGGGACCTCGCAGATCACGTCCGGCGACCCGGGCGAGCCGCAGGTGGCTGCGGCCTTCGGGGGTGCGCTCGGTCCCGTAGATGTACGTGTGCCCGCCCTGCGGTTCCAGCCAGGCACCCCACGCGATGCCGGCGGAGGACGGCAGCGGGGTGACGGACGCCGGTCGGCCGTAGGCGCCGGCGCGAAACCTGGCCAGCACGTTGCCCCGCCAGGCGATGTCCAGGGGCCCGCTCCCGGTGCGCGCGTAGCGGGCGTAGACGACGCTCACGCCGTGGCCGTCGGGGATGCCGGCGCGTGCCCAGTACCAGGACCCGCTGTCCGGGCCGGTCACCGGGGAGGCGGGCTGCCCGGCCCGGTCCCGGCCGGTCACCGTGCGCGGGCCGCGCCCGGTCCACAGCACGAAGCTGTTGTTCAGAAAGGGGGTCGTCCCACCCTCGCCGACCGTGGGGGAGCGTGAACCGTCGGGCTGTACGGTCCCGAGGAACGTATCGGAGAACACCCATAGTTCACCGTCCGGGGTCGGCACGGAGTACGTGCTGTCCCCGCCGGTCCAGTGGTGCGGTGAACGGTCACGGTCGGCGTACGTTCCGAAGGCCGTGTTGAGGGTGTCGGCGGGGCGTGCGTCCACTACACGTGGAGGTCCGGCGGCCGGGGCGGACTCCGGGGGCAGCAGTGCGCAGAGCACGGAGAGTACGGCGGCCGCGGCGTATTTCTTTAAGGCGAAGATCCTCATGATGCGGGGTCCAACGAGTCGTCGGCACAGGAGTGTCCCTGACGGTGGGACACCGACTGCCGACTGCCGGCTGCCAATTACGGGGAGGCCGAGGGCGTGATCACGTAATCAAGTCCTGTCCTCCAGCCCGGGCCCTGTCTGCCTCTCAGCCCCGATAGGCGTCCTCCAGCCCCTGAATCTCGATCTTGCGCATCCCCAGCATGGCCTGCATGACCCGGTTCGCAGCGGCCCGATCCGGGTCGGCCAGCAGCTCGATGAGCCGCCGCGGAGTGATCTGCCAGGACAGGCCGTACTTGTCCTTGACCCAGCCGCAGGGCCCTTCCTCCCCGCCCTCGCTCAGCCGCGCCCAGAGCCGGTCGACCTCCTCCTGGTCCGCACAGTCGATGCTGAAGGAGACGGCCTCGGTGAAGGTGAACTCCGGCCCTCCGTTGAGGGCGACGAAATGCTGGCCCGCGAGCGTGAACTCGACGGTCATGACGGAACCCGGCGCGCCCGGCCCCACCTCGCCGTAGTGCTGCACTTCGACGATGCGCGAGTCGTCGAAGATCGAGACGTAGTGGGCGGCGGCCTCCTCGGCCTGCCCGTCGTACCAGAGGTAGGGCTTGATCTTCTGAGTGATCTGCACGGTGACGAGTAGACCCGACTCCACGCCCGGAAGCCCGTCCGACGCGCGCGAGGATGCGAGTGGCGACGGGGTCCTCAGGCTTGGTCCGCTTCGTCTGCCGCGTGGGGGAGCAGGGGGAACAACCGGGTGATGAGGGCCATCGGTCGGGCGCCGTCGGGCCGGGCCAGGGGGCGTTGCTCGCGGTCCTGGTAGGGGGCGAGTACCCGCCGGATGGTGTCCGCGACCCGGCTCATCTCTTCGGGGGTGAGGTAGGCGATGGCGCTGAACGCTTCGTCGTGGCGCCATTCGGCCGGCGCGTGGTCGCGTTGGGCGAGCCATCGCTGCCAGCTCTCGTCCTCCAGACCGCGGGCCAGGTCGCCGAACTGCTTCTCCGTGGATGCGCCGGGGTGGGGGCTGTTCTGCTTCAGGCGCCAGGGGCGTGCGCGGCCCCCGTGGTGAGGGGCTTCCTCGATGTGTCCGTGGCGTGCGAGCTGTCGAAGGTGAAACGAGCACAGCCCGGAGCTGTGGCCCAGCCGGGCGGCGGCTTCGGTCGCCGTGACGGTGCCGACTTCGGCGAGCAGGTCCAGCAGTGCCGTGCGGACCTCGTGCTCGCGCAGTGCGTCGCCGCCGGTGTGCCGGGTCCGGTCGGGCGGGGAGTTGAGGTCGTCTTCAGTCACTTTGCAAAGTCTGCTACTTTGCAAAGATCTTGGCAAGCGGATCTTGCTCGGAGACATCAGGCCGCGGTGACGTCCGCGGCGTATGCGGCGTGCGCAGAAGGGGAGACAGAGATGTCTGTTGGTCACGACCGGTCCCGTCCCGTAGACCGGCGAGTCCGAGTGCAGGGCCGACCGGTCGATTCCTATCCCGCGCTGTCACCGGAGGCGGAACGGGGATCCGTGCGCCGGATCACGGTGGTGGGCGAGGAGGTCCTCAGCCGTCCGTGCCGGGAGGTGACCGAATTCGGCTCTCCCGAATTGTCGGCGTTGATCGACGACATGTTCCTGACCATGCACGTGGCCGACGGCGCGGGCCTGGCGGCCAATCAGGTAGGCGTCGACCTGCGGCTGTTCGTCTATGACTGCCCGGACGAACTCGGGGTCAGGCATGTCGGCCACATCATCAACCCGGTCCTGGACCTGCCCGACCCGGGCAGCCGCCGGCTCGTTGACGAGTCCGAGGGCTGCCTGTCCGTACCCGGTGCCACCATGACGGTCCCCCGCACAGAGCGTGCCGTCGTCCGCGGATTCGACAAGGACGGCAACCCCCTTGTCATCGAAGGAATGGGCTACTTCGCACGCTGCCTGCAACACGAAACCGACCACCTCTTGGGCCACACATACCTCGACCGACTGTCCAAGCGGGACCGCAAGGACGCTCTGCGGCAGATGGCGGACCGCCGTGAGGACGTCTTCGCACGACGCGAGACCAAGGCCGCCCGCCTGGGCCGTGGCCTTGGTGCTCGGCGTCCGTCACAGGGGCGCCCCGGGGGACCGGCCTGACGCCTTGACGCGTTCGGGTGCGCTCGTATGCGCTCGGCTTTACGAAATGGAGCTGCCCGTGCCCCGACGTGACGCACCTGAGCGCATCCCGAGGTGCCGGGTGAAGAACTGCAGCGCATCGTCGGTTTCGAACGCGGGTATTCCCCCGTGGTCGCCCGGGTTGGCGTGCAGCGTCTTGTCGGCCGAGCCCAGGGCGTCGAAGAGCGCCAAGGCACGGTCCCTGGGCACCCGCGTATCGTCCCATTGGAGCAGGAACTGGACCGGCACGGTGACCCGGGCGGCAGTCTCGGCCAGCCCCTGCACGCCGAGCAGGCCCAGCACTGCGGCGTGGATTCGCGGCTCGGTGGCGAGCAGGGGCAACCCGAGCCCGCAGCCCATCGACACACCCCAGTAGCCGACCGGGCCCGCGCCCACGTGGTCGAGGCCCTGGACCGCGGTCAGAACCGCCTGCCAGTCGGCGACGGCCTGCCCGGCCAGCAGCTCGTGCATGGCCGCGACCAGCCCGGTCGGATCCTCGCCGGCAGCCATACGGGCCCGCATGTCGCCGGCGAACTGCACGAACCGTTCGTCCTTCGGCCGGTCGCCGTGGTTGGGCGCATCGATCGCAACGACGGCGAAACCCCCCTCGGCAGCGAACCGGTACGCGCCGGCCAGAACGCCGGGGGCCTTCTTGTGCTGGCCGCCGCCGTGTCCCATCAGGATCAGCGGGCGGGGGCCGGTGGCTCCTTGCGGCGTGAACAGCACGCCGGGGATCTCACCAAGAGTGAAGGGCTGTTCGGTGACGCCGTCGGTCGACGTCCGGGAGGTCAAGCTGAAGCGCATAGCGTTTCGGGGCCTTTCGGGGGTGGTCGGTCGTGGGTGGGGGAGCGGCCCGACACCAACCGGGCGACGAGGCCGGACGCTCACCCCGCGGGCGTGTTCCCGTTCCCGCTCGCCATGAGTTCGTCGAAGGCCGCGAAGACGTCTGCCGCGTGCAGGGTGGTGAGGTCTTCCCGGGTCAGGGGCTGGCTGTTGCGGGTGGTGGACGAGAGACGGAGGTCGCGCTGGGCGGCGGCCTTGTGGCAGAGGTTGCGGATGAAGCGTCCGTTGCCGAGCGCGTCGATCCTGCCCGCCGCAGCGTCGAGGCTCTGCACCAGGGCGCTCTCGCCCTCCGGCGACAGTACGTCACCGTTGTCGTCCAGCAGCACGGTGGCGATCCGCCGCAGTTCCTCCGGCGCGTACGAGGGGAAGTCGACGTGCGTGGTGAAGCGTGAGGCCAGTCCGGGGTTGGCGGCCAGCAGGGTCTCCATTTCCCGCCGGTAGCCGGCCAGGACCACGACCAGTCGCTCGCGGTCGTCCTCGGCGCGCTTCAGGAGGACCTGCAGTGCCTCGTTGCCGAACGCGTCACCGCCGTTGTACCCGTCGTTGACCAGGGCGTAGGCCTCGTCGATGAAGAGAACGCCGTCCAGGGCGGAGTCGATGACCGCCGACGTCTTCAGCGCGGTGGAGCCGAGGTGCTCACCGACCAGGTCGACGCGCTGCGTCTCGACGACGTGGCCGCGCTCCAGCAGGCCGAGCCCCGCGAAGACCTTGCCCACGATGCGGGCCACCGTGGTCTTTCCGGTGCCGGGCGGGCCGGCGAAGACGAAGTGCTGCGGCCGGGTGCGGGTGGGTATGCCCTGCTCCTCGCGGAGCTTGGCCATCTCCAGCTGGGCGATCAGGGTGTGGACCTGGCGCTTGACCGACTCGAGGCCGATCATCGCGTCGAGCTCGGCCCGCGCCTCGGCGAGCAGGCCCGAGCGTTGCTGTGCCGCCACGGCGGCGGAGCCGGCCCCGGACCGGACCACCTGGGCCCGCTCCTCCACGTCGTAGAGCGTGGGCCAGTACCGGAAGGAGTACTGGTAGTCCTTGAGGGCCTCCTCCTGCGCTCCCAGACCCTCGTGAGCCCGGCCGCTCCAGTAGGCCAGCTCGGCGTCGAAGGGGCTGCCCGCCTCGGCCTCCTCCGAGAGCCGGTCCAGGGTGTTGAGGGCCTCGTGCCAGACCTTCTGCGCAATGAGAGCCTGCGCGACGTAGAGCTGCGCCTCGGCGCTGAGCATGGGATCCTCGATGCCGGTCGAGCAGGACAGCACCCAGTCCCAGTCCTCCGAGAGGTAGGCGTGCCGCGTGGCGACGAAGCGCGTCTCGTCGCAGTCCAGCTCCGCCTCCACCAGCGTCTGCCAGGCCTCGTCGAGGGCCCCGGCGTCCAGGAGGGCGCTCCGGGTGGCCAGCCACAGGTCCCGGCTCGTCTCCAGGGCGAAGCTGACGAACACGCCGATCGGGAACTGGGACGCCAGGGTTTTGTTGTGTTTGGCCCGCAGGACACCGAACTGCGCCGCGTGCCGGTCCATGGCGGCCAGGGCCTCGTCCTGGCGCTGACCCGTCGCGTGCAGGCCGAGCCAGGCATCGGCCGCGGTCGGGTCCTCGCGCACCGCATCCGCGAAGCGCACCGCCGCCCGCTCGGTGTGCCCTTGCCCGAGCAGCCCGACGGCGTCCAGCCAGGCCCGCTCCGCACGTCTCGCCGCCAGCCAGGACGTGGTTCCACGCGACACGTTTCTGCCCTCCTGGCCGCCCCCTCGCCTGCTCCGGAGCAGAAACAGGGCCAGCCGATGTGATCATCTACGGAGGGCCGATGCTACTGCGATGCCGGGCAATGCCGAATCCCAGGTGAAAGCGGCACGTCATACGTCATCACCGGATCGGTGCCTGACGGTCCCGGGACGGGATGAGATGAGAGGTGGAAACGGGGATATGGGTGAGAATCCGCTCATAGCTGCGGTACGAAGCGGGGACGCCAAGGCCGTGGCGGCGGCGCTGGCTGCGGGCGCCGACCCCGATGCCGTTGACGAGTACGGCACTCCGGCACTGTGCCTGGCCGTGGACGCCTTCGACCTTCCGGTCGTCGAAGAGCTGATGCTGGCGGACCGCCCCGTCGAGTTGAACTGCGTCGCCGCTGACGGCCGTACTCCTGTGCTGCGCGCGACAGACCGTGGCGCCTGCGAGATCACGTCCGTGCTCATCAGCCGCGGAGCGGATCCGCGGCTCACCGACGCCGAGGGGCGCGACGCCCTGGCGCTGGCCCGGCACTGGCACGTGACGGGCGCTGAGGCAGAGCTGCGACGCAGGAGCGGTACGTCGGAGCCGGTCGTGCGCAGGGCGGCCGTGGACGGGTGGGGGAACGTCTGTGAGGAACTGTCTCTCGGTGGCCTGACAGTCCGCAACGGTCACACGGCGATCCTCACCGAGCTGGAGCCCGAATACGGGATCGCACCGACCTTCCAGGAGTTGATGGGCCGCGCCCTGCCCGAGCCGGACGTCGACCAGCCGGTGTGGTCGGCGACGACGATCACGCTCCAGGGACGCCATGCCGCCCCTGCCGTCTGGGCGGAGGCTGCTGCCCTGCGAGACCGCCCGAACCCGTTGGAGCGGTACTGCGGCGCCGAGGTGATCCGTCTCATCAACCTCTTCGACGAGAGCGAGGACAGCCCCTTCGACAGGCCGCTCGTCGACCTCTTCCTCCCCTGGGCGGCGCGCGAGGAGGACCCACGGGTGATGCGGGCACTCACCGCCGGCCTGTCCGAGGCGATGGATCCCCGGGCCGAGCAGCCACTGCCGGCGCTCACCCGGCACCACGACCGGGAGGTCCGGCGATGGGCCCTCTCCGGCCTCCACCGGCTGGTCGCGCAGGGGGACCCCGAGGCACTGACCACCGTCATGGAGTGCACGCGGGACGCGGACGCCCGGGTACGCGAGGGAGCATGCAGAGCGCTCGGCACGGCCCCCAAGGATTCCACCACCTCCTCGGACGCCCTTGCCGGCTGCCTGAACGACGAGGACGAGGCGGTACGGGTCGCGGCGGCCATCCCGCTGTTCCTGCGCGACGACCCACGCGGTGACCAGGTACTACGTGACCTCGGCCCCGTGGACGGGGACTCGCCCTACTTCGCGGAATTCCATGCGGTCCGGTACCACCACCGGGCGCTGGACCCTGCCGGTTGAGCTGCGCCGGGCACCACATGGCGCGAGTGGTGCATACCGTCTTCCAAAGACTGGGACAGCGCCTCTCCCTGACAGGCATGGCTCGTAGGACCAGACTCCGTTGGTGAGGGTCGGGCCCCCGGGGGCCGGTGGGTTGATCGGTCCGCGAGTCTTGATCGCTGCCGAGCCTGCTGGTTAGGTTGGCCGGCATGACTGAGCTCGGACCCGTCGCCTGGCCACCCGCCCCGATCAGGACCGAGCGGCTCGTGCTCCGCGAGCCGGAGGCCCGGGACCGTGCGGCCTTCATCGAGCTGTTCTCCTCGCCGGAGGTGGGCACCTACATCGGTGGCCCTCGACCACGTGATGAGCTCGAACGGGCCGTGCCTGAGGTGCCCGGGCGGCGTCCCGGCCTTTTCGTGATCGATCTCGACGGAGCGATGATCGGCATGATCACGCTCGATCGGCGCGACGCGGAACGTCCGGGCCATGTCCGCCCGGATGCCGAGGAGGCCGAGCTCGGCTACATGTTCCTGCCGGAGGCGTGGGGATGCGGGTACGCCGCCGAGGCATGCGCGGCGGCACTCGACTGGTTCGCCGACGCACTTCCCACCGAGCCGGTGGTGCTGTGCACCCGGACCGCCAACGCCCCCTCGATGCGCCTCGCGGCGAAACTGGGGTTCACCGAGGTGGAGCGGTTCGAGGAGTACGGCGCCGAGCAGTGGTTCGGCGTGTGGTCCTCGGTCACGCCGTCCGGTTGAGCCTGTGCTCGTCAGTGCGGGACCCACGAGGCCACCGATCAGTCGCCGGCCTCGGCGCGCCGCTCCTGGCTCTGCGGGACGACGTCCTTGACGAACACGATGCCGTCACTGTTCGCCAGGTGGGCCGGGTCAAGCGGGGAGTAGCCGAACCAGGGGGATACGCGGGGCGCGGGCAGCGTGTCGCCGAGGGCGGTGGCCAGTCGCGGGGCGTCGATGACGCAGCGGTCCTCCGGGAGCGCGTACAGCAGCCCTTCGACGGTGTCCGGCGGCGGGGTGTCCACTCCCCGGTGCCGGATCGTGCCGAGAGCCGTGGCCACGAAGGCGTACCCCTCGCCGAGCCGGGCGTTCACCAGCGCACCGGCGCCCCACCACTCCACCGGCCCCTGCCACATCTGCATCGTGCTCTTCTCCCGCTGGAGATGGGAGTTGTGGGCGTGGACGAGTGCCGGGCCCCGAGCGGCGACCGCAAGGAGGTTGTGGGCCATCATCAAATCCCGCAGCGCGCACAGCCGCGTCATGCGGGCCGGTGAGGTGTCGGCCATCCAGTGGTGGTAGCGCAGCAGGCCGGTCGCGGTGCGCCCGTACAGGCGCGCCCGGTCCAAGTCGTCCCGCGAGGTTGTCAGGAGCAGGTGCGGCGTCTGCGCGTCGAGCAGCGCCACCAGATCGTCGGCGAGCAGTCGCAGCCGGCCGGCCTCGGCCGACTGCCCCACGGACTGGGACGGGTCCATCATCGCGGCGGGGTTGGTCCACTGGTCGTCGGTGCCGAGCAGGCGGTCGAGCGTTTGCGCGGTGCAGGGGAGCAGGTCCGCGTCCACCCGGGCGGCGAGGTAGTCGTGGAGTGCGGTGAGGGCCTGCCGGGGGCTCGCGGCGTGGGTGATCTCCAGCGGGCCGTCGAAACCGGCGAAACGGAGCCGCTCGGACGCGGGCCTGCCTTCCTTGTCGGCGCGGACGTTGCAGGCGCGCATCCAACGCACGAGTTCGCGGTTGGCCGCAAAGGCGCCCCAGCCGTGGCTGATTCCCTGCTCCATGACCTCGTCGAGGGTTCCGGTGCCGGAGGTGACGTAGTCGTCCACGACGAGGCCCATCATGCAGTCGCTCTCGATCGCGATCGTCCGGTAACCCTCCTCCTCGACGAGCTGCCGGAAGAGCTCGTTGCGCAGGTCGAGCAGAGCGTTCTCGCCGTGGGTGGGCTCGCCCAGGGCGAGCATCCGGGGCCGGGCGGGGAGCAGCCTCATGACGGCGGCGGCCTCGACGGCATGAGCGGTGTCCTTGATGTCGGTAGCCATGCCTTCAACGGTATCGTTGAACCTTCGGTTGAAACTTTTGCGCGATATCGTCAGCCACATGGGGCAAAACCTTCAAAGCGGTGAACGGCTCAGGCCGGTTGATCTGGCACGCGGGCACGGTCTGTCCACGCAGGCGATCAGGAACTACGAGGAGGTCGGCATCCTTCCGGCCGCCGGTCGCACGCCCCACGGCTACCGCACCTATACCTCGCTGCACGCGGGGGCCCTGCGCGCGTTCCTTGCCCTGGTCCCCGGCCACGGCCACCGGACGGCGACGTCGATCATGCAAGCGGTGAACCAGGGTGCGGTCGATGAGGCGTTGTGCCTCATCGACGAGAGCCACGCCCAGCTCCTCGACGACCGGCGGACCCTCCAGGCCGTGGAGAGCGCCCTCCGAGACCTGGAGCCCACCACGGCACCCGAGCCCGCAGCGGGGCCCGATTTCGCTGCGGGGTCCGAGTCGGCCGCGGCGTCCGGGCCCGGCGGCACGTTCATCGGGCCGCTGGCAGGGAATCTCGGAATCCGGCCCGCGACGCTGCGCAAATGGGAGCGCGCCGGGCTGGTGCGCCCGCGCCGCGACCAGCGGACCGGATACCGCGTCTACGACGAGGCCGACGTACGAGACGCCCGGCTTGCCCATCAGCTCAGGCGGGGCGGCTACTTGCTGGAGCAGATCGCCCCACTGATCGCCCAGGTACGGGCGGCCGGCGGGCTGGAGCCGCTGGAGGCCGCACTGTGCGCCTGGCGCGGCCGGCTGTCCGCCCGCGGACGGGCGATGCTGACCGGTGCCGCAGAGCTGGACACGTACCTCCGCGAGCGCGGATGAGACGTCGGCCGCCGGCCGAAGAGACCGAGAGTCACCAGGGATTCCGCGTGATCGTGGTGCCGCACGCGAACTGCACCACCAGTCGACTCGCGAAGGTCCCGCGTTCGCGGCCCCTCAGTCGAGACAGAACTCGTTGCCCTCGATGTCCTGCATCACGAGGCACGACTCGTTGTTGCCATCGGCACGCAGCAGTCGCACGCGTACCGCGCCGAGCGCGATCAGTCGTGCGCATTCGGCCTCAAGCGCGGCCAGGCGCTCTTCCCCCACGAGCCCGGTGCCGACCCGCACGTCAAGATGCAGCCGATTCTTGACGACCTTGCCTTCCGGAACGCGCTGGAAATACAGTCGCGGGCCCACACCCGAGGGACCAATGCATGCGAACGCCGAACCCTGACGCTCGGGCGGTAGCGAGCGATCGAAATCGCCCCAAGTAGCAAACCCCTCCGGCGGCGGCGGTACGACGTGCCCCAATACCTCGCACCGGAAACGAGCGACGCGCTCAGGCTCTCCCCAGTGCGGCCCGGAGCGTTCCAGGCGGGCGTTCCAGGCCGCTCACTCCTCCGCTGGTCAGAGCTCACTTTCGCGTTCCAGCGTCCCAAAGTTTCCGCCCTTCGTGGCGGCCGGCAGCCATGACCCCGCAAGCTCGGGTGGTCCAGGCACCACGTCCGAAGACCTGGTGCGGACGGAGAGATTCGGGATGTGCCGGGTGACGGCACCGACATGGAGGAGTGCCTTTCTTGACCATTCACCTTCGACAGGGCACCGGCCCGCGGATGGTGCCGGCACTGATGGCGGCGCTGTGCGGGATCATCGGTGGCACCGCGCTCGGTACGAGCCCGGCGGCAGCAGCCGATCAGCGTCACGCGATCTACGCCATCGCGCACCGGGTCGACACCCTGGACGGCGTGGACGCCGCGCTCAACCACGGTGCCAACGCCATCGAGATCGACGTCTGTGCCTGGTGGAACCCGAACGAATGGCGCGCCTACCACGACTGTTCCTCGGCCGGTGACAACAGGCGGGGCCCCAGCTTCGACAGCATGATCGACCGCATCGTCTCCAACGCCGAAGCAGGGCGCCGACTGGGACTGGTCTGGCTGGACATCAAGGACCCGAACTACTGCGGAGAACAGCAGAACCGTGGATGCAGCGTCGCCGGACTGCGCGACAAGGCGCAGAGGCTGACGGCTGCCGGGATCCAGGTGCTCTACGGCTTCTACGAGTACCACGGCGGCAGCAACCCGGACATCGGCGGCCGGGGCTGGAAGAGCCTGGAAGGCAAGCTCGGCAGCCTGGAGGGCATCACGACGACCGGGACCCGCGACCAGGTCCGCAACGCCTTCAACCGGTCCGGTTCCGGATTCCCGGCCGGGCGCCGGGTGATGGACTACGGCGATGGCAATATCCCCAATGGGTTCGGCAATTGCACGGAACCCACCTACAACACGTGCGCGGAACTGAAGAAGGGCGCCGAGGACCGTGCCGCCGGACAACTCGCGGCCACGCTGTCCTGGACGACCACCTACAACGACCCGTGGTACGTCGACAAACTGCTGGGCGACGCGCGCGTGGACGGCATCATCGCGGGCTACGGCAACTTCACCGGAGAGCACGAGTACGACAACGGCTGGCAGTGCGCCAACGCCATCAACCTCATCCGTGACTGGGTGAACCGCCACAGCACCACCCACCGAATGGCCACCAGCGGCGACCGCCTGTTCAGGTGACGGACAGCCCCAGCCGGGCCGGCGCCCGCCGCCCCCTTGGTGCGTCCACGCTCGTCGGCGCGGAAACCCATGCCGCCGTCGCGTTTGTCTAGGGGGGCGGTGATCGCGTGCATACTGCTGGGCATGATGTCCCAGTTCACCGCCCGTATACATCTGCTGGTCACCTTCGTGCTGGTGACGTGCGCGGCGGTGGGCGGAGCCTGCTTCGGTCTTCTCGTAGGCGGCCGGCCGGCGGCAGTGGTCGCCGCGACGGCGGCCGGCCTGGGTGCGGGGATCGGGTCGTTCCTGGCCCGCCGTCAGGTAGCGTCCTTCTTCCGAACCGAGGCCGTGCCGGCCGACGGGTACGCGGAGGGGATTGCCGACGCGGTCCTGGTGAGCATCGCGACCTACCAGGCGGCAGTCTTCCCGCTCACCCTTGACGGGGTGAGCGAGGAGGAACGCGACGCCCGCCGCACTTTGGCCTACCGGGTCTGCGCCTACGACGGCCTGCCCCTGCGGGTGCGGGTTGCGGCGGCCGGAGCGTTGGAGGCCATCGACCGCGGCCTGGACGTCGAGCAGGCCACGGTCGCGGTGAAGGACCTGACTCTCACGGTCTACGCACACCGCGCCGCCCGCTGACCTCAGCACCCCGTGCGGGAGATGGTCCAGAGGCCGGGCCATCGCCTCAACGCGTCACCTTGAGATGCGGGCTTCGATGCCGTCGAGCAGGAAGTCGAGGCCGATCCGGAAGGTGCGGTCGGCGTCCAGGTGGGCGGCATCGCGCACCACCGTGGCGAGCGTGGGGAACCGGCCGGTGGCGAAGGTCCGCTCCAGATAGGGCCCGAGTGAGGCCTGCCAACGCTTCTCGTCCATCCCGGTGGCCCGCTCGGCACGCCGCTCGGCGATCTCCCGACGCACCGCGCCGATCACGTACGAGTCGACCGCGGTGACCACCGGCATGATGGCGTCGACGTCGACGCCGCCCAGCGCGGCCACCACGGCCTCCCCCCTGGCCAGCGCGTGCGGCCCGAGCTGCGGTCGCCCACCGAGCAGATCGGCGAGCCATTCGTGCTCGTGAGCGGCCTGCCGGGTGGTTTCGGCAAGAGACCGCAGCACCTCCCGCCAGCCGTCTCCGACCGGCCGGATCTCGGCATGGACCGCGTCGACCATCAGGTCGAGCAACTCCTCCTTGCCGGCGATGTAGCTGTACAGCCGCATCGGCCCGACGCCCAGCGCGGCGGCGACCTTGCGCAGCGACACCGCCTCCAGGCCGTCCGCGTCGGCCAACCGGATCGCCGCTCGCACGATCCGCTCTCGGCTCAGCGGGGCCGGCACGGGTCGATTCGGTGGCTCCGGCCTCTCCCACACCAACATGCCGCTAACAATACACCGCATCGGGCGATACAGTGTATTGGTCAGTACGGCGTATGTCGGTATGGCGTATGTCGGTACGGCGTATCGAAGGGGAGGCAACCATGACCATCGCCATCGTCGGAGCCGGCCTCGGCGGCCTGGCTCTCGCCCGCGTGCTGCACGTGAACGGCATCGACGCCTTCGTGTACGAACGCGAACCGTCACGCGGCGCGCGCGGTCAGGGCGGCATGCTCGACATCCACTCGGGGCAGCAGGCGCTGCGCGAGGCCGGTCTGATCGACGAGTTCTACGCGATTGCCCGTGGTGAGGGCCAGGACATGCGGCTTCTCGAGCCGGACGGCACCCTGCTGCTACAGGAGGACACGCCCGAGGGTGCCCCGCTTGAGCGACCCGAGGTCGACCGCGCCGATCTGCGCAACCTGCTGCTGGATTCCCTCCCCGAGGACGTGGTGCGCTGGGGGCACGCGTTCGCATACGCCGACCACGACCTGCTGCACTTCGCCGACGGCAGCAGCGCGACGTATGACCTGCTGGTCGGCGCTGACGGCGCGAACTCCCGGGTCCGCGCACTGCTCACCGACGCTCGACCAGTGCACATTGGTCAAAACGTCGTCGAGCTCTGCATTTCCGACATCGACCGCACCTACCCCGACCTCGCGGCGATGGTCGGGCGCGGCAACTACTGGGCGCTCGGCAACGGACAATCCCTGGCGGCGCAACGCAACGGCGACGGCCGCGTACGCATCGGCCTCAACTTCTACAACACCGCCGAGGACTGGTTCGCCACCAGCGGGAT
Organism: Streptomyces aureoversilis; assembly: GCF_042657885.1. Taxonomy (NCBI): domain Bacteria; kingdom Bacillati; phylum Actinomycetota; class Actinomycetes; order Kitasatosporales; family Streptomycetaceae; genus Streptomyces; species Streptomyces aureoversilis. Next base: position 70,787 of record NZ_JBHSKJ010000027.1, read on the forward strand.
CCCGTTCGACGACCCGGCCGCCGCCCGGATGCGGCTGATCGACCTGTTCGCCGGCTGGGACCCACGGTTCACCGCCCTGATCGCCGCCTGCGACGACACGATCGTGCCACGGTCGATCACCGCCCTCCCGGTCGGCCTGACCTGGCCATCGGCACCAGATGTCACGCTGCTCGGCGATGCCGCGCACCTGATGCCGCCGGTGGGGGAGGGGGCCAACATGGCGCTGCTCGACGGCGCACTGCTCGGCCTCGCGCTGGCCGCGCACCCGGACGACTTTCCCGCCGCCGTCAAAGAATACGAACGCGAAATGTTCGAACGCACCAGCGCCGCTGGCCGGCAGTCCGCGCACGTTCAGGAAATCCTGACGTCGCCGGACGCCAGCCAGAAATTGCTTGCATTCTTCCAACCCGGCTGACCGAACCCCTGCAGCTGCAGCCTCTCGCCGACCCTGGCATCAGCACGGCACCCTGCCGGGAACGGACCGGGAATGCGGATCGGCGCGGTGGGCGGCCCGCTGCCCGCCTCCTGGAGCGTGACCACCTCGTGAGGCATCGTCACGCGTCCTGACCGTGGGCGAGTGGAGCGGTCAGGGCAGGCAGGCGGGGCATGTGGTCCGGTACGGGCTGGTCCAGGCCTGCTGTGCTACTGCCCGGCGGGCCGCCCGCGCCACCACACGGGGACCGGAACCGGCGGAGCCGTGCCGGAACGGTGGCCGGTTCGGCCTGTGCCGCCCGGAATAGGCGTGCTGTACCTTCTGAGCGTCCCGCCGGGCCGGGAGGCTGAGAAATGACCGAGCGTCATGCCGCGTCGGAGAACCCCTTCTCGTGGCGCAAGCCTGCTCCGCTCGGCTGGCCGGTCGCCTCCGACGAGATGCTCACGATCGCGGCACCGCTTCTGGCCGGCGCGAGCATCACCCTGCTGGGAGTGGTGATCGAGCAACGCGACGTGTTCCGCTGGGCGGACCCCCTGCTGCTCGCGCTCGTCCTTACGGTGATCTTCATGATCGTGGCGATGGTGTGGGGGGTCAGCGCCCGCGGTCACCTGTACTCCCGCAACGATCTCCAGGACTGGTGGGGCCCGTTGGACATGCTCCCTCCGGAACTGAACGAAGAACTGGTCAGGGAGCAGCAGAGCCAGTTCGCGAGGTGGCTCAAAGGAATACGTCTCGCGATGCGCTGCTTCAACCTGGGGCTCGTACTCCTGGCAGTGAGCGGCATCCTGGCGCTGGTACCGCCGGACCGTGAGGCCACGCCCGTATGGCGCTGGACCGCTGCCGGAGCCGTGGCCGCCACCGTTGTGGGTATAGGTGTCGCCAGGGCATGGCCGGGGGGCCGGAGATGACGCCCCCGGTTCTTCGGCAGCGGCCCGGCCCGGCCCGGCTCGACTCGACACAGCAGCAAGGAGAACAGTGATGCCAAGCGCGCCTTCCCGGCAGTGCCCTCTGTGCGGCGCCGCTCACGGTGAAAGGTCGGACCACTATCCCGGCTGCCCCCTGAAGGAGAAGGGGATCCCGTTCGCGGAGGCGGTCAAGATGACGCGGGAGGAAGCCGAGGAACTGCTGAACCAGTAGCTGCCGACGCGGTTTGACCGCCTCAGCGCTGCGGACGGCCGGCGTGGGGGCTGCCCGTGCTGCCGCAGGCCTCCTTCACCACCCCGGCGTACTGGCTGGCGACCGGCACCATGGTGAGGTCCTGCCGGCACACTGTGGACTGGACGCCGGTCGAGAGCTTCTGTACGGGAGCGAGGGGATCGTCGGCGCCGGCGGCGTGGGCGGGTGCGGCGGTCATGCCGAGCATGACCGCACTGAGAGCACTGAGAGCAATGAACAGCTTCATGCCTCAGTTATCGATTCACCGGGCCTGAGGTTGCGCATCGATGCTCCCTACGGGCTCAGCGGAGCCGATCGCACTGGGCGAGGTCCGTTTCCGCCAGAGGCTTCCCCTCCGGAGTCATGTACGTAGCCCAGAGAACCAGGGGAGCGGATCCCTCGTTGCGCCCCTCGTGGACGTATCCCGTGCCTTCGGTGATGGAATCGCCCGTGCGGTACACATGGACCCCACTCGGGTACACGGGGGCGTAGTGGGTGAGCGTGCCGGATTTGACGACGCCGACCAGCTGGCCGTGATGGCAGTGCTTCCCGGTGGAACCGGCCGGCGGAATCGTGACTTCACGGAAGTTGACCTGTACGGGGCCCGAGACAGCCACTTTCACCGGACCGGTCTGCGCCCCTTGCGCCACCTCCTTGATACTGGGCGCTGGACTGGAGGCATCCGAGGGGAGGCAGAATCCTGCCGTCGCCACGAGGAACACTGAGGCGACGATCGCCCGCCGCCTGCGGGAGAGTGCCATAGCCGGACTCCTTGTCACCTTCGCGCTTTCGCGTTCACAGTAGTGTCGGTCAGCTGCGGGAAGGCCTGAAAGGCCTCAAAGGAACGGTCCTCGTGCACATGGATGATGCTGCCGGAGGAAACCGGGAAAGTGACGTAGCCGGGTGAGCCGGTGAGCACAGCACCCCGATTCAGGCTGCCTCGACGAACGGCTGGCTGAAACCGTGGGAGGAGTCGATGACCCAGCCGTCGTACGGATGCCGAAAGCGCTCTTCCAAGGGGGCCTGGCCGGCAGGCAGCCCCGCACCGGATCGGAGGTGCTCAGAACACCACGGACCAGCCCTCGCGCCCGGCCTGGTCCGCCGTGTACGAGACGCCGTGTACCTTGCTGCCGTCGGCGTCCAGGAGGGATATCTCCCCGCCGCGATTGCCGAGCTGGGCGCCGTTGGCGAGCGGGACGAGCAGGCAGGCGCCCGGGGCAAGGGGGCCCGGGGGTACGGTGCCGCCGTGGCCTAGCCGGTCGACGACGCGCCATCCGGTCAGGTCGACAGGGCCGGGCGAGGCGTTGATGAGGGTGACGTTCTCCTGCTCCGGTGCCGGACCGCGGGGGTTGACGAGGGCCGCCACGATCCGTACCGGTTGGCTGTCCGGCTCGGGGCGGGTGCCGCCGCCTGGGGGGAGTGCGTGGCCGGTGACGTCATCTGTCTTCCACTGCTGGCTCTGGAAGGCGAGGAACACGGCGACCCAGCGGGACCGGCCCGGGAAGTGGATCAGCAACCCGCCGTCCTGCCATACCCCGTCGCTCCGCCGGAACTTGGGGCTGTTGCCCTGGTTCATGTGGATGTCGTGGACGCCATTGCCCGGCAGGAACCCGAAGACCTTGTCCTTGACCTTCTGCTCGGGGCCCCAGCGCTCGCCGAAGGCGTACAGTCTGGCCGTGGGGTCCTCGACCGCGTCCCGCACGTAGTGGTCGAGGATGTCGGCGAGGTCGTTGTCGGGTCCGTCGATGTCGGGCGGGAGGGTCCGCATCTTCGACGGGTCGAAGAGGTTTCCGCGGACGAAGTCGAGATTGGGTCCGCCGGGCCCCGGCGGCAGGCTGTTCCAGCCGCCGGCGAGGCCTGTGAGGCGGTCGGTGACAGGATGCCGGAAGTCCTCGTGGACGAGGTAGAGCAGCTCGGACGGCTGCTCCTGCGACTGTACGTTCACCGCGATGCGGTAGTGCGTCCCGTGATCGTCTGTGAGATGGATCTGATAGTGCGGCGTGTCGGCGGCACCCTCTCGGCGGGCGTCGACTGCGCGTGCGATGAGCACGCCGTATGTCTTCAGTGGCATGACGACCAACTCCCCCGTGGGGCGGTCGCGTCGCTCGCCCCGTGGGGGAATGGTAATGGGCCCATCGCTCCTGTCACCTGCCTGCTCGGTGATTTCTGCGTGCGGAAATACGGAATGGGCCCTTGCGCTTGTCGAGCGTGAATGGGCGGTCGGTGCGATGCAATCCTCGACCGGCCGGCGGGCGGCGTTCATGACGGACCAGAGGTTGTCCAGTGCGATCAGGCCGTGGGGGCAGCCCATCGCACACCCTGTAGCGTGTAACACATGAATAACTCATGTGACCCTTACGAGTTGCGTGCGGGCGTGCCCTCCGTCGAGGTCTTCCGCCGCCTGCGCACGGATGCCGGTCTCTCCGACAAAACCCCCGAGGCCGTCGCACTCGCCCTGCCCAACACGTGGCACGGCGTGGTCCTCCACCACGAGGGCGAGCCCATCGGCATGGGGCGAATCATCGGCGACGGTGGTACTGCGTTCCAGATCGTCGACATATGCGTGCACCCTGCGCACCAGGGCCGCGGCCTCGGCAGGCTCATCATGGCCGCGCTCACCGAGGAACTGGAGCGCCGGGCGCCCGCCACCGCCTACGTCTCTCTGATCGCGGACGGCCCCGCACGCTTCCTCTACGAGAAGTTCGGCTTCGCAGATACCGCCGCGCACGACTCGATCGGCATGTACCGCATGATGGGCGAGAACTGAGTGATCCACCGGCGGCTCCGACCGGGAGCGGCAGGCTCCGGCACGCGGGGCCGCGCAGTGTGATCGTAGCGAAGGTGCCCGGTGCCGCCGGCGGCCGGAGCCCGTGTCGCATCAGTCGAGGGCCGTGCCCGGTAGGGGCCATTGCCTGCGGGAAGGGATCAGCAGGCGCAGGAGGCGGGTGCCGCAGCGCAGCTTCCAGTCGTCCGGGTACCGGATGCGCGCGATGAGAGCGGCTGTGGACCTGCTGATGGAGCCCGTCGCCTCGGCGGCCGATGCCGGGTCCAGGAGCCGGTCGCAGTTGAACCAGGCGAGGCCCCGGACGACGCGGATGCCGTAGTTCGTCAGGAGCTCGTCGTCGCGGGTGAACAGCCGGTCCAGGGAGCGCAGACCGCGGCAGTACCGGTCGGCCAGGTCGTCCTGCACCTCGTCGATGCACTTCGCGAGCAGCTCATTCATCCGGTGGAAGTCGCCGATGTGTTCGTGGTTGCTCCGTTGGGCGTTCAGGGACCGCAAGGCGAGGGGCAGGTCGTAGGACATGTGCGCCATCATGGAAAAGAGCACGTCCTCGAGGACGTAGGACCGCCGGGCGGTGGAGGCGGCGTATACGTCGCGCCATGGCCGCGGAACGGTCTCCGGCAGATCCGCCGGGTCGACGACAGTGTCCCGGCGCGGTGGCCGGCTCATGAGCCAGGCGTCGATGGCCGCTATCGCCGTGAAGTAGGCGGAGGCGAGGGAGACGGACAGGTCGGCGACCCAGTGCGGCTCCCGGAACGAGAGCGCGTTCGTACGCAGGCTCGCGGCCAGGCTGGAGGTGAGCCGGTAGTAGGTGTAGGCGAACACCGCACGGGGGTCGCGTGTTTCGTCGTACCGCCTCACATGGTCCGCGAGGCCGCGGACGACGTCTGCGACCTTCTCGGCGGGGGAGGAGCTGGAGGAGCCCATGGCCGTCATGGGCGGTCTCCGGTGGTGCTGCCGGCTGCAGGGACCCGGGCAGCCTTCTCCGTGGCCTTCGCCCAGTCGCACACCAGCTCCCCGGCGAGTGCGCCCCGGTCGGCCTTCGAGATCCTGACCGTGTTGTCGGCCTCTCCGAAAGCTCCCTCGCACGGCTTGGCCACGATGGCGGAGTCCAGCCGGGACGCGCCGGTGAGCCACTGGGTCACGCCCATGGCGATGACCAGCAACCGGTTCTTCGCACCGATCCCCCGGGCGCGCAGGAAACGCCGCCACGAGGTGACGCGGAAGGTGAACGTCCCTCGCCAGACTCCCGTCCCCACCTCGAAGTAGTAGACGTGACTGGGTGCTGTGGTTGTCACGCTGTGCAGCGTAATGCCGTGGCTCCTGCTCACCGGGGAAGGCCGGACCCGTGTTGCCCCAGGTGCTTCCTGCGGGCGGAGCGGACCTGATCTGATCGGATCGGACGGTCGGGCATGCGGAACCCACCGGCATCCGCGACGGGAGAAGAGCCCCCGCCTCACCCCGTAGCTGCAAGGGTTGGGTCGGAATTCGCCATACCGAGCGGCGGAACCGGCCAGTCGGCACGCTGCTTGATGAGGAGTCGGCCGACCGCTCGTACCGTCGTCTGCCTGCCGCGCCCCCAGGGGCACAAGGCTCTTCGGGGTTGTGCGGCGGACAACGGGGAGGAGTTTGCCATGGGCCCCTCGGTGTGGCGTCACAGACGCCCGGCTCTCACGACAGCCCTCACAGCAGCAACAACACTCGCATTGATCCTGCCGACCGCCGCCATTGCGGAGGCCGGAACCCCAGCCCCGGTGGACCGGGGCGTGGTCGGGGCGGGAGCGGTCAGCGTGACCGTAGGCGCACCGGCCGCCGACACGCCTCTGGCGATGGAGGACGCGGACGCGGCGGCTGCCGCCGCCGACCCGAACGAGCCGAAGCCGGTGAGCTGCAGGGAGGGGTCCGCGAAACTCAACCGCACCTCGCACTGCTACCGGAACACCTTTCCGGTCGAGCTGACGAACGATGCGACGGGGAAGGTCGAAGGGCGAGCCCGTATACACGTCCACGTGAAGGTGAAGCTCGACCCGCGCAACCGCCACAAGTGGCAGCACAACGTCACACTGAAGATCACGGATCCCCGGGGGCCCATGGCGCTGGCGATCCAGGGCAGCGTGGGCCTGAGGTGCGGGGCCTGTACCTCCAGCCGCCAGTGGCCGCAGCCCTTGCCGCCGAACATCTCGAAGACGTTCGCGATGACGGTCTCGTCACCGCACGACGTGACCATCGTGGACAAGATGCTGACGTTCGTCGCTCTGACGGCGCCCAACGCCACCAACGTGCCTGCGCACTCCGTGGGCCCTGAGCTGAACGTCCGCTGCGACAACACGCGATGGGTCAGCCCGCAGACGAAGGGCGGCTGCGTGTACCCGGACTTCAAGCCGACGTATTTCGTCTCGCGCAGCCACAGCGTGTACGGACCGGTCGCGAAGCACATCACGGAGGCGCAGCGCCGCTTGAACCAGGCGTGGGGGTTGCAGGGCCGGGGACCGGCGCTCAAGGTCACGAGGGACGGTACGCTCAACGACCTCAACCGCAGGGCGGCCTGCGGGAGGAGCCCGGCGGCCAGCTGCGACGAGTACCCCTTCGCGTCGACCTATGAAGGGGCGCACCGCAACAAGGACTTCTCGACGAAGACGGTTCCCCTGACCTCCAACACCAACGAGGGCAACTACCGGCAGCGCTGGTACAACCGTAACCGGCTCCTGGAGAGCGACGCCTTCTGGGTCCAGCCGACACGCTGAGACGAAACGGGCCGACGGCTGCCCGCACTCATCAACCGGCTGCCTGGGACGACGAAGAGCAGCTTGTCGGTGCTGTCCCGCCCTGCCCGCCAGGTCAGTTACCGGGAAGGTCAGTGACCGGGAAGGGCAGTGGCCGGGCTGGGCAGGTCAGGGTGGTTGTGTGATGCCAGGGTCAGCCGAGCGCTTCGCGGGTCAGGGCTGCCACCTGTCCCAGGGTCGGCTCGCCCGCGATCCGGGTCAGTTGTGCCACAAATGCCTTTTCCTGTTCCGGGGCCAGCAACTCTTGGCAGACGGTCCCGGCCATGGCGAGCAGCGAGAGCGAATCCCCGCCGAAGCGGTGGAAGTCGGCCTGGGCGTCCAGCCGGGAGCGTTCCACCCCGAGGGTGCGTGCCCAGATGTCCGCCACTGCTTCCTCGACCGGATCCGTCGGCTCCGTCGCCTCGGCCCCGTGCCTGTCCGCTCTGTCCGCACCGTCCGCTTTGCCGTCGAACGGGTCCGGCAGTGCCTTCGTGTCCACCTTGCCGCTCACTGTGTAGGGCAGTTGCGGCACCACCATGGTGGCGGCCGGGACCATGTAGGAGGGCAGCAGTTCGGCCAGGTGCCCGGTCAGCTCCGCTTCCGTCACGGGGGAGGCGGTCAGCACGTAGCCGTACAGGGCTTTGCCCGGGTGGCCGGGCCTGGTCCTGGCTACCACGACGGCCCGTTCCACTGCGGGGTGCTGCTCCAGCGCCCGGGCCACCTCGGCGGGTTCCACCCGGTGCCCGCGTACTTTGACCTGGTCGTCGATGCGTCCCACGTACTCGATCTCGCCCGACGGCAGGATCCGGGCGAGGTCGCCGGTGCGGTAGACGCGGCTTCCGTCGGCGAGGTGGACGAACCGCTCCCGGTCGAGATCGGGGCGGCCCAGGTAGCCGCGGGCGAGCTGCGCCCCGCCCAGGTACATCTCGCCGGTTTCGCCGGGGGCGACGAACCGGCGCTCGGAGTCCAGCAGGAATACGGTCGTGTTGTCCGCGGGGAGCCCGATCGGCACCACGGCGCCCGCGCCGTCCGCTTCGGGGTCGAAGATGTGGGCGGTGCACCCGATGGTGGCCTCGGTCGGGCCGTAGAGGTTGACGATGCGGCAGTCCGGCCCGAACATCTCCTGGGCCCGTGCGGCCACTTCCACCCGCAGCTGCTCGCCGACCACGACCACCGTCCGGTATCCGGTGGGCGACAGGTCGAGCCGTCCGATCAGGTCGAGGTGGGCCGGGGTGAGGTTCAGCGTGTTGGCGCCCGAGTGCTGCAACAGCTCGCGCAGCGAGAGGTGGTTGGGGTCGTCCGGCATCAGGACCACGCGACCGCCGGCCAGCAGTGGCAGGAAGACCGACGTACCCGAGACGTCGAAGGACGGTGAGGTGAGCAGGGGCATCCGGGTGTCCGTGTCCACGTCGAACGCGCGGGTCGCCCAGTGGACGTAGTTGAGCAGGTTCCGGTGCTCGAGCTGCACACCCTTCGGTCGGCCGGTGGAGCCCGAGGTGTAGATGACGTAGGCCAGGTCCTCGGGACTGACGGAGGCGTCCTCGTGGGGCTCGGGAGCGGGAGCGGGAGTGGGGGCGGACACGGACACGGACACGGACGACGGGGCGCTGACCGCGAGGTCGTCCAGAAGCAGCGCCTTGCGGCCCGATCGGACGCATTCGCGCTCGTCGTAGGGTCGTTCCACCAGGCAGAAGGTGACGTCGGCGTCGTCCAGCAGGTCGGTGAGGCGGGCGTCCGGGTGCCGGACGTCCAGCGGCAGGTAGCACGCCCCGGCCCGGAGCACACCCCACAGCCCGGCCAGTGCGGCCACGGTGCGGCCCGCCAGCAGTCCCACCACGCTGCCGGGACCCACACCTTGACGGCGTAGCTCGGCGGCGACCGAATCCGCGCGAACGCTCAACTCCCGGTAATTTACGTCGCCTTCGGGCCCGCTGACCGCGACGCGGTCCGGCGTGCGCTCGACCTGAGCACGGAAGAGTTCTACGACCGAGCGGTCGGAGGGCAGCGGGCGTTCGGTGCGGTTGCCCTCCCACTGCCGGTACTCACCAGGGGACAGGGCCTCCTCGATGGTGTCCAGCACGGCGTCCGCGCGCTCCGCCATGCCGGGGCCGTCATGCCAGGCCACGGTCAGCTCCGTGTGCCCGCCGGTCTCCACCAGGTTGACCTCCAGAGGGCTGCCGGGGCTGGTGGTGCCCAGCGTGTAGACAGTACAGGCGTGGAACTCCCCGGCACAGTAGTCGGCCAGGTCGACGCTGCCCATGTGGGAGAGGTAGGCCAGGCTGTTGTAGCGGTTCTTCCGGGTCGTGAAGTGATCGATCCCGGTGTTGACGGCCCGCAACAGAGGCAGTGGCATGCGCAGCGTCGACTTGGCGAACGGCGGGGCCAGTTCGGCGTTCTCGGCCAGTGCGGTGAGTATCCGCTGGTGCACCTCCTGCCAGGTGTCGCCGGCGCTGACGTCCAGCCGCAGCGCGCGGACGAGCGAGGCGGTGGAACGCGGTTCCGGGAGGTGGCGGCGCAGGTCCACCGGTACGAAGAACCGTCCGCTCCCGGAGCCGTAGGTGTGGGCCAGCACCGCGGCGATCCTGGCCGTCGCCGCCGGGTGGCGGCCGTCCACGGTGCGGCGGCGCCAGAGCAGGCCGGGTGAGGCCGCCGGGCGGCGGCCGAGCAGCGACGGCCACTCCATCTTGGGGGTGGGCAGGGCCGGCGGCAGGCCGCCGGGCCGGGTGATCCGCTCGATCAGCTCCTCGTCGTTGAGCCGGGACGGCGCGCCGAGCGGATCCTCGCCGCGCAGCACCCGGAACACGTCCGCGGCCCAGAGCAGCAGGCCGCGCCCGTCGGTGACGCCGTGGAAGGCGCGGAACACCACGGTGGAAGGCGTTCCGGGTATCAGCACCACCTCGCAGGTGGCACCGGAGCCGTCCAGCGTGCGCTGCAGGTACGGCGCGCCGAGGCGGTCGCGGTCGCCGGGCGTACGGCCGCGCTCGGTAGGCGTACCGGCAACCACTGTGACGGTGGGAGGCGTTCCGCTGTCCACCCAGCGGCGCCCCCGGCGTATCAGCCGCATCCCGGGCGATGCCGCGGCGGCGACGGCCACCGCCCTGGCGAGAGCTTCGGCCGACAGGTCGCCGTCGCCCTCCACTACGTGGACCACGCAGTGCCCCGGTCTCATGCCCAGGAACACCCACTCCATGGGGGACACGGCGCGGGTGTAGGGCTGGGAGCCGGCGGGAGCGGTGGTGTGAGCGGTGACGTCGAGCGGCCCGGATGCGGAGCCGCTGTTGCGTTGATTTCTCAAGATTGATCGCAATCGTTGTGGCGTTACATCGACTCTCGCCGTGTGAGTCGGCCGGCCTTCCGGCGGACTCTCCACCCGGCGAGTTCCGCACCGGTGGTGTGGTGCGGCCGGGATTTCGGCGCGGTTCACCGCGCATGGTGCGGGGTGGGCAGCGGGCAGGGCCCTGCCGCGGAATACCCCTGGTTCTTCGGCTGACCTCTGTGGCCCCCTGATCGGGGATACCGTCCATCCGAGCCGGCGCGAGCCGTCAGCTCCGGCCGCTGCTCCGGCCCTGCGTGGGCGCGACCGCCAGGACGATGGCCTCCGCGGGCCCGGTCCCCGGCCCGGTGCCGCTGCCGGCACCGGCGGCGTCCGTGGCCGGCGTGTCGTTCGGCGCGGCGTCAGTGGCTGGGACGTCGGATGAACAAGCGTCGGCAGACGGAGAGTCGGCGACGCCCTGGGCGTCGGCTTCAGCCCGATCCGGCTTCGCCTCCGGGGTCGGGGTCGGGGGCGGCGGCAGGGGCAGGGTGCTTGCCGGGAGGTGACGCATCAGGCGGCCCCCCAGCAGCGCCGCGCCGACCATGAAGACCAGGCCGACCAGTGCCGCCAGGTGCATCCCGTCCGCGAACGCCGCCCGGGAGGCGGCGGACAGTTCGTTCCGGGCCAGGTCCGGCAGCCGTGCTGCCACGGCGACCGCGCCGCCGAGCGTGTCACGCGCGGCGTCCGCCGCCTGCCTCGACAGTCCGGACGGCATCGAGTCGGTCAATTGCGAGCGGTAGACCGCCGCGCCGACCGCGCCGAGCACGGCGATCCCCAGCGAACTGCCCAGCTCGGTGGCGGTCTCCGAGGTCGCGGCGGCAGCACCGGCCCGCTCGGCCGGAGCGGCCGAGATCGCCAGGTCGGCGGTGAGCGTCATGGTCCCGACCGTGCCCGCGCACAGCACACCGGCCGCGGTCAGCACCAGCGCCACCGGCGAGTCGGGCCCCACAAGGGTCATCAGCCCGAAGCCGAGCGCACCCACCAGCAGTCCTCCGGCCATCTGATGGGCGGGGCGGACCCTGCCGGAGAGCACCGAGGACAGGCCGACCGCTACCCCCACCCCGGCACTCGGCACCAGGGACCAGAGCGAGGCCGCGAGCGGGCTCATGCCCTTGATCAGCTGCAGGTACTGCGAGGTGAACAGGGTGAAACCCATCATGGCGAACATGGCGACCGTGTTGACGGTGAGCGCACCGCTGAAGGTCCTGATCCTGAAGAGGCCCAGGTCGATGAGCGGATGTGCCGCCGTGCGCTGGCGGCGGACGAAGAGGGCACCCAGCACCAGGCCGGCGACCAGGATCAGTGCCGGAGCCGGTCTCCAGCCCTCGATCGCCAGCGTCTTGACGCCGTAGACGACCGGCAGGACCGTCGCCAGCGAGAGCCCGGCGCCCAGCAGGTCGAAGCGGCCGTCGCGGGGGGCGCGGTACTCGGGGAGCAGGAACGGGCCCGCGAGCAGCAGCAACGCCATGACCGGTATGGAGAGCAGGAAGGTCGATCCCCACCAGAAGTGGTTCAGCAGCAGCCCGCCGGCCACCGGCCCCAGCGTGGCACCGGCGGTGCTCGCGGCGGTCCAGGCGGTGATGGCGGTCTGCCGCTGCCTGGGGTCGTGGAACATGTTGCGGATCAGCGCGAGCGTGGAGGGCATCAGGGTGGCACCGGTGATGCCGAGCAGCGCGCGGGCCGCGATCAGCTGCGTGACCCCGTGGGAATACGCGCCCAGCAGGGAGGCCGCGGCGAACCCGGCCGCGCCGCAGAGCAGGAGCCGCCGGCGGCCGATGCGGTCTCCGAAGGCCCCCATCGGGATCAGCAGCCCGGCCAGCAGGAACGAGTAGCTGTCCATGATCCACAGCTGCTGGGTGCCGCTGGGCTCCAGGTCGCTGCTGATGAACGGCACGGCGAAGAACAGCACACCCATGTCCATCGAGAGGACCAGGGTGGGAAGCAGGAGGACGACGAGTCCGGTCCAGGTACGGCGATCGGCGAGGCCGTTTGGGGCGGCGGTCATGGAGGCGACGGTACGTATGTTCAATATGGCTGTATAGGAAGAGAGTCCAACTCCGTTGCGTAGGGCCATCGTTTAGGGGGGATTAGGGGGGACGGTCACGGCTTGGTGCGTTCGTGCGGCTACGCAGAGTTGGCCGACTGGCCGACCACCCGACCGGCCGACCGGCTCCGGGGGAAGCCGCCCCACCCTCGCCTCTGCAGGGGTGGGGCGGAGTGTGTCCACACCGTTGGAGAGAGCCACAGCCACGGGCGAGGTTCGCCTTGCGGGGCGGCGGACGTCGGCATGAAGCAGCGCTGGCGACTGCGACTGGTTGCGACGATGGCCGCCCGTACGCGGCTCCGGCGTCAGGCCATCAGGCCATCAGGCCGTCAGGGAGATGCCCATCTCGGCCGCAACATGGTCGATCAGCCCATTCCCGCACCGCTCACCGAAGCGTCGTCGGCCTCGATGCTGAGCGGGGAGTCGGCATGTGTCATCGAACGCTGCTCTCTTCGATGGTGTCGTGCCCCAGGGGGTCCGGATAGGCGTCGGCGCGGTTGGCGGAGGCCCTCGGCAAGTGCCGCAGGGCGAAGACGCCGAGTGCGGCGTGGAGGATGCCTGCGATGACGGCGGCGCTGTGCAGACCGGTCACGAAGGCCGACTTCGCATCGCCGATGACCGCGGCCGTGAGGCCGGGGACCTCCAATGTTTCGTTGAGGGTACCGGCGACGTCGGGTCCCTGGAGCCGGAAGATCAGGGCAGCCAGCGAGCCGAGGAGCGCGATGCCGAGGGCGTTGCCGATCTCGTTGCTGGTCTCGGCGATTGCCGCCGCGGACCCGGCGCGTTCTGCGGGAACCGCGGCCACGGCGGTATCGGCGACAACGCTGAAGGAGATGCCGTAGCCGAGGCCGGCGATGACGGTGGACGCCACGTACCAGCCGATACCGCTGGAGACGCTGGTGACCAGCAGCAGGAGCAGGCCTGCGGCGACGAGGAAGTGGCAGGTGATGAGTGCTGCCCGTGTGCCGGTACGCGCGACCAGTGCCGGCGTGACGATGCAGGTGACGGTGAGTACAGCCGCGCCCGGGAGCGCGACGAGAGCCGAGTCCAGGACCGTCAGGCCGAGGACGGACTGGAGGTAGATGCCGCCGAGGTAGGCCGTTGCCGACCAGGCGGCCAGAGGCAGAAGCCCGGTGATGGCCGCGATCGTGAACACCCGGTCGCGGAAGAGGCTGAAGTCGATCAGCGGGTGCTCGAGGCGGAGTTGCCGCCGGGCGAACCACCCCAGGGTGACGATGCCGAGGATCCCTGTGACCACCGGGGTCGCAGTCAGCCCCGCCGCGGCGGCGTGCTTGATTGCGTAGACGGTCAGCAAGGTGCCTGCGGCGGACAGCAGGACGCTCAGGGCGTCGATGCGGCCGCTACGCGTGGTACGTACCTCGCGGAGCAGGGCCGGGGCCAGGACCAAGAAGAGCACGACGACGGGGAGATTGATCAGGAAGACCGACCCCCACCAGAAGCTGCTCAGCAGCTCTCCGCCGACGACCGGGCCGATCGCGAAGCCGGCGGCGAAGGTGGCTGCGAAGATACCGATCGCTCTCGCCCGCCGGCGAGGGTCTGTGAACAGTTCGCTGAGCACTGCCAGCGCCGACGGCAGCAGCGTGGCACCGGCCACACCCATGAGCGCCCGGAAGACGATCAGCAGTTCCGGCCCGGGGGCGAAGGCAGCTCCCGTAGAGGCCGCGCCGAACACCGCCGTGCCGGTCATCAGAAGCTTCAGCCGCCCGTACCGGTCGCCGATGTTCCCGAACGCGATGAGCAGGGACCCGACGGCGAATCCGTAGGCATCCAGGATCCACAACGCCTGACCGGCAGTCGGTGACAGCGCCTCGGAGATCTTGGGCATCGCCAGATACAGGACCGAACCGTCCATCGCGACCAGCAGTACGGGGCCGAGTACGACCAGCAGGCCGAGCCACGCCCGCAGACCGGGCGAGTGAGAAAGAGGCTGTGCATTCATGCATCCGACGGTGCGGTGCCGTCCGCCCGGCAACCATCCCCGCGTCATGGGTACACCTCGCAGGGACACCCGGGCGTGGACCGCAGCACCTACGCTCGGAGTCATGGAACTGGAGAGCCTCGGGGCATATCTCAAGACCCGCCGCGACCGGGTCACGCCTGCCGACGTCGGACTGCGCACCTACGGCACCGCCCGCCGGGTACCGGGCCTGCGCCGCGAGGAGCTCGCCCAGCTCGCCGGCGTGAGCGTCGGCTACTACACGCGGCTGGAGCAAGGCCAAGCCGGTACTGCCTCCCAGCAGGTCCTCGATGCGCTCGCCAACGTGCTCCGACTCGATCCATCCGAGACGGCCCACCTGCACAACCTCTCCCGCCAGCCCACCACATCACACCTGGTCCGTCCCCGCCCGGAAAGGCCGCATCAACGGGTGCTCTCGCTCCTGGCATCCCTGGGAGACAGCACGCCGGCCGTCGTGCTCGGCCGCCGCGGCGACGTGCTGGCCTGGAACCGCACCGGACATGCCCTCGTCGCGGAGCACGTCGACTTCGAGGCGCCCCAGGATCCCGTGCGACGGCCGTCCATCCCCCGGATGTTCTTCCTCGACCCCCTCACCCAAGACCTTCACCGGAACTGGGACGAACTCGCCCGGATCCACGTCGCCTACCTGCGGCTCACCGCGGGCCGGTATCCCACCGACGCCCGGCTGGCCGAACTCATCGGCGAACTGGCCATGCGCAGCCGGGACTTCGCCAAGCTGTGGGCCAAGGGCGACGTCGCGGACTGCACCGTCGGCACCATGCACCTGCAGCACCCGACCGTCGGCGACGTCGACATCGACTACCAAGTGTGGCTCCAGCCCGAAAGCCCCGACCACCGGCTGGAGCTCTACACACCCAACGACACCGCCTCGGCCGACGCGCTGCGCCTGTTGTCCAACCAAGTCGCCGATCAACAGAAACCCGAGGCGGCACGTGCCGAGGCAGCCCAGCATCCGGACAGGTAACACCAGAACCTGATGGAGGACGGACGGGTGCCGTGATCGTTACCCCCTCGGGTACGGACACCCACCCGTCGAAGGCCGACGTGAAGCGACGTGAAGCTGAAGGCGGAACCACCGAAGGGCTGTCGGCGACTGTCGGTCGCATTGCGCTTGCGGCGGCATGGCCGGCCGAGTCCAGCAGCTGGGCCGGCGCCACGTCCAGGCCCGCTGCATCATCCACCTCAAGCTCGAACAGCCGGCCCGCGCCGTAGGGATAGTGACGCCGACCTGCAGCCGCCGACGACCCGCGACGGCGAGGCCCTCGCTACTGTCCAGACCGTGCCCGTCCCTCTGGTGGTCCCCACCGGGATCGCTGGCCTGATGGAAGATCGGGAGCGCTTTGCCGAAGAGGCCGGGGAGGACGGTAACCAGCAGGCTGCCTGGGAGCCCGGGGAGTACTGCGCACCCGCCCTATCCGGCTGACGTACCCCTCTGGCCAGGGCGGCGGCCCACCGGGCACATCCCCGGGCGTGCGCCGTCGGTGCCTGGTCAGAACAGCCCCCTAAATGGGTGGCCGCGCCTGCTCGGTGATCCATAGTCTCAAGGCACGTGCCCCAGACCGGGGCACAGGACACCAAAGGGGTGGTTTTCATCATGAGATCAACGCGCAGATTAGCCGCATCCGTGGCCCTCGTTTCCGCGGCACTGGTCGCTGTCACGGCCCTCGATACCACGGCCGCGTCGGCGGAGACGGCACCCAAGGTGCCGATCGAGGGTGTCGCATGCGGCTTCGACAGCACTGTGACACCACCAACCGTCCGTCTCGGCGACGACGGACCCGCGGTCCGGGAGGCCAGATGCCTCCTCGACTTCTGGGGTTACATCGACTTCAGCTGGGACGACAAGACCCACGGCTCGTTCGACACCGACGTGGAGGAAGCGGTCAAGAGCTTCGAGAAGCGCCGCGGTCTGCCCGTCGACGGCATCGTCGGACCCGAGACGTGGGAGGAACTGCGCCACAGCCTCGGCGCGCCTCACCGGCCTTGATGGAGCACGCCATTGGTCCCGGTAGAGCAACCTGCCGGGACCGGCGAGGGATGTCAGGGGCGTCCAGGACGCCTGGGCGCCTGGGACACCGTCTAGTCCGTGACCGGGAGCGTGCAACAGGTCGGTCGTGGTGCCCCACATCGCCGAGCTGCCGGCCCACCGCGCAAAGGGCTGCCTGAGCCCATTCGGGTGAGGCCGGTACTGGCTCAGGTTGCGGGGGAGCCCGACGTCACCCGAATGCGTTCCTGCCGCAATTGCCGTGCGCGGTGCCGAGGATCTGTGAAGCCTGCTTCCCGGTGAGCTCAAGTTCTTGCTTGGTCTTTATGGCCTGGTCGACGAGGGCCTGCCCGTGGGCGACGCAGAGCGCGTTGCCATGAGAGACGAGCACGTCGTCGCTGATGCGGTCCAGCTCCGGGTAGTGCTTCCGGATCGTCTTGAGGTAGAGCTTGGCCGGCAGCCCTGTCAGCCCGCGCGCTTCCGCGGGAGCCGCCGACGGGCTCCCGGACCGGGCGGCCGAGGCGGACGCGGACGCGGCAGTCGGTGTCGCCGAGGCGCTCGACCCACTGTCATCGGACGGACCGCACGCCGAGGCGCCGAAAGCGGCGACCGTAAGACAGACGGCGAGCAGGGGCAGACGCTTGTGCATGAATCTCCTGGTATGCAAGTGAACTGAGAGATTGTCCCCCATTCCCGGTGTGCTCCACGACTGCATTTGCTCGCGGACTGGTGGGCCGGGGCCCCGGCCGCCCCCCGACCGCCTCCACCCGGCCGTCGGCCGGGTGGAGGCGAGCTCGGCAGGGCGTCGACGTCGCGGGTGGAGCAGCGGGACACGGTCACGGTGCCGACCTTGGACGTGCCCTATCGAACGCGTCCGCAGGAGACGGGCTTGATCCACGCGAGGCGCCGCATCCACTCGTAGTCGGCCCTGCGCGAAGCGCGCGGGTTCCGGCATTCCTGGACGGTTTCACCGGAGAATCTGTACGCCGATGCTCGCATCCTGCCGCTTCTACGACGGGTTCTCCGTAGCCTGACCAGCCCCTGTCCCACCTGGAGGAACAGTTTCTCGCACGTTGGGAACGGGAGGTGACCCCCCAGGCCGCCTCGATCATCCGGAAGATCTCGTCCCCCGGCGGCCTGCGGATCGGCCGCCTCACGGGCCGGCGAATAGGCGTCGATCACGAACCTCGCGATCGTCCGGCAGGCCGTTGTGGTTTGCGACAGGCTAGATCGGCGGCAATGGCCGTTGCCAGCGACTCCGCATGGCGCAGCCTCATCGACTCCTCGTACTCCCGCAGGGCAGGTGATGCGTCGATCATGCACCAGATCGGGGCGGCGCTGTCCGCCGTGCAATGTCGCACCAGGGCCTGGATCTCGCGGCTCAGCGAGGGGATGAGCGGCTCGTGTGACGCCTGTGCGGTGGCCGCCTGTGTGAGGCGTTGCTCGAAGTCGTCGTACCCGCGTTCCAGGAAGAGGGTGTCGGCGATCTTCTGGCGGGTCGCGGCCTGATCAGGGGTACAGCCCCTGGCCCGTCCAGCCCGAGTAATTACGCCGGCTCCAGTGGGACGGCCAGAAGGGTTCCGCTCACGAGAGTGGGGTGGTGCCTCGACAATCGGGCGCCCCGGCCGTGGGATCAGGCTCCCGGACAGCCGGGACGTTCGCGTGTGCCTGGTTGAGGGGACATAACTGAGTACGCCGACACCCGGGGCTGTTGCGCCCCGTTGCCGGTGTCGCCTGCGGCCTGGCCTTCCGGTCGGGGCCTAAGATATTGCCTGCGGATCTGTCTGTGCGGCTGAGAAGCCTTGTTCTTGCAGAACTGCAGTGGAGGAGCAGGCCCCGTCTTCGCAGCAGTCTGCAGCCTGCTCCTGGCCACGCTGGCTTTGTCCGCGAAGACGGCCAGGGGACGCCCAGCGCCTCGGGACGCATCAGGACGCACCGGCGGCTTGGACGGCCTGTCAGCTTCGGCAGTGATGGGTGCCATGCTCCCAGGCCCACCAGTCGTTGCCGGAATGCCAGTGCCGTACCCACTCCTCGAAGCCCCAGACGTGGTTGTCGGGCGCCGGGATTGTGCCGACGTCGGCGACCATTCAGACCTGGCCGCGGCATGCGCCCATGGTCACCAGGATCCAGAACGACTGCCCGTCCTCGGATCCGAGAACGATGGCCCCCTGGCGAATACCGCATCGATCCGTGGGCCTTCGGGGTCGATGATCTCGCCGTTCTCCCAGGGCCAGGCTGCCTCCAGAGGGAACAGTTCTCCTGGCTGCCGCGGTCCAAGGCCGGGCCAGTGCTCCGGCAGCCGCCCGAGTGGCCGAAGCATCCGTCTCCAGCAGGGCCGGTGCTGCACCTGTTGCTGATCTCCGCGATGAAGGTTCTGCAGGGCTCCGGAAGCACCACCCCGTTCTCGGCCTCCCACGCACCGACGGCGCTATGGCCGAGCGCAGGCCCACGCCGCTCCGGCGCGAACGCGGAGCGCAGGAAGTCAAGGGTCGCCTCGCTGGGACGCTGGTCATCTGTGGCTGTCATGGGCAAGGTGGGTGTTGACAGGTGAGGCTGACATCCAATCCCTCCCCCCCGGGTGGCCATGGCTCTGCCCATGTAAGCCTCGGACAGAGGCAGGCAGCCGTTCCTCCCGAGATGCTGGACATCTGCTGTCCGGTTCGTGGAATAGCCGCCGCATCTGGCACGACCATCTTGCTGAAGAACGGTGTGCTGAACGCGAAGGGAGCCCCGCTGGTCGGGCCGGCGAGGCACCCCAGGCGCCAGTTCACAGCTTCCAAGATGCCGGTGCACGTCAGTTCATGACGAGCAGCCGGGTCTGGGGTACGAGTTTCCGGTTGACGCTGGTGCTCTGTACGAAGATGGTGAAGTCGTCGTTGTGGTCGGGCTTGATGCGGACTTCGATGTCCGGCAGGCCGAGGAGGGCCCGGGCCTCGGGCCCTGTGTAGACCCGGTCGGTCTTCTTCTCCAGCACCGCGATCTGCTTCTTCGCCTGGATCTTTTCCGTCTTGCTCAGCTGATAGAACGCGCAACCGGTGCGGTAGGTGTGCCCGCTTTCGGTGACCCAGTCCCGGATGGCTGCTTCGCGGGTCACCGGGATCAGCTGGTACTCCGACGGGTTTACCGGGGTGAGACCGGCCGCCTTGATGGTGTCCTTGTTGACTGCCTCTGCGCCCGTGGAGAATACCGCCCGTGTTCCCCGGATTCCCTGGGTGCGGCCTATCATGAATTTCTCGGTGGCCTGCTGGATGACCTGCCCGGCCTCTTCCAGACCCTGGGTGCTCGTGGCGTCCCAGATGGCGATGTTGTCCTTCGGGAAGCCGTACTGCATGGCTTCGCGCTTTCCCATCTGGTCCGGCACGAGAACGGCCAGTGTCCAGTTGTCATCCTGTGTCGCGATCATCTCGGCCACGGCCTGTACCAGTTCACGCGGATCCCTGGCAGGGGCGTCCGGGCAGCGGTGACTTGCGTTTTCCTGTCCGTCGGTCAGGATGAACGTCAGGAAGCTGTGGTCGCCGTACAGCTGAGCTGTCTGCGCCAGCTCCCGCTGCGACTTGAGCGCGGCCGCCAGCAGAGCCGTCATTCCGCTGACCTGGTACAGCTGCTTCAGGGACGGCATCCGCAGCACGTCCTTGTCGTAGATGACACACTCCACCGTGTTTGCGAATACATACACCGTGACGCGGGTTTCCTGGTCCAGTTCCTTCGACCGGCGGGCGAGATAGGCGATCTGCTGGTCGGCGACTTCGACGACCTTGCGGCTCAGGCGTGACATGGACGAACTGGCATCCAGTACGAGAGCAACGTGGTTGATGTAGTTCTGGTTTCCGGACATGACGGCTCCCCCTTTTTTGTCTTCCGACTCGGTGCTCCGATCCTCGCACCCACCACTGACAATCGGTCTCGGGTTCCGGGCGGGATGCAGACCGAGGGGAGGCCTGGCGCGCGACGTGGCGCGGCGATCGCGCCGTGTTCAGGAGCTGCCTACGCTTGGTGGGCCGGGCCGGGCCGGTGGTCGGGTGCGGTGCCGACGTCGAGGAAGGCTTTCAGTACTGGGGAACGTTCCTGGGCAGCGAAGGACAGGACCAGGTCGGACGGGGGCGCGCGGGGGTCACCTCGCAGAACCACGTGCCCTGCCGCGGGGCTGACAGCATCCGGGAGCCCCAGACCTACGCCCGCATCGCAGGCGGCGAGGCCGGTGATCGCGTGTATGCCGGCGGTCGCACCGGCCAGGGCGGGGGAGCGTGGGGGGCGTTACTCGGCTGAGATCGCGAGGGTTGTGGGGCACACGCCGTCGCGTTGTTGTGTGGTGTGGTGGCTGGTTCTGCATGGTGGTGGTGAGGGGGTGTGCAACTTCTTCGGGGTGTGGTGTGTCTGTATGGGCATGGAGACGGCCGTCCCGTGTACGTCCATCAACCGGCACCATGCGACTTCTACGGAGGGCACAGTGAAGAGTGCTGTACGTACCCGCGCTGCAGGAGCTGCGCTGCTCGTCGCCACCACGGCCGTCACCGCGCTGGTGGGGGGCACCGGGACATCCGTCGCGGCTCCGGCCCGCGCCGCCGCGTACAACCGGGAGTGTGGTGCCGGTTACGCGCAGGTCAACCAGCTCCCGGTCCCTGGCCGCGGGACGGTTTTCCTGGCCTACAACAAGGCCACCGGAAAGAACTGCGTGGTGACCAAGCGGAACAGCTCGGCCGGCTCGCGGGTGTGGGTGGGTTCCTGGATCCAGCGCAACCAGGAGCTGAAGTCGAAGCAGGAGCAGTACGGCTTCTTCACCTCGTACTCGGGACCGGTCTTCCTGGACGCCAAGGGCAAGTGCGTTGACTGGGGCGGCGAGATCGACGGTTACGTCGTGGCCCGCTACAAGACAAACTGCGGCAGCCTGGCCTAGGCCGGGCAGCAGGCCCGCTGACTCGTGGGCCTGGAGGGTGAGCGGAGCGGTGGGCGGCGGGACGTACAGCCCTGCCCGTCGCTCAGCTCACCGCCGCCTCCGGCTGTGACGTTTCCGGGCCCGCCGCCGCTCGGCGTTCAGGCCGCCCCCTTTTCTTTCGCATACGCATGTCCGCGGGATACCGCAGGGAACACCAACCGCCACGGACGACGTCACGCTGAGGAACGTCCTTATGTTGTTGGTGGGAGGATTCCGGTCACTCGTAGGGTCGGGGGCGCCCCAGGGCCGGGTGTGGCTGAAGAGGTCATGCGTTGGAGTGGCTTCTGCACTGTGGGGTGATGGGTGCCTGCGGCGAATGGGAGCTGTCGCGGCGGGTTGCCGGCGAGGAGACCGCACTGCTGGGATTGATCGCCGGTGTCCTCGCGTTGAGCGGGAGCGAGGCAGTGACCTGGGCGGCGGTCGGCCTCATGCCGGTGGGGCTGCCTGATGGTTGCTCTGCTGACCTGCAACGGACGCCGGCCCGCGCTGGTCGAAGCTCGTCGTCTGTCCCTGTCCCTGTCCCTGTCCCTGTCCCTGCCCCTGCCCCTGGGCCTGTGCCAGCACCGGCGGGGCCGCCCGCACCGTCCCCGCGCCTGCCTCCTGCGCCAGGGGCATGTGTCCGTGCGCGCCGCGGGCCGAAGGCCGTGGTGCCGGGGGTGGTTGCCCGGCTGGGCACGGGGGTCGCGCTGTTTCATGGGCGAGCGTCTGCGGAGCAGCGTCCCGTGGCGGCGTTGGTGCCCCTTGCTGCTGCGCTGGGGTCAGGGGGTCCGGGTGTGGTGGTCCAGCAAGCGGGTGAGCAGTTGCACGAACTGGTCGCGTTCGGCAGGGTCCAGCGGCGCGAGTAGCTCGTCGTGGAGGTCGTCCAGGACCTGGTCGAGGCGGTGTAGGTGGCGGCGGCCTCGGGTGGAGATCGTGATGATGTTACGGCGCCGGTCGTCGGGGTCCGGTGCCCGTGCGACGAGGTCACGCTCGGTCAGTTCGTTGAGGACGCCGACCATGTCGCTGCGGTAGATGCCGGTGCGCTCGCTCAGCGTGGCTTGGCTGCCCGGCCCGTAGTCCTGCAGTGAGGCGAGTACGGCGTAGTGCCACTTGCGGGCGTCGGCCCGGGCCAGTCCCTCGGTGATCAGTTTGTCCGAGCGCGTGGACAGCTGCGACAGCAGCCGGCTCGCTCGTCGGCGCAGCCTGTCGGGCGTCTTGAGCGCACCGTCGTCGGGCGTGTCCGCGGCTTGGGCTCTGGTCATGGCGTCCATCCTACCCATTGCGTTAGTCCAACTAACGGTGTACGTTCACTCGCGCCAACAACGTTAGTGTGACTAACGCTAGCGAGTGAACTCCAAGGAAGGAAGCACTTGCCCACCAAGGCACTGCAGATTCCCACCCCAGACGGCCAGGCCGACGCCTTCGCCGCCTTCCCCGACCACGGCGAGCAGCACCCGGGAGTGCTGCTGTACCCGGATGCCTTCGGCGTGCGGCCCGTGCTGGAGGAGATGGCCCGGGAACTGGCCGGGCACGGGTACTACGTGCTCGTCCCCAACTTCTTCTACCGGCACGGCCCGGCACCGGTTACCGAACTCCCCGGGTACATCGGAGAAGAGGTCCGGCCCGCGGTCGTCGCCCGGCTGATGCCCTTGATCGAGGCGCACACCGACGAACGTATCCTGCGCGACGCCGACGCCTACCTCCGCTTCCTCACCGCTCAGCCCGAGGTCGGCGCCGGACCGGTCGCGGTGACCGGCTACTGCATAGGCGGCCTCCTGGCGATGCGCACCGCCGCGGCCCATCCCGGCCAGGTGGCGGCCGTCGCCGGGTTCCACGGCCCGGTGGGCGCCGGCGGGCCCGATGGCCTGCACCGCCTTCTCTCTGCGATCACCGCCCAGGTCCACCTCGGCCACGCCGAGGGCGATATGACGCCCGAGGCTCTCGGCGAGCTCAACCAGGCCCTGGACGCCGCGGGTGTCACCTACACCTCCGAGATCTACCCCGGCACCGTTCACGGCTTCACGATGTCCGACACCGGCGCCTTCAACCCCGCCGCACTGCAGCTCCACTGGGACCGCCTGCTCACCCTCCTCGACCGTACCCTTGGCTGACGGCCGGGGCTCCGGCCCGGAAACCGCACCTGAGCCACACGGCACCGGAGTCCCGTCCTGCGCGCCGGCCCGCTAGGGTGCGGCGGCCGGCACCTGGTGATCGCGGTCATGCGCCGCCATCGCGCGCAGGCGGCGCGAGCCAGGTGCAGGTAAGGCGTGCACCGTGGTCTTGGCGGATACGGCCGTCGTCGGCGTCGTGGACCTGATGCAGCCGATGCCGTGTGCAGGCACGAGCTGTACGACACCTCGCCAGCCCGACAGGCGGGGGAGAGGGGCGGGGTTGCGCTGGTGGGTGGAGATGTAGATGTCGCAGCGGCGATCTGGATGAGGGCTCCGAATCGATGAACCGGCCATCATTGATGAAGCGGTCATCACGTGGGTGGGAGGCGGCCGGGTCTGTACGTTTCTCGCCGGGCTGCATCTTTGGAGCATGCAAGGACCAGCTCCCGAGGCAAGGGACCCGCCCCTTCCGAAGGCCGGAGCCGGTCAGCAGGTGAACGCGGCAGGGGATCGTCCTGGGCCCATCTGCCGTGTTCAACCCGGTGCTGAGCTGGCTTCAGCCGGCTTCGGATGGCAGGTGGCTCACGTGGTCCTGTGGTCGGTGCTGCCTTGAACGCCCTGCCACTTCGGTCACTGATCAGCAAAGAGACAGTGCCCGGCACGAGATGGCCCATGCCATGTCTTCCACCGCCGGCGCCGGGGCACCGGCCAGTTCCGTTTCCGCCGGAGTCATGTCGGGGGTGTCTGGTGGTGGCGGGCCGTGAGGGTGTGGGCGATGTGGGCTGTGATGGCGGGGGTGATGGCGGTCATTTCCGGGCGCCAGCCCGGGACGGCGTTCACTTCGCAGATGGTGAAGGTCTCTTCGGAGGTGAAGAGGAGGTCTACTCCGGCGATGTCCAGGCCCAGGGCGTGTGCTGCGCGGACAGCCAGTTCTTCTGCCTGGGGGTAGCGGCCCGCGCAGAGTGCGGCGGAGCCGCCTTTGGCGATGTTGGCGGTGAGGGTGCCGTTGTGGGAGGTGTGGAGTACGGCTTCTACCGGCTTGCTGCCGACCACGATCACGCGCAGGGTACGGCCGTGGGAGTGGGCGATGTGTTCCTGGAAGAGGAACGGTGTTTCCTGTGTGAGGCTGCCGGCGACCTCGGTGAGCAGGTGCGGGTCGGGGGCCAGGAAGACCTGCCCGCCCTTGGCGCCGCTGACGGATTTCACTACGCACGGCGTGTCCAGGCGGGGGTTGCGCACGACGCCTTCGAGGGGGGCGGTGGCGTAGGAGAGGGTGTCGGGTACCGGTAGCCCGGCCAGGGCGAGTTCTTGCAGCTGCCAGACCTTGTTACGGGACTTGAGCTGGGCTTCGACGGTGTTGATGAGGGTGCTGCCCATGCGCTCGAGGTGACGTAACAAGGTCACCTCGCGGTCGTTGTGCATGGGGCCGGCCAGCTGGCGAACGCACACCACCTGGGGAGCGGGCAGGTCTGCGCCGCCCAGGGTGCGCAACACCAGCCGGCCGCCTTGGACACCGAAGAGGAGCTCGTCGGTGTGCCAGACGGCGAAGCGGGGCCCGTACGTTTCGGCAAGGGCTGCTGCCAGTTCGCGAGTGGACCGGCGCAGTACGGCCGGATGCTGCCGCACCAGCATCCATACGTCGGCGGGTGCCGGGGTTGCCGGCAGGGCACGGGGCGATGTGACCACTGTGGCTCCTCACCTCTGTGCCGCCTGCTGTCTGCGGGCTGTTGAGGGGGCAGTCTTTCATTTCGTGATCGCGGTGTCACGGCGGGTGGGACATGGTGCCTTCCTGCTGGGCAGGATGGTACCGAGCGCCAACGCAATCCGGCGGCACGGCTGGCCGTTTCGGCATGAGGCAGCGGCTTGGCCACGGGCGGCAGCAGGCGCTGGAAGCGCTGCGATCTCCACTCAGAGCAGGGGGGGCGCCGCCGACAGGCTACAGACGGCTGGCTTCCGTTCTCGCGGGCATTACGTGTTCGAGCGAGTACGTGACCTTCAGGCCCGCATCGGCGTGACACTGCAACGGGCATACGCAGCCAGTTGCTGCGCGGCCTCGATCCCGGGTTCCGGAAGGGATGCGGACCGCGGGGAGGGCTGACGTGTGGCGTGGTGTGTCCATCGCGCTGTGACGGCTCACTGTCTGTAAGAGAGTCGCCCTTGTCGCGCTCCCGGGTTGCCTGCCCGGCGGGTGGCGTGCACGAGGCGGCCGGATACCACTTCGTCATTCTGCGCGGGTAGCGATTCAGAACCAGTTGGTCGGGGATCGTCCGTGGAGGAGGTGTCGCAGCGCTGCCCAGCCCTGCGGTTTGCCGGCGCGTGGCCGGGGACGCGGGCCGCCTGAGCAGCGTTTGGAGCATTCGAGGAGTCGACTGGCCGCGGCATGAGGGAGCTTGTGCCACGGGGCGGTGTTATCTGCATGTTGTTCGGTCTCGTGGACTTGGTGCCAGGGTCCGTCCGGCTGGGCTGGCGGTCGGACCGTGGACGGGGCCGTCAAGAACTGCCTTGCCGTCTTGTCGGTTGCTGTGGAAGTGGTTGGTGGTCAGTTCTCGCGGCGTCGTCAGGTCGGCGTTGGCGGCTGGTCGGCCGTCGCGTCGGTTCGATGCTCGGGATGCACTCGGCCGGATCCGTGGGATCGGCAGCAGCTGGTGGTCTTGCCCCGGGTGAGAGTGAAGTGACCCCAGGACGCGTAGGCGAAGGCTCCGCAGAGGCCGAAGGCGGGGACGAGGCAGAGAGTGGTGATCCTGACGGGGGCTGTCGTTGCACCGTTGAGCAGAGCCGGTAGCCCGAGCGCCAGCGCGAGCCCGTTTCCGAATCCCAACTCACCGGTCAGCCGCCGGAAGACCCGCCGGTCCCAGCGAAGCAGCGTTGCAGGGCCGACAGCGAGTGCGAGATCGGGTGACCGGGTTTCCTGGCTGGCCAGCGCTGCTACCCCGCGCCTGAGCAGAGCCCTTGTTACAAGCTCAAGGATGAGGCCGCCCAGCACCCCCGAACACTGGGGTGACGCGGTCCGCCAGAACGAGGATGATGCCGAAGCCGAACGCCCGCAGCGCCCCGAGAACGCACCGTCCCCCAGACCATCGGCAAGCGATTGCTGGGAGCCTCCTTGGCGTACCGCCACCGGTGCGCCAGCCGAGGTAGCTGGTGAGCGCGTCGGCGTACCCCTTCGTGCAGCTGCCACCAGGCCAGGTCAGGGGTGCCGTTGAGGGAGTGCTGGAGGTGCTGGGCCAGGTGGGGGAACGTGTGTTCGGCTGCTGTGAGCTCCAGCGGCAGGCCGTCCCCGTCCGCTCCCTTCGAACCGTTCCCGCGGAAGGTCGAGCCTCCTGCTCCGCCTCGACCCGCTGAGCCACCCTGGCCGCCTTTGCCTCCATGACCCACGTCGATTTTGACATGGCGGACATTTCCGA
>NZ_JBHSKJ010000028.1:0-91444 GCF_042657885.1 Streptomyces aureoversilis
AGGTCGACGACCCGTGGGGCTACGGCCGCTCGCTGGAGTGGGCGACCTCCTGCCCGCCGCCGCGGCACAACTTCCTCACGCTGCCGCGCATCCGCTCCGAATCCCCGGCGTTCGACCTGCACCACCCCGGCGTGGACGCACCGGCCGTGGAGACCGGCTCGCGGAAGGAGGCGCTCGCATGAGGACGACCGCAGAGGCCATCAATGAGATCGAGGGATACCTGCTGTGGGAGGAAGAGAAGCGAAAGGCGGGGGAAAGGGCCAGGGAATTCACCGCCGGAATCCCCTGGCTGACCGACTCGCAGCGCGCCGATCTCGAACACCGCTACACCGTGGAGCAGCTCGCGGCGTCCCGCACGTACCTCCGGCGCATCGCCGCGAGAAGCACTGAACTGCGTGCCGAGTACGAGGCGGTGTACCGGGTGCTCAAACGCCGGACGACCGCGTGGGGCATGGTGTGCGGGGCGGTCTGGGTGGTCGCCGTGCTGGTGCTGACCTTGCGCTGACCCGGACGGAATGCCCCCGGGCGGTCCTCCCCCTCCGAAAACGGAAGAACCCCAGGTGGCCCGGGGTTCTTCCGTTCTTTCGTTCTTTCGTTCTTCAGGGTTGGGCGGGAAGGCAGATCACCAGCCGGACGTGCCTATTTCGATGCGGGGCTTGAAGGCGCTGTTGGAGCCGTCGTTGGGGTAGAGGTAGAGCTTGCCCGTGCGGTGGGGGTCGGAGTCGACGGCCACGAGGTCGGTCTGGCCGTCGTGGGTGAATTCACCGGCCGCGTAGTCGGAGATCCCGTTCCAGCCGCCGGCACCGAGTTCGATGGAGGAGCCGGCATCGAAGGTGTGGTTCTTCGCGTCCGGCTGGAAGAGGAGCAGCTTGCCCGTCTTCGTGTCGGTGGCGATGAGCTCGGGCGCGCCGAGCTGGTCGAAGACGCCCGCGGAGATGACCTTGTTCATGCGGTTCCAGTCACCGGTGCCCCACGTGACGCGCTTGCCGAGGGTGTCCAGGCCGGACTTGCCCGTGCCTGGGTAGAGGTACATCTGCCCGGTGTCGGCCTTCACGGCGATCAGGTCGTCCTTGCCGTCGCCGTTGAAGTCGGCGGCGGCGAGGTGCTTCATGCCGTTCCAGGCGCCGGAGCCGATCTCGATGCGGTCGTCGAAGGCGTCGAGGCCCTTGGCCTTGGTGCCCGGGTAGAGGAAGAGCTCTCCGGTCTCCTTCTTCACGGCGAGGAGGTCGTCCTTGCCGTCGCCGTTGAAGTCGCCGACGGTGAGGTTCCGCATGCCGTTCCAGCCGCCCGAGCCGATCTCGACGCGGGTGCCGAAGGTGTCGAGCCCGCTCTTTCCGGTGCCGGGGTAGAGGAAGAGCTTTCCGGTGGAGACCTGGACGGCCAGGAGGTCCTTCTTGGCGTCGCGGTTGAAGTCACCCGTGACCAGTTCCGTCATTCCGGGGTCGGCCGGCAGGGGCTTGGACGGGAACGGGTCCGCGTGGTCCTTGCCGAGTCCGTTCCTCGGGCCGCAGGTCGGCCAGGCCCGCTCGCCCTGCTTGTCGAGCACCTTCTCGCCTATGCGTATCTGCTCCTCCTTGGTGGCCAGATCGGCGCGCTCGGCGTACTTCTTGCCGCCGAATTCCGACCAGGTCCCCTGGCTGAACTGCAGGCCGCCGTAGAAGCCGTTGCCGGTGTTGATGTGCCAGTTGCCGCTGCTCTCGCACTGGGCCACCTTGTCCCAGGTGGCGACGGAGGCGGCCTGTGCCACCGGGCCGGAGGCGAAGAGGGACAGCGCAGTGACCCCGGCGACGCCGGTGGCGGCCAGCAACGCGCGCATACGGCACGGCGATGACGACGGCGATGACGACGGTGACGACGACAGCGATGACGATGGCGATGACGTGGACATCGGACCTTTTCTTGTTCTTGGAGAGGGAGAAGAGAGAGGAAGATGCGAGAAGCGCGCGCGTCACCAGCCGCCTGTGCCGATTTCCGTGCGCTGGTCCAGGCCCTTGCCGTTGCCCCGGTAGAGGTAGAGCTTTCCGGTCTCGCCCGGGTCGGAGTCGACGGCGGCGAGGTCACCGATGCCGTCGCCGGTGAAGTCGGCGGCCGCGTAGTCGGAGATGCCGTTCCAGCCGCCGGAGCCGATCTCGACGCGGCTGCCCAGGGCGTTGAGGCCCGTCTTTCCGGTGCCGGGGTAGAGGAAGAGCTCGCCGGTGCCCGTCTTGGTGGCGACGATGTCGGCCTTGCCGTCACCGTTGAAATCACCGGGGGACACGACCTTGTTCATCCCGTTCCAGGCGCCGGTGCCGATTTCGACGCGGTCGTCGAGGGCGTCGAGTCCGGACTTGCGGGTGCCCGGGTAGAGGAAGAGCTGACCGGTCTCGGTCTTGGCGGCGACGAGGTCCGTCTTGCCGTCCCCGTTGAAGTCGCCCGCGGCGAGGTGCTTCATGCCGTTCCAGGCGCCCGAGCCGATCTCGATCCGGTCGTCCAGAGTGCTCAGGCCCTTGGCGTTGGTTCCCGGGTAGAGGAACAACTGGCCCGTTTCGTCCTTCACGGCGACGATGTCGTCCTTGCCGTCGCCGGTGAAGTCGCCGACGGTCAGGTTCTTCATGCCGGTCCAGCCGCCGGAACCGATTTCGACACGGCTGCCGAACGTACGCAGGCCCGACTTTCCGGTGTTCGGGTAGACGAAGAGCTTTCCGGTGGAGACCTGGACGGCGACGAGGTCCTTCTTGCCGTCGTGGGTGAAGTCGCCGGCGGTCAGTTCCGTCATTCCGGGGTCCATGACGGCCGGCGCCACGTCCACGTAGTCGCGGTCGATCAGCAGCTTGGTGCCGCCGTACGACTCGTGGACGTTCCCCGAGTACTGGTTGATCCGCTGGCGGTTGCCCCAGTGCCCGGCCGGAACACCGGGGATCTCCGTGTTCGCCTTGCCGTTCCAGGTGGCCGCCCAGATCACGTCCGGGCGCTCGTAGGAACCGGAGTTGTAGACCGCGTCGAGCTGATCGATGGCGGCGCCGGTCGAGCTGTAGACGCCCGAGCGGAAGCCGAGTTCGCGGATGCGCTCCGACCAGCCGGAGAGGTACTGCACGACGCGGGTGTTGTACTCCGCCTTGTACCCGCCCTCCATGTCCTCGTAGATCACCGTTCCCGGTACGAAGCCCAGCCGCTTCGCGAGGGCCACGGCCTTGTCCGCCGCGGCGCGGCCGTCCTTGGCGGCGGTGCGGGGCGAGATGCGGGTCGCCTGCGTCCCCGCGTAGACGGGCAGCATGTGCCACCCGGCCTTCGTCTGCGCCTGCACCCAGGCCGGGGTGAGGTTGGGCTGGCTGGGGCAGCCGATCGACGGGCCGCCGATGTAGATCCCGATGCCGCGGTAGGGGGACGTGGCCCAGTCGGCCATCGCCGCGCCGGACGGCGCGGTGCACGTGTCGAACGCCTTGCCCGTGAAGCCCGTGGTGGGCTTCACCGGGGCCGCCGCTGCCTGCGGGACGGCGGCGGCCGAGGGTTCGAGGACGGTGCCCGGTCGCGCCGAGGCGTCGGTCCGCGCCGAGGCCAGGATCTTCTGCACGGCGGCGGGGGAGTCCTCGTAACCGGCGGTCGCGTACAGGCCCGCGCCCTCGAACGCGACCCGCACCTCGTGCTGCTCGTCGGTGGGCAGCGCGTCGGGGACGTGGTCGCCGGCCCGGACGGTCACCCCGGGCACCTCGGGGCGCGGGACGGCGTCGGCGAAGGGTTCGAGGACCAGGGCGTCGGTCTTGTCGGCGATCAGGTGCGCCGGGCAGTCCTGGTTCGCGCCGGGGTGACCGAGGTAGAGGGTGTGCTGGTCGAGCCGGACGCAGGTGTCCGGGTGCTCGTCCAGGTTCACCACGTTCCAGCCGGCGGGGATGTCGAGGGTGAGGCCGCGGTACATGACCGGGGTGGTGCCGCCCGGCCCGTCGGTGGAAGCGGAAGCGGAAGCGGAGGCGGAGGCGGAGGCGGAGGCGGAGGTGGACGTGGACGCGGACGTGGACGCGGGGGCGGAGGCCGGAGCAGAGGCGGAGGCCGGGGTCGGAGCCGCGGCGGGAGCGGTGCCCGTGGCGGCGAAGGCCGTGGCGTTGGCGGTGGCGGACTGCAGCGGTACGGACAGCACCGCGGCGGCGGCGACGAACGCGGCCAGGCCGCGCATGCGCTTGGGGCTCATGGAGTTCTCCGGGGAGGGAGGCGAGGGACGGGGCGGGTCCGCGAGAGGGGTGCCGGACCCGCCCCGTAGGCACGCGTCAGACGGGCCGGACGGGTGCCGTGCGACGGATGGCTGCGGTGCGGCGGTCGGCCGCAGCGCGGCGGTCGGGCGTGGTGCGACGATCGGCCGCGGTGCGGCGGCGGATCACCAGCCGCCGGTGCCGATCTCCACGCGGGGCGCGAAGCCCTTGCCGTTGCCCCGGTAGAAGTAGAGCTTTCCGGTCTTGCGCGGGTCGGAGTCGACGGCGGCGAGGTCGTCGATGCCGTCCTTGTCGAAGTCGGCGGCCGCGTAGTCGGAGATGTCGTTCCAGCCGCCCGTGCCGACCTCGACGCGCTTGCCGAGCGTGTCCAGGCCGGACTTCCCGGTGCCGGGGTAGAGGTACAGCTCGCCGGTCTCGGTCTTGGTGGCGACGATGTCGGCCTTGCCGTCGCCGTTGAAGTCGCCCGAGACGACCTTGTTCATGCCGTTCCAGGCGCCGGTGCCGATTTCGACGCGGTCGTCGAGGGCGTCGAGTCCGGACTTGCGGGTGCCCGGGTAGAGGAAGAGCTGGCCCGTGTCGGTCTTGGCGGCGACGAGGTCCGTCTTGCCGTCGCCGTTGAAGTCGCCCGCGGTGAGGTGCTTCATCCCGTTCCAGGCGCCGGAGCCTATTTCGATCCGGTCGCCCAGGGCGTTGAGGCCCTTGCCGTTGGTGCCGGGGTAGAGGTAGAGCTTGCCGCCCGCCCGCTTGGTGGCGAGGAGGTCGGCTTTGCCGTCCCCGTTGAAGTCGCCGACGGTGAGGTTCCGCATGCCGTTCCAGCCGCCGGTGCCGATTTCCACGCGGTCGTCGAGGGCGTTGAGGCCGCTCTTTCCGGTGCCGGGGTAGAGGAAGAGCTTTCCGGTGGAGACCTGGACGGCCACGATGTCCTTCTTGCCGTCGTGGTTGAGGTCGCCGGCCGTCAGCTCCGTCATGCCGGGGTCGACCGGGGGCCGCTCGTCGTCGACGACGGACTTGTTGTGGACCGGGTAGTAGCTGTCGGTGTCGTGGCCCGGGAAGTAGGGGTACGGAATCTCGCGGTGGTGCACGCCGGAGCTGCTGAACTCGTAGCCCACGTACTTGGTGTGGTCCGCGTTCGCCCACTTGTCGAAGAGGACGACGTGCCCGTACCGGCCCGGCTTGGGGTTGAGCAGGGCGTCACCGGCCTTGAGTTCGCTCTTCTTGATCTTCTCGGTCACGCCCTGGGGGCCGAAGTTGGGCGTGGCCATGTCCCAGGCGAGGCGCCAGGCCATGGACACGTACCCGGAACAGTCGGTCCGGTGACCCCGGTACGAGCCCCCCATGTTGTACGGGATGCCCTTGCCCACCCACTCCGCGGCGCGCTTGAGCGTCTCGCTGCGCTTGATTCTCGGGGCGTCCTTGCTGGCGCCCGCGACGTTGAAGAACTCCTCGCCGTCGGGCTCCACGGGGAGCATCGGGCCCTGGCCGTTGCTCCCGAAGTCGCCCGGCTCCTCGTCCGCGGCGACCGCCGCGGGGACCGGTGCCGCCGTGGCCGATGTCGCCAGGGTGAATCCACCGCCCGTGACGGCGCAGACGAGGGCGATACCGATGGCGGAATTGCGCAGATAGGCGTGCTTGGACACAAGGATCTCCCGTGAAGAGGTGGGGTGAGGTGAAGGGTGGGAAGAGCGGCTCAGAAGGCGATGGCTGCGCACCGGGACAAGGGGCAGCTGACGATCGCGAGCCGGAGGCCGGAGGCCGGAGGCCGGGCGGAGGGGCGGTGTCGCCCGTCCGCCAGGAGAAGAAGGAAAGAGAAGAAGGAAGAGACGAAGGAGAGGAACGGGCGAGAAAAGGGCGTGCTACAGGTGGGCCAGGGCCGGTGGCGGCCCGTCGGTCACTGCCAGCCCATGGAGTCGGGGACCACCGGGACGGTGTTCTCGTCGGCAGTCGTCAGCAGGGTGTCGGCAGCGGCGATCTGCGCAACAGCAGTGGCCGACACAGCAGCGGTGGCCGGCGTAACACCGGTGACCTGAGTGGCAGCCGTGTCCTGAGTGACGGTGTCGGCGGCGACAGCGACGGCGGCCGGAGCCAGGGTGGCGGCTCCGAGGGCGAGGGCGACGACCGCGGCGGCCTCGGCGATGCGGGTACGGAACATCTCAGGTGGTCCTTCCGGGAACGAAGCGTCGAGAGGAGCGGCGGACCGGTGGGCATCCCGCGGTGATGCCCGGCCGGTTCCGGCCGGTTCTGCTGGTTCTGCCGGTCAGCCGTTCGTACCGGCTGACAGGAGAAAGCTTCGTCCTGGGACGGAAGGGGCGGAAGGGTTTTCCGATGGACCGAAAGGGCCTGGGACGGATCAGTCCAGGGACCCGGCGGACGACGCCACGCGCACATCCAGCAGAGGCACTTGGGCGTCCACCACCTCCCACCGCGCGAGCTGCGGGCAGTGGGCGATGGCGCGCCGGCAGGCCTGCTCGGCGTGCTCCTCGGCCTCCTCCAGCCGGTCCGCGAGCAGGTACACCCCGAGGACCGGGTGGGGCCTGGCCTGCGGGTGGACCGAGATGTGCTCGATGCGCTCCCGCGACAGGGCGCGCGCGAGCACCAGTTCCCTGATCTCGGCGGGGAGTTCCGTCGACCGGCGGGGTCGGCGCAGGCCGACGTGCACGAGATACATGGCGGCAACTCTCGCAAGCGGGGGACGCGCCCACCAGGGATCAAGCGGAACTCTTCCGTCCATGGCCGCAAACGGCCAGGGACTTGCCCCGGTAAGAGCTACACATGTTTGTGTGCACCATGTAATGATCATGGGTGATTTCGGTAATTGTCCTTGATCGCCGGGGGGCGCAGATGCTGGACACACTGGGGTTGGATGCCGGATCCGAGCAGGTCTACCGGGGGCTGCTGGCCATGCCCGGCGCCGGGGTCGCCGCGCTGGCCGCGTACCTGGGCCTGACCGGGGCCGAAGTGCGCGCCGGGCTCGACGTGTTGAGCGAGCTGTCGCTGGTGCGCCCGTCGGCCGAGCACGCGGGCGGGCTGCGCGCCGTCTCCCCCGACATCGGCCTGGACATCCTGATGTCCCGCCAGCAGGCCCGGCTGGCCGCGCAGCAGCAGCGGTTGGAGGAGTCGCGCGTCGCCGCCGCCCAGCTCATCGCCGAGTACGCCGACCAGCGCTCCGTCGCCGCCAGCCTGGGCGGGGAGCAGCTGGTCGGGCTGGACGAGATCAGGGACCGGCTGGCGCACCTCACCCGCGAGGTGCGCGAGGAGGTCATGGCCTTCAGCCCCGACGGCGCGCAGACCGAGGCCAGCATGGCGGCCTCCCGCCCGCTGGACCGCGAGCTGCTCGGCCGCCGCGTCCGGCTGCGCACCGTCTATCTCGACAGCGTCCGCAACAGTCCCTCGACCACCGCCTACGCCGAGTGGCTCACGCGGCTGGGCGGACGGATCCGGACGGCGCCCGCGCTTCCCACCCGGATGATCATCATCGACCGGGCCACCGCCGTGATGCCGGTGAACAGTGACGACACGGCGGCCCGCGCCGTCGTCCTGACCGGGCAGGGCATCCTCGCGGCTCTCTGCGCCCTCTTCGAGACCGTCTGGGCGGGCGCCCGGCCGCTCGGGGCGAGCCCGGCCCGCGACGAGCGCGGCCTCACCGGCCAGGAGGAGGCCACGGTCCGGCTCCTGGCGGAAGGCCGCACCGACGAGGCCATCGCCAAGCGGCTGGGCGTCTCCCAGCGCACCGCCCGGCGCATCGCCACCGGCCTCATGGAGCGCCTGGGCGCCCGCAGCCGCTTCGAGGCGGGCGTCCTCGCCGTCCAGGCCGGCTGGCTCCCCGCCCGGGCGGCCCACTGACGGCATCGGCCGGATCTCGTCCCTCTCCGTCCGGGAGGGGGTACGGCCTCGGCGCGCGCCTCCGTCCGTATGGGAGGAGGTCCGGCCTCCGCCCGGGGAAGAGTCCGGCCTCCGCCCGGGGAAGGGGCATGGCCTCCACCCGGGAAAGGGGCACGGCTGTCGTCCGGGAAAGGGGCGCGGCGGCCGCCGTGTGCCGCGGGCCACGCGGCCGTGCGGTCCGCGGGCCCGCCGGGGCGGGTAATATGGTACGAAGCGTCCCTCTCGGGGGGGCGTTTCCGCAGGTCAGGGGCCCGTCGGGAGCGCTCGGCGAGGGAGGCCGGTCTGCACGTCCCTGGACACCGTCGAAACCCCAGCCGGGCTGGGGTTTTTCCGTGTGCCCTGAACTATCAGAGATCCACGAGGCATGAACCCTTCCACCACCGAGCGCGCCGGGCGCGCCACCGGTGACCGGTCCGCCGATGTGACGGGCCGCCGTCCCGTCCGGGTGGGCGTGCTGGTCGCCGCGCTGCTCACGGCCTGTGTCGCCTTCCAGCTCAACGCCAGCATGCTCAGCCCCGCGCTGAAGAGCATCGAGGACAGCCTCGGCGCCAGCTCCGCCGAGATCGGCCTCACCCAGACCGCGTTCTTCACGTCGGCCGCCCTGTTCTCGCTCTTCCTGCCGCGCCTCGGCGACGTCGTCGGACGCCGCAAGGTCCTGGCCGGCATGCTGGCCCTGATGGCCGTCGGGTGCGTGGTCGCGGCGCTGGCGGACAGCGTGCCCATGCTGTTCGCCGGGCGGATCCTGCAGGGTGCGTCCGGGCCCACCGTGCCCCTGTGCCTGATCATGCTGCGGGTCGAGGTGACCGAGCCCAAGCGCTACGGCACCCTGCTCGGTGTGATCACGGCCGTCAACGGCGGCGTCGCGGGTGTGGACTCCCTCGCGGGCGGTTTCCTCGCGGACAACCACGGCTTCCAGGCCGTCTTCTGGGCGATGGCCGTCGTGGCCGTCGTCGCCACCGTCCTGGTCGCCACCCTGACGCCCGAGAGCAAGGTCGCGGCCGCCGACCGGATGGACTGGCCGGGCGTGGCCCTGCTCGTGGTCTCCGTCGGCTCGCTGCTCATCGCGCTCAACGAGGCCGGCAAGCTGGGCGACGCCCGCTGGCCGATGGTCGCCGGGCTGACGGCCGTCTCCGCGGTCGCCTTCGCCCTGTTCTGGCGCACCGAGGACCGCAGCGGCCACCCGCTGGTCGCCACCCGGCACCTCAAGCAGCGCGGGACCTGGGCCACCCTGCTGACCACCACGCTCACCATGACCGGCGTCTTCGCCGTCATGAACGGCCTCATCCCCTCCCTCGCCCAGGACGCCGAGGCGGGCCTGGGGATGTCCGCCGAGGCCTCCGCGTGGTGGACGCTCACCCCGTACGCCCTCGCGGGCCTCGCCATGGGGCCGGTCGCCGGCCGCCTCGCGGCGACCTTCGGCTACGGGCGCGTCCTGCGCCTTGGGCTCGTGGGGTCGGCGGCGTCCGTCGTCCTGATGATCCTCACCATCCCGGCGCACTCGCGCGTCCTGCTGCTGGTGGCCTCGCTGCTGGTCGGCATCACCTACGCGGGCGTGGCGAACATCGTGCTCAACGGCCTGGGCATCGTGCTGTCGCCCAAGGAGAACCCGGGCTTCCTGCCAGGTCTCAACGCGGGCGCGTTCAACCTCGGCGCGGGCCTGAGCTTCGCCCTGCTGTACGCGGTGAAGACCGCCGTGCAGCCGGCCGACCCGGCCTCGTCCACGGGCTACACCGCCGGCATGATCGCGGGTGTCGTGATCATGGCCGCCGCCCTCGGGACGTCCTTCCTCATCCCGAAGCCGGCCGCGGCGGAGGCGCACGGCTGACGCCGGTCGAGCCACAGCAGCAGAA
Organism: Streptomyces aureoversilis; assembly: GCF_042657885.1. Classification (NCBI taxonomy): domain Bacteria; kingdom Bacillati; phylum Actinomycetota; class Actinomycetes; order Kitasatosporales; family Streptomycetaceae; genus Streptomyces; species Streptomyces aureoversilis. The sequence continues at coordinate 9,911 of NZ_JBHSKJ010000028.1, forward strand.
CCCCGGCTCCTGAGCCGGGGTTCTGCTGCGTTTCCGGGCGGTACCGGACAGGCCCGGCCTCGCACCGGTTCAGCGTGCGGGGCTCGCCGGTGCCGCCTCCGTCCTCGCCGTCCGGCGGCCGTTCGCAGGTGCCGTCTTCGCCGCAGGCGCCGGCAGCGCCGCGGACTCCTGCGCGGCCGCCGTCCCGGGCTTCTCGCCCGCCGCAGGTGCCGCCGCCTCCTGGATCAGCCGCGACCTCATCGCCAGGTACTTGGCGTTGAGCTCGTCGACCGGGATGAACTTGCTGACGCCGCCCTCGCTGATCTTCGGTTCCTGGCGCTCCATGATGCGGACGTCCTGGACGTCCTGGATCCACTTCTCCATGTAGAGGGAGGCCCAGGGCAGGATGCGCCGCAGTTTCTCCGTGCGGAGGAGCGGCTTGAACGTCGGGTACTCGTACCAGCGCAGAATGTGCTCGGTGTGCCCGTCGTCGACGGGGACCAGCCACGACGTCGCCTCGAACTGCTCGGTCTGGACGTGGACCTGGCAGGGGAAGGTGAACGTGATGACGTAGTGCGTGCTGTTCTTCGGGTCCGCCTCCTCCTGGTGGTCGAAGGAGTAGCGCAGCGTCTGGCCCTCGGTCTCCAGCTTGTGGTTGACGATCTTCGTCGCCGCGAGGTAGCGCTCCTTGCCGTCCAGGCCCAGTTTGCGCGCGGTCCCGTAGAGGAACAGGTAGTCGATGTAGTTGAACCAGTGATCACGGTGGACGTACGTGATGTGGTAGAACTCGAGCAGGCTTTCGATGTAGCGGGTGTAGTGGACCGGACGGGTCCAGTGCGTCGTCGAGTGGGCCTTGGGGTTGTCCGCGACGACCGGTGCGATCTGAATGCCCGGCAGGTCGGCCTCCGCCCGCTCCTCGCCCCACCACAGCCACACCAGCCCGTGCGCCTCCCGCACCGGGTGCGTGGGCACCCGCAGCGAGCGCGGGATCCGGGCCCCCGAGCCCATCGCGGGCACGGCCTTGCACGCGCCGTCGGGGCCGTAGCGGAAGCCGTGGTAGGGGCACTCGACGGTGTTGCCCTTCATCCGGCCGTCGGCGAGGTTCGCGCCCTTGTGCGGGCAGCGCGCGCCCTGGCAGACCAGGTTGCCGTCGAGGTCGCGCCACAGCACCAGCTCCTCGCCCATGCGGCGGACGCCGGTGGGCTTGCCGTTGCCGACTTCCTTGGCCTCGAGTATGGGATACCACTGGTTGGGGATCATCTCGTTCTCTCCTCGGGCAGTTGCTCGAACGCGGTGCGAAACGCTCAGCCTTCGACGACCTCGACCGTCCCCGTGTCGCCGTCGACCATGACCATGTCCCCGGTGTTGATGCGCTGCGTCGCGTACTTGGTGTTCACGACCGACGGCACGTGGAACTCGCGGGAGACGATCGAGCTGTGCGACAGCATCGAGCCGACGTCGGTGACGACGCCGCCGGCGATGGCGAACAGCGGCGTCCACGACGCGTCGGTGTAGCGGGTCACGAGGATCTCGCCGGCCTCGAACTCGTCGGCCTGCCAGGCGAGGTCCTCCACGATGCGGGCGCGGCCGACGACCCGCCCGGGGCTCGCCCCCAGCCCGCTCAGCCGGGCCCCGTCGGGGGCCGGTCGCACGGCCTGGGTGATGTCGTGCTCGCCGATGAAGGTCAGCGGCGGCTCCGGCAGCCGCTTGCGGTACTCGTGGACGCGCCGGGCCTCGTCGATCCGCTCCCGGGGGAAGGCCTCCGGCTCGCCGGCCTCCCCGGCCAGATAGGCCCGCACGTCCTCGAAGTCGAGGTGGGCGACCTCGTCGATGGAGTGCAGGACGCCCTTGTCCACCAGGCGCCGGCCCACCTCGTACACCACGTTGCGCACCAGCCAGATCGAGGTGATCATCGACATCCGGGTGGTCTCGCGCAGCTCGCTGCACAGCGCGTACAGCGAGATGACCGTCTCGATCACCTTGCGCTGCGGCAGCGAGAGTTTCTTGAGGATCTCCCGCGAGTCGTCGCGGTAGCCGCTGCTGCGGCTGAGGATGTCGTCGGCGGAGAAGCCGTCGGAGGCGTAGCGGCGGATCATCTGGAAGATGTACGACGGGTCGTCGATCCACCGCGGGTGGGTGATCTCCATCTCCTGGTGGCCGCGGGTGCCGTTGGCGCGCAGGAACGGCTCCATGTGCCGCTCCCAGAAGACGGCGCCCTCGTCGTCCGCGCGCAGCGCCTCCTCGACGGACTCCAGCGGCTGCTCGTCGATGATCCGCAGCACCCGGGGCCGGTCCTTGGCGGCCTGGGCGACGGCCCAGATCTCCTTCGCGGACTCCACCGTCCGCAGGCTGGACATGTCCGTCTTGATGCGGTTCTGCAGGTTCTCGCCCTCCTCGCCGAGCCACAGGCGGCACAGCTCGGTGAGGATCCCGTAGAACCCGAAGGCGTTGATGTAGTACGGCATGTAGCCGATGTGCATGTCGTGGAAGTAGCCGAGGTTGCGGGTGAGTTCGGCGTGCAGCTCGCGGCGGCTCATGCGCGAGAGGTCCAGCCGCCGGGCGCGGTCGAACTCGTAGAGCCGCGACGCGACCATCTCGCCCGACCGGGACTTCATCCTCACCGCCTCGGCGGCGGTGGAGCGCAGCCAGTGCGCGGTGGAGCGCAGGTCCTCCAGGCCGCCGGGGAACGTCCCGAAGGGGTTCTCGTAGTCGGCGAGCGCTCCTCCTTCGACCTCCTCGCCGACGAACCGCTTGGTGAAGTGGCGCTGGTTGCGCGTCGGCAGGGCCTGGCCGAGCAGGTAGGCGCTGTAGGAGATGTTGAGGTAGACGTGCCCCTGGTAGAAGCCCATGTGCAGGTCGGCCTCGCCGGTGTCGCGGACGCCGAGGGCCGCGGCGCAGTCCAGGTGGACGTTCTTCTGGTAGTAGCGCGCGAAGCTCAGGCCCAGCGGCGTCATCAGGCCGACGAAGATCTCCCCGATGTCCATGCGGGACCACAGGGTGCCCCGCTGGACGGCCTCCGGCTGCTCCGTCACGTACGGGCTGAGCGTCCCGGCGCGCGACGCGGCGTCGCCGGGGGCGGGCCGGGTGGTGATCGGGCGGGTCTGGAAGAGGTGGAACGCGCCGCCGCGCAGGCCCCATTCGACGTCCTGCTCGCTGCCGTAGTGCTCGCGCACCCGCAGCCCGAGCTTCGCGAGCTCGGCGAGCTGCGCGTGGTCGAGGCAGGGGACGTTGCGGTCGGCGGCGTCGACCTTCGTCATCCCGATCTTCCCGGGTGCCAGCGGCGCCCACTTGGCCACCTTGTAGCGCACCCGCTCCTCGACGACCTCCAGGCTGCCGTCGTCGACGACGAACAGGTCGCTGGAGACCCGCCCGGACACCAGCCCCTCGCCCAGCCCCTGGCAGGCCTCGACCACCACGCGGTGCGGCCGGGCGCTGACGGGGTCGACGGTGAACAGCACGCCGCTGACGTCGCAGTGGATCATCTCCTGGACGACGACGGCCATCGCCCCGGCCGTGGCGCCGTCGCGGTAGGCCGTGGCCCGGGCGGACCACAGCGACGCCCAGCACTGCCGCACGGCGTCCAGCAGCGCCGCGTCCCCCGCGACGTCCAGCACCGTGTCGTGCTGGCCGGCGAAGGAGCGCGCCGCCGAGTCCTCCTTGAGCGCCGAGGAGCGCACGGCCACCCGCGGTCGGCCGAGCTTCTCGTAGGCGGCGAGGACCTCGTCGGCGATCGGGGCGGGGATGCGGGTGGCGAGGATCAGCTCGCGGACCGTCCCGCCCTCGGTGCCCTCGATCTTGCCGGCCAGGCCGGTGTCGGCGAGGTAGCGGGTGAAGAGCGCGGTGGTCAGGCAGAAGGCGGGCGGCACCGGCAGCCCCGCCGCGATCATGTCGGCGAGCCGGGCCGCCTTGCCGCCGAGGACGGCGGGGTCGGCCCGCCCGGGACCGCCGAGGTCGACGACGTCGCCGGTCTGCGCTGCGAGGGTGGCGGTGTCTTGGGGACGGGTTGCCATGTCGGGCTCTCCTGGACGCTCGGGCCTGCGCGGGGGACTACTTGCTGGTGGCCGTGAAGGCGCGGAACTGCTCGCCCGGGACGATCCGGGCCGCCTCGACGCCGGTGAACCCGGCGCGCTCCAGCTGCGCGACGAGCTCCTCCTCGCGGGGCAGGGGGCCGCCGAAGTCGGCGTAGGCGAACCAGAGGCCGAGCACGTCCAGGCCGATGTTGCCGCCCTGGCAGGACGTGGTGAGCAGGATCCGCCCGCCGGGCGCCAGCAGCGAGCGCACCCGCTCCAGCGCCGCCACGCGCTCGTCCTCGGCGAAGTAGTAGATGTTGTTGTGCATCGTCACGAGGTCGAACTGCGGCTGCAGGTCGAGGGTGCGCAGGTCGCCCTGCCGGGTCTCGACGCGGTCGGAGAGCCCCCACTCGGCCATGTTCTTGGCGGCGGTCTCCGCGACCTCCTGCTGCATGTCGACGGCGAGGGCCGACAGCCGCGGGTTGAGCCGCGCCGCGTGCCGCACGTGGACGCCGCTGCCGCAGCCGACCTCCAGCAGCCGCACCGGGCCCTCCCGGTCGAGGGTGCGCGCGATCGCCGCCTCCACGAACGGCTCGATCACGCGCGTCGAGCGGGCGATGACGAGCCCGTCCTGGTCGCCCAGGGAGAAGCGCTCGCCGGTCGCCGCCATCCGGGGGCCGCCGAGCAGCACCGGCACGTGGAAGCGCAGTACCTCCTCCAGGGCGGCGGCCAGGGCGTCGTTGCCGGCCCGCGCGAGCGTCCGGGCGGCGAGGCTCTTGAGCCGGTAGCAGCCCTCGCGCCTGTCCAGTTCGCCGAGGCGCACCCCGATCTCCAGCCAGGCGCGCAGCCGCTCCTTGTCCTGCGTCGCGCCCAGCTTGTCGGCCAGCGACTCCAGGTCGCAGGGGCGCACGGCCAGCCAGCCGAGCACGCCGGAGCCCGTCGCGGAGGCGAGGAAGGCCGCCCGGTAGACGGGCGTGATGACCCCCTTGGACACCGCGAGGAGCAGGGGCATCCGCCAGTTGCCGACGATCCGCACCGCGGCCAGGGCGTCGCCGAGCGGCTCCCCGACGCGGTTGCCGACGCTCTTGACCAGGCTCAGTAGGTCCATGAGGCTTCCCTTTGCTCGGAGCGGGGCGCGGCGGCCCCGTCGGTGGTCGTGAGGGCCGCGGCGCGGGGCAGGCGGGCGAGCTCACCGCGCAGCTCCCGCAGCAGCCGCTCCCGCGACGGGCCGTCGGTGGTGAGGAAGAAGTGGTCGCCGGGCACGTGGTGGCGCAGGAACGAGCTCGTCGTGTACGCGCGCCACGCCTCCACCTCCGCGGCCCCGGCGACGGGGTCGTCGCTCGCGGAGAACGCCGTCATCGGGCAGTCCAGCGGACGGCGCGGCCGCCAGCGGTAGTCGTTGCAGACCCGCAGGTCCGCCCGGAGGACCGGCAGCCTCCGCGCGAGGTAGGCGCCGTTGACCAGCGCCCGGTCGCCGTCGCCGAGCGCGCCGATGCCGGCCGCGAACCGGTGCAGCCCGGCGTCGGGCAGCAGGTGCTCGGTGCGGTCCCCGTACAAGTGCGGCGCCCTGCTGCCGGAGACGAACAGGTGCCGCGGCCCGGGCTCGCCGCGCTCCCGCAGCGCGCAGCCGGTCTCGTAGGCCAGCAGCGCGCCCATGCTGTGCCCGAAGAACGCGTAGTCGCGGGTCAGGCCCCGGCGCACCAGCTCGTCGGCCACGTCGGCCACGAGCGGTTCCGCGGACGTGTACGGCTCCTCGCGCATGCGCAGGCCGCGGCCCGGCAGCTGCAGGGCCATGACCTCGGTGCCGAGGGGCTCGCGCCAGTCGCGGTATACGGAGGCCGTGCCGCCCGCGTACGGGAAGCAGATCAGCACGGTCCCCGCGGCGCCGGCGGCGGGCGGCGGCGCCCCGAAGCGCGGGAACCACAGGGCGTCCCGGGGGAGGGCGGCGACGAGCGGCTCAGCGGGCGACATGCCTGCGCCCCTCCGCCGAGTCCAGCCACGCGACCGTCCGCCGCATGCCCTCCTCGAAGCCCACCGGGCTCTTGAAGCCGAACTCCTCCTGCGCGCGCTCGATCCCGTACGACTGGTCGCGGTCGAAGAGGTGCACCGCGTGGCGGGTGAGGACCGGCCGCGCCTTGATGCCGAAGGCGCCGTAGAGCTTCTCCGAGACCGTCGCCACGAGGGTGGCCACCGGCGTGGGCAGGCTGAGCTTCGGCGGCGGCGCGCCCAGGCCGCGGGCGAGCGCCTCGATGTACTCGCGCCACGTCGTGAGCCCGGGGTCGCGCAGGTTGTACGCGCGCCCGGCCGTCGCCTCCGACGTGCACGCGTCGATCATGGCGTCGACGGCGTTGCCCACGTACAGCAGTCCGGCCGGGACGCGGCCCTGGCGGATGTAGACCATCTGCTTGCGCAGCAGCAGGTCCGCGATCTCGATGACGAAGTCCTTGCTGCCGGGCCCGTAGACGGACACCGGGCGGATCACCGTCACCGGCACCCCGGTGCGCTCGGCGGCCTCGCGCACCGCCCGTTCGCCGAGCAGCTTGCTGCGGTTGTAGGGCAGGCCGGTGTCCCGCGGCTCGGTGCGCTCGTCGCAGGGCCGCACGGGGTAGCCGTAGACGTCGGTGGTACTGACGTGCAGCACCCGCCGCACCGTGCCCGCGTGGGCCGCGGCCTCGACGACGTTGGCCGCGCCGGTGACGTTGATGCGCCGGAAGTCCTCCCAGGCGCCCCAGTCCGCCGACATCCCCGCGCAGTTGTAGACCTGCCGCACCCCGGCCACCGCCCGGTGCAGGCTCGCGAGGTCGTTCAGGTCGCCGACCACGGCGCCGGCCTCGGAGCCGGCGAAACCCGACCGGTCGCTGCCCTCCCGCACCAGCACGCGCACCCGGTGGCCGCGCTCGGCGAGGCGGCGGACGAGGTGGCCGCCGATGAACCCGCTGGCCCCGGTGACCAGGACGTCCGGCTGTTCGCCGGGGCCGGGGGCGGGGGAGCCGGAGGTGTCCTTGTTCAGCGTCGACATGGGATCACACCAGAAGGTCGAGGGAGGTTTCGAGGTCGACCTCGGTGTGGTCGACGTTGACGAAGAAGCGCAGCCGGCACTTGTCGCGCTCGACGGCCGGATAGCCGATGGGCATGACGTTGACGCCCTGCTCCAGCAGGGAGTTCGACAGGGCCATCGTCTTCTCCCAGTCGCCGGTGATGACCGGGATGACGGCGGACGCCCGGGAGACCCCGATGTCCAGGCCGCGCTCCCGGGCCCCGTCGCGGAAGAAGTCCGACAGCTCGCGCAGCCGGGCCACGCGCTGCGGCTCCTTGCGGACGACCCGGATCGCCTCCAGGGCCGCCGCCGCGTTCGCCGGCGAGATGCCGGTGCTGAAGATGTGCAGGGGAGCGGTGAAGCGGAGGTACTCGACGATCGGTTCGCGGGCCGCGATGTAGCCGCCGAGGCTGCCGATCGCCTTGCTGAGGGTGCCCATCCACAGGTCCACGTCGGCCCGGTCGACGGCGAAGTGCTCGCCGATGCCGCGACCGGTCTCCCCGAGCACGCCCACCGAGTGCGCCTCGTCGATCATCAGCATGGCGCCGTGGCGCTGCTTGACCTCGATGAACCGGGGCAGGTCCGGGATGTCGCCGTCCTGGCTGTAGGCGCCCTCGATCACCACGAGCGCCCGCCGGTGCCGGCCGCGCAGCGCGGTCAGGATCCGGTCCAGGGCCTCCCAGTCGTTGTGCGGGAAGGGCCGCCGCCGCGCGCCGGAGAGGACGCAGCCGCGCACGGTGGAGTCGTGGCTCCACTCGTCGTGGACGATGAGGTCCTCCGGCCCGAAGAGGTGCCCCACCGTGGCCACGTTGGTGGCGTGGCCGCCCGCGAAGACGATCGCCGCCCCGGTGCCCAGGAACGAGGCGATCTCGGCGTCGAGCTCGTGGTGCAGCGGCGTCTCGCCGAAGAGCAGCGGGGTCGCCGACGCCGACGTGCCGTACTGGTCGATGGCCTCCTTCGCGGCCTGCCGCACCTGCGGATGTCCTGACAGCGCCAGGTAGTTGAAGGCGGCGAAGTTGACGACCTTGCGGCCGCCGATGGTGGCCTCGGCGGAGTTGAAGCCCTCGTGCGAGCGGCCGTACGGGTTCGAGCCGCCGGACCGGGCCTGCCGCAGCCGCCCCTGCAGCTCGGCGTACTCGGCCCACTCCTCGAACGCGTACTCCTGCTTCACCGCCGGCCGCGCGGGCTGCGGAACCAGGGGCGGAACGGCCTGCGCCGGGGCGGGGGCGGGGGTGGCAGGCGCCTGCGGAACGGGTCCGCCGCCGTCGCCCAGCCGGTCCACCAGGTCCCGTACCGTCGGGTCCTCGGGAAGGTCACGGTGCAATGCGTCCATCCGATCGGGGAATTGGGCGGCGATGCTGCGCTGCAGATCGGTGCGCATCAGCGAGTCGAACCCCAGGTCCACGCCGAGGCGGGCGTACGGGGGGATCTGCTCGGCGGGGAAGCCGCAGATCCGCGCGATGTGGCCGAGGACGCTGCCCTCGACGACCGCGCCGCCCGCCGCCGGGGCGTACGGCTCCTGCGGCTCCGGGCGGGGCGCGGAGGACGGCGCGGCGGGGGCCGGTCACGGCGGACCGCCGGGCCCGCTCCGCGGGGGCCGTGAACCAGTACGACTCCCGTTCGAGGACGGCGTGCGGCACCGGGACGCGCCGCGGCGCGTCCTGCCCGTCCAGCGCGGCCCAGTCCACGGCGCCGCCCGCGCAGTGCAGCCGGCCCAGCGACTGCAGCAGCGACTCCCACGCGTCGCCGCCGCGCCGCAGCGTCGGCAGCCACAGCGGCGCCGGGACGTCCGCCGCACCGGGCTCGGCCGCCGTCATCGACCGGCCCAGGTTGAGGAGCGTCGGATGCGGGCCGACCTCCACGAACGCGTCGCAGCCCAGCCGGCGCAGCGTCGCGAAGCCGTCGGCGAAGCGCACCGTGCCGAGCATGTGCGCGCGCCAGTAGTCCGCGTCGGGGCGGCCGGTGAGCTCTCCGGTGGCGTCGGAGACCCAGGGCACGGAGGGTTCCGCGAAGGCGATCCGCCCCGCCGCCTCCCGCAACGGCGCCGCCGCGCCCGCCATCAGCGGGGAGTGGAAGGCGTGCGAGACGACCAGCGGCCGTACGGTGACGCCGCGCCCGCGCAGGGCCTCGCCCGCCGCGGCGATCTCCGCGGCCTCGCCCGACAGCACCAGGTGGTCACCGGTGTTGACCGCGGCGACCGCGACCGAGGCGAAGCCCTCGGCCACCGCGCGGACCGCGCCGGGGTCGCCGACGCACGCGATCATCGCGCCGTCGCCCGGCTGCGCGTCCATCAGCCGCCCGCGCTCCGCCGCCAGGGCCAGCGCGTCCTCCAGGGACACCGCCCCGGCGACGGCCGCCGCGGCGATCGCGCCCGCGCTGTGCCCGAGCACGGCCGCCGGGCGCACGCCCAGCGACGTCCACACCCCGGCCAGCGCGGCCTCCAGGGCGACCAGGGCCGCCTGGCAGTACCGCGTGCTGCGCAGCCGCGCGGCACCGTCCTCGTCGAAGAGCAGCCGGGTCAGCGGGGTGCCGAGCAGCGGCCGCAGCACGGCGTCGGCGCGGTCGAGCGTGCGCGTGAACGCCTCGTGCGTGCCGTACAGCTCCTTCGCCATGCCCGGGTACTGGGTGCCCTGCCCGCTGAAGAGGAACGCCACCTTCGGCTCCGGCCGGCCCAGCACGTGGCCGCGGACCGCCGCCGTCGAGGGCCGGTCGCGCACCAGGTCCTCCAGCGCGGCGTCCAGGCCGGCGGCCGACGTCGCGGTGAGCACCGCGCGGTGCGCCAGGTGCGCGCGCCCGGTGTTCGCCGAGTGGCACACCTGCCGCAGGTCCGCGTCCGGGTGCGCCGCGAGGTGCGTGCGGTAGTGGCGCGCGAGCGCGGCCAGGGCGGTGGGCGTGTGCCCGGACAGGCACAGCGCGTGCCGCGGGCGCAGGGGCCCCGCGGCCGGGGCGGCGGCCGGGACCTCGGGCGCCGCTTCGAGGACGACGTGCGCGTTGGCGCCGCCGAACCCGAACGAGCTCACCCCGGCCCGCGCCGCGTCCCGCACCGGCAGCGCACGCCGGTCCGTGGCCACCTCCAGGCCCGCACCCTCCCGGTCCAGGCCCCGGTTGGGCGTGGACAGGTGCAGCGACGGAGGCACCTGGCGGTACTTGGTGACCAGGGCCGCCTTGATCAGCCCGGCGATCCCCGCGGCCGCCTCCAGGTGGCCGATGTTCGTCTTCACCGAGCCGACCAGGCACGGCTCCTCCGCGGCCCGCCCCCGCCCGTACACGCCCGCCAGCGCCCCCCACTCGACGGGGTCGCCGAGCGCCGTGCCCGTGCCGTGCGCCTCGACGTAGCCGACCGCGGAGGCCTCCAGGCCGGCCTGGGCCAGGGCCCGTGCCATCACCGTGCGCTGCGCCGAACCCTTGGGCGCCGTCAGGCCGTTGCTGCGCCCGCCGTGGCCCAGGGCGGAGCCCCGGATCACCGCGTGGACGCGGTCGCCGTCGGCCAGGGCCGCGGACAGCGGCTTGAGGAGGACGAGGCCGACGCCCTCGCCGCGCACGTAGCCGTCGGCCGCGTCGTCGAAGGTCCGGCAGCGCCCGCCCGCGGAGAGCATCCCGCCCTGCGCGAACGCCACCGACAGCCCCGGCGTGATCAGGAGATTCACCCCGCCGGCGAGCGCGGCGCGGCACTCTCCCGCCCGCAGGCTCTGGCACGCCATGTGGACGGCGGCGAGCGACGACGAGCACGCGGTGTCCACGGCGAGGCTGGGGCCCGCCAGGTCGAAGTGGTACGAGAGCCGGTTCGCCGCCACCGACTGGGCGTTGCCCGTCGCCGAATAGACGTCGACCGCCTCCAGGTGCGGCATCTGCAGCTCGGCGTAGTCGTGGCTGCTGATGCCGACGAAGACGCCGGTCTCGCTGCCCGCCAGGCGCGCGGGCGTGACGTGCGCGTCCTCGAACGCCTGCCAGGCCACCTCCAGCAGCAGCCGCTGCTGCGGGTCCATGCGCTCGGCCTCGCGCGCCGAGATCCCGAAGAAGCGGGCGTCGAAGGCGTCGACGCGGTCCAGGAACCCCCCGTGGCGGGGGGCGTCGACGAGGCCGGGGTCCCAGCGGTCGCGCGGCACCTCGCCGACGGCGTCGCGGCCGTCCAGCAGCAGCCGCCAGTAGCTGTCCACGTCGGGGGCGCCCGGGAAGCGGCAGCCCATGCCGACGATCGCGATCGGCTCGCCGGGGGCCGGGGCGGCCGGGACGGCCGCGGGCCGGGGTCGCTCCTGCGTGCCGAGGCGGGCCGCCAGCGCGCGGACGGACGGGTGCTCGAAGACCAGGCCCGCGGGCAGCTCGCGGCCCAGCCAGGCGCCCAGTTCGCCGGTGACGGCCACCGCCTGCCGGGAGTCCAGCCCGAGGGAGGTGAAGGGCAGGTCCCGGTCGATCGCGGAGGCCTGCAGACCGAGCCGGCCCGCGATCCGCGCGGCCAGCCACGCCTCGACGGCGGCGGCGCGGGGCGCACTTCCGCCCGCGCCGGGTGCGTCCGCGGACGTGTCCTCGCCGGGCCGGCCGGCGGGCGTGCCCTCACCGGCCGGGCTCGCGAACGTGCCCGTGCCGGCCCGGCCCGCACGCGTGCTTGCGCGGGGCCCTTCGCCGGTCGCGCCCGAGCCAGGTCCGTCCGCGAGCGCGTCCTCGCCGGGCCGGTCCCCGGGCGTGCCGACGACGGCTGCCCGGTTGCTCTCGCCGGCCTCCTCCACGGTCGGGGTCACGCCGTACGGGTCCGCGCTCCCGCCGGGCCCGGTCGCGAGCAGCAGTTCCACGAGTGTTGCCGCGTGCGGGCGCACCAGCAGCTCTCCCACCGGGACCGCTACGCCGAACTCCCGCTCCAGTGCGCCCACGGCCTCCAGGAGGCCCGCGTAGTCCAGACCGAGTTCGGCGAAGCCGCGGTCGGCGACGTCGTCCGGGCCGGCTGCCCGGCCCAGCACGCGCGCGACCGCCTCCACCGCCTCCTCGCGGCCCGGCCGGGCCGCGGGGGACGGCGGCCCCGCGTCCTCGCGCACCACGCTGGCCGCCACCACCTCCAGCCCGAAGCCCGTCAGCCCCGCCCGGCACGCCTGCCGCTGGATCTTGCCGCTGGTCGTCTTGGGCACCGTCGACCGTTTGAGCAGGACGACGGTGTGCGGGGCGACCTGGTGCTCCTCGGCGATGGCGGTGCGCAGCGCGGCGAGGGCCGCCGCGGGGTCGCCGCCGCCGGACTCGTAGGCCAGGGCGAGCTGTTCGCCCTGCTCGGTGGGGATGCCGAAGGCGGCGCCGCAGCCGGGGCGGACGGCGTCCGTCGCCTTCTCGGCGGTCAGTTCGACGTCGTGCGGGTAGTGGTTGCGGCCCTGCACGATGACGACGTCCTTGGTGCGGCCCACCACATAGAGCTGGCCGTCGCGCAGGAAGCCCAGGTCGCCGGTGCGCAGATGGGCCGCAGCGGTCTCCTCGTCCTCACCGGCCATGCGGGCGCCGAACGACTCGCCCGTGGCTTCCGGCCGGCCCCAGTAGCCCTCGGCGACGTTCGGCCCGGCCACCCAGATCTCGCCGACGCGGCCCTCGGGCGCCCGGCGGCGGGTGTCCGGGTCGACCACGGCGACCTCGACGTCCGGGACGGGCGTGCCGCAGCCGACGACCCGGGTCACCCGCTCCGCGCCCTCCGCGGCGGGCTCCGCCGCGCCGCGGGCCAGGGCGCCGGTGTCGAACGCGCCGAGGACGGGCGGCTGCGCGGCGTCGATGCCCGTGACCATCAGGGTGCCCTCGGCCAGCCCGTAGCAGGGCAGCAGGGCCCGGCGGTCGAAGCCGCAGGGGGCGAAGCGGTCGGCGAAGCGCTCCAGCGTCTCGGCCCGTACGGGCTCGGCGCCGTTGAGGGCGAGCCGCCAGGTGCTCAGGTCGAGGGCGTCGCGCTGCTCGTCGGTGATCCGGCGCAGGCACTGCTCGAAGCCGAAGTTGGGCGCGACGCTGGTCGACGCCCCCGTCCGGGAGAGGGTGTCCAGCCACAGCAGCGGCCGCCGGACGAAGGTGGCCGGCGCCATCAGGTGGGCGGGGAAGCCTCCGTAGAGCGGGGTCAGGATGCCGCCGATGAGCCCCATGTCGTGGTACGGCGGCAGCCAGGAGACCATGCCGGAGTCCTCGTCGTGCTCCAGGCGCAGATGGATGGAGCGCAGGTTGCGGACGAGGTTGGTGTGGGTGACCATGACGCCCTTGGGGTCGGACGTCGACCCCGAGGTGTACTGCAGGAAGGCGAGCGAGTCGCCGCCCGTGCCCGGCTCGTGCCAGGCCTCGGCGTCCGCGGGCCCGAGGTCGCCGGCCGTCAGCCACGTCAGCCCGGCCAGGCCGAGCGCGGAGATCTCCTCCGGCTTGGCGCGCGCGGCCTCGCGGACGTCCGCGGTGGTGTAGGCGTGCGTGGCCCCGGAGTCCCGGGCGATGGCCGCGAGCCGGGGCATGGTCTGGCCGAAGCGCGCGCTGTCCGGCGGATACGCGGGGACGGCGATGGCCCCGGCGTAGAGGCAGCCGAAGAAGGCGGCGATGTAGTCCAGGCCCGGCGGGTGGAGCAGCAGGACGGGCCTGCCGCCCAGGTTCTCGCGCAGCAGCCGCCCCGCCACGGTGCGGGCGCGCAGGTCCAGTTCCCCGTAGCTCCACGACTCGCTCGCGTCGTCGGCACCGGGGAGAAAGCGGTAGGCGAGCGCGTCCGGCGTCCGGTCCGCGCGGTGCCGGAGCAGCGCGGCCACGGTCTCCGGTTCGCCGCCGGGCCAGGGCTTCCCGATCGGTCCTCGACTCAAGATGGTCTCCGTCATTTGCTGGCAGTGCCGGCAGGCTCTGCGGTGGGCTGGGCCGCCTCGTGGTCAAGGCGCCGGTAGTCGGTCTTGCCGTTGGCGTTGTGCGGGAGCCGGTCGAGGCAGGTCGCCGTCCGCGGCAGCATGTAGCGGGGCAGGAGGCGGGCGCAGTGCTGCTTGAGCTGCACCAGGCCGGGCCGCGCGGCGCCGGGGCGCAGCGTGTAGTAGAGGGCGATGCGGGGCTGGGGGTCCTCCCCCTGCCCGGGGCGCAGCACGACCGCGGCCTCGGCGACGGCGGGGTGGGAGAGCGCCGCGGCCTCGATCTCGCCGAGTTCGACGCGGTAGCCGTGCAGCTTGACCATGCGGTCCTTGCGGCCGCGGTAGACCAGCTGCCCGTCCTCGTAGCTGACGAGGTCGCCGGTGGGGTGGCGGCCCTGGCAGTGGAGGGCGGCGGCGGGCTCGTCGGGGCGCCGCCAGTAGCCGGGGGTCACGCAGTCGCCCTCGACGACGAGTTCGCCGATCGCGCCGGGCACGTCGACGGGCCGGCCGTCGGCGACGACGCTCACGCGCGCGCCGGTGATCGGCGCCCCGATGGGCACGGGCGTGTCGCGCAGGAGGTCCTCGGGCCGCACCCGGTGGTAGGTGCAGACGTTGGTCTCGGTGGGCCCGTAGAGGTTGTACAGGGCGGTGGCGGCGGGCAGCCGGTCCGCGAGGCCGCGCAGCTGCGGGATCGGGAAGACCTCGCCCGCGAAGAGCACGTAGCGCAGGCTCCGGGTGACGTCGGGGGTGAGCACGCCCGACGCGGTGAGCAGGTGCAGGACGGAGGGGACCGAGTACCAGACGGTGATGCCGTGCTCGCGGATGCCCGCGGCCAGCGCCGGGACGTCCCGGGCGGCCGCGTCGGCCACGATCCACACCGCGGCGCCGACGGACAGCGCGACGAACAGGTCGAAGGTGCTGAGGTCGAAGTTGAACGACGCGTGGTTGGCGAACACGTCGTCCGGTCCCACGTCGAGTTCGCTGCGCGCCCAGCCGGTGAAGTTGGCCAGGTTCCGGTGGGAGATCCGCACGCCCTTGGGCACCCCGGTCGACCCCGAGGTGTAGAGGATCGCCGCCAGGTCGGAGGGCCGGAGCGCGGGCAGGATCGTCACCCGCCCGGCCCTGACCCGCGCGAAGCCCTCCCAGGAGTGGACGGGCACGCCGCGGACGTGGCCGCCCGCCGGCGGCTCGCCGGTGGTGACGACGGCCTCCAGGGAGGACGGCAGCTCCTGGTCCGCGAGCAGGTCCAGGTGGCGGCGGTCGGTGAACAGCACGACCGGCTCCGCGTCCATGAGGATGGTCCCGGCCCGGCCCGCCGGCTGCCCGCCGTCCAGGGGGACGTACGCGCAGCCCGACTGCACCGTGGCCAGGATCGCCTCGGCGTAGTGCGGGTGCTTGTCCATCCAGACGGCCACCCGGTCGCCGGTGCGGACCCCGAGGTCGAGCAGCCGGCAGGTGAGCGCGTCGACGGCGGCGGTGAACTCGCCGTAGGTCAGGGGGTGTTCGCCCACGAAGGCCGGGCGATCGGCCTGCCCGGCGGGCAGGTCCCGCCGCAGCTGGATCACGCTGGTGTTGAAGGCGCCCATGGTCGTGTGCACTTCCTCGCTCACTCGGATCGCGGCAGGACGCCGGTCTCCGTCGCGGACTCGATGAAGATCTCCGTCGCGAGCTCCAGGTCCTGCGGCGTGTGCTCGCAGGTGACGCTGACCCGCAGGCGGGCGTCGCCGAGCGGTACGCCCGGGTAGACCACGGTCTGGCAGAACAGGCCGCGCGCCCGCACGGCGCGTCCCATCTCCATGGCCTTGCGCTCGTCCCCGATGACGATGGGGAGGATGGCGCTCTCGGTCCGCTCCAGGTCGAAGCCGGCCTTGCGCAGCCGGTCGCGGAGCGCGTGGATGTTGGCCCAGAGCCGCTTGACGCGCCCGGGCTCGGACTCGATGACGTCCAGCGAGGCGATCAGCCCGGCCGCGACGCCCGCGGGGATGTTGGCGGCGAACACGTAGGAGTTGGAGTAGTAGCGCAGGTACTCGACGACCTCCTCCTCGCCGACGACGAAGCCGCCCATGCCGGCGAGGGCCTTGCTCATGGTGCCCAGTTCGAGGTCGACCTCGCCCTTGAGCCCGAAGTGCTCGGCCGTGCCCGAACCGCGCGCGCCCAGCACGCCGGTCGCGTGGGCGTCGTCGATCATCACGCGGGCGCCGTAGGTCTTCGCCAGCCGGACGATCTCCGGCAGGTCGCAGACGTCGCCGTGCATGCTGAAGACGCCGTCGGCGACGATCAGCGTGCCGCCGCCCGTGCCCTGCTCCGCACCGCGGCGCAGCACCTGCTCCAGGTCCTGCATGTCGTTGTGCTGGTAGATCCTGCGCACACCGCCCGACAGCCTGCTGCCGTCGACGATGCTCATGTGGTTGAGCTTGTCGACGACGAGCGTGTCGTAGCTCTTGACCAGGCCCGAGATGGCGCCGAGGTTCGCCGCGTAGCCGCCGGGGTAGACGATGGCGGCCGGGCGCTGCTTGAAGGCGGCCAGGCGCCGCTCCAGCTCCTTGTGGAGCATGTTGGTGCCGCCGATGAAGCGGGAGCCGGTGTGGGTGGCGCCGTAGGTGCGGGTGGCCTCGCACACCGCCTCGACGACCTTGGGGTGGTTGGCGAGCCCCAGGTAGTTGTTCGAGGCGAACATGAGGAACTCGCGTTCGCGGCCCGCCAGTTCGTCGTAGATGACGGCCCGGTTCTCGCAGCGGGAGAGCAGCGGCATGCCGTACCAGTACAGCCGCTCCTCCTCGCGCCGGCGCCGGTAGGCGCCGAAGCTGCGGGCCTTGGCGAAGAGGTCGGGGTCGCGCTGCTCGACGAAGTCCTTCATCGAGCGGCCGTCCCAGGAGCCGTCCCCGGCGCGCCCGGCCGCTCCGGCCTGCTCCGTCAGGGCGGTGAGCCCGGCGGCCAGGCCGCGCAGGCTCTGCGCGGTGACCGCCCCCACCGCGGTCTCCGGCAGGCCCAGCTCCTGCGCGGCCTCGGCGACCAGCGAGGTGAGGATGACCGAGTCGATGCCGAGCTCGCTCTCGAAGTCGGCGTCGAGGGCCAGCTGGCTGCGCTGGTACTGCGTCTGCCGCACGGCGGCGGCCAGCACCGCCTCCAGGACGGCGTCCGCGCCCTCCGCCTCCGCGGGGGCCCCGGGCTCCGCCGCCCCCGGCGTCACGCCCAGCGCGCCCTCCACCCGGGCGACGAGCTCGCGGATCGTGGTGATGTTGCCGGGCAGCCGCTCCTCGATGCCGAACTGCTCGCCGACCGACACCAGGATCGACTCCAGGATGACGGAGTCGATGCCGAGGTCGCCCTCGAAGTGGCTGTCGGGCAGCAGCTGGGACTCGTCGTAGAGCGTCCGCTCGGCGACGATCCCCACGACCTTCCGGTGGATGCGCACGGTCTCCTGCGGGCCGTCCATGAGGTGTGTCATGCGGTGCTCGCTCCTTCCCCTGCCTGCAGCCGGCCGACGAGGGCCGAGATCGCGTTGACGGAACGGAAGTTCGCCGGCGATATCTGCCGCAGCGGAACGGTGACGCGGAACTCCTGCTGCAGGTAATGGACCAGGTCGAAGACGCCCGCCGAGTCGATGATGTTCAGCTCGTCGATGGGCGTGTCCGGCTCCAGCCCGCCGGCGTCGCCGTCCATCCAGACCTCGACGATGTAATCGGTGATCAGTTTCTGAGGGGTCATCGCTTTCCTTGCCGTCAGTCGCGGTCGAGGGCGGGCCAGGTGAGCACCGTCGCCCCCCAGGTGAGGCCGCCGCCGAAGGCGGTGAGCAGCACCCGGTCCCCGGGCCGGAGCGCCCCTCCGGCGTGGGCGTGGTCGAGGGCCAGGGGGATGGAGGCCGCGGCCGTGTTGCCGACCTCGGCGATGTTCCCGGCGCAGCGCTCCTGCGGGATGCCCAGCTCGTCGGCCAGGCGGGCGGTGATTCTGTGGTTGGCCTGGTGGCTGACGAGGTGGTCGACGTCGCTCACCCGCCACCCGGCGCGGTTGAGGACGGCGCGCGCCGAGTGCCCCATGCGCTGCACGGCGAGCCGGAAGACCTGCTTGCCCTGCATCGTGAAGTAGTGGTCCTCCTCGCGCGGCGCGTACGGGCGCCGCTCGGAGCCGCCCGCCGGCACCGTGATCAGCTCCAGGCCCTCGCCGTCGCTGCCGAGGTCGAAGGGGCCGAGCGCGCCGGTCTCGCCCTCCCTGCCGGGCCGCAGGACCAGGGCCCCGGCACCGTCCCCGAAGATGACCGCGGTGGAGCGGTCGGCCGGGTTGAGGATCCGGGAGAACGTCTCCGCGCCGATGACCAGGACCCCGTCGGAGGCGCCGCACGCGATGAGGCCCGCCGCGGTCGCCAGGGCGTAGACGAAGCCGGAGCACACCGCGGCGACGTCGTAGGCCGCGACGTGGCCGAGGCCCAGCTTGCCCGCCACGGTGGGCGCGGTCGCCGGGCACGGCCGGTCCGGCGTGGTGGTCGCCACGACCACGGTGTCGACCGGCCGGCCGCCCGCGGACTTCAGCGCCTTGGCGCCGGCCCCCGCGGCCAGGTCGGAGGTCGCCATGGAGTCCGGGGCGAAGTAGCGCTGCCGGATGCCGGTCCGGGAGCGGATCCACTCGTCGGAGGTGTCGAGCGCGGCCACCAGTTCGTCGTTGGTGACGGGCACCGGCGGCAGCGCGCTGCCCACTCCGGCCACGACGGCCGCCCGCGTCACCGGGCACCGCCGCGGTGCCGGGGCCCGTGCTGGGCCCTCCGGAAAGATGTGCGGCTGGGACGGAAGCAAACCACGCGAGCGCTCCTCCGATGCGGAACAGCCGGACGGCTCCGGCGTGCCGAGTCTGCTCACCCGGGCTGACCGGACGCTGACGGATGGCTGACCCGGTCCGGGGTCAGCCATCCGTCAGCCCCCCGTCAGCGCGGCCGTCCAGACTTGCCGCACACCGGGCCGGACGGCGTGCCGCAAAGGACCCGGTGACGCACCTGACCCCACGGGAAAGGCGGACCGCACCATGAGCCCTGTCTACGACAAGCTGGTGGACCTGCTTGTCGACCGCTTCGCGGTGGACCGCGCGGCCATCGGCCCGGACGTGACCTTCGAGGAACTGGAGATGGACTCGCTGTTCCTCGTCGAGCTGCTGCTCGTCATCGAGTCCGAGTTCCAGGTGAAGATCGGCGAGGAGGCCGCCGCGCCGACCGACACCATCGCCACGGTGGTGAAGGTGATCGCGAACGAGATCGCGGCCACGGCGCCGTGAACGCCGCGGCACCGGTCGCCGTCACCGGCCTGGGCCTGGTCACCGCGGCCGGCATCGGCACCGGGGCGACCTGGGACGGCGTGTGCGCGGGCGTCTCCGCGGCCACCCGCAACCCCGCCCTGGAAGGGCTGCCGGTGGACATCTCGTGCACCGTCCCCGGGCTGGACCCCGCCCGGCACGTCGGCCGCCGCAGCGCGCTGATGCACGACCGCTTCACGCAGCTGGCGATCACCGCCGCGCGCGAGGCGGTGGCCGACGCCGGGCTCGACCCCGCGCAGTGGGACGGCGCGCGCGTCGGCGTGGTCGTGGGCTGCGGGCTCGGGGGCGTGAGCACCTGGGAGGAACAGCACCGCCGGATGCTGGAGCACGGCCCGGCGAAGGTCTCCGCGCTCCTCGTCCCCATGCTGGTCCCCAACATGGCCGCCGGGAACCTGGCCATCGACCTCGGCGCCACCGGTCCCAACTTCGTGACCGCCACGGCCTGTTCGTCCGGGGCCACCGCCATCGGCGCCGCGGCCGCGCTGCTGCGCGAGGGCGCCTGCGACGTCGTCGTCACCGGCGGCGCGGAGGCCGGCGTCAGCCCGCTGATGGTCACCGGCTTCGCGCAGATGGGCGCGCTCTCGCGGAGGCTGGACGAACCGGCCGCCGCCTCACGGCCCTTCGACGCCGGCCGCGACGGCTTCGTCATCGGCGAGGGCAGTGGCATCCTCGTGCTGGAGCGGGAGGCCGACGCGCGCGCCCGCGGCGCCCGGATCCGCTCGCTCCTCGCGGGCTACGGGGCCTCCGCCGACGCCCACCACCTCACCGCGCCCGAACCGGAGGGCAGGGCCGTCCTCGCGGCCGTCCGCACGGCCCTGGAGCAGGCCGGCACCGCCCCCGGCGACATCGGCCACGTCAACGCCCACGGCACCTCGACCCGTCTCAACGACGCCGTCGAGGCCGCCACCTTGCGCACGGCGCTCGGCGACGGCGCCGCGGTCACCTCCACCAAGGGCGTGCTCGGGCACACCCTCGGCGCCGCGGGCGCCATCGAGGCCGCGCTCACCGTCCTCGCCGTCGAGCGCTCGCTCGTCCCGCCGACCGCCAACCTCGAACAGCTGGACCCGGCCGTCGAACTGGACGTCGTCGCGGGCGAACCCCGCAAGAAGGCCGTCGACGCGGCGCTGTCCACCTCGTTCGGTTTCGGGGGGCAGAACGCGGCGCTCGTCTTCGTCGCGGCGTGATGCCGTTCCGGCGGATCCCGGGCACGCGGGGGCGCCGCCGGTGCGGATTCCGCCGGACCCTCGCCGTAGTGGTGACCCGCCGTTGCGGCGGGACGAACACCTCAGCAGACCGGAAGCAGGTGACCCCGTCCCATGACGTTCACCGTCCCGGAGGACGACCTCCGGGAACTCGAACAGCAAGTCCAGCACGCGCTCGCCGCGGGCGACCCGCGCGGGCTGACCGTCCTCGGCTACGGGGAAGTCACCCTCGTCCTCGCCCTGGAGACCGGACGCGGCGCCTTCGCCTGCAAGCGGCTGCCCGTCTTCGACGGCCGCAAGCGCTTCGAGGCCTACGGGCGCACCCTCGACCGGTACCTCGACCGCCTGCGCGCCACCGGCATCCACGTCGCCGAGACCCGGCTGTGGCACACCGAGCTGCCCTCGGGCCGGATCGCCGGCTACTGCGTCCAGCAGACCCTGCCCGTCAAACGGCTCGTCCCCGACCTCCTGCACAGCGAGGGCGACGCCTGGGCCGAGGACTTCTTCGCCCGCTTCCTCGACCGCGTGCACGGCTGCGTCTCCCCGGCCCTCGGCCTGGACGCCCAGGCGTCCAACTGGATCGACCTCGACGGCGAACTCGTCTACCTCGACGTCACCTCGCCCCTCATGCGCGACGCCCGCGGCCGCGAACTCCTCGACGTCCGGCTCTTCTTCACCTCGCTGCCGTGGCTCCTGCGCGACCCCGTCCGCCTCGCGATGTCCAAGTCCATCTTCGACAAGTTCTACACACCGCGCGGCGTCGTCCTCGACTTCCTCGGCAACCTCCACAAGGAGAGGCTGGCCGGCCTGGTCCCCGGCTTCCTCGAACAGGCCAACGCCCGCATCACGCCCGCCCTCACCGCCGAGGAGGTCGCCAAGTACTACAAGGGCGACGCCTCGATGTGGGAGCTCATCCAGCGGCTGCGCAAGGCCGACCGCGCCTGGCACCTCAAGGTGCGCCACCGCCCCTACCCCTTCCTGCTGCCACCCGATGTCGACCGCTGACACCCTCGCCGCGCCCCCGCGGCCCCGTCCGGGCGGCCTCGCCGGGGAGACGCTGGCCCTCGACCCCGCGCGGCCGCTGCACCTGGCCCGGCCCGCCGAGCAGCTCACCGCCGCCGTCGTGTCCATCGCCTGGCTGCGCGCCCAGGGCGACGCCGTGCGCGCCGCGCTGGAGGCCCGCCACCTGACCGACGACGAGGCCGCCCACGCGGCGGGCCTGCGCCTGCCCAAGCGGCGCTACGAGTGGCTCGCCGGCCGCCTCGCCGTCAAGCACGGCGTCCTCGCCCACGGCAGGCGGCACTGGGGCCGGACCGGGCGCACCCGCGACATCCGCGTCGGCGCCGTCGCCCACGGGCTGCGGGCCGGCCAACCCCTCGTCAACGCCCCCGTCGACGTGGGCCTGTCCCACTCCGGCGACTTCGCCATCGCCGTGTGCGGGCCGCGCCCCGTCGGCGTCGACCTGGAGCACGAGCGCCGCATGCCGCCCATGCTCACCTCGCTCCTGACCGCCGGCGACGACCGGGCCGCGGCCTGCGCCGACCCCGACCGCCGCCGCCTCGCCGGCATGCCCCTGCCGCTGCGCTGGGCCTGCAAGGAGGCCGTCCTCAAGCACTTCGGCTTCGGCCTGCGCATCGACCCCCGCGAGGTCGCCCTGCACACCTGGCGCGACGACCACACCTACACGTGGCGGCCCGGGCCCGACCTCCTGCGCCACGCGCCCTCGGCGGGCGACGTCCGCCCGCACGGCTGGGCCCGGCGGATCGACGGCTACTTCCTCGCCCTGGTATGGACGTGATGAACGAACCCATGACACCGCCCACTTCCCGTGCTCCCGGACTCGGCGCGCCCTTCCCCGAGGCTCTGCGGCACGCCACCGGCATCGCCGCCCTCAGCCCCTCCTCGCACAACTGCCAGCCCTGGGCGCTCGCCCGGCTGGAGAGCCGCCCGGCGCGCCGGGCCGCGGCCGACCTGCTGGGCTGCCCGGACGACGGCACCCACGTGTACCTCGCCCTCGCCGTCGACCGCCGGCGCAGCCTCACGGCCCTGCCCGCCCACCTGCTGGAGATGCGGCTGAGCTGCGCCGCCTACTGGCGGATGCTCTCCCGGGCGCTGGCCGCCCAGGGCTGGGCGCTCGTACGGGAGCGGGCACACGACAACGACAGCGGGGGTGACGGGCCAGGCGGGCCGGGCGCAGACTCCCGGCTGCCCGGCGGCCCGTGGCCCCGGGACTGGTCGCTGCTGTGGACGGCTGCGCTGCGCCGGACCGGGGAGGCCGCCGAGAGCCTGACCGCCCTGTCCGACGCGGCCCGCGCCCGGCACACCAACCGCGGCCCGTACGACGAGCTGCCGCTTGCCCCGGGGCTCCTCGGCGACCTCACGCGCCACCTGCCCACCGGGGGCCCCGCGACGGAGATCCGCCACCTGACGGAACGTCATGACCGGGATGCCTTCGCCGACTTCCTCGCCCGCCACGGAGGGATAGATTTCAGCCACCCGGCGGCGTGGCGGGAAACCCACTCGTACATCCGCTGGAGCCCCGCGGCGGTGCGCGCCCACGGCGACGGCTTCCCCGCGACCCAGCTTTTCGGGCCAATGTCGGCCCGGCAGCGGATCGCGAAGCGGATCGCCCTGTCCCCGCCGGTGATGAAGTTCCTGTGCCGCTTCGGCTACGACCGGTCGCTCGCCGGCGGCCTGGCCGCCGAGATCCGCCGCACGCCCGCCGTCGTGCTGATGAACTTCGCGGAGGAAGCACCCGGGGTGGCCGACGCCTTCCGGGGCGGCGCGCGCATCGCCGACTACTGGCTGCACGCGGCCACCGCGGGGCTGGCCCTGCACCCTCTGAGCGTCGTCATGCAGCACGAGCCCCTGCGGGCGATGCTCCAGGAGCAACTGGGCCTCTCCGGAAGGCTCTTCTTCGTCAGCCGTGTCGGCCGGCCCCGTACGGCCTTCCCTCCGGCGCCCCGGAGCGCCGGAGCGGCGGATCACCGCACGGTCTGAAAGGACCTGCCGCACACTCCGGACCACGCGGCGTAGGAGGGGACAATCCGGGCCGGCCGGCCCGTCCGCGGGCCTGCCGGAAAAGCAGCGGAACATTCCGGCCAGGACCGGAACCCGTACGTCGCGCAGCCGGGGATACTGCTCCTTGCCGCCGCCTTTACCGTGACATATTTCCCGCCAAAACCTGGCGGGACGCCCGGCCGTCAGTTGCCGCTGGCGTACAGTCGGGTGAGACGTTCAGGGGGATGCCGTGGCCACGGAGATGACGTCATTGAGCCATCGGACCGCCGGCGGGGGGACTTGGGTGGTCTTCACCCCCGCAACCCCGGCGGCCACAATAGCGCCTGCTCCCCGAAGTGACTTCGCTCGGAACCGTTCCGTTAACTGGAAGCAGGCTCGATGAGTATGCGCATACTGCTGTGCTGCGACAAGCTCATCCTAGGCGCGGGTATGCAGGCACTGCTGGGCCAGCACGGCCTGGAAGCACACACGAAAACGTCCGTGCGCAGCACGGTGGCGGCCGCCAAGGAGATGACTCCGGATGCCATTGTCGTCGTGGCCCCGGCACTCAGCATCGACGACACCAGTGAACTCGCCGAACTCTCCCGGATGGCCAAGGTCATCCTCCTCGCCCGGCCCGACACGACCCCCAGGGCGTTCGAGGCCCTGCGCATCGGGGTGCGGGCCGTGCTCTCCCTGGAGGATCCGCCCGAGGAGCTGATCCGCATGATCAAGACGGTCATCGAGGTCGACGCCATGGTCGCCCCGCTGACCGCCCGCAAGGCCCTCGACCAGCTCCGCACCGAGCAGCCCCCGGCCCCCGCACCGCCGCCGGCCGGCGCCCTGACCCCGCGCGAGGCCGAGGTGATGCTGCTGCTCGCACAGGGCCGGTCCAATGCGGAGATCGCCGAGAAGCTCTCCATCTCCAACACGACGGTCCGCTCCCACGTCCACCACGTCCTGCGCAAGCTGGACGCGGGGACGCGTGCCCGCGCGGTGGCCATCGCCTACGAGACGGGGCTGATCGACGCCATGGAACGGCAGGTGCAGGGCCGCCTCTGAAGGCCCGCCGCGCGGGCCCGTCAGCCCGCCGCGACCCGGTATCCGGGCTCCACGCGGACTCCGCTCATTTCGTCCACGACCTCGGCCATTCCCTCGAAATCGGCGACCAGCCGGCCGAACGCTTCGCTTGTCGTGTCCCGTTCGAAATCGGCCCGGCTGCTCACCCCGATGACTTCGAAGAAGTGAACGGGAGCCGCCGGGTCCGCGGATACCCGCTGCACGCTGAATGACAGCACGCTCGGGAGTTCCGGGCAGGTGGCGTAGTCGGTCTCCTTGACCCATGTTTCGAAACGGGCGGGAGTGACGTTCGGGCGGAGCCGAATTCGGTGCACAATCATGTCCACGACGCCGGAAATCCCCTCTGGATTCTCTTGTGGTTCATTGCCGGAAGCCGGTCCGGTATCGGCGGCCGGTGCAACATCACCGGCGCTTTCGGGAACGGCGTCCGCCCAGGCCGAGCGCCCGGGCCGCATTGTTCTTCTGGATCTCGTTCGTGCCGGAGAAGATACGGGAGGGCAGCGCGTCCCGCAGAAACGTCTCGGCCTCGCCGCCGAGGATCCCGAGGGCGCCGCGCAACTGCACGGCGTCCAGCCCGAGCTGCACCGCCGCCTCGCTCACCGCGACCTTGGCCAGGGCGGGCGCGACCTCGTCGTCGCTGCCCGCGGCCAGCCCGCACGCGGCCTTGTACAGCAGCAGCCGGGCCGACTCCAGGCGGATCGTCATGTCGACGAGGCGGTGGCTGACGGCCTGGAAGCCGCCGATGGCCGAGCCGAACTGCTCCCGCTCCCGGGCGTAGTCCACCGTCGACTCCAGCACGCGCCGCATCGCCCCGACGTAGGTGGCGAACAGACAGGTGCGCTCCCACTTCATCGAGGACGAGAAGATGCTCGCCCCGGCGCCCTCCTCGCCGAGCACGTCCGCCGCCGGCACCACACAGTCCGCGAGGTGCACGTCGGCCATCGGCGAGCCCCGCAGGCCGACCTTGTCGTAGCGCGGGCCCACGGTCAGGCCGGGCGTGTCCGCGTCCACGACGAAGGTGGTGAGGCCGAAGAAGCCGCCGCCGGGCGACGTCGCCGCCTGCAGGACGAACACGTCGGCGACGGGGGAGTTGGTGGTGAAGCACTTGCTGCCGTTGATCACGTACGCGTCGCCCTGCCGCACGGCGCGCGTCTGCAGGTTCAGGGCGTCGGACCCGGCGTGCGGCTCGGTGATGGCGTGCGCCGCGATCGCCTCGCCCGAGGCGAGCGGCGGCAGCCAGCGCTGCTTCTGCTCCTCGGTGCCGAACTCGGTGACCGGCATGACGGCGGCGAACAGGTGCGCGGCGACGGAGAAGGCGAAGCCCTGGTCCGCGCAGCCGTAGCCGAGGGCTTCCATCAGGGCCGCGGTGGTGACGGCGTCCAGGCCGCTGCCCCCGTACGCGGCGGGCACGCTCGCGCCCACGATGCCCTGCTTCCCCGCGAGCTGCCAGCGGCGCCGGAACTCCTCCGGGTCGTGCGCCGCCGTGCCGTCGCCGAGGTCGCGCCTGGCGAAGCGCACGACCATGTCGCACATCTCCGCGGTCTCGGTGTCGAAGTCGAAGTTCATCGTGGCCCGTCCAGGTGTTCCTCGATCAGCACGTGATAGTTGATGCCGCCGGTGCCGAAGGAGCTCACGCCCGCCCGGCGCGGCCGGCCGGGGGCGGACTCCCAGGGCGCCGTCCCGGTGGAGACGCGCGCGGGGATGCGGTCCAGGTCCAGCTCGGGATTGACGGCGGTCAGGCCCGCGTTGGCCGGCAGCACCCCGGTCCGCAGGGCGTAGAGCGCCCGCAGCAGCCCGGCGCCGCCCGCGGCCGCGAAGGTGTGGCCGAAGAACGACTTGGCGGAGCCGATCTCCAGCGGGCGCCGCCGGTGCGGGCTCGCGTACACCCGCGCCGCCGCGGCGATCTCGACCCGGTCGCCGACGCGGGTGCCGGTGCCGTGCGCCTCCAGGTAGCCGACGTCCGCCGGGTCGAAGCCCGCCTGCCCGAAGGCCTGGCGCATGGCCCGCACCTGCCCGTCCACGTCCGGCGCGATCAGGGACTTCGCGTCGTTGGACGCCCCGATCCCGCGCAGCAGCCCGTGGATCGCGTCCCCGTCGCGGCGCGCGTCCGCGTAGCGCTTGAGCAGGAAGAGCGCGCAGCCGTCCCCCGGGGTGAAGCCGTCGGCCGCGGTGTCGAAGGGGGTGATGCGCTCGTGCGAGAGCAGCCCCAGGGCCGAGCAGAGCACCATGTCGCGGGCGTTGCAGGGCAGTTCGACGCCGCCCGCCAGCGCGTAGTCCACGCTGCCGGAGCGCAGCCGTCCCACCGCCACGTCCAGCGCCGCGAGCGACGACGCGCACGCCGCCTCGACCCCCAGCGGCACGGCGTCCAGGCCGTACTCGTTGGCGATCACCGCGGCGACGCCCCCGGCGAGGGAGCCGTCGAGGTCCTCCGGCCCGCCCGGGGCCGGGTCCGCGGCGTACCGCTCGCGGACCAGGTCGAGCAGGGTGGCCACCCCGGTCGCGTCCAGGTGCCCGAGCGCCGCCAGTTCGCCGACGGCCGCCTCGACCTCGCCCAGGGCCAGGCCGGCCGCCGTGCGCCGCTCCCGGGACAGGCTCAGGTTGGTGCCCATCGCGACCAGCCCCCGGCCGGCCGGCCGCGCGGCCGTGCCCCCGGACCCCGCCCGCCCGCGGCGGGCCAGGAGCTCGCCGGCCACGCCCAGGGCCACCCGCTGCGCGGCGTCCATGACCGCGTAGCGCTGCGGGGGGATGCACAGTCCTTCCGGGGGCGCCGCGGGCACCTCCACCGGGGAGCCCAGGTCGGTGTAGCTGTGGGTCAGGCTCAGCTTGCCCGGCCGGTGGTAGAGCTCCCGGTCGAGCAGGGACTCCGGCAGCGGCCCGATCCGGTCCTGCCCGCCGAGCATGGCCGCCCAGAAGGCGTCGGCGTCGGGAGCGTTCCCGAACCGGCCCCCGAAGCCCACGATCGCCACGGGCTCCGGCGCGGCGGAGGCGCGCGCGGTGCGCGGCCGGGCCGGGGCGGGCGCGGCGCCGGCCGTCTCGTGCTCCTCCAGGACGAGGTGGCAGAGCGTGCCCGTCAGCGAGGCGCCGCTGACGGAGGCGCGGCGCGGTTCCCCGCCCGGCGCCGGGGCCCACTTCTGCGGCTCCGCCGGCGAGCGGAAGGGCGCGGCGGACAGGTCCTGCGCCGCCCCGGGCGCCGGAGGCAGCCGGGCCGGGAGGCGCTGGTGGTACAGCGCCAGCGCCGCCTTGGTGACGCCGGCCAGACCGGCGTTGGCGAAGGTGTGCCCGAGCCGGTCGCGCACGCTGCCCACCACCACGGAGCCGGGCTCGGCGTCCGCGAACACCGCGGCCAGCGCGGCGAGTTCGGCGGCCGTCTCGCGCGGCACGCCGGAGGCGCCGCACTCCACGTAGCCGACCGTGCCCGGGGGGACGCCGCACTCCCGGAAGGCGGCCCGGGCCGTCTCCGCGCGCCGCTCCACGGACGTGGAGTAGCGGAAGACGCCGGGGCGCCCCTGGTGGTGCACCGCGCACCCGCGGACCGTCGCGTAGACGCGGTCCCCGTCGCGGACCGCGGACGACAGCCGTTTGAGCAGCAGCGCACCCACGCCCTCGCCGAGCGCGAAGCCGTCGCCGTCCGCGGCGAAGGGCCGGGTGCGCGGCGCGACGAGGCCCTTGGCCGCGAGCGCCGCCCGCAGGTACGGCCCCTCCTCGCGCTGGCCGGTCACCACCAGAACGGCCTCCGACAGCCCGCCGCGCAGGCTGTCGAGGGCGTGCGCGAGTGCCAGGAACGACGTCGCGTCGGCCGACTCCAGGGCCAGGGTGCGGCCCCGGAGCTTGAACGCGCTCGCGATCCGGGCGGGGATGGTGCTCGCCATCTCCCCGACCCGGTCGTGCGGCGAGGCGCCCAGGCGCCGCACCAGGGCCGTGCGCAGCTCGTCGGCGGCCTGCGCGGCGGTACGGGCCGAGCCGCCGAACTCCGGTGCGGACACGGCCCGTTCCAGCTCCCGGGCGTACCGGCTGCCCTCGACGCGCAGCGCGTTGGCGTACTGCCGGTCCAGGCCGGAACACACCCCGGCCACCACGTCCGTGCGCTCGGCCTGCAGCGTCCGGTCGCCGGCCTTGGCGTCCTCCAGGCACTCGCGGGCCGCCTCCAGCATCAGCAGCTGCATGCGCGTGAGCGCCCCGGCCTGCGCGGGCGGTATGCCGAACCGCGCGACGTCGACCTTGATGCCGGCGAGCGACGGCGCCGGGCCGGACCCGGGCTCCGGAGGGGGCTCGGTCAGGGCCCTCCAGTAGGCGTCGGCTCCCCGGACGCCGGGGTAGAGCGCCGCGATGCCGACGATCGCGACGGGTTCGTTCTGTGGTGTGCGCGCGGCGCCGGTGGCACCACGCGCGTCGGACTCGGAGTGCATGCGGGCTGGCTCCAGTTGTCTCGGTGCTGCCGGGTCCGGCAACCTCTCTCCGCCACCGCGGTGCGGGGCCGACACCGGCTTCCGGCGGTGCCGAATCGGGCTGCGGCACCGTGCGGTGCGGTCGAGCCCCGCCCGCAGGGCGCTACGCGCTGGTCGCGAGCGGCTCGCGCCGCCCGTTCCACAGCGCGCCCGGCTGTGCCAGCGCCGGGTCCTGGGCGAGGATCTCGGCGTGGCGGCGCTGCAGCCCTGCACCCGGCTGGATGCCCAGCTGCTCGTCCAGCCGCTTGCGGGTCAGGCGGAAGCGCTCCAGTGCCTCGCTCTGCCGCCCGGACCGGTACAGCGCCAGCATCAGCAGCTCGCAGAACCGCTCGTGCAGCGGGTGCTGTGCGACGAGCTGCTGCAGTTCGGCGATCACCTGGGTGTTGCGGCCGAGCACCAGACGGGCGCTCACCAGGTCCTCCCACGCGGTCAGCCGGCGTTCCTCGAAGAGGGTCGCGGCGCTTGCGCACCGCAGCCCCTCCCCGGCGTCGAACAGGGCAGGGCCGCGCCACAGCCGCAGACCGGTTTCCAGCATCCTCGCCGCCCGCTCGGGGTCGGTGGTC
Organism: Streptomyces aureoversilis; assembly: GCF_042657885.1. Lineage (NCBI taxonomy): Bacteria > Bacillati > Actinomycetota > Actinomycetes > Kitasatosporales > Streptomycetaceae > Streptomyces > Streptomyces aureoversilis. The sequence goes on from NZ_JBHSKJ010000028.1 coordinate 39,343, forward strand.
AGCGCGGCTCCGCCGCGGGAGGCGAGATCGAGGAATCTGTTGGCGTCGACGCACTCCGCGGGCACGTCCAGCAGGTAGCCGTTCGGGACGGCGCGCAGGACGGTCGTGCGGTTCATCGGAGTGTGTGCCTCGAGTACTTTGCGCACCCTGGTGGCCTGGGCCTGCAGGGCGTTGCGGGGATTGCCGAGGGTCGAACCGCACCACAGCTCGTCGACGAGCTCCATGTGCGACACCGCCCGGCCCGCCCGGAGGGCGAGGGTGGCGAGCATGGAACGGACCTTGCTGGCCCGAATGTCGCTGCTCCTCTCCGCAACGCTGATGCGCACCGGACCGAGTATTTCAATTTGCACGAATTTCCCCCCACAGCGGTTTCCGCCGGAGATCAGAACAGGAGCTTGGACAGCTTTTTCCCCCTTTCGGCGCCCAATCCTTGCAACGTGGAACAACCGGCGTCATCCATCCCCCGGCCCCTTTCCGCCCTCAACGGATGGCGGAGCCGGGCGGGTGCCTCGAACGTTCATTGAGGCGCGTGCGCGCCCGGCTCAACACGGCGTCAACGCACGGACGACGCCGGCCGCCCGTGATGTTCCGCCCCGTGGCGTAGGAACGGCGCCCGTTCTCTTCAGGGAGGCTTCAGGAAGAGTACGCGCCGCCCCCGCCGCCCCCGGCGGGTGGTACCCCCGGCACGGCGCCCGGCGTCACCAGCCCCGCCTCGTACGCGGCGATGACCAGCTGGACCCGGTCGCGGGCGCACAACTTGCCCATGATCCGGCTGACATGGGTCTTGGCGGTGAGCGGGCTGAGCCCCAGCACATCGCCCACCTCGGCGTTGTTCAGGCCCCTCGCCACCAGGGTCAGCACCTGGCGCTCGCGGACCGAGAGCACCGCCAGGCCGTTGGTCACGAAGCCCGCCGGGATGTCCGCCCTCGGCGCCCGCAGCACCCGGGCGATCAGGCGCGAGGTCGGGCCGGGCGACAGCAGCGCCTCCCCGGCGGCGATGGTCCGGATCGCCTCCAGCAGGGCCGCCGGGCGCGTGTCCTTCACCAGGAATCCCGAGGCGCCGGCGCGCAACGCGTCGATGACGTACTCGTCGGTGTCGTACGTCGTCAGGACGAGCACCTTCACGCCGGCCATGTCCTCGTCGGCCGCGATCCGCTGGGTCGCCTCGATGCCGTCCAGGTCCGGCATCCGGATGTCCATCACCACCAGGTCCGCACGGGCGCTGCGGGCCAGCTCGACGGCCTGCCGTCCCGTGCCCGCCTCGCCCACGACCTCCATGTCGGGTGCGGTGTCCACCAGCATCGCGAACGCGGAGCGGACGAGCCGCTGGTCGTCGGCGAGCAGGACCCGGATCGGCTGCTGCGCGTTCATCGGCCCTCCCTCCCCCCGGGAGGGGGAGGTGCTGCCGGAGTCGGTGCTGATGTCATCGGAGTCATCCTTCGGGGTGGGGACCCGCACCGCGCCCCGCGGCGCGGGTCGTTCACTGATGCGGGCACGGCACGCACGGGCGCACGCGCTCGCCGGCGCCTCACGGCGCGCTCACCGCAGGGCCGTCCCGTCCGCGGGGGCCGACGGCAGGACCGCGGTGACCGCGAACCCGGCGCCCCCGGCGCGCGGCCCGGCCCGCAGCCCTCCGCCGACGCTGCGGGCCCGCTCGCGCATCCCGACGATGCCGTAACCGCCGGTGCCGTTCGGCTCGTTCCCCGGCACGGGGTCGCGGGCGGGCGCTCCCGCACCGCCGTCGTCGAGCACGGTGACCCGCAGGGCGCCGTCGTCCCCGCCGCGCGCCACCGTCACCCAGACGCGGACCGAGGGACCGCCGTGGCGGACCGCGTTGGTGAGCGCTTCCTGCACGATACGGTACGCAGCGGCCCCGACTGCCGGGGCCAGGACGGCCGTTGCCGCGGGATCCGCCGCGGGATCCGCCGAGGTACCGGGGCACGCCCCGTTGCCCTCCGCCGTCCCGCCCTGCGGGCCCGGCCCCATGTGCACCTGCAGGCTCACCCGTGCCCCGGCCGCCTCCGCCGCCCGCGCCAGGTCGGGCAGCCCGTCGAGGCCCGGCAGGGGCCCGTAGCCCGCGGAATCGTTCCCGCGGAGCACCTCCAGCGTCCCGCGCAGCTCCGCCCGGGCGTCCCGGCACGTGTCGGCGATCCCGTCCAGCGCCTTGGCGAGCGCCGCCCGGTCGAGCCGCTCGGGGTCGGCGACCAGGACGTGGGCGGCGACCGCCGTCTGCACCCCGATCAGGGTGATGCTGTGGGCCAGCAGGTCGTGGAGGTCGCGCGCGATGTGCACGCGCTCCTCCGCGACCCTGCGCGCCGCCTCGCGCTCGCGCGTCGCCTCGGCGCGCTCCGCGCGCTCCATGATGGCCCCGACGTAATTGCGGTGCAGGCGCACCGCCTCGCCGATCAGGACGACGTCGGCGATCCAGCCGGCGCTCACCAGCGTCGGCACGATCTCGTGCCCCTTGCCGAACGCCAGCAGCACGACCGTGGCCACGCCGAAGATGCCGCCGAGGGTGAGGAAGCTGCGCTTGGGCGGGCCGACCACGGCGAGCGTGCACAGGGCCACCAGGCCCGCCGGCAGCACCGCCGTGCGGGGGTAACCCAGCGCGTAGAACGGGCCGTTCATGCAGGCTACGGCCAGCACCGTGAGCCACGGTGCCTGGCGCCGCGCCGTCAGGACGAGCGCGGCGCCGGTGAGGAGCGCCCATCCCGGGAGGTCCGGCGACCGCCGCGTGGTGACCACGAAGAGCACGCTCTGCACGGCGAGGACCGCCAGCGCGATTCCGAAGTCCTGCAGCAGGACGCTGCGTCGTACGGCCGCGTGCCGCGGCAGCAGCAGACGCGCGATCATGGGGGCAACCGGTTCCCGGGACGGCATCACGCTTCCATCGAACCCCGGGAGAGCTTCCCGGGCCACCACATCCACCTCTTCAGCAACAGGCTTGCGGAGGTGACCAGGTAGGTACGGACCAGGAAGGTGTCCAGCAGCACGCCGACCGCGATGATGAAGCCCATCTCGACCAGCGCCACCAGCGGCAGCGTCGCCAGCACGGCGAAGGTGGCCGCCAGCACGATGCCCGCGGAGGTGATGACCCCACCGGTGGTGCGCAGCGCGGTGAGCGCCGCCTCGGACGAGTCCGCGCCCTTCAGCCGCTCCTCACGGGCGCGGTGCATCAGGAAGATGCCGTAGTCGACGCCGAGCGCGACGAGGAAGACGAACGTCAGCAGCGGCAGGCTCGGATCGAGGCCCTTGTAGCCGAGGACCGGGCCGAAGACCAGGCCGCTGAGCCCCATCGCCGCGCCCCAGGAGGCGATCACGGCGAGGACGAGCACCACGGACGCCACGAGGCTGCGCAGCAGGGCGATCAGCACGATCAGCACCGCGACCAGCACCAGCGGGATCACCTTGACCCGGTCGTCGGCGTTGGTCGTCGCGAGGTCCATCTGCTGGGCCGTGGGCCCGCCGACGATCGCCTGGGCGCCCGGCACGTCGTGCACCGCACCGCGCAGTGCGGAGATGGTCTTCTTCTCGCCGTCCGACTCGGGCTTGGCCACGGAGAACACCTGCAGCTCGGTGCGGTCCCCGCCGCTGCGGCCCGGCTGCACCGCGGCGACGCCCTTCGTCGCCTTGATGCGCCTCTCCACCTCGCCCGCCTGCCCGCTGCGCGTCACCACGGTGATCGGCAGGCTGCTGGAGTCGGGGAAGGCCTCGGCGACCGTGCGCATCGCGGCGACCGAGTCGGGCTTCTTGAGGAAGGCGTCCTCCTGCTTCAGCGTGCCCGGCAGCTTCACCGCGCCGACCGACAGGGCGACCAGCGCCGCGACGCCGCACAGCAGCACCAGGCCCGGGCGGCGGCCCGCCGAGTTGCCCATCGCCGCGAACAGCGAACGCCGGTGCACCGCCTCCGACCCGTAGGCCGGCACGATCGGCCAGAAGACGCGGCGGCCCAGCAGGACCAGCACCGCGGGCAGCAGCGTCAGCATGGCCGCCAGCGCGCAGAAGACGCCCACCGCGCCGACCGGCCCGAGGCCGCTGCTGCTGTTGAGGTCCGCCGCCATCAGGCACATCAGGCCCGCGACGACCGTTCCGGACGAGGCGAGCACCGCCGGCCCGCAGCCGCGGATCGCGGACATCATCGCGTCGTACGGCTGCTCGGTGTTGCGCAGCTCCTCGCGGTAGCGGGCCACCAGCAGCAGTGCGTAGTCCGTGCCCGCGCCGAAGATGAGCACCGTCATCACCGACGTGCTCATCGTCGTCACCGTCAGGTCGAAGGCCTTGATCAGCCCGTACACGCCCGCCATGGCCGCCGAGGCCGCCACGCCGACCACGCCCAGCGGCACCAGCCACAGGAAGGGGCTGCGGTAGATCAGGATGAGCAGGACGGCGACGACGCCCGCGGTGCCGATCAGCAGGGTGCCGTCGATGGACTCGAAGACCTCGTTCTGGTCGGAGGCGAGGGCCACCTGCCCGCCGAGCTCGGCCTTCAGGCCCGCGGGCTTGTCCTTCCCGACGATGTCCCGGATGCCGTCGACCGCCTTGCCCTGCGCGGCGGCGTCCGCCAGCCCGGACACCGACAGGGCCGTCATCGACGTGGCGCCGTCCTTGGAGACCACCGTGGGCGGCTCGCCCCCGCCCCGCAGCTCGTAACGCGCCGCGATCCGCTTGATCTGCTCCTGCGCCGCCTTGCGGTCGGCGTCGGAGAGGCCGCCGTCGCGGTGGTGGACGAGGATCGCGTCCGAGGTGTTGCCGCCCGGCAGCTTCTCCAGCAGGTGCTCGACCCTGGTGGACTCGGCGCTGGCCGGCAGGTAGTCCACCGGCCGGTCCCGCGCCGCGCCGCCGAGCTTCTCGGCGAAGGGCGCCGTGACCGCGAGCACCACGATCCACAGGGCGATCACCGCCCACGGAAGGGCGCGGCGCCTCGACCTTCCTTCGCGTGCCGGTCGCAGCCGGCCTTCCTTCCGCTGCGCTTCCGCCGCCGGAGCCATGTTTCCCGCCGCCTCCTCCGAGCCGAAATCCACTGACCCTCCCAGGATTCCGGCGCGAAGCGCCCGGCACGTCGGCCCGGAGAGCGAAGCGGAAGCTAATCCGCCGGGTGCAACAGGGGGGTTGGTACTCCCGCGGGAGTAAGGCCGGGCGGACGACGGCCGACGCCGGACGGATACGCAGTGTGCGCGCTCGGGGTCATCCCGTACTCCCCCGGTATGAGGGCCGGATCCGTCCCCTGGGACGACGACGGACGCGGCGGGCGCGAGGCATGGTGGAGACATGAAGGGCATGACAGGCACGACAGGCGTGAAGGGCCACGGGCCCCGGCGGTGGCGGAGAGCGGTGTGAGCCCGCTCCTGCTGCCGGTGCTGCTCTGCCTGGTGTCGGCCGTGGCCTACGCGGCCGCGGCCGTCGTGCAGGAGCGCGTCGCGGCCACGACGCCGGGCGGGCCCTGCGGGCCGCTGCGCCGGCCCGGCTGGTGGGGCGCGGTCGCCCTGACCGGGCTCGGCGCGGGGCTGCACGTACTGGCGCTCGCCTACGGGCCGCTGAGCCTGGTGCAGCCCCTGGGAGCGCTCACGATCGTCTTCGCGCTGCCCCTGGCGGCGGTGTCCGCCCGCAGACCCGTCGGCGCGGCGGGGTGGCGCGGCGCCCTGCTGGCCACCGCCGGGCTCGCCGGGCTCCTCAGCCTGACCGGCCCGCCGCACGCCGAGACCCTCGACCCCGCCCAGCGGCCCGGCCTCGCCGCCGTGGCGGTCGCCGGGGCTGCGGTCCTCGCGCTCGGTGCGCACTGGGCGCGGCGGGCCGTGGTCCACGGAGTGGTGCTGGCCGCGGCCGCGGGCGTCGCCTTCGGCATGGCCTCCGTCTTCACCAAGGCCGCCGCGCAGGACTGGACCTCGGGCAGGACGGAGTTCTTCGTCTTCACGGCGCTGGTCACCGCCGTCCTCGCCGCGGGCGGCATGCTCCTGTCCCAGGCCTCCTACCGCGGAGCGGGCCTGGCGGCGCCGCTGGCGACGGTGACCACCGTGAACCCCGTGGTGGCGGCGGCCGTAGGGACGGCGGTGCTGGGAGAAACGTTCCGGTACGGGGTGACGGGCGGGCTCCTGGCGATCCTCGCCGGCACGGTCGCCACAGCCGGCGTGGTCACCCTCAGCCGCCTCACCCCACCCCGCGCCGCCCCCCACCCCTCCGACACCACCAGCACCGTCCCCCGCGCCCGCCGAGGCCTCACCCACGCCACGGCGAAGCAGGAATAGCCCACCGAGCACTGCAGCGACGGGAGTTACGGGGCACGCCCCGAAACCCCTTCCGCCGCGGGGGTGATCAGCCGGCAGGACGCGGACTGGCGGTGTGACGTCGCGGGGGAGGGGGGCTCGGCCTTCCACGCCGGGGCCGTCCTTGCCGGTGCCCGGGGCGCCGGGAAACCAACTTCCGCCGCAGCGGTGATCAGCCGGGACGGGGCGTTCCGGCGGTGCCGTGCCGAGGGTTGGGTGGTCTCTGCCGGTGTCCGGGGCGCCGGGAAACCAACTTCCGCCGCGACGGTGATCAGCCGGGACGGGGCGTTCCGGCGGTGCCGTGCCGAGGGTTGGGTGGTCTCTGCCGGTGTCCGGGGCGCCGGGAAACCAACTTCCGCCGCAGCGGCGATAAGCCGCGATGGCGCGTTCCGGCGGTGCCGTGGCGAAGGGGAGGCGGGCCGGGCGTGTCCGGAAGGTTGGCGGGTTGTGACGGCGGCGTCAGGCGCCGGGCGCGGCGGGGCCGCCGTTGTCCGTGAGCGCCCTCCGCGAGGAGGTATGGCCCTGGCGCGGGAACCACGACACGATGGGCCCGTCCGTCCGGCCTACCCCCTCCGGAGGAGCCCCGTGGACTTCGACGTCGTCGTGGAGATCCCGCAAGGCAGCCGCAACAAGTACGAGATGGACCACGAGCGCGGCCGCATCCGCCTGGACCGGCTGCTGTTCACCTCGACCCGCTACCCCGCCGACTACGGCTACATCGAGCGGACCCTCGGTGCCGACGGCGAACCGCTCGACGCCCTCGTCCTCGCGGGCGAGCCGACGTTCCCGGGGATCGTCATCAGATGCCGCGCCATCGGGATGTTCCGCATGCGCGACGAGAAGGGGGAGGACGACAAGGTGCTGTGCGTCCCCTCGTCCGATCCGCGCCACGAGCACATGAGGGACCTGCGCCACCTGCCCGAGTTCGACCGGCTGGAGATCCAGCACTTCTTCGAGGTCTACAAGGAGCTCGAACCCGGCAAGTCCGTCGACGACGGCGCCCGCTGGGCGGACCGCGCCGCCGCCGAGACGGAGATCTCCGCCTCCTACGCGCGGGCCGCGGCGGCCCGCGCCGAGCAGGAACAGGAACAGGGGCAGGAACAGGGGCAGGAGCACGAGGAGGAACCGGGGCAGGAGCAGGAGCGCCCGGCGCACTAGGCCGCCCGTGCCGGGCTCAGGCCTCCCGCAGCAGCGCCGCGAGGTCCCCGTCCACGTCCAGGCGGCCGCCCTCGCTGCCGGCCGGCACCAGCGCGTAGGAGCGCGCGAGGAAGCGCCGCAGCTCGGCGGTGTCGATCTGCACCATGGCCACGCCCTCGACGGCATGGAACTCCAGCACCGTGCGGTCCGGCCCGCACGGCCACACGTGGACGTCGCCGCCCCCGGTGGGCGCGATCAGGCCGCAGGCGAGCGTCTCGCGGGCGAAGACCCATTCCACGTCCGCCCCGTCGAGGGAGGCCACGGGCGGGAAGGCGATGTGGACGGCGAAGGGATCGGAGGGTACGTAGCGCAGCTGCGCGGGGACGGCGCGGTCCTGCGGGGCCGACGCAATGAGCCGTGCCTGGACAGCCTGGTCGATGACAGTGGACAACGCGTGCTCCCTCGCGATCGCTGTGATGTGGTGCGGGTCCTTGCGGTGGTACGGGGTGCTGGTGCGGCGGTGGTCGTGCGGGTCGTACGGGACGTGCGGGTCGTGCTGCTCCTGCCGGCGTCCGGACGCCGACCGGATCCGGGGGGATCCGCCGACTGGAGAGACGCCGTCTGAAGAGACGGCGGTTCGATCGCTGCAGTGCACATGATTCAAGCGTGACCTGCATCACGATCCTTCGATTGGAAAGGACATAAGCCGTCTCAGCCATGAAATCGCTGCCCGAACGCCACTCTGTTCACTACCGCACCTACCGCTGCACCGGCAGCACCGCCAGCACCTCCCATCCGCCGCCCGGAACCGGCCCCGCCGTCAGGGACCCGCCGATCGCGTCCGCCCGCTCGGTGAGCCCGACCAGCCCCAGGCCCCCGGTGTCCTCGGGCGCGGGGGGCGCCGGCCGGCCCGCGGGGCCGTCGTCGCGCACGGAGACGAACAGGCGCCGCTCCTCCTCGCGCAGCGTCACGCGCACGGCCGACGCCCCGGGGCTGTGCTTGGCCACGTTGGCCAGCCCTTCGGCGACGATCCGGTGGACGGAGGCGGCCAGCTCCGGGGCTGTCCCGGAGCCGAAGCGGGGGTCGACGTGCAGCTCGACGCGTACGGCGCCCGGCCCCGTCCTGCGGAACTCGTCGACCAGCGCGCTCACCCCGTCCAGCCCGGGCAGCGGCGCGCGGTGGGCCTGGTCCTGCTGCAGGACGCGCAGCAGCCGCCGGGACGAGGTCAGCGCCTCGTCGCCGGCCGCCTGGATGTCCCGCAGGGAGGCGGCGACCTGCTCGTCCTTGGCGACGGTGCCGGTGGCCTTGGCCAGCAGCGTCATCGCGGCGACGTGGTGGGAGACGAAGTCGTGCAGCTCGCCCGCCAGCTCCAGGCGCTCGGCGTCGCGCGCGGCGGCCACGGCCCGGGCGCGCTCGCCGTCCCGGTAGCGCAGGCACAGGCCCGCCGAGGTGACGCCTGCCACGACCAGGGCGTGGACGACGACGGCCGCCCCGGGCGCGTCCGTGTCGCGCACAGGCGCCACCAGCACACCGGCGGCCAGCGCGACGCCCGCCGGCACGGCGGCCCGCACCGGCACCCGCCACGCGACGAGGGCGAGCAGCACCAGCAGGGCCGCGCTCTCGGTCAGCCCCCAGACGGGCAGGTGCTCGCCCGCGGCCATCAGGTACCCGGTCGCCGACCAGGACACCGCGATCGCCGCCGCGGCGCGCGCGGCGAGCGGGCCCCACGGCAGCACGCACAGGGCCACCAGCAGCCCGGCGGCCCACACGACGAGGTGGGCCTGGTGGCCGCCGGTCTGCTCGGCGTGGACGGCGCCCCGGGACAGCAGGCGGCCCTCAAGCAGCCACAGGCCGCACAGGCCGGCCAGCAGCCAGCCCTGGCGGCGCCTGGCCCGGGACGGGGCGGCGGCGCTCCCGGCGGGGGAGAACAGCAGGGATGTCGGCGTCATGGGCTCACGCTAGGCGGGGGCGCGGAGCCCGGGGATCGCCCGTAAAGCCACACCCGCCCCGGCCGAAAGGATGAACGTTGGACGGCTTGCGCGGCAGCGGACGGGCCGCGGGCAGGGGCGGGAGCGGAGGTCCCGTGGACGGCCCGCCCGGCGTCGGCTAGCTTCCCCGGTCATGAGACGGACGGGGAAGACGTTACGCAGACTGTGCGGACTGACGGGGGCGCTCACCGGCGCCGTGCTGGCGCTGGCGGTCACCGCCGCACCGGCCCGTGCGGGGAGCGGGGGCGCGGGCCCGGCGTGGGAGAGCAGGGACGCCGGCACCGACGCCCGCTTCCGGGGGCTCGCGGCCGTCAGCCGCTCCACGGCGTGGGCCGCCGGCACGAAGGGGACGGTCCTGCTCACCCGCGACGGCGGGCGCAGCTGGCGAAACGTCTCGCCGCCCGGCGCGGGCGCGCTCGAATTCCGCGACGTGGAGGCGTTCGACGCCCGCCGCGCCGTCGTGCTGGCCATCGGCGAGGGCGAGGCGTCCAGGGTCTTCCGCACGGACGACGGCGGCAGCACCTGGACGGAGACCTTCCGCAACACCGATCCGAAGGCGTTCTACGACTGCCTGACCTTCTTCGACCCGCGCCACGGCATCGCCCTCGGCGACCCCGTGGACGGCCGGTTCCGCATCCTCGCCACCGGCGACGGCGGCCGCAGCTGGCGCGTCCTGCCCGGCCGCGGCATGCCGGCAGCCCTCCCCGGCGAGGCCGCGTTCGCGGCGAGCGGCCAGTGCGTGGTGAGCTCCGGCCGGCACGACGCCTGGATCGCCACCGGCGGCGCCGCGTCCTCCCGCGTCCTGCACTCCGCCGACCGCGGCCGCACCTGGACCGTCGCCGGCACGCCCGTGCCCGCCGGCGACTCCGCGCGCGGTGTCTTCGGGCTCGCCTTCCGCGACCGGACGCACGGCCTGGCCGTCGGCGGCGACTACCGCACCGGGCAGCCCTCGGAGCGGGCCGCGGCCGTCAGCGGCGACGGTGGCACGACCTGGACGGCCGCCTCCCGCCCGCCCGGCTCCTACCGCTCCGGCGTCGCCTGGCTGCCGCGCAGCCGCACCACGGCGCTCGCGGTCGGCCCGGCGGGCAGCGACCTCACCACCGACGGCGGCCGCACCTGGCGCGCCTTCGGCACCGGCTCCTACGACACGGTGGACTGCGCGCCGGACGGCGGCTGCTGGGCGGCGGGGGAGAAGGGGCGCCTCGCCCGGCTCACCTCCCGGTAGGCGCGCCCGGGGCGGCGGGAGCCGTGGTCAGGACGGCAGTTCCTGCCGGTACGACTCCAGGGCGGGGGCCGTCTTCGTCGGGATGAACTCGGTGATGGAGTACTCGCACACCCCCGCCACGGTGAACGGGTCGCTCCGCGTGATCTCCTCGATCTTCGCCCGGTCCTCCCCGACGGCGAGGATGACACCGCCGTCCCGGGGCACCTTCCGGCCGGAGGCGATGAAGACGCCGGACGCGTAGTGCGCGTCCAGCCAGGCGACGTGCTCGGCGAGGGCGGCGTCGATGCGCTCGATCGGCGCGATGTAGGTCAGCTCCAGTACGAACATGATCGCCAGGCTAGCCGCCGGGTAGCGTGACCCGCACTATGAGCATGGCAGAGGTAACCGACGTACCGCCCGGGTGGCCCACGACCGAGGCGGAAGCGACCGCCCTCCAGGACGAGTTGCGGGGCCGCACCGTCCTGGACGAACCCGGGCCCCCGCCCGGCGAGCCGCTCGTTGCCGTCGGCGTCGACGTGGCCTACGACGACGAGCGGGACGTCGTCGTGGCCGCCGCCGTCGCCCTGGACACCGCCACCCTGAGCGTGGTGGAGGAGGCGACGGCCGTCGGCCGGGTCGCCTTCCCGTACGTGCCCGGGCTGCTCGCCTTCCGCGAGATCCCCACCGTGCTCGCCGCCCTGGAACGGCTCGGCGTCACCCCCGGCCTCGTCGTCTGCGACGGCTACGGCCTCGCCCACCCCCGCCGCTTCGGCCTCGCCAGCCACCTGGGCGTCGTGACCGGCCTGCCGACGATCGGCGTCGCCAAGAACCCCTTCACCTTCCGCTACGAGGCCCCCGGGCCGCACCGCGGAGACACCTCGCCCCTCCTCGACGGCGACGAGGAGGTGGGCCGCGCCCTGCGCACCCAGTCCGGCGTCAAACCGGTCTTCGTCTCCGTCGGCCACCGCACCGGCCTCGACAACGCCACCGCCCACACCCTCGCCCTGGCCCCCGCCTTCCGCCTCCCGGAGACGACGCGAGCGGCGGACGGCCTGTGCCGGCGGGCGCTGAAGGGGCTGGTGACGGGGTGACGGGTGATGGGGCGACGGGTGGCGGGCGGACACGTGCCGCCCGGTGACGGAGCGGCCCCACGGCGGCGCACGGCGCCGACATACTGACCTCGCCCCTCCCGAAGGCTCGGCGCGGCCCGTACCGCGCCGGAAAGGCGGTCGCCATGGGTCTGCCCGTTCCCCTGTCCGGGGTCGTCCCGCCGCTCTGCACGCCGCTGACCCCGTCCGGCGAGGTCGACACCCGCTCGCTCGGCTCGCTCGTGGAGCACGTGCTCGCCGCCGGCGCCCACGCGGTCTTCGTGCTCGGGTCCAGCGGGGAGACGGCCTACCTGGACGACGCCCGGCGCCGCACCGCGCTGCGGGCCGCCGTCGACGCCGTCGCCGGGCGGGTGCCCGTGCTCGCCGGGGTGATCGACATGACCACCGCGCGCGTCCTGGACCACGCCCGGGCCGCGGCCGCGACCGGCGCGGACGCGCTCGTCGCCACCGCGCCCTTCTACACCGCCACCCACCCGGCCGAGGTCCGTGACCACTTCCGCCGCATCCGGTCCGGCGCCGGGCTGCCGCTCGTCGCGTACGACATCCCCCCGTCCGTCCCCACCAGGCTGGACGCCGGGATCCTGCTGCCCCTCGCCGAGGACGGGACGCTGGCCGGGCTCAAGGACAGCAGCGGCGACTCCGGCGGGCTGCGCCGGCTCCTCGTCGCGCTGCGGCGGCGCGGTCTCGACGACTCGTTCGCCGTGCTGACCGGGTCCGAACTGGCGGTCGACGGGGCCCTGCTGGCGGGGGCGCACGGCGTCGTCCCGGGGCTGGGCAACGTGGACCCGGCCGGGTACGTACGGCTGTACGAGCACGCCCGTGCGGGCCGCTGGGCCGAGGCGGCCGCCGAACAGGACCGGCTCGCGGTCCTGTTCGCGCTCGCCGGGACTGGCGACCTCACTGGTATGAGCGGGAGCGCGTCCGCACTGGGCGGCTTCAAGGCGGCGCTGCACCTCCTGGGGGTCATCGACTGCCCGGCGACGGCCGCCCCGCAGCGTCCCCTGCCCGGCGCGGCCGTGGACGCCGTGCGGCACCACCTGGCGGAGGCCGGGCTGCTGTGATCCCCCGCGGAGCCGGAGATCCCCGGTGATGTCGGACCCGCGGGCTAGCGTTGTACGGGCAAGAGGCACAGAGGCGCATGCGCACACCCCGGAGGCATCCCATGACCTTGTCCGCCCCTCTCAAGGCCCGCGCGAAGGTGCGGGAATTCGCGCTCTCGCTGCCCGGCGCCGTCGAGGAGTTCCCCTGGGAGGAGGACGCCGTCGTCAAGGTCAACAAGAAGATCTTCGTCTTCCTCGGCCCGGAGGGGAACACCGAGTCGCCCGGCATCTCGGTCAAGCTCAAGGACGAGGAGGTGCACGGCCACGCCATGGCCGTCCCCGGCGCTGCGCCCACGTCCTACGGCCTCGGCAGACACGGCTGGGTGTCGGTCCCGCTCACCGGGGAGAGCGCCCCGGCGGAGGTGCTGTGCGACTGGGTGGAGGAGAGCTACCGCACCATCGCCCCCAAGCGCCTCATCGCCGAGCTCGACGCGGGCTGAGCGGGCCCGAAGTGCGCTGCCGGGGGAGCGATGTGAGGCCGCGGCCGGGGGCCGAGGTCTTGTGAAAACTGGAACCTGTTCTTAGCATCGCGGGTGTGACAGCGGTTGTGTCACAGACGTCGTATCACCGGGGCCGTATCACCGGGGTCGTATCACCAAGGCCGCCTCACCAAAGCCGTATCAGCGAAGTCGGGTCACACAAAGCCACAGGGGGTCCGGATGACCGGGACAGCCGGCGGTCCGCTCGACGGCGTGCGCGTCGTCGAGCTCGCGGGAATCGGGCCCGGCCCGTTCGCCGCCATGCTCCTGGCCGACCTCGGGGCCGACGTCGTCCGCGTCGACCGGCCCGGCGGCCCGGGCCTGCACATCGCCCCGTCCCGCGACGTCACCAACCGCAACAAGCGCTCCGTGACGGCCGACCTCAAGACCCCCGCGGGCCGCCGCGCGGTCCTCGGCCTCGCCGCCCGGGCCGACGTACTGATCGAGGGCTACCGGCCCGGCGTCGCCGAGCGGCTCGGCGTCGGCCCCGACGCCTGCCTCGCCCGCAACCCCCGCCTCGTCTACGGGCGGATGACCGGCTGGGGCCAGCACGGTCCCCTCGCCGACACCGCCGGCCACGACATCGCGTACATCGCCGTCACCGGCGCCCTCGGCCTGTCCGGCCCGGCCGACGGGCCGCCCGCCTTCCCCGCCAACCTCCTCGGCGACTTCGGCGGCGGCGCGCTCTACCTGGTCGTCGGCGTCCTCGCCGCCCTCCACCACGCCCGCGCCGGCGGCACCGGCCAGGTCGTCGACGCCGCCATCGTCGACGGCACCTCCCACCTCACCGCGCTCCTCCACGGCATGCTGGCCGCCGGCGCCTGGCAGGACCGGCGCGAGGCCAACTTCTTCGACGGGGGATCGCCCTTCTACGGCACGTACGAGGCGGCCGACGGCGGCCACATGGCGGTCGGCGCCCTCGAACAGCGCTTCTACGCGGAGTTCATGGAGCTCATCGGCCTCGCCGAGCTCGCGCCCGCCCGCGACGACCCCTCCCGCTGGGAGGAACTGCGCGCCGCCGTCGCCGCCCGCTTCCGCACGCGCACCCGCGCCGAGTGGACGGCCGTCTTCGACGGCTCGGACGCCTGCGTCGCCCCCGTGCTCTCCCTGCGCGAGGCCCCCGGCCACCCGCACCTCGCCGCCCGCGGCACCTTCGTCGAGCACGCCGGCCTCACCCAGCCCGCCCCCGCCCCGCGCTTCTCCGCCACCCCCGGCTCCGTCCGCCGCCCGCCCGCGCGGCCCGGCGCGGACACCGCCGAGGTGGCGCGGGACTGGGACGTCCCCGGCCTCGAGTCGCTCCAGAAGGGCCCGCAGTCATGAAGCGCCAGATCTTCACCGCCGAGCACGAAGCCTTCCGCGAGACCGTACGCACCTTCCTCACCAAGGAGGTCGCCCCGCACTACGAGCAGTGGGAGCGCGACGGCATCGTCTCGCGCGAGGCCTGGCGGGCGGCCGGGCGCCAGGGCCTGCTCGGCCTCGCCGTGCCCGAGGAGTACGGCGGCGGGGGCACCGGCGACTTCCGCTACAGCGCCGTGCTCACCGAGGAGTTCACCCGCGCGGGGGCCGCCGGCCTCGCGATCGGGCTGCACAACGACATCGTCGGACCGTACCTGACGGGCCTCGCCACCGACGAGCAGAAGCGGCGCTGGCTGCCCGGCTTCTGCACGGGCGAGATCATCACCGCCGTCGCGATGTCGGAGCCGGGCGCCGGCTCCGACCTGCAGGGCATCCGCACCGCCGCCGAGGACCGCGGCGACCACTGGCTGCTCAACGGCTCCAAGACCTTCATCTCCAACGGCATCCTCGCCGACCTCGTGGTCGTCGTGGCGCGCACGACGCCAGAGGGCGGGGCCAAGGGCCTGAGCCTGCTCGTCGTCGAGCGCGGCATGGCCGGCTTCGAGCGCGGCCGCAACCTCGACAAGATCGGGCAGAAGGCGCAGGACACCGCCGAGCTGTTCTTCCACGACGTGCGCGTGCCCAAGGAGAACCTGCTGGGCGAGCTCCACGGCGGCTTCGTCCACCTGATGACCAACCTCGCCCAGGAGCGGATGAACATAGCCGTGGCCGGGATCGCCGCCGCCGAGCACCTGCTGGAGCTCACCACCGGCTACGTCAAGGAGCGCGAGGCCTTCGGCCGTCCGCTCGCCAAGCTGCAGCACATCCGCTTCGAGATCGCCGAGATGGCCACCGAGTGCGCCGTCACCCGCACCTTCCTGGACCGCTGCATCGCCGAGCACACCGCGGGCACGCTCGACGCCGTGCACGCCTCCATGGCCAAGTGGTGGGCGACCGAGCTGCAGAAGCGCGTCGCCGACCGCTGCCTGCAACTGCACGGCGGGTACGGATACATGACGGAGTACCGGGTCGCCAAGGCGTTCACCGACGGCCGGATCCAGACGATCTACGGCGGCACCACCGAGATCATGAAGGAGATCATCGGCCGTTCCCTGCTCTCCTGATCCACCCCCGACCAGCGTCCCCCGCCCCGAAAGGCCCACGACCTTGAGCAGCACCGAAGCGTACGTATACGACGCGATCCGCACCCCGCGCGGCCGCGGCAAGGCAAGCGGCGCCCTGCACGGCACCAAGCCCGTCGACCTCGTCGTCGGCCTCATCCACGAGCTGCGCCGCCGCCTGCCCGGCCTGGACCCGGCCGCGATCGACGACATCGTGCTCGGCGTCGTGAGCCCCCTGGGCGACCAGGGCTCCGACATCGCCCGGATCGCGGCGATCGCCGCCGGCCTGCCCGACACCGTCGCCGGCGTGCAGGAGAACCGCTTCTGTGCCTCGGGCCTGGAGGCCGTCAACCTCGCCGCGGCCAAGGTCCGCTCCGGCTGGGAGGACCTCGTCCTCGCCGGCGGCGTGGAGTCGATGTCGCGGGTGCCGATGGGCTCCGACGGCGGCGCCTGGTTCAACGACCCCATGACCAGCCTCGACGTCAACTTCGTGCCCCAGGGCATCGGCGCCGACCTGATCGCGACCCTCGGCGGCTTCACCCGGCGGGACGTGGACGCCTTCGCCGCCCGCTCGCAGGAGAACGCCGCCGCCGCGTGGAAGGCCGGCCGCTTCGACCGCTCCGTGATCCCCGTGCGCGACCGCAACGGCCTCGTCGTCCTCGACCGCGACGAGCACCCCCGCCCCGGCACCACCGTCGAGACCCTGGCCGGGCTCAAGCCCTCCTTCGCCACGATCGGCGAGGCCGGCGGCTTCGACGCCGTGGCCCTGCAGCAGTACCACTGGGTCGAGAAGATCGACCACGTCCACCACGCGGGCAACTCCTCCGGCATCGTCGACGGCGCCTCCCTCGTCGCCATCGGCAACCGCGAGACCGGCGAGCGCCACGGGCTGACGCCGCGGGCCCGCATCGTCTCCGCCGCCGTCTCGGGCTCCGACCCCACCATCATGCTCACCGGCCCCGCCCCCGCCTCCCGCAAGGCGCTCGCCAAGGCCGGCCTGACCATCGGCGACATCGACCTGATCGAGGTCAACGAGGCCTTCTCCGCCGTGGTGCTGCACTTCGCCCGCGAGATGGGCATCGGCCTCGACAAGATCAACGTCAACGGCGGCGCCATCGCCCTCGGCCACCCGCTCGGCGCCACCGGCGCCATGCTGCTGGGCACCGTCATCGACGAACTCGAACGCCAGGACAAGCAGTACGGCCTGGTCACCCTCTGCGTGGGCGGCGGCATGGGCATCGCCACCGTCGTCGAGCGCGTATAGCCTCCGGCGGGCCCCGGGCCGGCCCCCCTTCCCCTGTCCGGCGATTGAGGACAATCCCCCATGGAGAGCACCGACATGAGCGAGCGCAACACCATCCGCTGGGAGCGGAGCGACGACGGCATCGTCACCCTCGTCCTGGACGACCCCGACCAGTCCGCCAACACCATGAACAACGCCTTCAAGGCGTCCCTCACGGCGGTCGCCGACCGGCTGGAGGCCGAGAAGGAGTCGGTGCGCGGCGTCGTCCTCACCTCCGCGAAGAAGACCTTCTTCGCCGGCGGCGACCTGCGCGAGCTGATCGCCGCGACCCCCGCCGACGCCGGGAGCGTCCTCGAGGGGAGCATGACGATCAAGCGCGACCTGCGCCGGATCGAGACCCTCGGCGTGCCCGTCGTCGCGGCCGTCAACGGCGCGGCCCTCGGCGGCGGCTACGAGATCGCGCTCGCCTGCCACCACCGCATCGCCCTCGACGCCCCCGGCTCGAAGATCGGCCTCCCCGAGGTCACCCTCGGTCTGCTGCCCGGAGGCGGCGGCGTCACCCGCACCGTACGCCTCCTCGGCATCACCGACGCACTGCTGAAGGTGCTGCTGCAGGGCACGCAGTACGACCCGCGCCGCGCCCTGGAGGCCGGGCTCGTCCACGAGCTGGCGGCCGACCGCGACGAACTCCTCGCCAAGGCGCGCGCGTTCATCGACACGCACCCCGAGTCGCAGCAGCCCTGGGACGTCAAGGGCTACAGGATCCCCGGCGGCACCCCGGCCAGCCCGCGCTTCGCCGCGAACCTCCCGGCCTTCCCCGCCAACCTCAGGAAGCAGCTCGGCGGCGCCCCCTACCCGGCCCCGCGCAACATCCTGGCGGCCGCCGTCGAGGGGTCCCAGGTGGACTTCGAGACCGCGCAGCTCATCGAGGCCCGCTACTTCACCGAGCTGGTCACCGGGCAGACCGCGAAGAACATGATCCAGGCGTTCTTCTTCGACCTCCAGGCCGTCAACTCCGGCGTCAGCCGCCCGCGGGACGTCTCCCCCCGCCAGGTGAGCAAGGTCGCCGTCCTCGGCGCCGGCATGATGGGCGCGGGCATCGCCTACGCCTGCGCCAAGGCCGGCATCGAGGTCGTCCTGAAGGACGTCTCCGACGAAGCGGCCCGCAAGGGCAAGGCCTACTCCGAAGGCCTGCTGGCCAAGGCCCTCGCCCGGGGCCGCACCACCGAGGCCCAGCGGGACGAGCTGCTGGCCCGGATCGCCCCGACCGCCGACGTGGCCGACCTGGCGGGCTGCGACGCCGTCATCGAGGCGGTCTTCGAGGACCCGGCCCTCAAGCACAAGGTCTTCCAGGAGATCCAGCACGTCGTCGCGCCCGACGCCCTGCTGTGCTCCAACACCTCCACCCTGCCCATCACCCTCCTCGCCGAGGGCGTCGCGCGGCCCGTGGACTTCGTCGGCCTGCACTTCTTCTCGCCCGTCGACAAGATGCCGCTCGTGGAGATCATCAAGGGGGAGCGCACCGGCGACGAGGCCCTGGCCCGCGCCTTCGACCTGGTCCGGCAGATCCGCAAGACGCCCATCGTGGTCAACGACTCGCGCGGCTTCTTCACCTCGCGCGTCATCGGCCGCTTCATCAACGAGGGCGTGGCGATGATCGGCGAGGGCGCCGACCCGGCCTCCGTCGAGCAGGCCGCCGCGCAGGCCGGCTACCCGGCCAAGGTGCTCTCCCTGATGGACGAGCTGACCCTCACCCTGCCCCGGAAGATCCGCGAGGAGACCCGGCGGGCGGCCGAGGCGGCCGGCGAGACGTGGACGCCGCACCCCGCGGACGCGGTCATCGACCGCATGGTCGAGGAGTTCGGACGCCCGGGGCGCAGCGGCGGCGCGGGCTTCTACGAGTACGCGGACGGCAAGCGCGCCGGGCTGTGGCCGGGCCTGCGCGAGCACTTCACGAAGAAGGACGTGCGGATCCCCTTCGAGGACATGAAGGAGCGCATGCTGTTCTCCGAGGCGCTGGACACCGTCCGCTGCCTGGAGGAGGGCGTCCTGACCTCCGTCGCGGACGCCAACATCGGCTCGATCCTCGGCATCGGCTTCCCCGGCTGGACGGGCGGCGCGCTGCAGTACATCAACGGCTACGAGGGCGGTCTGCCGGGCTTCGTGACCCGCGCCCGGGAGCTCGCGGCGACGTACGGCGAGCGGTTCGAGCCGTCGCCCCTGCTGGTGGAGAAGGCGGAGAAGGGGGAGCGCTTCTAGAAGGGCGGGCGCCGTGGGCGCCCGCAGGTGCGGGTGCCCACGGCGCCGGTCAGGCGGCCGGCCCGGCCGCCTCCTCGTAGGCCGCGCGCAGTTCCTCGTTCAGCGAGCGCTGGAACGCGGTGACCAGCGCCTGGACCACCAGCGGCTGCATGTGCGCCGACAGCGACTTCATCGCCGCGACGTCCGGCGTCTCCACCTCGTCGCGGAACAGGCGCGTCAGCTCCCGGGCGGTGGCGCGGGCGTGCTCCAGCAGGACGCTGCGGGCGGCCAGGACGGTCTCCGGCGCGATCGGGACGTCCAGCAGCCGGACGCCCAGGTGGAGCAGGGCCGGGTCGACGAGGTAGGAGCCGGCGGTCTCGCCCCGCTGCAGGGCGTTCAGCGCGGCCAGCCGGTCGACGTCCTCCTCGGTGAGGGCGCGGCCCGCCCGCCTCTCCAGCTCCTCCCGGGTGGTCTCCTCGGCCCCGTCGGGCGTCCAGGAGGCCACGAGGGCGCGGTGGATGGCCAGGTCCTGGGGGGTGAGGCCTTCGGGGAGCCGGTTCAGGTAGCGCTCGATCGCGGCGAGCGTGAGCCCCTGGTGCTGCAGCTCCTCGATCAGGGCGAGCCGCGAGAGGTGGCCGGGCCCGTAGCGCCCGACCCGGCGCGGGCCGATCTCGGGCGGGGGCAGCAGCCCCCGGGTGCTGTAGAAGCGCACGGTGCGGACGGTCACCCCGGCCCGGGCGGCCAGCTCGTCCACCGTCAGGGTCGCTTCCCCGGTCTCCGTCTGCGCGGCCATGGGCGGCACCTCGCTCTCTGTTCCGCACCTGTCGGTGTCGAACAGTATTGCTGTGCCACCGGCGCTGTGAAACCGGCGGCGGCCCGCCGTACCGCATGCGCGCGCGGGGCGGCGGCGGTACGGCGGGCCTGAGTGCAGGACCGGTCAGTGCCGGTGGGCGCGCTCCGCGTCCTGGATCTTCTTCCAGGACTTGGGCGCGGTGACGCCGGCCTTCAGCGACTTCGCCGCCTTGGCGGGGCCGGTGCCGGCCGGAGCCGGCAGCGTGCTCGGCTTCGACGGCTGGAACAGCCAGGTGTCGAAGAGCGGCGCGAGCTTCTTGCCGGAGACCTTCTCGGCGAACTTCACGAAGTCCTGCACGGAGGCGTTGCCGTAACGGTTCTCCGTCGTCCACTGCTTGAGGATGGCGAAGAACGTCTTGTCGCCGACGGTGTTGCGCAGCGCCTGCAGGGCGACGGCGCCGCGGTTGTAGACGGCGCGGTCGAACTGGCGGTTCGCGCCCGGGTCGCCCGGCTTGACCTTCCAGAAGTCGTTGTCGGCCGGGATGCCGTTGTAGACGTACTCGGCGAGCTCCTGTGCGGTGCCCTCGCCCTCCTTCTCCGACCACAGCCACTGGGCGTAGGTGGCGAAGCCCTCGTTCACCCAGATGTCGCGCCAGTCCTTGACGGAGACGCTGTCACCGAACCACTGGTGCGCGAGCTCGTGCACGACGATCTGCTGGTTCGCGCCGCTCGTGAAGGACGCCGGGCTGTAGAACGGCCGGGTCTGGGTCTCCAGGGCGTAGGACGACTTGACGTTCGGCACGTACCCGCCGACGGCGTTGAAGGGGTACGGCCCGAAGACCGTGCTCGCCCAGTCGGTGATCTCGGCGGTGCGCTCGATGCTGGCCTTGGCCGAGGGGAGGTTCTCGCCCAGGTCCTTGCTGTAGGCGTTGACGACCGGCAGGCCGCTCTCCGTCGTGCCGGTGGTGATGTCGAACTTGCCGACGGCCAGGGTCGTCAGGTAGCTCGCCTGGGGCTTGGTGGAGCGCCAGTTGTAGCGCGTCCAGCCGAGCTTGGAGGACTGGGAGGCGAGCACGCCGTTGCTGATGGCCTGGACGTCGTCCGGTACGGAGACGGAAACGTCGTAGGTGGCCTTGTCGGTGGGGTGGTCGTTGCTCGGGAACCACCAGGCCGCCGACTGCGGCTCCTGGGCCACGACCGCGCCGTCCGGGGTGCGCTTCCAGGCCGTGTAGCCGTTGATCTTCACGGTGGAGGGGGTGCCGCTGTAGCGCACGACGACGCTGACCGGCTTGCCCTGCTCCAGCGGGCCGGCCGGGGTGACCTCCAGCTCGTGGGCGCCCGACTGCTTGTACGCGGCCTTCCTGCCGCCCACCAGGACCTCGCTCACGTCGAGGGTGAAGTCGAGGTTGAAGCGGGACAGGGCCTGGGTGGGGGTGGCGAGCAGGGTCGCCGTGCCCTCCAGCCGGTCCGTCTTCGGCTGGTACTTCAGCCGCAGGTCGTAGTGCGAGACGTCGTACCCGCCGTTGCCGTCTTCCGGGTAGTACGAGTCTCCGGCGCCCGGGGCGCCGGGCGTGGCGTCGGCCGCCGACGCCGGGACCGCGAGCAGCAGGAAGGCGGCAGCGGCCGTGCTCGGAACGATGAGTCTGTGACGACGCACGAGTCACTCCAACTCGTAGAGGAGAACGATCACTCGGAAGCCTATGTACTCACCGTCGAGGGGGGTATGTCCATGGGGCGTTCCGACATGTGATCGACATGCGCGCGTCATGCGGCGGGGCGGCCGTCAACTCCTGAAGCTGCCGCAACCCCTTCTGTTCCGGGCCCCGTCGGCGTTACCGTCCGCCCGTGATCAGACGCCCGCGGGACGCCCGCGCACCCTGGACTTCACTCGTACTGGCGGCACTTGCCGCCCTGGTGGCGGTGCTCGTGTCACCGCCCGGCGCCGCGCAGGCCGCCCCGCCGCGCGGCAAGGAGAGCACCCCGGTCTACTCGTACGACCGCGCCATACGCGAATCCGTCTGGGTCGACACCCGGGTGGACGCCGACGGGGACGGCAGGTCCGACCGGGTGGCCGTCGACGTCATCCGGCCCCGGGAGGCCGCCGAACAGGGCAGGCGGGTCCCCGTCATCATGGACGCGAGCCCGTACTACTCGTGCTGCGGCCGCGGCAACGAGAGCCAGAAGAAGACCTACGACGCGCAGGGGAAGCCGGCCGGGTTCCCGCTGTACTACGACAACTACTTCGTACCGCGCGGCTACGCCGTGGTGCTCGTCGACCTCGCCGGGACCAACCGCTCCGACGGCTGCGTCGACATCGGCGGCCGGTCCGACGTGCAGTCGGCCAAGGCCGTCGTCGACTGGCTGAACGGCCGGGCCCGCGGCTACGCCACCCGCGCGGGGAGCGATCCCGTCACGGCCGGCTGGACCACCGGGGCCGTCGGCATGATCGGCAAGAGCTACGACGGGACCGTCGCCAACGCCGTCGCCGCGACCGGCGTCGAAGGCCTGAAGACCATCGTCCCCATCGGCGCCATCAGCTCCTGGTACGACTACTACTTCGCCCGGGGCGCGGCCCTCTACGACGGCGGCCCCGACGGCCTCTCCGACCGTATCGAGAGCCCCGAGGCCCGCGGCCGCTGCCAGGCCGTACAGCGCGAGCTCGCCGAGGGCGCCCCGCGCAACGGCGACCGGACGGCCCTGTGGGAGGCCCGCGACTACGTCAAGGACGCCGGGAACGTGCGCGCCAGCGTCTTCGCCGTCCACGGCCTGCAGGACCTCAATGTACGGACCAAGCACTTCGGTCAGTGGTGGGACGCCCTCGCGGAGAACGGCGTCGAGCGCAAGGTCTGGCTCTCCCAGGCCGGCCACGTCGACCCCTTCGACTTCCGCCGCGAGGCGTGGGTGCCCACCCTGCACCGCTGGTTCGACCACTACCTCCTCGGCTACGACAACGGCGTCGAGCGCGAGCCCATGGCGGACGTCGAGCGCGCCCCCGACCAGTGGTCCACCGACCGCGTCTGGCCGCCGCGCGACACCCGCCCCACCACCCTGCGCCCCGCCGCCGGCCCCGTCGCGGGCGTCGGCACGCTCGGCCTGAAGCCCGCGCCCCAGGGCGCCACCGCCGAGTTCACCGACGACCCCAGGCTGAACGAGAGCGACTGGGCCGCGAGCATCGACCGCTCCACCCCCGGCAAGGCCGGCTTCGTCACCCCGCCCCTCAGCCGCGACCTGCGCCTGTCCGGCTCCTCGGCCGTGCGCCTGACGGTCACCCCGTCCACGGCCTCGGCCCACCTGTCCGCCGTCCTCGTCGACCTCGGCCCCGCCGGGATCCGCGACTACGCCGCCCGCGGCGAAGGCATCCGCACCCTCGACGACCGCACCTGCTGGGGCAGCGGCAACGCCGGCGACAGCGCCTGCTACAAGCGCACCGAGGCCACGAAGGCACAGGTCGGCCACACCGTCTTCAGCCGCGGCTGGGCCGACCTCGGCCACTGGGACGGCTCCGGCAAGGGCAGCCCCCTGACCCCCGGCAAGCCGTACACCATCACCCTCGACCTCGCCGCCACCGACCACGTCGTCCCGGCGGGCCACCGCCTGGCCCTGATCGTCGCCGGCACCGACGCCGGCCTCATCGAGCCCGCCTCCACCACCCCGCACGTAAAGCTGGACCTCCGCCGCACCTCGGCAACCCTGCCCCTGGTCGGCGGCTACGCGGCATTCACCCGCGCCACCACGGGCGGCCCCCGCACCGAGCCCACGACACCGCACGGGCTGAACGTGCCGCCACTGGTGCACGTGCCGTAACCGGCACCCCCGGGCCGGGACACCCGAGACGCCCCGGCCCGGGAGCCATCCGGACCGCCCGCGAAATCCGGTACGGCCCCCTCCACCACTCCGGTTAGAGTCGACCCGTTATGAGTGCCACTCTCGTCGCCAAAAGTCTCGCCGCCGGACACGGCGACCGCACCCTCTTCTCCGGGCTCGACCTCGTCGTCGCGCCCGGGGACGTCATCGGTCTGGTCGGTGCCAACGGGGCCGGTAAATCCACGTTGCTGCGGCTGCTCGCCGGGCTGGACGTGCCGGAGGAGGGCGGGCTCTCGCTCAGCCCGCCGACGGCCACCGTGGGGCACCTGCCGCAGGAGCCCGAGCGGCGGCCGGGGGAGACCGTGCGGGAGTTCCTCGCCCGCCGGACCGGGGTGTCCCGGGCCCAGGCCGAGCTGGACGCCGCCACGCAGGCGCTCGTGGACGGCGCGCCGGGCGCCGACGACGCCTACGCCACGGGCCTCGACCGCTGGCTCGGCCTCGGCGGTGCCGACCTGGACGAGCGCGCCGAGGAGGTCGCCGCCACGCTGGGGCTGTCCGTCGGGCTCGACCGGCCCATGACCAGCCTCTCCGGCGGCCAGGCCGCCCGCGCCGGGCTCGCCTCCCTGCTGCTGAGCCGCTACGACGTCTTCCTGCTGGACGAGCCCACCAACGACCTCGACCTCGACGGGCTCGCCCGCCTGGAGTCCTTCGTCACCGGGCTGCGCGCCGGCACGGTCGTGGTCAGCCACGACCGCGAGTTCCTGACCCGCACGGTGACCAAGGTCCTCGAGCTCGACCTCGCCCAGCAGCAGGTCCGCCTCTACGGCGGCGGCTACGCCGCCTACCTGGAGGAGCGCGAGACCGCCCGCCGGCACGCCCGTGAGGCCTACGAGGACTACGCCGACACGCGCGCCGGCCTGGAGGACCGCGCCCGCACCCAGCGGAACTGGATGGAGAAGGGCGTCAAGAACGCCCGCCGCAAGGCGAGCGACAACGACAAGATCGGCCGCAAGTTCCGCACCGAGTCCACCGAGAAGCAGGCCGCCAAGGCCCGGCAGACCGAGCGGCTCATCGAGCGGCTGGAGGTCGTCGAGGAGCCCCGCAAGGAGTGGGAGCTGCGCATGGAGATCGCGGCGGCGCCGCGCTCCGGCGCGGTCGTGGCCACGCTGCGCGGCGCCGAGGTGCGCCGGGGGTCCTTCGCCTTCGGCCCCGCCGACCTGCAGATCGACTGGGCCGACCGGATCGCGGTGACCGGCGCCAACGGCTCCGGCAAGTCCACGCTCCTCGCGGCCCTGCTCGGCCGGCTGCCGCTGGACGCGGGGCACGCGGCGCTGGGCCCGGGCGTCGTCGTGGGCGAGGTGGACCAGGCGCGGGCCCTGTTCTTCGGCACGGAGACGCTGCTGGACGCCTTCGGCGCGGCCGTCCCCGACCTCGCGCCCGCCGACGTCCGGACGCTGCTGGCCAAGTTCGGGCTGAAGGCCGATCACGTGCTGCGCCCGGCGGTGACCCTCTCGCCGGGCGAGCGGACGCGTTCGGCGCTGGCCCTGCTGCAGGCGCGCGGGGTCAACCTGCTGGTCCTGGACGAGCCGACCAACCACCTCGACCTGCCGGCGATCGAGCAGCTGGAGTCCGCGCTGGACTCGTACACGGGCACGCTGCTGCTGGTCACGCACGACCGACGGATGCTGGACGCGGTCCGTACGACCCGCCGCATCGAGGTCTCCGAGGGCCGCCTCACGGAGCGCTGACGGACGCCTTCCCGCGCGCCGGCTGACGGGCGCCCTCCCGTACGAGAGGGCGCCCTCCCCGTAGGAGAGGGCGCCCCGGCTCGCGGTCGTCCTAGCGCAGACCCGCCCTGCGCAGGGCCTCCGCCATCGCGTCGTTCACCGGCGGTGCGGGCTCGCGCTCGCGGGAGTTGCCGCGGCGCTGCGCGGGCGCCCCCGCACCCCGGCGGCCGGAGCCCCGCTCGGGGCGCGGCCGCCCACCGCCGCCGCCGGAGGCGGCGCCCCCGCCGGACGCGCCGGACCCGCCGGACGGCGACCCCGCCTCGTCGTCGAGCCGCAGCGTCAGCGAGATCCGCTTGCGCGGGATGTCGACGTCCATGACCTTGACCCGCACGATGTCGCCGGGCTTGACCACGTCCCGCGGGTCCTTCACGAACGTCCGGGACATGGCCGAGACGTGCACCAGGCCGTCCTGGTGGACGCCCACGTCCACGAACGCCCCGAACGCGGCCACGTTGGTGACGACGCCCTCCAGGATCATCCCCGGCTCCAGGTCGCCGATCTTCTCGACGCCCTCCTTGAAGCTGGCTGTCTTGAACGCGGGCCGCGGGTCGCGGCCGGGCTTCTCCAGCTCGCGCAGGATGTCGGTGACCGTCGGCAGGCCGAAGGTGTCGTCGACGAACTCCTCCGGGCGCAGGGAGCGCAGCACGGAGGTGTTGCCGACGAGGGAGGCGACCGCGCCGCCCGTGCTCTTGACCATCTTCCGCACCACCGGATACGCCTCGGGGTGGACGCTGGAGGCGTCCAGCGGGTCGTCCCCGCCGCGGATGCGCAGGAAGCCCGCGCACTGCTCGTAGGCCTTCGGGCCGAGCCGGGCCACGTCCTTCAGCGCCCGGCGGGACCGGAAGGGGCCGTTGGAGTCGCGGTGGGCGACGATGTTCTCGGCGAGGCCGGAGCTGATGCCGGAGACGCGCGCGAGCAGCGGCGCGGACGCGGTGTTCACGTCGACGCCGACGCCGTTGACGCAGTCCTCCACGACGGCGTCGAGCGAGCGGGAGAGCTTCACCTCGGACAGGTCGTGCTGGTACTGGCCGACGCCGATCGACTTGGGGTCGATCTTGACGAGCTCGGCGAGCGGGTCCTGCAGGCGGCGGGCGATCGAGACCGCGCCGCGCAGCGAGACGTCCAGCCCGGGCAGCTCCTGGGAGGCGAACGCGGAGGCGGAGTAGACCGAGGCGCCGGCCTCGGAGACCATCACCTTGGTGAGCTTCAGCTCCGGGTGACGGGTGATCAGGTCGGCCGCCAGCCGGTCCGTCTCGCGGGAGGCGGTGCCGTTGCCGATGGCGACGAGCTCCACGCCGTGCTCCCGGGCGAGCCGGGCCAGCGTGGCGAGCGAGGCGTCCCACTTGTTCTGCGGGACGTGCGGGTAGATGGTCTCGGTGGCCGCGACCTTGCCCGTCGCGTCCACGACGGCGACCTTCACGCCCGTGCGGAAGCCGGGGTCGAGGCCCATCGTGGCGCGCGTGCCGGCCGGGGCGGCGAGCAGCAGGTCGCGCAGGTTCGCCGCGAAGACGCGGACCGCCTCGTCCTCGGCGGCCTGGCGCAGCCGCAGCCGCAGGTCGATCCCGAGGTGGACGAGGATGCGCGTGCGCCAGGCCCACCGCACGGTGTCGCCCAGCCACTTGTCCGCCGGCCGGCCGCGGTCCGCGACGCCGAAGCGCTGCGCGATCATCTGCTCGTACGCGCTCGGGCCCGCGGCCGCCCGGTCCGCCTCCTCCGCCGGCTCGGGCTCCAGCGTGAGGTCGAGGACCTCCTCCTTCTCGCCGCGCAGCATCGCCAGCACGCGGTGCGAGGGCAGCTCGGTGAAGGGCTCGGCGAAGTCGAAGTAGTCGGCGAACTTCGCGCCCGCCTCCTCCTTGCCCTCGCGCACCTTCGCGGCCACGCGCCCGCGCGTCCACATGCGCTCGCGGAGCTCGCCGATGAGGTCGGCGTCCTCGCCGAAGCGCTCGGTGAGGATCGCCCGCGCGCCCTCCAGGGCCGCCGCGGCGTCCGCGACGCCCTTGTCCGCGTCGACGAAGGCGGCGGCCGCGGCGAGCGGCTCGGTGCCCGGGTCCCCGAGCAGCCCCTCCGCCAGCGGCTCCAGCCCGGCCTCGCGGGCGATCTGCGCCTTCGTGCGGCGCTTGGGCTTGAAGGGCAGGTAGATGTCCTCCAGCCGGGCCTTGGAGTCGGCGGCGCGGATGCGCGCCTCCAGGGCCTCGTCCAGCTTGCCCTGGGAGCGCACGGACTCCAGGACCGCCGTGCGGCGCTCCTCCAGCTCGCGCAGGTACCGCAGCCGCTCCTCGACGGTGCGCAGCTGCGCATCGTCGAGCATCTCCGTGGCCTCCTTGCGGTAACGGGCGATGAACGGCACGGTCGAGCCGCCGTCGAGCAAGTCGACCGCGGCCTTCACCTGCCGCTCCCGCACGCCGAGCTCCTCGGCGATCCTGCCTTCGACCGACGCCCCGGGCGACGCACCAATTGCCGTCACGATCACGCTCCGCTTTCTCTTCGGGCTGCGGTCTGCATTGTGGCAGGTGCCGCCGACACCGCGGTGCGCGAGCCTCGCGGCGGCGCCGCCGGCGGCCGCCCGGGCCGCCGCGTCAGGCGTTGCCGAGCAGGTCCGCGGGGAACGCGCCCGCGAGCACGGCCGTCTTCGCGTACTCCTTGCCCAGGGCGGTCAGGCGCTCGACGCCCGCCGCTCCCAGGTGCTCGTACGGCGCGGCGTCGAGGCGGTCCGTCTCCGCCTCCAGCTCGTCGCGCAGCGCGGCGCCCGCCTCGGTCAGCTCGCCCTCCGCGTCCAGCAGCCCGCGGGCCCGCAGCCGGTCCCGTCCGGCGGCGAGTTCGTCCTCGGTCCAGCCGCGCGTGGCGACGAGCCACTTGGTGGTCATGCCGCCGCCGGTGGCGGTGTGGCTGACGAGCGCCTCGACCGGGTCGAGACCGGCCCGTACGAGCGCCATGATGTGGCCGTCCCCGCGGTGCTCGCGCAGGAGGGTGGCGGCGTGCCAGAGCGCGAGGTGCGGCGTGGCGGGCACGGGCAGGTCGGCGTGGGCGGAGTACAGCGGGCGGCCGCCGCGGCTGCAGCCCTCGGCGGCGCGCAGCGCGAGCTCCGCGGCCTCGGCCATCTCGGGGGCGGCCACGGCGTCCTCGCCGAGCAGCCTGCGGAGCGTCGCGTCGGCCGCGCGCAGCCGTGCGGCGATGGCCTCCTGCGGAGAGACGACGTCCCAGACGCCCGGGACATGACGGGCGATCATTTCGTACTTGGAGTTGTAGTACGCCGCGGTGACCGTCCCGGCGCCGACGCGGCCGAGCGGCGCCGTGCGCCCGGCGATGTTCGCCGCGGTGTCGCCCTCGATGCCCAGGCCCGCCATCTCCCCCAGGTAGTCGGGGGAGAAGTACACCGTCGCGTGGAGGGTGTTGAGCCACTGGTGACAACGGCGTCCGGCGAGCTCGGGCAGGGGCCCGTTGAGTGAGGTCATGCCCGCACGTTACCGACTGGTCGGTACGGCGGGAAGTGGTCTGCGGGCAGCCGCCGGGGGTGGCAGGAAAGGTGGGGTATTCGTCATTGCGGACAAAACCGCGGGCGACCAGCATGGAGGACATGACGCACCACCGCACGCCCTGCCGCACCGTGCTGATCGTCCTCTTCGACGACGTCCAGAGCCTCGATGTCACCGGCCCCGCCGAGGTGTTCGCCGGCGCGGCCTGCCGGAGCGACGGCTCCGCGATGTACCGCGTGCGCACCGCGACCCTCGACGGCGGCCCCGTGCGGACCAGCAGCGGCCTGCGCCTCGTGCCCGACCACGCGCTCCACGACGCCCCCGCCCCGCACACCCTCCTGGTGCCCGGCGGCGAGGGCACCCGCGCCCCCGACCCCCGCCTGATCGGCTGGCTGCGCGAGCACGCGCCGCGCGCCGAGCGCGTGGTGTCGGTGTGCACCGGGGCGTTCCTGCTCGCCGCGGCCGGCCTGCTGGAGGGCCGCCGCGCCACGACCCACTGGGCGTTCTGCGCCGCCCTCGCCGCGCGCTTCCCGTCCGTGCGGGTGGAGCCGGACCCCATCTACGTGCGCGACGGGAACGTCGTCACCTCGGCGGGCGTCACCGCCGGCATCGACCTCGCGCTCGCCCTCGTCGAGGACGACCTGGGGCGCGATCGGGCGCTCGCCGTCGCCCGCAACCTCGTCGTCTTCCTGCGCCGCCCCGGCAACCAGACCCAGTTCAGCGCCCCGCTCGCCGCCCAGACGGCGCGCCGCCCGCGGCTGCGCGACGTCCAGCACTGGGTCGTCGAGAACCCCGCGGCCGACCTGTCCGTCGAGGCGCTCGCGGCCCGCGCCGGCCTCTCCCCGCGGCACTTTGCCCGCGCCTTCCAGAGCGAGACCGGCATGACGCCGGGCCGCTACGTCGACCGGGTGCGCCTGGAGGCCGCCCGCCGGCAGCTGGAGGACGCCGCCGACGGTGTCGAGGAGGTCTCGCGCGCCTGCGGCTACGGCACCCCCGAGGCGATGCGCCGCGCCTTCGTCCGCGCCCTCGGCACCTCGCCCGCCGAGTACCGGCGCCGCTTCCGCCCCCTGACCCCCGCCTGACCGGCCGACATATCCGACGCATCCGATCCATCCGACACACCGGAACGAGGACCACCGTGCAGATCGCCTTCCTGCTCTACCCGGGCTTCACCGCCCTCGACGCCATCGGCCCGTTCGACACCCTCGGCCCGCTCCCCGGCGCCGAGGCCGTGCTGGTCGCCGAGCGCCGGGGGCCCGTGCGCAACGACAGCGGCAGCCTCTCCCTGGTCGCCGAAGCCTCCCTCGCCGAGGTCACGGCCCCCGACATCGTCGTCGTGCCCGGCGGGCCCGACCCGAGTGGCCCGATGGCGCCCGGCCCCGTCCGGGAGTGGCTGCAGGAGGTGGACCGCACCACGACGTGGACGACGTCCGTGTGCTCCGGCTCCCTGGTCCTGGCCGCCGCCGGGCTGCTGACGGGCCGTCGCGCCACCTGTCACTGGCTGAACCTGGACCGGCTCGCAGCCTTCGGGGTGGAGGCGACCGGCGAACGCGTCGTCACCGACGGCAAGTACGTCACGGCCGCCGGCGTCTCCTCCGGCATCGACATGGGGCTCACGCTCGCGGGCCGGATCGCCGGCGACCGCGCCGCACAGTCCATCCAGCTGCTCATCGAGTACGACCCCCAGCCGCCCTACGACGCGGGTTCGCCGGAGAAGGCCCCGGCCGACCTCGTCGCCGAGTGGCGGGCCGTGGACCTGGCGGAGTTCGCCGGGAAGAACGGCGGCTGAACGAGCGGGGGCCGGGCGGCCGGCGGCCTAGCGGCCGGAGACGGGAAGGCCGGCGCGGGGGTCCGGCCGCCCGTCCGCGGCCCAAGTGAACCGCGGCCGCCTGCGCTCCAGGAAGGCGGCGACACCCTCCGCGGTGTCGCCGCTGCCGCGCTCCTGCTCCGCCCAGTGCGCGATCCGGTCCGGGGCCGCGGGGCCCGCGGCGAACTCCTTCGCCGCGGCCTGCGTCAGCAGCGAGCGCGAGGCCAGCACCTGCGCGAACTCCGCCACCCGCTTCTCCAGCGCCTCCGGCGGCCACACCTCGTCCACCAGGCCCGTCCGCAGCGCCCGCGCGGCATCGATCAACTCGCCGGAGAAGAGCAGGTACTTGGCAGCCGAGGGGCCGGTCAGCTCCACCAGCCGCCGCGTGGAGGAGGCTCCGTAGACGATCCCCAGCTTCGCCGGGGTCACTCCGAAGGACGCGTCCTCGGCGGCGAACCGCAGGTCGCACGCGGCCGCCAGCTGGCAGCCGCCGCCCACGCAGTGGCCGCGCACGGCCGCGAGCGTGGGCTTGGGGAAGGCCGCCAGCGCCTCCTCGGCCGCGATCGCGAGGTCCCGCGAGCGCTCCGCCCCCTCGGTCAGGGTGGAGATGTCGGCGCCCGCGCAGAACGTGCCGCCCTCGCCGGTGAGCACCAGCACCCTTACGTCCGGGTCGCCGGCGCACCGCGCCAGCAGCTCCGGCAGGGCCCGCCACATGTCCGTGGTCATGGCGTTGCGTTTGGCGGGGTTGGCGATGCGGACCGTTGCGACGCCGTCGGCGACGTCCAGGTGAAGTGCGGGCTCCATGCGCCGGATGCTATCCGGGCCCGCCGGACGCGCCGGCGGGCTCCCCCGGCGCCGGGGTGGAACGAAGAGCTCCGGATCGTTCATGGAGCGTGGAACAGGGCGGCCAGGATCAGTCGCGTCAGTGACCGTGGCATACGCACACGATCAAACTCCGTCGATAGCCGATGATTTGTGGTCACCCCGCCGGTACGGTCCCCCATCTTCCCAACACTCGTGGTTGCGGTCGACCATGGTGAGGGGTTGGTATCGGACATGGAAATCCTCGGGAGCGTCCCGCCCGACCCGGGGCAGGCCCCGCCCCGGCGCCCGGTCGAGTTCGACGGAGCCTGGCGCTTCACCGCTCCCGCGCTGCATTCCTCCGTCCCCCGGGCACGGCACGCCGTGCGCGACCTCCTGCGGCACCAGCGCGTGCCGCTCTGCGAGGATCTGCTGCAGGGGCTGCTGCTGATCGTCTCGGAGCTGGTCACCAACGCCGTCCAGCACGCCGCACTGCTCTCGCCCGAGGTGGCCGTGGAGGTCTCCATCGGACGGCACTGGATCCGGGTGGCCGTCGAGGACGACCACCCCTACCGGCCCAAGCCCCTGGAAGCGGACGACGAGCGCATCGGCGGCCGCGGACTGCTGCTGGTCAAGACCATCTCCGACGAGGCCGGCGGCATGTGCGACGTCGAGCACACCGCGAGCGGCGGCAAGGTGGTCTGGGCCGCCCTGCCGCTCCCCGCGCCTACCAGCCCGCCGCGTCCCCGGTGACCTCGCGCACCACGGGGCGCGCCGCATCCAGCACCGTCATGAACCACGCGGAGAAGGGCAGGCGCGCCCGCAGCGCGTCCAGCTCGGCCGGGGTCACGAACGCGGTCTCCGCGATCTCCTCCGGGACCGGGCGCGGCTCGGCCCGCACGATTCCCACGAAGAGGTGGTTGTACTCCTGCTCGACCAGGCCCGAGGCCGGGTCGGGGTGGTTGTAGCGCACGGTTCCGGCCTCGCGCATCAGCGCGGGTGCGATCCCCAGCTCCTCGCCCGTGCGGCGGGCCGCCGCCACGAACGGGGGCTCACCGGGATACGGGTGACCGCAGCACGTGTTCGACCACACGCCGGGGGAGTGGTACTTCTCCAGCGCCCGCCGCTGCAGCAGCAGCCGGCCCTCGTCGTCGAAGAGGAAGACCGAGAAGGCCCGGTGCAGTCTGCCGGGGGCGATGTGGGCGGAGAGCTTCTCCGCCGTGCCGATGGTTCTGCCGTCCTCGTCGACCAGCTCCAGCATGATCGGTTCGGCTGACTCCTCCTGGGAGGGGGCAGCAGCGGTGTCGGCGGAGAGGCCATTGGCTGGTGTGATCGGCATTGACCATCCTCGTTGTCGGTCTTCGACCCTCAAGTCTGCCGTACCCGGCCGGGGCGTCAATGACAGAGCTTCGCCTCGTGCTCCGCATGGCCGCTGGGCTCCAGCTGGAAGGTGCAGTGCTCCACGTCGAAGTGCTCACCGAGGCAGCCCTGCAGGTCGTGCAGCATTTTCTCGTGCCCGGTGGAGTCCAGGGCCAGGTGGTCGACCACGACGTGGGCGGAGAGCACCGGCATCCCGGATGTGATCGTCCACACATGGAGGTCGTGCAGGTCCTGCACCCCGGGCAGCGCCATGATGTGTGACCGGATCTCGTCCATGTCGACGTTCCGGGGAGCCGCCTCCAGCAGGACGTCCAGCGCCTCCCGCAGCAGCTTGACCGTGCGCGGCACGATCATCACCGCGATCAGCAGCGAGGCGATCGGGTCCGCCTGCGTCCAGCCCGTGGCCATGATCACCAGCGCCGAGAGCACCACGGCGAGCGAACCCAGCGCGTCCGAGAGCACCTCCAGGAACGCCCCGCGCACATTGAGGCTCTCCTTCTGCCCCCGCATCAGCAGTGCCAGCGAGATCCCGTTGGCGACCACGCCCACGAGACCGAAGACGACCGTCTGCCCGCCCGGCACCTCCGTCGGGTTCGCCAGCCGCTCGATCGCCTCGAAGAGGATGAAGCCGCCCACGCCGAGCAGCAGCAGGCAGTTCAGCAGCGCCGCGAGGATCTCGGCCCGGGCATAGCCGTAGGTGCGCCGGCTCGACGCCGGGCGGTTGGCGAAGTGGATCGCCAGCAGCGCCATCGAGACGCCCACCGCATCCGTCGCCATGTGGCCCGCCTCGGCGAAGAGCGCCAGCGAACCGGTCAGCGCGCTGCCGACGACGTAGGCCAGCAGCACGGTGAGCGTGATGCCCAGGGCGATCCTGAGCCGCCCCTTGTAGGCCGCGGCCGCCGTGCCGCTCGTGCCCGGCGGGGGTCCTCCGTGCGAGTGACCGTGATCGTGCCCTGCGCCCATGAATGCCGCCTTAAGAAACGGGTGCCCGCCCGGCCGGCTCCTGCCGTCCGGGCACCCAGTGAACTACGGGCGGGGGGTATCGGGCAACGCGGCACTGAACACCGTTGTCATGTGCTCTGACCTGCGGCGATGCCCACCGCGCCGACCTGCGGCGATCACTTCCCGGGCGGCCCGCGTCAGCCGCGCGGAAGAGCCTGCCGGGCCTCCGGGTGGTGCAGGCACCAGCCCTCCCACGCGGAAGCGACCATGCTGCGCACATCGTGCGCGGGGCTCCACCCGAGCTCCTTCGCGATCAGCTCGTTCGACGCCACGACACGCGCCGGATCACCCGGACGGCGCGGCTCCACCAGGGGCGCGGGCTCCGTGCGGCCGGTCACCTCGGCGATCAGGTCGGCCATCTCCCGCACCGAGACGCCCTCCCCGGTGCCCACGTTCAGCGTCAGGTCGCCCGGCTCCGTCCGCTCGGCCAGCCGGCGGGCCGCCGCCAGGTGCGCGGTGGCCAGGTCCTCGATGTGGATGTAGTCACGCACGCAGGTGCCGTCCGGCGTGGCGTAGTCGTCGCCGAAGATGCGCGGGGCCTCGCCCCGGGTGAGCCGGTCGAACATCATCGGGATGATGTTGAAGATCCCGGTGTCCGCGAGCTCCGGCACCGCGGCGCCCGCCACGTTGAAGTAGCGCAGGCACGCCGTGGACAGGCCGTGCGCCTTGCCGGTGGCCCGCACCAGCCACTCGCCGGCCAGCTTGGTCTCGCCGTACGGGTTGATCGGCGCGCACGGCGTGTCCTCCGTGACGAGGTCCACATCCGGCATGCCGTAGACGGCCGCGGAGGAGGAGTACACGAAGCTGCGCACCCCGCCGGCGACCGCCGCCTCCAGCAGCACGGTCAGCCCGTGCAGGTTCTCCCGGTAGTAGAGGAGCGGCTTCTCCACCGACTCCCCGACCTGCTTCTTCGCCGCCAGGTGCACCACGCCCGTCACGCCCAGCTCCGCGAACGTACGGTCGAGCAGCTCGCGGTCGAGCACCGAGCCCCGCACCAGCACGCAGTCCGCGGGCAGCCGCTCGGCCACGCCCGCGGACAGGTCGTCCAGCACGGCGACCCGCTCGCCGGCCTGCGTCATCGCCCGGGCGACGTGCGATCCGATGTATCCGGCACCGCCTGTGATCAGCCATGTCATGACCGGCACCCTAGCGCCTGGACGGCGGGTCACGACGTCCGTTCGAAGCCGGTGAGCGGGCATTCCGCGGGCGCCTTGCGCGGTGGCGTCCCGCCCCGGCCCCCGCTGGGGGCGCCCTGTGCGCCGGCGCAAATCCTTCCGCCGCAGCGGCGGGAAGGCACGACGGCGCAGCTCGGCGGTTCCGGACCGTCCCGGCCCGGAACCGCATGCCCGGCCCGAGCGTCCTCCCCATGGTGGAGCCCTGCCGGCGGCGAGGCGCACGTGCGGTGAACGGGGCCTTCCGGTGATCCGATAGCCTCTGCCGACGTGCCGCCCCCGCAGGGGTCGCCGGCACGACTGCCGCCCGCCGCGTCCCGCGGCCCCGAGGCGGCCATGTCAGCCGCAAGGAGTGAGTTCGTCTGTCGACCGCCATCCTCACCGGTACGCCGCCCGCCGGCTCCTCCCTTGAGGAGGACCTGCGGTCCCTCGGCTTCGACGTCCGCGTGACGGAGGACGCCGCAGGGGCGCTGGCCGCCGTCCCGGCCACCGAGCGCGTCGCTCTGGTGGACCCCGGCTTCGTGGGTCACGTGCACGCCCTGCGGCTGGCCCTGACCGACCCCCGCTTCCCGGCCGCCGCCGTCGAGGGCGCCCTCACCGCCCAGCCGGACGCGCGTGCCTCACTGACGCACGCGCTCAGGGAGGTCACGGGCACCACCCCGGCCGGCCGGGAGCCTGCGTCCCCCGCCGCGGCGGGGGAGCCCACCGACTCCGCAGAGCCCGGGCGCCGCCCGTCCGGGGTGGACGGGCCGGCCTCCGCGCGAGCGGGAGAGCCTGCCGGTTCCGCGCCTTCCGGCGCCGGCCGGGCCCCGGCCGCCGGGAGCCTGCCCGACATCGTCGCCGCCCGGCTGGAAGCCGGCGGCGTCGCCGTGCACCGGCCCGAGCTCGGCGTGCTCGTCGCGACCGTCCCGGACGGGGACGACGCGCGGGCGAAGACCCTCGCCGAGACCGCGGCCGTCGACGACGAGGCGGTGCGCCTGCGCAACGCCGTGAAGTCCCGCGACGGCTTCTTCACCACCTTCTGCATCAGCCCCTACTCGCGCTACCTCGCGCGCTGGTGCGCCCGCCGGGGCCTCACCCCCAACCAGGTCACCACCGCCTCCCTGCTGACCGCGCTGATCGCGGCCGGCTGCGCGGCGACCGGCACCCGCGGCGGCTTCGTCGCCGCCGGCGCGCTGCTGCTGTTCTCGTTCGTCCTCGACTGCACCGACGGCCAGCTCGCCCGCTACTCCCTGCAGTACTCCACGCTCGGCGCCTGGCTCGACGCGACCTTCGACCGCGCCAAGGAGTACGCCTTCTACGCGGGCCTGGCCCTCGGAGCGTCCCGCGGCGGCGGTCACGACGACGTGTGGGCGCTCGCGCTCGGCGCGATGGTCCTCATGACCTGCCGGCACGTCGTCGACTTCGCCTTCAACGAGGCGAACCACGACGCCACGGCCAACACGAGCCCGACGGCGGCCCTCTCCGGGCGCCTCGACAGCGTCGGCTGGACGGTCTGGGTCCGCCGCATGATCGTGCTGCCCATCGGCGAGCGCTGGGCGCTGATCGCGGTCCTCACCGCGCTCACCACGCCCCGCACCGTCTTCTACGTGCTGCTGATCGGCTGCGCCTTCGCCGCCTGCTACACCACCGCGGGCCGCGTCCTGCGCTCCCTGACCCGCAAGGCCAAACGCACGGACCGCGCCGCGCAGGCGCTGGCCGACCTCGCCGACTCCGGCCCGATCGCCGAGGTCGCGGCGGGCAGCCTGGGCCGCACGGTGCCCGGCCGGGCCTACAGCGCACCCTTCTGGGCCGTCCTCGCCGCCGCCAGCCTGCTCCTCGGCCCGCTGGTCACCGGCAGCGGCGGCACCTGGCGGGCCGTCCTGCAGGCCGCGGTCTACGCGATCCTCGCCGGTGTCGCCGTCGCACAGCCCCTCAAGGGCCCCCTCGACTGGCTGGTCCCGCCGGTCTTCCGCGGTGCGGAGTACGGCATCATCCTGGGGCTGGCCGCGCAGTCAGGCGCCCCGGGGGCCCTTCCTGCGGCTTTCGGCCTGGTGGCCGCGGTCGCCTACCATCACTACGACACGGTGTACCGCATCCGCGGCGGCACCGGCGCGCCCCCGCACCGGCTGGTGCGGGCGATCGGCGGACACGAGGGTCGCGTCCTGGCGGTCACCATCGCGGCCGCCCTGTGGCACGGCCGAGGTTTCACCATCGCGCTGACGGTCCTCGCGGCCGCCATCGCCCTCGTGGTGCTCAGCGAGAGCATCCGCTTCTGGGTGTCCTCCGGGGCACCCGCAGTACACGACGAAACAGGAGAACCCGCATGATCGGCCTCGTGCTGGCCGCCGGCGCCGGACGGCGTCTGCGTCCCTACACCGACACTCTGCCCAAGGCCCTGGTGCCGGTGGACGGTGACACCACCATCCTCGACCTCACCCTGGCCAACTTCGCCGAGATCGGTCTGACCGAGGTCGCGATCATCGTGGGCTACCGCAAGGAGGCCGTGTACGCCCGCAAGGAGGCCCTGGAGGCCAAGTACGGCCTGAGCCTCACCCTGATCGACAACGACAAGGCCGAGGAGTGGAACAACGCCTACTCCCTGTGGTGCGGCCGGGACGCCCTCAAGGACGGCGTGATCCTCGCCAACGGTGACACCGTGCACCCGGTCTCCGTCGAGAAGACCCTGCTCGCCGCCCGCGGCAACGGCCAGAAGATCATCCTCGCCCTCGACACGGTGAAGCAGCTCGCCGACGAGGAGATGAAGGTCGTCGTGGACCCCGACAAGGGCGTCCAGAAGATCACCAAGCTGATGGACCCGGCCGAGGCCACCGGCGAGTACATCGGCGTCACCCTGATCGAGGGCGAGGCCGCCGCCGACCTGGCCGACGCCCTCAAGGTCACCTTCGAGCGCGACCCCGACCTCTACTACGAGGACGGCTACCAGGAGCTCGTCAACCGCGGCTTCAAGATCGACGTGGCGCCCATCGGCGATGTCCAGTGGGTCGAGATCGACAACCACGACGACCTCGCCAAGGGCCGGGGGATCGCGTGCCAGTACTGACGAGGCTCATCCCCTCGCCGGTCGTCGTCGACATCCGGGCCGGAGCCCTCAACGATCTGGCGAGCGTCCTCGCCGATCAGCGGATCTCCAGCTCCGGCAAGCTGGCCGTCGCCATCAGCGGCGGCTCCGGGGCGGTGCTGCGCGAGCGGCTCGCCCCGGCGCTGCCCGGCGCCTCGTGGTACGAGGTGGGCGGCGGCACGCTGGACGACGCCATCAAGCTGGCCGACGCGATGAAGTCCGGCCACTACGACGCCGTGGTGGGCCTCGGCGGCGGCAAGATCATCGACTGTGCGAAGTACGCCGCCGCGCGCATCGGCCTGCCCCTGGTGGCCGTCGCGACCAACCTCTCGCACGACGGCCTGTGCTCGCCGGTGGCGACCCTGGACAACGACGCGGGCCGCGGCTCGTACGGCGTGCCCAACCCCATCGCCGTGGTCATCGACCTCGACGTCATCCGTGAGGCCCCGGTCCGCTTCGTGCGCTCCGGCATCGGCGACGCGATCTCCAACATCTCCGCCGTGGCGGACTGGGAGCTCGCCGCCCGCGAGCGCGGCGAGGACATCGACGGCCTGGCCGCCGCCATGGCCCGGCAGGCCGGCGAGGCCGTGCTGCGCCACCCCGGCGGCGTCGGCGACGACGGTTTCCTGCAGGTGCTGGCCGAGGGCCTGGTGCTCACCGGCATCGCCATGTCGGTGGCCGGCGACAGCCGCCCCGCCTCCGGCGCCTGCCACGAGATCAACCACGCCTTCGACCTGCTCTTCCCCAAGCGGGCGGCCAGCCACGGCGAGCAGTGCGGCCTCGGCGCGGCCTTCGCGATGCACCTGCGCGGTGCCCGCGAGGAGTCCGCGCTGATGGTCGAGGTGCTGCGCCGGCACGGCCTGCCCGTGCTGCCGCAGGAGATCGGCTTCAGCGCCGAGGAGTTCGTCACGGCCGTGGAGTACGCGCCGCAGACCCGCCCCGGCCGCTACACGATCCTGGAGCACCTCGCGCTCTCCACCGACCAGATCAGGGACGCTTACGCCGACTATGCCAAAACCGTCACTAGCTGAACTCCGCCCGGTCGTCCACCCCGGCGGGCTGAAGGACCGGCGCAGCGGCGAGCACTGGGCCGGGCGCCTGTACATGCGCGAGATCTCCCTGCGCTGCACCCGGGTCCTGCTGAACACCAGGCTCACGCCCAACCAGTACACGGGCCTGATGATCCTGGCCGGCGTCGCGGCGGGCGCGGCCCTGGTGATCCCGGGCCTCACCGGGGCGATCCTCGGTGCGCTGCTCATCCAGCTGTACCTGCTGCTGGACTGCGTGGACGGCGAGCTCGCGCGCTGGCGCAAGGTCACCTCCACGACCGGCGTCTACCTCGACCGGGTGGGCCACTACCTCTCCGAGGCCGCCCTCCTGGTCGGTTTCGGCATCCGGGCGGCGGACGTCCTGCACAAGGACGGCGCGGCCACGCAGTGGCAATGGGCGTTCCTGGGCACGCTGGCCGCGCTC
This sequence comes from Streptomyces aureoversilis, assembly GCF_042657885.1. Classification (NCBI taxonomy): domain Bacteria; kingdom Bacillati; phylum Actinomycetota; class Actinomycetes; order Kitasatosporales; family Streptomycetaceae; genus Streptomyces; species Streptomyces aureoversilis. Next base: position 79,109 of record NZ_JBHSKJ010000028.1, read on the forward strand.
GGCGCCATCCTGATCAAGGCGGAGACGGACCTGGTCGACGTGGCCCGCGCCCGCAGCGGCATGGCGGCCGCCGAGGACTCCGCGGCCACGCCGCGCTCCTCGGGCATGGCCCTGGCCCGCAGGGCCGCCGCCGCGCTGAAGTTCCACCGGCTGGTCGGCGGCGTCGAGGCGTCGCTGGTGATCCTGGTGGCCGGCATCGCGGACTTCGTCCACGGCGACCTGCTGTTCACCCGTGTCGCGGTGGTCCTGCTCGCCGCCGTCGCGGTGCTGCAGACTGTGCTGCACCTCGTGTCCATCCTCGCGTCGAGCAGGCTCCGATGAACGCTTCCTCCGCCCCTTCGGCCAAGGTCGGTGCGGTTGTCCTCACCATGGGCAACCGCCCCGCGGAGCTGCGCGCCCTGCTGGAGTCGGTCGCCAAGCAGGACGGCGACCCGATCGAGGTCGTCGTCGTCGGCAACGGCTCCCCGCTGCCGCCGATCGCCGTCCCCGGCCTGGCCGTGCGCACCGTCGAGCTGTCGGAGAACGTCGGCATCCCGGCCGGGCGCAACGTGGGCATCGAGGCGTTCGGACCCGCCGGGCGCGAGGTCGACGTCATGCTGTTCCTGGACGACGACGGCCTCCTGCCCGGCCAGGACACCGCCGAGCTGTGCCGGCAGGCGTTCGCCGCCGACCCCAAGCTGGGCATCATCAGCTTCCGGATCGCCGATCCCGACACGGGCGTCACCCAGCGCCGCCACGTGCCGCGGCTGCGCGCCTCCGACCCGATGCGCTCCTCGCGGGTGACCACCTTCCTCGGCGGCGCCAACGCGGTCCGCACCCGGGTCTTCGCCGAGGTCGGCGGGCTGCCGGACGAGTTCTTCTACGCGCACGAGGAGACCGACCTCGCCTGGCGGGCCCTCGACGCGGGCTGGATGATCGACTACCGCGCGGACATGGTGCTGCACCACCCGACGACGGCGCCGAGCCGCCACGCGGTCTACCACCGCATGGTCGCCCGCAACCGCGTCTGGCTCGCCCGGCGCAACCTCCCCGCCCCGCTGGTCCCGGTCTACCTGGGGGTGTGGCTGCTGCTCACCCTGGCCCGGCGGCCGTCCCTGCCCGCGCTGCGGGCCTGGTTCGGGGGCTTCAAGGAGGGCTGGACGACTCCCTGTGGTCCACGGCGCCCCATGAAGTGGCGTACCGTGTGGCGCCTGACCCGGCTGGGTCGGCCTCCCGTGATCTGACAAGCTCTTGTCTATGAGCATCGGGCGCGGACCGGGGCGAGCCCCCGGCAGCGCACCTTGAGGACGAAAGTGTCAACTGTGAGCGAGACAACGCACGACAGTGCGGTCGCCATGAGTGCCCCGCCATCGCCCGACGACGGACTGTCCGCCGCCGAGCTGGCCAAGAAGTACGGTCTCGCGGTCAGCGGGGCCCGCCCGAGCCTGCCGGAGTACGCCCGGCAGCTGTGGGCGCGGCGGCATTTCATCGTCGCGTTCTCCCGGGCCAAGATGACGGCCCAGTACAGCCAGGCCAAGCTGGGCCAGGTCTGGCAGGTGGCGACGCCGCTGCTGAACGCCGGCGTGTACCTGCTGATCTTCGGTCTGCTCATGCAGCAGTCCAAGGGCATGGGGATCGCCACCTACATCCCCTTCCTGGTGACCGGCGTCTTCGTCTTCACCTTCACCCAGAGCTCGGCGCTGGCGGGCGTGCGCTCCATCTCGGGCAACCTGGGCCTGGTGCGGGCCCTGCACTTCCCGCGGGCGGCCCTGCCGATCTCCTTCGCGATGCAGCAGCTCCAGCAGCTGCTGCTGTCGATGTGCGTGCTGTTCCTCTTTCTCCTCGGCTTCGGGCACATGCCCGATCCGTCCTGGGCGCTGATCGTTCCCGTCCTGGTGCTGCAGTTCTTCTTCAACACCGGCCTGGCGATGGTCATGGCCCGGGCGGGCAGCAAGACGCCCGACCTGGCGCAGCTGCTGCCGTTCATCACGCGGACGTGGATGTACGCGTCCGGCGTGATGTACAACATGGTCGAGGCGCTGGAGAAGGCCCACGCCCCGAAGTGGGTCGTCGACGTGCTCAGCGCCAACCCGGCCGCCGTCTACATCGACCTGATGCGCTGGTCCCTGATCGACGACCACAGCCACATCCACCTGCCGCCGCACGTGTGGCTGCTGGCGGTCGGCTGGGCGGTCGTGGTCGGCGCCGGCGGCTTCGTGTACTTCTGGAAGGCTGAGGAGCAGTACGGCCGTGGCTGAACAGAACCCCACCGCGGACTCCACCGGGACGTCCGCCGAGACCGCCGCCCGCGTGCCCACCGTGATCGCGCAGGACGTCCACATCGTCTACCGCGTCTACGGCGGCAACACCGGCCGCGGCAGCGCGACCGCCGCCCTGAACCGCATCGTCAAGCGCAAGCCGGGGGCCGGCGTGCGCGAGGTGCACGCCGTCAAGGGCGTGAGCTTCACCGCCTACCGCGGCGAGGCGATCGGCCTGATCGGCTCCAACGGCTCCGGCAAGTCCACCCTCCTCAAGGCCATCGCCGGGCTGCTGCCCACCGAGCGCGGCAAGGTCTACACCGACGGCCAGCCCTCGCTGCTGGGCGTGAACGCGGCCATGATGAACGACCTCACGGGCGAGAAGAACGTGATGCTCGGCGGTCTGGCCATGGGGATGTCGCGCGAGCAGATCCGCGAGCGCTACCAGGGCATCGTCGACTTCTCCGGGATCAACGAGAAGGGCGACTTCATCACGCTGCCCATGCGGACCTACTCGTCCGGCATGGCGGCCCGGCTGAGGTTCTCCATCGCCGCGGCCAAGGACCACGACGTGCTGATGATCGACGAGGCGCTGGCCACCGGTGACCGCTCGTTCCAGAAGCGCTCCGAGGCCCGCATCCGCGAGCTGCGCAAGCAGGCGGGCACGGTCTTCCTCGTCAGCCACAACAACAGGTCGATCCGGGACACCTGCGACCGTGTGCTGTGGCTCGAGCACGGACAGCTGCTGATGGACGGCCCGACCGAGGAAGTGGTCCGGGCGTACGAGAAGGAGACGGCCCGCTAAGGGCCGTACGGGCCGGCGCGGGCCGGTCCCCGCGGGCCCTCGCCGGTGCGCTCCGGTGAGGGCCTTGACCTTTCCGTAACGATCAACTGGCTTATTGGCAGGGTTGATTCGTTGCTCGCGTGGCATTGTATGGATCAAGCACCTACCCGGCCGCGCGTCGGACAGGTGTGCGGCGTACGCTGTACCGTGCTGATTTGCGGCGAAGCGTGCGATACCGGTGTATCCGCGGCTCCGGAGATGGCGTCGGATACGGCGGGACAGTGGGTGCCGAAGGGGGAGCAGGGGGCGCCGAAGGGGGTGTCTACCCTGCGGCGTGTCCGAAATAGGATGTTCTGGGTCGGCAGTGTAGAACGGGAGATGTGACGGCAATGGCTACGGAAACTCTCCAGCCCCGAGGCGTGCACGCCGTCCCCGGTCCGGGCAGCCCGCGGTGACGGCGGGGACGGACGCGCACGAGCGCGCCGTGCTCGACAAGGCCGCGCACGAGAACTTCCCTGTGGCACCCTTCTTCCTCCCGCGCGCCTGGCGGGACGACCTCATGGCCGTCTACGGGTACGCCCGCCTCGTCGACGACATCGGCGACGGCGACCTCGCCCCCGGCGGGCGCGACGCGCAGCTGCTGGGGCTCGCCGGGTCGCGGGCCGACACGAGCGAGGAGCGGCTCGCGATGCTGGACGCCTTCGAGGCGGACCTGCGGCGCGTCTTCGACCGCTCCGGCACCGGCCCCCGCCATCCGCTGCTGCGCCGCCTGCGGCCCACCGTGCGCCGGTGCGGCCTGACCCCGGAGCCCTTCCTGGGGCTGATCGAGGCCAACCGGCAGGACCAGCGCGTCCGCCGCTACGGTACGTACGACGATCTGCTCGCCTACTGCGAGCTGTCCGCGAACCCCGTCGGCCGCCTCGTCCTGGGCATCACCGGCACCGCCAGCCCCGAGCGGATCCGCCGCTCGGACGCGGTCTGCACCGGGCTGCAGATCGTGGAACACCTGCAGGACGTCGCCGAGGACCTCGGACGCGACCGCGTCTACATCCCGGCCGAGGACATGAAGCGCTTCCACGTCACCGAGGCCGACCTCGCGCGCCCGACGGGCGGCGCGTCGGTGCGCGCCCTGGTCGCGTACGAAGGGGAACGCGCCGGGGAACTGCTGAATGAAGGCACCCCCCTGGTGGGTAGCGTCCACGGCAGGTTGAAGCTGTTGCTCGCGGGGTTCGTGGGCGGGGGGAGGGCCGCGCTCCGCGCGGTCGCCGCCGCAGGACACGACGTACTGCCCGGACCGCCCAAGCCCACCAAGCTCAGCCTGCTGCGCGAGGTGGGAGCGACACTGCGAAGAGAGGGGTGAGCGGGACCGTGAACGGATCGCAGGAAGCGTCCGCACCGGTGCTCGCCGCGTACAGCTACTGCGAGGCGGTCACCGGGCAGCAGGCGGGCAACTTCAGCTACGGCATCCGGCTCCTGCCGACCGCCAAGCGGCGCGCCATGTCGGCGCTGTACGCCTTCTCACGGCGTGTCGACGACATCGGGGACGGGCCGCTGGACGCGGCGGACAAGCACCGCCGGCTGGAGGAGACGCGCGAGCTGCTCGCGCGGATCCGGGAGGGCCGGATCGCCGAGGACGACACCGACCCGGTGGCCGTCGCGCTCAGCCATGCCGCGCGCCGCTTCCCCATCCCGCTCGGCGGGCTGGACGAACTCATCGACGGCGTTCAGATGGACGTGCGCGGCGAGTCGTACGAGACCTGGGACGACCTCGCGGTGTACTGCCGGTGCGTCGCGGGTGCCATCGGCCGGCTCTCCCTCGGCGTGTTCGGCACCGTGCCCGGCGCGCACGATGCCGCACGCGCCTCGGAGTACGCCGATACGCTCGGCCTGGCGCTGCAGCTCACCAACATCCTGCGCGACGTCCGCGAGGACGCGGCCAACGGCCGCACCTACCTGCCCTCCGACGACCTCGCGAAGTTCGGCTGCGCCGACGGCTTCCACTCCGCCAGGCCCCCGGCCGGCGCCGACTTCACCGGCCTCGTCCACTTCGAGGTCCGCCGCGCCCGCGCGCTCTTCGCCGAGGGCACCCGGCTGCTGCCCATGCTCGACCGGCGCAGCGGCGCCTGCGTCGCCGCCATGGCCGGCATCTACCGCCGGCTGCTCGACCGCATCGCCGAGGACCCCGAGGCGGTCCTGCGCGGCCGGGTCTCCCTGCCCGGCCGGGAGAAGGTCTACGTCGCCGTGCGCGGCCTGTCCGGACTCGACGCCCGCAGCGTCCACCGGCGGACCGCCGGGGGGCGCGCTTGATGCCCCTGACCCGGGCCGGCAAACGGCGCGCAACCCTCCGCACTGCGAAAACGTCCCTGAGAGCAGCCGAAGGGGTGGGCACATGACAGCCACGACAACCGGGCCCGGCCGCGGCCCCGCCGACGGGGACGGCGCCCCGGCCGCCCGCGCGGTGGTCGTCGGCGGCGGGCTCGCCGGCATCACGGCCGCGCTGGAGCTCGCCGACGCCGGCGTGCGCGTCACCCTCCTGGAGGGCCGGCCCCGGCTCGGCGGCCTCGCCTTCTCCTTCCGCCGCGGCGACCTCACCATCGACAACGGCCAGCACGTCTACCTGCGCTGCTGCACCGCCTACAGCTCGTTCCTCGACCGGATCGACGCGCTGCACCTCGCGCCCCTGCAGGACCGGCTCGACGTGCCCGTCCTCGACGTCGGCCACCCCTCCGGCAGGCCCCGCCTCGGCCGGCTGCGCCGCACCGGCCTGCCCGTCCCCCTGCACCTGGCCGCGAGCCTCGCCACGTACCCGCACCTCTCGCTCGCCGAGCGCGCGCAGGTGGGCCGCGCCGCGCTGGCCCTGCGCGGCCTCGACCCGCAGGACCCCGCCCTCGACGGCACGGACTTCGCGAGCTGGCTGCGGCGCCACGGCCAGTCCGCCCGCACCGTCGAGGCGCTGTGGGACCTGATCGGCGTGGCCACGCTCAACGCCACCGCCGACGAGTCCTCGCTCGGCCTCGCCACCATGGTCTTCAAGACCGCGCTGCTCACCGAGCCCGGCGCCGCCGACATCGGCTGGGCGCACGTCCCCCTCGGCGAGCTGCACGACACCCGCGCCCGCGCCGCCCTCGACAAGGCCGGCGTGCGCACCCTGCTGCGCACCCGCGCCACCGGCGTCAGCCGTGCCGCGGACGGCCTCTGGCAGGTCGACGCCGAGACGGGACCCGGTGCGGCCGAGCGGCTCACGGCCGGCACGGTCGTGCTCGCCCTGCCGCAGCGCGAGACCCACGCCCTGCTGCCCGACGGCGCCCTGGACGAGCCGGGCCGGCTGCTGGAGATCGGCACCGCCCCCATCCTCAACCTCCACGTCGTCTACGACCGCAAGGTCCTGCGGCAGCCGTTCTTCACCGCGCTGGGCTCGCCCGTGCAGTGGGTCTTCGACCGCACGGACTCCTCGGGTCTCGCGGCGCGGGGAGAGGGCGGGCAGTACCTGGCGGTCTCCCAGTCGGCGGCGCAGGACGACATCGACCGGCCCGTGGCCGAGCTGCGGGCCCGCTATCTTCCCGAGCTGGAACGGCTGTTGCCCGCCGCACGCGGCGCCGGCGTCCGGGACTTCTTCGTGACCCGGGAGCGTACAGCGACGTTCGCCCCCACCCCGGGCGTCGGCCGGCTGCGGCCGCCCGCCCGCACGAACACGCCCGGCCTGTACCTGGCCGGCGCGTGGACCGCCACCGGCTGGCCCGCGACCATGGAGGGCGCTGTGCGCAGCGGCGTCCACGCCGCGGGTGCGGCACTCTCCGAGCTCGGCCGACCGCACGAGAGCCCCTTGCGGGAGGCGGTATGACCGAGGCGAGCCATGAAGCGTCGCGTGCCCGGACCGGGCCGCGCACGAGCACGACCACCAGAGGAGAGACCGTGACTTCGGCGATCCCAGCTGTCGACACTGCAGGCGTCAACGCCATGCTGGAGCGGGGACGGACGCTTGCCACGCCGGTGCTGCGTGCCGCCGTGGACCGGCTCGCGCCGCCCATGGACACCGTCGCCGCCTACCACTTCGGCTGGATCGACGCCGAGGGGCGGCCGGCGCACGGCGACAGCGGCAAGGCCGTCCGGCCCGCGCTCGCCCTGCTCTCGGCCGAGGCCGCCGGACGCGCCCCGGAGGTGGGCATCCCCGGCGCGGTCGCCGTGGAGCTCGTGCACAACTTCTCCCTGCTGCACGACGACCTGATGGACGGCGACGAACAGCGCCGCCACCGCGACACCGTCTGGAAGGTGTACGGGCCCGAGCAGGCCATCCTCGTCGGCGACGCCCTCTTCGCGCTCGCCAACGAGATCCTGCTGGAGCTCGGCACCGTCGAGGCCGGCCGCGCCACCCGGCGGCTGACCACCGCCACCCGCAAGCTGATCGACGGCCAGGCGCAGGACATCGCCTACGAGCACCGCGAGCGGGTCACCGTCGAGGAGTGCCTGGAGATGGAGGGCAACAAGACCGGCGCCCTCCTCGCCTGCGCAGTCTCCATCGGCGCCGTCCTCGGCGGCGCCGACGACCACACGGCCGACACCCTGGAGGCCTACGGCTACCACCTGGGCCTCGCCTTCCAGGCGGTGGACGACCTGCTCGGCATCTGGGGAGACCCGGAGGCCACCGGCAAGCAGACCTGGAGCGACCTGCGCCAGCGCAAGAAGTCGTTGCCGGTGGTCGCGGCCCTCGACGCCGGCGGTTCCGCCTCCGAGCGGCTCGCGGAGATCCTCGCGGCCGACGCCAAGCTCAGCGACGCCCAGCTCGCCGACTTCGACGAGGAAGAATTCGCCAGCCGCGCGATGTTGATCGAAGAGGCGGGCGGCCGGGAGTGGACCTCCCAGGAGGCCCGCCGCCAGCACGCGACCGCGATCGCCGCACTCGACCGAGTTGACATGCCCGCAGAAGTCCGAGCCCAACTGGTGGCGCTCGCCGACTTCGTCGTCGTACGAAAGAGATGATTCCTATTCACCCGATCTAGCAGATCGCGGTCGCCGGCCGGCGCCAGTGTTGCGGCGCCGGCCGACGGAGCCCCCAGGAAGGCAGAGAAGGAAGCTCACTGCAAAAAAGGGGAAACCATGACAGCGACGACCGACGGAAGCACCGGGGCCCTGCCGCCCCGCGCTGCCGCGGCCACCGACAGCACCACAGCGCAACAGCACACGGCACACGGCACGGCACAGCCCCCGCTCCAGGAGGGTGAGGCGCCCGGCGCGCTCGCCGCCGCGGAGCGGGCCACGGCCCGCGCGGTCGATCACCTCCTCTCCCGCCAGGACGAGCAGGGGTGGTGGAAGGGCGACCTGGAGACCAACGTCACCATGGACGCCGAAGACCTGCTGCTCCGTCAGTTCCTGGGAGTCCAGGACGAGAGGACCACCCGCGCCGCCGCCCTCCACATCCGCTCCGAGCAGCGCCCGGACGGCACCTGGGCCACCTTCCTCGGCGGGCCCGGCGAGCTCTCCACCACCATCGAGGCCTACGTCGCCCTGCGGCTCGCCGGAGACGCCCCCGACGCCCCGCACATGGCCGCCGCCTCCGCGTGGATCCGCGAGCAGGGCGGCATCGCCGCCTCCCGGGTCTTCACCCGCATCTGGCTCGCCCTCTTCGGCTGGTGGAAGTGGGAGGACCTCCCCGAACTGCCGCCCGAGATCATGTTCCTGCCGAAGTGGTTCCCCCTGAACCTCTACGACTTCGGCCAGTGGGCCCGGCAGACCATCGTGCCCCTGACCGTCGTCTCCGCGAAGCGCCCCGTGCGCCCCGCTCCCTTCGCGCTCGACGAGCTGCACACCGACCCGGCCCGGCCGAACCCGCCGCGACCGCTCGCCCCGGCGGCCGGCTGGGACGGCGTCTTCCAGCGGCTCGACAAGGCCCTGCACCACTACCGCCGGTTCCCGCTGCGCCGCCTGCGCCGCCTCGCGCTCGACTCGGCCGCCCGCTGGATCATCGAGCGCCAGGAGAACGACGGCTGCTGGGGCGGCATCCAGCCCCCCGCCGTCTACTCGATCATCGCCCTGCACCTCCTCGGCTACGACCTGGACCACCCCGTGCTGCGCGAGGGGCTCAAGTCGCTGGACCGTTTCGCCGTGTGGCGCGAGGACGGCAGCCGCATGATCGAGGCCTGCCAGTCCCCGGTGTGGGACACCTGCCTGGCCACCATCGCCCTCGCGGACGCCGGAGTGGCGCCCGACCACCCGGCGCTGGTCAAGGCCGCCGACTGGATGCTGGGCGAGCAGATCCACCGCACCGGCGACTGGGCGGTGCGCCGCCCCGGGCTGACCCCGGGCGGCTGGGCCTTCGAGTTCCACAACGACACCTACCCCGACATCGACGACACGGCCGAGGTCGTGCTCGCCCTCAAGCGGGTCCGGCACCCCGAGCCCGCGCGCCTGGAGACGGCCGTCCGGCGGGCCGCCCGCTGGAACCTGGGCATGCAGTCGAAGAACGGCGCCTGGGGCGCCTTCGACGCGGACAACACCAGCACGCTGCCCAACCGGCTGCCCTTCTGCGACTTCGGCGAGGTCGTCGACCCGCCGTCCGCCGACGTCACCGCGCACGTCGTCGAGATGCTCGCCTTCCTCGGCGAGCGGCACGACCCGCGCACGCGGCGCGGCGTCGAGTGGCTGCTGGCCGAACAGGAGGAGAGCGGCGCCTGGTTCGGCCGCTGGGGCGTCAACTACGTCTACGGCACCGGGTCGGTGGTGCCCGCCCTCGTCGCGGCCGGCATCCCCGCCTCGCACGCGGCGATCCGCCGGGCCGTGCGCTGGCTGGAGGGCGTGCAGAACGACGACGGAGGCTGGGGCGAGGACCTGCGCTCCTACCGCGACCCCGAGTGGATCGGGCGCGGCGCCTCCACCGCCTCCCAGACGGCCTGGGCCCTGATGGCCCTGCTCGCCGCCGGAGAGCGGGAGGGCAAGGCCGTGGAGCGGGGCGTGGCCTGGCTGGTGGAGACCCAGCGCGCGGACGGGTCCTGGGACGAGCCGCACTTCACCGGCACCGGATTCCCCTGGGACTTCTCCATCAACTACCACCTCTACCGGCAGGTCTTCCCCGTCACGGCCCTCGGCCGCTACGTGCACGGGGAGCTGTTCACCCCCGACCGCCTGGAGGCGTGATGACGAACGGCACGGGCAGTCCCGGCCCCGCACCGCTGCTGGTCGCCTGTGCGCTCGGCATCGAGCGCCTCGCCCTGCGCGGGGGCGGCCCGGGCGGGGCGGCCGGGCCCGTGACCGTTCTGCGGACCGGCATGGGACCGCAAGCCGCGGACCATGCCGTCACCCAGGCCCTGCGCGACCCCGCGATGCGCGAGGCCGCCGTCGTGGCCACGGGCTTCTGCGCCGGCCTGGCCCCGGGGATGCACCCCGGCGACCTGGTCGTCGCCGACGAGACCCGGGACCGCACGGGCAGCACCGAGTGCTCGGGCGTCGAGCTGCTCGCCAAGGAGCTCGCCCGTGCCGTGCCCCGGCGCGTCATCCACACCGGGCCCCTCGTCGGCTCGGACCACGTCGTGCGCGGCGCGGAGCGGGCCGCCCTGCATGCCGCGGGCGCGCTCGCCGTGGACATGGAGTCCGCGGCCACACTCCGAAGCGCCGTGCGTGCGGGGCCGCGCCCGGTTGCGGCCGTCCGGGTGGTCGTGGACGCTCCAGAGCATGAACTCGTCCGAATCGGGACGTTGCGCGGTGGAATATCGGCTTTCCGGGTTCTGCGCACCGTCCTCCCGGCTTTTATCGAATGGCACCGTTCTTTACTGCTCCCCAGGAGGTGAGCCAGATGGCCATGCCACTCCGCCAGTCCATCCGGGTGGGAACGTACCTTTTTGAACAGAAGCTCAGGAAGCGCGAGAAGTTCCCGCTGATCGTCGAGCTGGAACCGCTTTTCGCCTGCAATCTCAAGTGCGAGGGGTGCGGGAAGATCCAGCACCCCGCCGGGGTGCTCAAGCAGCGCATGCCGGTCGCACAGGCCGTCGGCGCCGTGCTGGAGTCCGGGGCGCCGATGGTCTCCATCGCGGGCGGCGAACCCCTGATGCATCCGCAGATCCACGAGATCGTGCGTCAGCTGGTGGCGAAGCGGAAGTACGTCTTCCTTTGCACCAACGCCATGCTCCTGCGCAAGAAGATGGACAAGTTCACCCCGTCCCCCTACTTCGCGTTCGCGGTGCACATCGACGGGCTGCGCGAGCGGCACGACGAGTCCGTTGCGAAGGAGGGCGTCTTCGACGAGGCGGTGGAGGCCATCAAGGAGGCCAAGCGGCGCGGCTTCCGGGTCACCACGAACTCGACCTTCTTCAACACCGACACCCCGCAGACCATCGTCGAGGTGCTCAACTTCCTCAATGACGAGCTGAAGGTCGACGAGATGATGATCTCGCCCGCCTACGCCTATGAGAAGGCTCCCGACCAGGACCACTTCCTGGGGGTCGAGCAGACCCGGGAGCTCTTCAAGAAGGCCTTCTCCGGGGGGAACCGGGCGCGCTGGCGGCTCAATCACAGCCCCTTGTTCCTGGATTTCCTGGAGGGCAAGGTCGACTTCTCCTGCACCGCCTGGGCGATCCCCAACTACTCCCTCTTCGGGTGGCAGCGCCCCTGCTATCTGATGAGCGACGGCTACGTCCCGACGTACCGCGAGCTGATCGAGGAGACCGACTGGGACAAGTACGGCCGCGGCAAGGACCCGCGCTGCGACAACTGCATGGCCCACTGCGGATACGAGCCGACCGCCGTCCTCGCCACCATGGGGTCGCTGAAGGAGTCGATCCGCGCGGCCCGCGAGAGCGTCGCCGGGAACCGGAGCTGACGGCCGTGGCCTCCGCGGGACCCGTGTCCCTCGGGCTCCCCGGCGTGCCGGCCCGGCCGCTCGCGGTGCGCCGCCCCTCGCGGCGCATCCAGGTCGGGTCGGTCGCCGTGGGCGGTGACGCGCCCGTTTCGGTGCAGTCGATGACCACGACGGTCACGGCCGACGTCGGTGCCACGCTCCAGCAGATCGCGGAGCTGACGGCGTCGGGCTGCCAGATCGTGCGTGTGGCGTGCCCGTCCCAGGACGACGCGGACGCGCTTCCGGTCATCGCGAAGAAGTCGCAGATCCCCGTCATCGCGGACATCCACTTCCAGCCGAAGTACGTCTTCGCGGCGATCGACGCGGGGTGTGCGGCGGTCCGTGTGAACCCGGGGAACATCCGGCAGTTCGACGACAAGGTGAAGGAGATCGCCAAGGCGGCCTCCGACGCGGGCACCCCGATCCGTATCGGCGTGAACGCCGGATCGCTGGACCGGCGCCTGCTGCAGAAGTACGGGAAGGCGACGCCC
>NZ_JBHSKJ010000029.1:0-84820 GCF_042657885.1 Streptomyces aureoversilis
CCGGACCGGTCGCGCAGTTCAGGCCGATCATGTCGATGCCCAGCGGCTCCAGCGCCGTCAGGGCGGCCCCGATCTCCGAGCCGAGGAGCATCGTGCCGGTGGTCTCCACCGTGACCTGCACCAGCAGGGGCAGGTCGGCGCCCAGGGCTTCCAGGGCGCGGCGGGCTCCGATCACCGACGCCTTCGTCTGCAGCAGGTCCTGCGTCGTCTCCACCAGGACCGCGTCGGCGCCGCCGGCCACCAGGCCCTCGACGTTCTGCTGGTAGGCGTCGCGCAGGGCGGTGTAGGGGGCGTGGCCGAGCGTCGGCAGCTTCGTGCCCGGGCCGACCGAGCCCAGGACCCAGCGCGTGCGGCCGTCGCGGGCGGTGAAGTCGTCGGCGGTCTCGCGGGCGACGCGGGCGCCCGCCTCGGAGAGTTCGAAGATCCGCTCGGGGATGTCGTACTCGCCCAGCGCCGCCAGGTTCGCGCCGAAGGTGTTGGTCTCCACGCAGTCCACGCCGACGGAGAAGTAGGCCTCGTGGACGGAGCGGACGATGTCGGGGCGGGTCACGTTCAGGACCTCGTTGCAGCCCTCCAGCTGCTCGAAGTCCTCCATGCTGGGGTCCTGCGCCTGAAGCATCGTGCCCATGGCTCCGTCGGCCACCACGACCCGGGAGGCGAGCGCCTCCCGCAGTTCGGAGGCTCGGGCGGTGCTTGCGGTCGATGGCGTGAACGAGGCCATGGAAGTGCTCCCGGGGTTGCGACGGCTGTCGGCTTTGCGTCCTCCGGAAGAAGACGCACGCCGTCAGCGTAACTGCCGGAAGCGGAATTCGGGCGGGTGTCCCACACCTCGGATACGCGATGGATACGCGGTCGACGGGGCCGGGCGCAGCGGCCGGACCCTCTCGGCGATCATGGTTCCGCCGCCGGTCAGCTATCTCCCGGTCGGCATCGGCCGATAGTGTTCAGCAATGCCGAACGGGCATTTCGGAGGAGGTTGAGCGATGGCACGGACCATCCAGTCGCTCGAACGGGCGGCAGCGATGCTACGGCTGCTCGCGGGGGGCGAACGACGGCTGGGTCTGTCCGATGTGGCCTCCGCACTCGGGCTGGCCAAGGGCACGGCACACGGCATTCTGCGCACCCTGCAGCAGGAGGGCTTCGTCGAGCAGGACCCCGCGTCGGGGCGCTACCAGCTCGGCGCCGAGCTGCTGCGGCTGGGCAACAGCTATCTGGACGTGCACGAGCTGCGCGCCCGCGCCCTGCTGTGGGCGGACGACCTGGCCCGCTCCAGCGGGGAGAGCGTCTACCTGGGCGTCCTGCACCAGCAGGGCGTGCTGATCGTCCACCACGTCTTCCGGCCGGACGACAGCCGTCAAGTGCTGGAGGTCGGCGCGATGCAGCCGCTGCACAGCACGGCCCTGGGGAAGGTGCTGTGCGCCTACGACCCCGTGGCGCACAGCCAGCTGCTGGAGGCCGAGCGCGAGGCGTTCACCGTGCAGACCGTCACCGCCCTGCCCGACCTGGAGGGCGTGCTGGACCTGACCCGGGCCCGCGGCTGGGCCGCGGACGTCGAGGAGACCTGGGAGGGGGTGGCCTCCGTCGCCGCCCCCATCCACGACCGGCACCGGATGCCGGTGGGCGCCGTCGGGATCACCGGTGCGGTGGAGCGGGTCTGCGAGGACGGGGAGCTGCGGGCGCAGCTGGTCGCCGCCGTCCGGGACTGTGCGCGCGCCGTCTCCCGCGACCTGGGTGCGGGCCGCTTCTGACGTCCGGCCCTTTGGTGTGCCCGGTGGCGACTACCGGGTACTACTAGTCGGTAACCCCGAGTGTCCGCAACGGCGGTTTTCAGCCACTCCGGCAGAGAGTTTTCGGTCACAGGGCTCTTGACGGGCCCTTAACCGTGCAGAAAACTGCCGTTCATCGGTCGGCATTGTCGAACACCTAACGACAATATTCGCTATGGTGGACACTGCCGCGGGCCGATCGAAGCTCTCCATCGGAGAGCTGCGGACCACCGGAGGGACCCGGGGTTCGCCTTCCCCTGGACGAAGGACAAAGGAGTCGCGGGTGTCCAGCTCCGACATCTTCACCGGTGAGCTCATCGGTACCGCAGTGTTGATCCTGCTCGGCGGCGGCGTGTGCGCCGCCGTCACCCTGAAGCGTTCGAAGGCGCAGAACGCGGGCTGGCTCGCCATCACGTTCGGCTGGGGCTTCGCCGTGCTGGCCGGTGCGTACATCGGCACCAAGTCCGGCGCGCACCTCAACCCGGCCGTCACCCTCGGCCTCGCCATCGACGGCGCGGTCGAGTGGAAGGACGTTCCGCTCTACGTCGGCTCCCAGATGCTCGGCGCGATGATCGGTGCGACGCTGGTCTGGTTCGCCTACTACGGCCAGTTCAAGGCCCACCTGACGGACCCGGAGCTCGTCGCGAGCCTCAACCCCGCCGAGGGCATGGTCGACCAGACCGCGACGCCCCAGGCCGGCCCGGTGCTCGGCATCTTCTCCACCGGTCCCGAGATCCGCAACGCGGTGCAGAACCTCGTCACCGAGATCATCGGCACGGCCGCGCTGGTGCTCTTCATCCTCACCATGGGTCTGACCAAGGGCCTGGCCACGAGCGGTACGGGCACCCTGATGGTCGCCCTCGTCGTCGTCGGCATCGGCCTCTCGCTCGGCGGCCCGACCGGTTACGCCATCAACCCCGCCCGCGACCTGGGCCCGCGCATCGTGCACGCCCTGCTGCCGCTGCCCAACAAGGGCGGCTCCGACTGGGGCTACGCCTGGGTCCCGGTGGTCGGCCCGCTCATCGGCGCCGCCCTGGCCGCAGGCATCCACAAGATCGCGTTCTGATCCCCCGCCGAGACCTTCAGACCTCAGGAGTTAGAGACACCATGACCGACGCGCACAGCCAGGGCCCGTTCATCGCGGCGATCGACCAGGGCACCACCTCCTCCCGCTGCATCGTCTTCGACCGCGACGGACGCATCGTCTCCGTCGACCAGAAGGAGCACGAGCAGATCTTCCCGAAGCCGGGCTGGGTCGAGCACGACGCCACGGAGATCTGGACCAACGTCCAGGAAGTCGTCGCCGGCGCCGTCGAGAAGGCGGGCATCACCGCCGCCGACGTCAAGGCCATCGGTATCACCAACCAGCGCGAGACCACGCTGCTGTGGGACAAGAACACGGGCGAGCCGGTCTACAACGCCATCGTCTGGCAGGACACCCGCACCGACGCCCTGTGCAAGGAGCTCGGCCGCAACGTCGGCCAGGACCGCTTCCGCCGTGAGACGGGCCTGCCGCTGGCCTCGTACTTCTCCGGTCCGAAGGTCCGCTGGCTGCTGGACAACGTCGAGGGCCTGCGCGAGCGCGCCGAGGCCGGCGACATCCTCTTCGGCACCATGGACTCCTGGGTCATCTGGAACCTCACCGGTGGCACCGACGGCGGCGTCCACGTCACCGACGTCACCAACGCCTCCCGCACGATGCTGATGAACCTCCGCAGCCTCGACTGGGACGAGCGCATCCTGGAGTCGATGGAGATCCCGGCCGCCGTGCTGCCGGAGATCCGCTCCTCCGCCGAGGTCTACGGCACGGCCAAGGGCGGCGCCCTCGCCGGTGTGCCCGTCGCCTCCGCGCTCGGCGACCAGCAGGCGGCCCTCTTCGGCCAGACCTGCTTCTCCGAGGGCGAGGCCAAGTCGACCTACGGCACCGGCACGTTCATGCTGATGAACACCGGCGACGAGCCCGTCAACTCCTACAACGGCCTGCTGACCACCGTCGGCTACCGCATCGGCGACCAGAAGCCCGTCTACGCCCTCGAGGGCTCCATCGCCGTCACCGGCTCCCTCGTGCAGTGGATGCGCGACCAGATGGGCCTGATCAAGAGCGCGGCCGAGATCGAGACGCTCGCCAGCTCCGTCGAGGACAACGGCGGCGCCTACTTCGTGCCGGCCTTCTCCGGCCTGTTCGCCCCCTACTGGCGCTCCGACGCGCGCGGTGTCATCGCGGGCCTGACCCGCTACGTGACCAAGGCGCACATCGCCCGCGCCGTGCTCGAGGCCACCGCCTGGCAGACCCGCGAGATCACCGACGCCATGACCAAGGACTCGGGCGTCGAGCTGACCGCACTCAAGGTCGACGGCGGCATGACCTCCAACAACTTGCTGATGCAGACCCTCTCGGACTTCCTGGACGCACCGGTCGTGCGCCCGATGGTCGCCGAGACGACCTGCCTCGGCGCTGCCTACGCCGCCGGCCTCGCCGTCGGCTTCTGGCCGGACACCGACGCGCTGCGCGCCAACTGGCGCCGGGCCGCCGAGTGGACCCCCCGCATGGACGCGGACACGCGTGACCGCGAGTACAAGAACTGGCTCAAGGCCGTCGAGCGGACCATGGGCTGGATCGAGGACGAGGAGTAATCATGACAACCCCGCAGAGCGTTCCGACCCTGGGAACGCACCCGGCTGCCGGCGCCAACCCGGGCCGCGCCGAGACCCGGGAACGGCTGTCCAAGGCGACGTACGACCTCCTGGTGATCGGTGGCGGCATCCTGGGCACTTCGGTGGCCTGGCACGCCGCGCAGTCCGGTCTGCGGGTCGCGATGGTGGACGCCGGCGACTTCGCCGGCGCCACCTCCTCCGCCTCCTCCAAGCTGGTCCACGGCGGTCTGCGCTACCTGCAGACCGGCGCGGTCAAGCTGGTCGCGGAGAACCACCACGAGCGCCGGGTGCTGGCCAAGGACGTGGCCCCGCACCTGGTCAACCCGCTCACCTTCTACCTGCCCGTGTACAAGGGCGGCCCGGTCGGCGCGGCCAAGCTCGGCGCCGGTGTCTTCGCCTACTCGGCGCTGTCCGCCTTCGGCGACGGCGTCGGCAAGGTGATCTCCCCGGCCAAGGCCAAGGCCGACAACCCCGGTCTGCGCACGGACAACCTGAAGGCCGTCGCGGTCTACTACGACCACCAGATGAACGACTCCCGCGTGGCCGTCATGACGGTCCGCGCGGCGGTCGAGTCCGGTGCCGTCGTCCTCAACCACGCCGAGGTGACCGGCCTGCGCTTCACGCACGGCAAGGTCACCGGCGCGGAGCTCAAGGACCGCCTGGACGGTTCGGAGTTCGGCATCGACGCGCGCGTCGTCCTCAACGCCACCGGCCCGTGGGTGGACCACCTGCGGAAGCTGGAAGACAAGGGCGCCGCGCCGTCGATCCGCCTCTCCAAGGGCGCGCACATCGTGATGAAGCGCAAGTCGCCGTGGAAGGCCGCCATGGCCACCCCGATCGACAAGTACCGCATCACCTTCGCCCTGCCGTGGGAGGACCAGCTGCTGCTGGGCACCACCGACACCCAGTACGAGGGTGACCCGGCGGACGTGCGCGCCACGGAGGAGGACATCCAGCAGATCCTCGACGAGGCGGCGTTCTCCATCCAGGACGCGGACCTCGACCGCGACCTGATGACGTACGCCTTCGCCGGTCTGCGCGTGCTGCCCGGCGGCCCGGGCGACGTCTCCCAGGCCAAGCGCGAGACGGTCGTCTCCGAGGGCAAGGGCGGCATGCTGTCCGTCGCCGGCGGCAAGTGGACCACCTACCGCCACATCGGCCGTACGGTCATGAAGAAGCTCGCCCAGGTGCCCGGCAGCCCGCTGACCGAGGACATGGAGCCCATCTCCAGCCTGGTCCGCCGCACCCCGCTGCCCGGTGTCGCGAACCCCAACGCGGTCGCCCACCGCCTGCTCGTCGACCGCGAGCCCGGCGCCCGCATGGACCCGCTGACCGCCCGCCACCTCGCCTCGCACTACGGCTCGCTGTCCTTCGACATCGCGCGCCTGGCCAACGAGAACCCCGAGCTCGGCGAGCGCATCCACCCCGACGGCCCGGAGATCTGGGCCCAGGTCGTCTACGCCCGCGACCACGAGTGGGCCGAGACCGTCGACGACGTCCTGCGTCGCCGCACGACCCTGACCATCCGCGGCCTGGACGACGAGAACGTCCGCGCCCGCGTGAAGGACATGCTGGCCGACAAGGGCTGACCCGCCCGTAGCGCCGCAGCCTCGGGGGAAGGACGCCAAGCGTCCTTCCCCCGAGGCGTTCCTTTTCGGCCACACCGCAACTGACCTGCTGTTTTTCTCGTCCCTACAGAAAACGAGGGGGACGAGATGAAGAATCGGGCCGGCCGGTCCCTGGCGGCCAGGGTGCGCGCGTGGCGTCCCGGCCGGAAGACGGTGGTACGCGTGGCGCTCGCCCTGGCCCTGGTGGTGCTGGTGCCCGTCGTCGCCGCGGGCAGCGCCCTGCGGGCGTCCTACGCCGGATCGCCCGCGGAGGACGCCGTCACCCGCGGCCGGGACGCCGTGTGGCTGGGCCACGCCTGGCTCGACGGACGGCGCGGCCCGGCGGACCTCGCCGCGCTCAAGCGCCGGCTCGACGGCACGGGCATGCGCGACCTGTACGTCCACGCGGGCCCGCTGGAGCACGACGGCACCCTGCCCGCCACCGCGTACGCGAACTCGCGCAAGCTGATCGACTCCCTGCACCGCGAACTGCCCGGCATCCGCGTCCAGGCGTGGCTCGGCGACAAGCTCGTGCGCCCGGGCGAGGGCAGCAACGGCCTGCGCCTGGACTCGGCGACCGCGCGGGCCGCCGTCGTCGAGAGCGCCCGGCAGGTCATGCGGGCCGGCTTCGAGGGCGTCCACCTCGACGTCGAGCCCGTGCGCACCGGCGACCGCGACTTCCTCACCCTGCTGGACGCCCTGCACCCGGCCGTGCGGTCCGCCGGGGGAGTGCTGTCGATCGCGGCCCAGCAGATCGACCCGGTGCCCGCGATGCACGCCGCGGCGCACTTCGTTGGCAGCCCCAAGTGGTGGACCCAGCGCTATTTCGGCCAGGTCGCGCGCCGCACCGACCAGATCGCGATGATGTCCTACGACACCGCGCTGCCGATCGAGAGCCTCTACGGCGGCTACGTCGCGCGCCAGACGGAACTCGCCCTGCAGGTCACGCCCGCCGGCACCGACCTGCTCATGGGCCTGCCCTTCTACCACACCGACGACATGGGTCACCACGGTCACGCCGAGACGGCCGCGGCGGCCGTGCGCGGCGCGCGGCTCGGCCTGACCCGCGAGGACCGGGACCGCAAGCGCTTCGGGCTCGCGCTCTACGTCGACTTCGCGGCCACCGAGGACGACTGGCGCGCCTACCGGACCGGCTGGGGAGCAAGGGGCTGAGGAAGAGCCCGTACAGGGGCTGCGACCGGGCAGCGGGGAAGCCGTAGTCTTGTGGTCGCACAACAGAGCAGCAATAAAAACACTGCAGAACAGATTGCAGAGAAGGAGGCGCTGGGTGATCGAGCTTGAGGGGGTACCCGAGCTGATCGACCCGGTCATGATCTGTGCCTTCGAGGGCTGGAACGACGCGGGGGACGCCGCCTCCAGCGCGGTCGCGCACCTGGACCGGGAGTGGAAGGGCGAGGTCTTCGGCGCGCTCGACGCCGAGGACTACTACGACTTCCAGGTCAACCGCCCCACGGTCTGGCTCGACGGCGGCGTCCGCAAGATCACGTGGCCGACGACCAGGCTGTCCGTGGTGCGCACCGGCGGCGGAGAGGGCAAGGGCGCCCCGCGCGACCTCGTCCTGGTGCGCGGCATCGAGCCCAGCATGCGCTGGCGCTCGTTCTGCAACGAGATCCTGGGCTTCGCCCACGAGCTCGGCGTGGAGCTGGTGGTCGTCCTGGGCTCGCTGCTCGGGGACACCCCGCACACCCGTCCCGTTCCGGTCAGCGGCGTCACCTCCGATCCGGACCTCGCACGGACCATGGATCTGGAGGAGTCCCGCTACGAGGGCCCGACCGGGATCGTCGGCATCCTCCAGGAGGCCTGCACCCACGCCGGCGTCCCGGCGGTGAGCCTGTGGGCGGCCGTCCCGCACTACGTCTCCCAGCCGCCCAACCCGAAGGCCACCCTGGCGCTGCTGAACCGCCTGGAGGACCTGATCGACCTGCGCATCCCGCTCGGCGAGCTGCCGGAGGACGCGCGGGCCTGGCAGCTGGGCGTCGACCAGCTGGCCGCGGAGGACAGCGAGGTCGCCGAGTACGTGCAGTCCCTGGAGGAGGCGCGCGACACGGCGGACCTGCCGGAGGCCTCGGGCGAGGCCATCGCCCGCGAGTTCGAGCGCTACCTGCGCCGCCGGGACCCGCAGCAGGGCGACGGCTCGTATCTGCGCGACACCACCAGCGGGCGCACGCGCCCGCAGCGCCAGCCCAAGGACGAGGCGGCGGCGCCCGAGGAGGAGCCCGAGGGGCCCGAGGACGAGGCCTGAGGCAGCGGCCGGCGGCGGTGACGGGGCCCGGGGCGGGGCCCTCGATGTGACGAATCCCCGATATTGAAGAGACGTCCGCAACCGTCCGCCGTACACTTGTCGGTCCGGTGAAGGCCGGTTCGCACACCCCGCGAGGGGCCGCGCGAGCCGGCCTTCTCGTCCCCCCAGGAGGTGTGCCCCGGATGACCAGCAGCATTCCCGCTGCCCCGCCCCGCGCGGCCGCAGGTTCCGCCCTGCAGGCGGTCCTGCTCGACATGGACGGCACCCTCGTCGACACCGAGGGCTTCTGGTGGGAAGTGGAGGTCGCCGTCTTCGCCGAGCTGGGCCACCAGCTGCTGGAGGAGTGGCGCGAGGTCGTCGTCGGCGGCCCCATGACGCGCAGCGCCTCCTTCCTCATCCGGGCCACCGGCGCGAAGATCGCCGTGACGGAGCTGTCCGTCCTGCTGAACAAGCGCTTCTCGGAGATGATCGGGCGCGGCGTGCCGCTGATGCCGGGCGCCCGCAGACTCCTCGCCGAGCTCGCCGCGCACAAGATCCCCACCGCCCTGGTCTCGGCCTCGCACCGGGAGATCATCGACCGCGTGCTGCTGTCGCTGGGCCCGGAGAACTTCACCCTGACCGTCGCGGGCGACGAGCTGGAGCGCACCAAGCCGCACCCCGACCCGTATCTGCTGGCGGCCGCCCGGCTGGGGGCGGAGCCGGGCCGCTGCGCGGTCGTGGAGGACACCCTGACCGGGGTGACGGCGGGCGAGGCGGCCGGCTGCCGGGTGGTGGCGGTGCCGTCGGTGGCCCCGATCCCGCCCGCCGCCGGGCGGACCGTCGTGGGCTCCCTGGAGGAAGTGGATCTCGGTTTTCTCCGGGGACTGATCACGGGAATGCACTCTCCCGTGCACTGAGCGTGCCCCGGGGAAAGTTCAAGGAACTCTGGGCGCCGGAACGAGTGTTTTCCGTGACGAATGCACTGACCTAATTCCCACAGCCCGCCGGGAAGTCGTCCGAGTGACCTTCGTCACCGCATCCGACGGCGGTGCGTGCGGGAACGGTCACCCGGTGACGCCCCCGCAGGGGTTGAAGCGCACCCTTGTGTCCGGATTGATGATCGTGTGCGTGGATCGTTCCGGCGTCCGGATATCGCGAATCACCTCCCTTGTTATCGCCGCGTGATATCGCGTCAACTTCTCCGTGTTCCGGCGGCAGTGGCGCCCGGCACTAATCTTTTCGCGAGAACTTCACGGCTTGCCCGTAGGCCCGCGCACCGGTCGCCGGTAGGGTCCCGGGAACCGAACGCACCACAGGGAGAACCCCACACAATGAACCGCAAGACGTTGGTGCTGCCCACCGTGGCAGCCCTGCTGGCCCCCGTGCTCGTCGCCTGCGGCGGGAGCGACGGAGCCGGCAAGGGCAACGGCGCCATCGTCATCGGCACCACCGACCGGTTCGAGGAGACCACGGACGCCCCGGCGCCCTTCGATCCGGCCGCCGCGTACGACATCGGCGCGTGGAACGTTCTCCACAGCACTTTCCAGACACTCCTGCGGCTGCCCCGCTCCGGGACCGCCCCGGTCGCCGACGCCGCCTCCAAGTGCACCTTCGGCGACCGCAAGAGCGAGCAGTTCCGCTGCACCCTGCGCAGCGGCCTGAAGTTCTCCAACGGCCACGCGCTCACCGCCGAGGACGTCAAGTTCTCCATCGACCGCGCCCGCGCCATCAACTTCGAGAACGGCCCGGTCTCGCTGCTCAGCAACATCGACCGGGTGGAGACGCCGAGCGAGCTCGAGGTCGTCTTCCAGCTGAAGTCGCCCGACGCGACGTTCCCGCAGAAGATCGCGACCCCGGCCGCCGCCATCGTCGACGCCGAGTCCTACGACAAGGACAAGCTCGACAACGGCTTCAAGGTCGTCGGCTCCGGTCCGTACACGCTGCAGACCGAGGAGAAGGACGGCCGCGTCGTCAAGGCCGTGCTCAACAAGAACAAGAACTACCAGGGCGCCGTCCAGCTGCAGAACGACAAGGTCGAGATGCGCTTCTACGACGACGCCACGGCGATGGAGAAGGCCCTCAAGGCCGGCGACATCGACATCATGAACCGCACCCTGTCGCCCGAGCAGGTCAACCGCCTGCGCACGGAGGCCGGCAAGGACGTGCGCCTGCTCGAGGCCCCCGGCCAGGAGATCAGCTACCTCGCCTTCAACACCGACGACCCGGCGGTGAAGAACAAGGCGGTCCGCCAGGCCGTGGCCCAGGTCGTCGACCGCGCGGCGCTGGCCCGCGACTCCTACGGCCGCACGAACGACCCGCTGTACTCGCTCGTGCCCATGGGCATCACCGGGCACCAGAACTCGTTCTCCAACAAGTACGGTGACCCCAGCGCCGAGAAGGCCCGCAACATCCTGCGCGCCGGCAATGTGAGCACCCCGGTGCCGCTGACCCTCACCTACACCACCGACCACTACGGTGAGACGACCGAGAAGTCCTTCAAGGCCCTGCAGAAGCAGCTGAACGGCAGCGGGCTGTTCAACGTCAAGCTCCAGGGCGTGAAGTGGTCGGAGTTCCGCCCCGAGGCCGCGGCCGGCAAGTACGCCGCCTACGGCATGGGCTGGTTCCCCGACTTCCCGGACCCCGACAACTTCGTCGCCCCCTTCATCGGCAGGGACAACTTCCTCCGCTCGCCGTACCGCAACAGCAAGATCAGCAACGAGCTGATCCCCGAGTCCCGCGAGGCCTCGCAGCGCGAGGCCGCCGCGAAGTACTTCCAGCAGGCGCAGGACATCGTCGCCGAGGAGGTGCCGGTGCTGCCGCTGTGGCAGGGCAAGCAGTACGTGGCGGTCCGGGAGAACGTCACCGGTGCCGAGTGGGCGCTCAACTCCGCCTCCGAAATGCAGCCGTGGGAACTGGCCCGCGGCGTGTGAGGCACCCAGCCGTCAGACCGGTTCTGCCGACGACCTGTTCACGATTTGTTCAGAGACGAACAAGGAAACTGTGAGGAACGTGCACGTGAGGAAACGTGACCAGTGGCTTGCCGCCCCGCTCGGTGCGGGGCTCGCCGCCGCCCTGCTCACCGGGTGCGGTTCGGAAGACGGCAACGCCGGCGGCACCGGTGAGTCGGTGGTCATGGGGATGTCCGACGAGGTCGTGTCCACCGACCCGGCATCCGGTTACGACCCGGGCTCCTGGGTGCTGTTCAACAACGTCTTCCAGTCGCTGATGAGCTTCCCCAAGGGGAGCACCATCCCTCAGCCGGACGCCGCGGACAAGTGCAGCTTCAAGGACGAGAGCAGCACCGTCTACCAGTGCACCCTCAAGGAGGGGCTGAAGTTCAGCAACGGCCACGACCTCACCTCCGAGGACGTCGCCCACTCCTTCAACCGCACCCTGAAGATCAACGACGACAAGGGTCCCGCCAAGTCCCTGCTGTCCTCGATCAAGAACATCAAGACGCCGGACAAGATGAACGTCGTCTTCGAGCTCAAGCGCTCCGACGCCACCTTCCCGCAGAAGATCGCCTCGGGTGCCGGCTCGATCGTGGACCACCAGGAATACCCCCTGGACAAGCTCCGCACCGACGGCAAGGCGGTCGGCTCCGGCGTCTACAAGCTGGACTCGTACGACGAGAAGCAGGCCAAGTTCTCGGTCAACAAGAACTACAAGGGCGGTGCGGTCGTCCAGAACCGCGGCGTGACGCTGAAGTTCTTCCACGGCGAGCAGGTCGCGCTCAAGGATGCCGTCCAGAAGGGCGACATCGACCTCGCCTACCGTGGTCTGGCCATGAAGGACATCGCCGACATCGACGCGTCCGCCGGCAAGCACAACCTCAAGGTGGTCGAGGGCACCAGCGCCGAGGTCCAGCACCTGGTGTTCAACACCAAGGACCCGGTGGTCGGCAAGGTCGGCGTGCGCAAGGCCATCGCCTACCTGGTCGACCGCAGCGCCCTGGTCCGCGACGTCTACAAGCGCACCGCCGAGCCGCTGTACTCGATCGTCCCGAGCGGCATCACCGGCCACAAGACCCCGTTCTACGACACCTACGGTGACCGGCCGCAGCCCGACAAGGCCGCCGCCGCCCTGAACTCCGCGGGCATCAAGGACAAGGTCAAGCTCACGCTGTACGCCACGCCGATCCGTTACGGCCCGGGCACCGTCCCGGAGTTCCAGGCGATCGCGCAGCAGCTCAACAAGAGCGGCCTCTTCGAGGCGGACGTGAAGTCCGTCCCGCTGAAGGAGTACGAGGAGGGTGTGGCCGCCGGCCGGTACGGCGTCTACGTCAAGGGCTGGGTGCCTGACTACCCGGACCCCGACAACTTCACCGCGCCGTTCTTCGGCGAGGACAACGTGCTCTTCAACAACTACGAGTCCAAGGAGATCACCAGCCGCATCCTGGCCACCGCGGCCAACGGCAGCCGGCCCTCCACCGTCGGCGACTACGCCAAGGTGCAGAACACCGTCGCCCAGGACGTGCCGATCCTCCCGCTGTGGCAGGGCAAGCAGTACGCCGTGACCAACGAGCGGGTCTCCGGCCTCCAGTGGTCCCTCGACGCCTCCACCGTCTTCCGCTTCTGGGAGATCAGCAAGGCCTCGAAGGGCTGACCCCGGGAAGCCCCACAGCACAGTGCCCTCCTCCGGAGCTCCGGAGGAGGGCACTTGCCGTATGACGTGCGCGGTGGCTACTGGGCGCCCGGGCGGACCAGGCCGCTCTCGTACGCGTACACCGCGGCCTGGACGCGGTCGCGCAGGCCCAGCTTGGTCAGGACGTGCCCCACGTGCGTCTTCACCGTGGTCTCGCTGACGAACAGGTCCGCCGCGATCTCCGCGTTCGACAGGCCGCGCGCCACCAGCTTCAGCACCTCGACCTCGCGGTCGGTCAGCGTGTTCAGCGTGTCCGGCAGGGGCTCCTCGCCCGACGGCAGGTGACCCGCGTACTTGTCCAGCAGCCGCCGGGTGATGCTCGGCGCGAGCATCGCCTCGCCGCCCGCCACCACCCGGATCGCCTGGACCAGCTCATTGGCCGGCGCGTCCTTGAGCAGGAAGCCGCTCGCGCCCGCGCGCAGCGCCTCCACCACGTACTCGTCGAGGTCGAAGGTGGTCAGCACCAGGACCTTCGCCGGGCCGTTGCGGTCCGGGCCGGTGATCTGGCGCGTCGCCTCGACGCCGTCCATCCGGGGCATCCGGATGTCCATCAGGACCACGTCCGGCTGCAGCGCGCGCACCTGGTCCAGCGCCTGCAGACCGTCCCCCGCCTCGCCCACCACCGCGAGGTCCTGTTCCGCTTCGAGAATCATCCGGAAGCCGGTGCGCAGCAGCGGCTGGTCGTCGACCAGTAGGACGCGGATCGCCACAGGAACTCCTTCGCTAGACCGGGTCCATTCTGCCCTGCGCCGCCCCCTGGGCGGGCACCCGCCCGTCCCGCTGCGCCACGACGGGCAGCGGATACGGCGGGGGAGTGCCCCCGAACTCCGGGCAGACCGCCTGGTGATCGCACCAGCCGCACAGTTTCGTCGGCCGCGGGCGCCACTCGCCGGTCTCCGTGGCCAGCACGATCGCGTCCCACAGGGCCCGCAGCTTGCGCTCGACCGCCCGCAGCTCCTCCTCCACCGGGTCGTAGGTGAGGACGTCCCCGCTGCCCAGGTAGACCAGCTGGAGCCGGCGCGGCACCTTGCCCTGCAGCTTCCACAGCACCAGCGCGTAGAACGTCATCTGGAAGAGGGCCTCGGAGCGGAACCGCGGGGCCGGGGCCTTGCCGGTCTTGTAGTCCACGATGCGCACGTCGCCCGTCGGCGCGACGTCCACCCGGTCGATGAAGCCGCGCAGCAGCGGGCCCGACTCCAGCTCCGTCTCCACGTACAGCTCGCGCTCGGCGGGCTCCAGGCGCGTGGGGTCCTCGAGGGTGAACCAGCGCTCGACCAGCCGCTCGGCATCCCCCAGCCACTTCGCCAGCAGCTGCGGGTCGTGCGCGCCGTCCTCGCCGTGGAAGAGCTCCGCGAGCTCGGGGCGGGAGGCCAGCAGCCGCTCCCACTCGCCCGGCACCAGCCCCTTGGCCCGCGCCGCCGTGCGCTCCGCCGCCGGTGCGTCGAAGAGCCGCTCCAGCACCGCGTGGACCACCGTGCCGCGGGTGGCCGCCGCGCTCGGCTTCTCCGGCAGCCTGTCGATCACCCGGAACCGGTACAGCAGCGGGCACTGCATGAAATCGCCCGCCCGCGACGGGGACAGGGCCTTCGGCCGCACCGCCCCCGTGTCCGTCTCCGCAGGCCCGCGCCCCGCGCCGGCCCCGGCTCGCCCCGCAGGCGCCCCACTGTCCATACCCATGACAGAAAACCCTAAGGCCCGCCACCGACAGCCGGCGTCATACCATCGACCACAGACCCCTTCGCAGCATGATCGGGAGACCGCCGGTCGCCTGCGAGGGCCGCATCGGACGAGGGGACACCGTGGACAACAGCGGGCAGAGCAGGTCCGGCGGCGGGGGCGCCGGTGACCGGCAGCAGCCCGGGGACCGCCCCGAGCGCCCCCGCGAGAGGGGCGGCGGCATCCTCATGGGCCGCCCCTTCGGCGTGCCCGTCTACGTGGCCCCCAGCTGGTTCCTCGTCGCCGCCCTCATCACCTGGGTCTTCGGCGGCCAGCTCGACCGCGTCCTGCCCGAGCTGGGCCGCGCGCGCTACCTGGTCTCCCTCTTCTTCGCCGTCGCCTTCTACGCCTCGGTCCTCGTCCACGAGCTCGCCCACACCGTCGCCGCGCTGCGCTTCAAGCTCCCCGTACGGCGCATCCAGCTCCAGTTCTTCGGCGGCGTCTCCGAGATCGAGAAGGAGACCGAGACCCCCGGCCGCGAATTCGTCCTCGCCTTCGTCGGCCCCCTCCTCTCCCTCGTCCTCGCGGGCCTCTTCTACCTCGGCATGCTCGTCGTCGAGCCCGGCACCGTCCCCGGCGTCCTGCTCGCAGGCCTGATGATCTCCAACCTCCTCGTCGCGGCCTTCAACCTGCTGCCCGGGCTCCCGCTCGACGGCGGCCGCATGCTCCGCGCCGTCGTCTGGAAAATCAGCGGCAAGCCCATGACCGGCACGGTCGCCGCCGCCTGGATCGGCCGGGCCCTCGCGGTCGCCGTCCTCGTCGGCCTCCCGCTGCTCGCCCGCGCCGGCGGCATCGGCGCCTCCGGCGACGACCTCGGCGGCCTCGACTCCCTCACCGACGCCCTGCTCGCGGCCATCCTCGCCGCCATCATCTGGACCGGCGCCGGCAACAGCCTCCGCATGGCCCGCCTGCGCGAACGCCTCCCCGGCCTGAGCGCCCGCGCCCTCACCCGCCGCGCCGTCCCCGTGCAGGCCGCCACGCCCCTGTCCGAGGCCCTGCGCCGCGCCGGGGAGGCCGGCGCCCGCGCCCTGGTCGTCGTCGACGGCCAGGGCAACCCCACCGCGCTCGTCCGGGAGGCCGCCGTCGTCGGCGTCCCCGAGCACCGCCGCCCCTGGGTCGCGGTCAGCTCCCTCGCCCAGGACCTCAAGGACGGCATGCGCGTCTCCGCCGACCTCTCCGGCGAGGAGCTCCTCGACACCCTGCGCGCCACGCCCGCCACGGAGTACCTGGTGGTGGAGGCCACGGGGGAGGTCTACGGCGTCCTGGCCACCACCGACGTCGAGCGGGCCTTCGTGGCGGCGATGGCCCGTACGCCCTCCTGACCGCCCGCGGCCGCACGCCCCGCCGGGCCGGTGCCGCGCGCCGCGCCCCGGCGGGCGCCGCCGTGTCCGTACCCCCGCCGGATGGCGGGTAGGCTGGTCACATGTCCGAACCGACCGGTGCCGCCCGCCGTCGCGGGCCCTTCCAGGTCGGGGACCAGGTCCAGCTCACCGACCCCAAGGGACGCCACTACACCTTCACGCTCGAAGCCGGGAAGCAGTTCCACACCCACAAGGGTGCCTTCCCCCACGACGAGCTGATCGGTGCCCCCGAAGGCAGTGTTGTCCGTACCACGGGAAACGTCGCCTACCTCGCGCTGCGCCCCCTGCTCCCCGACTACGTCCTGTCCATGCCCCGCGGCGCCGCCGTGGTCTACCCCAAGGACGCGGGGCAGATCCTGGCCTTCGCCGACATCTTCGCCGGCGCGCGCGTCGTCGAGGCGGGAGTGGGCTCCGGCTCGCTCAGCGCCTTCCTGCTGCGCGCCATCGGTGACCAGGGCATGCTGCACTCCTACGAGCGCCGCGCGGACTTCGCCGAGATCGCCCAGGCGAACGTCGAGCGCTACTTCGGCGGCCCGCACCCCGCCTGGCAGCTCACGGTCGGCGACCTGCAGGACAACCTGTCCGACACCGACGTCGACCGGGTCATCCTCGACATGCTCGCCCCCTGGGAGTGCCTGGAGGCCGTCTCCAAGGCGCTCGTCCCCGGCGGCATCCTCTGCTGCTACGTGGCGACCACGACCCAGCTCGCCCGGACCGTCGAGTCCATCCGCGAGATCGGCTGCTTCGCCGAGCCGCAGCCCTGGGAGTCGATGATCCGCAACTGGCACGTCGAGGGACTCGCCGTCCGGCCGGACCACCGCATGATCGGCCACACCGGCTTCCTCGTCACCGCCCGCCGCCTCGCGGACGGCGTCGAGCCGCCGATGCGCCGCCGCCGCCCCGCCAAGGGCGCCTACGGCGACGACTACGAGGGCCCCAACAAGGGCTGACCCCCGTCATCGCGTGCACGGCACGCCGGGCGCCGTCACCGGGACCCCGCACCGCGGGGAACTCGGGGGCGGCGCCTCTTCGTTAGGCCCGTCCGCCGGGCCCGCCGCGGCGTCACCCGCCCGGCCTTTTCGCACGCCCTCCACCGGCGTGCCCGCTGTTCCCCGGTACGCGGGGGTGTGGCACGATGCTGATCGATTCCGCATCCCCGCAGCCACCGCCACAGGAGTCAGCGCGCGTGCAGCCACCGGCAGACAGTGCCCGTCCCGCCCCTGAGCCCGCCGCGCAGCCGCACACCCGCTCCGGGCCCGGCCACTGGCTGGCCACCGCCGCGGCCCTGGCCGCCGTCGTCGCGGCAGCGGTGGCCGTCGGCCCGCGCGAGGATCCCGCGCCCGCCCCGGCCGCCGCCTCCGCCGCGACCGCAGAGGCCTCCGCACCGCTCCCGGCCCGCTTCCCCCTGCGCTGCGGCCCCGGCGGCGGGCCCGACGTCGTCCAGCAGGTCACCAGCGACCTCGACGGCGACGGCCGGCCCGAGACGGTGGCCGTCGCGCGCTGCCGCGCCGGCGGCGGCACTCCGCCCAGCGGCGTCTACGTCCTCGCCGCGCCCCGCGAGCCGGGCGGGCGGCCCCGCGTCCTGGCCACGCTCGTGGACCCCCGGGAGAAGATGACCGTCACCGGTCTCACCGTCACCCGGGGCACCGTTTCGGCCACTCTGCTCGGCTACTCCGGCCCGGACGTGCCCCGTTGCTGCCCGGACAGGAGCCGGACCGTCGAATGGCACTGGAAGAACGGGAAGTTCGTGCTCCGGCCGATGCCCGTAGCAGGGAGTGTGTGATCCGTTACCCGGCGTCCGGGCCGTAGATCTCCACCTTGTCCGAAATGCGGCGGACATGAATACAGTCGCCCGGGCATTCCTTGGCCGAGTCACGGACATCCGTGAGCAGGGGCAGCGGCACGGGCGTGGTCGCGCCCGGCTCCTGCAGCAGCTCGTCGTCGGCGCTCTTCACGTACGCCAGGCCGTCGATGTCCAGCTCGAAGACCTCGGGCGCGTACTGGGCGCAGATCCCGTCCCCGGTGCACAGGTCCTGGTCGATCCAGACCTCCAGGGCCTCGCCGTCCGCCTCCGGGGCGGGCCCCGGGCCGTCCGCTGCGGTCGCCGTGGCCCCCGGGGCCGCCGGGACCCCGGCCGCCTCCGCGCGGTCGTCGTTCTGCACGGTCATCTCGCCCTGCCGTTTCCTGCGTACGTGAATCAATTGGAGCCAGCCCTGACGGGTGTTGACCGACTCGACGATACAACCGCCCGCTTTCCGATGTTGATGGGTGGGTATTCCCCTGCTGTGGGGACGTGCGCAAGGGTGAAGATCGGACACACTCCGACCGGGTTTGTGATCTAGGGGTTTCAACCTGCACCGGCCCAGGTAGGGTCAGGAAGCGTCCAGCTCCCCTTGGAGGAGGTGAGGACCGTGGCAGCCCACGACGACGACATGAACCGCGGCATCCGGCCGGGACGAGCGTCCGACGACCTCGCGAGCCAGGTTGCCTATTACGAGCAGGAGATCGCCGTCCTGCGGCGCAAGCTCGCCGACTCTCCGCGTCACACGAGGATTCTCGAAGAGCGGATCGTCGAGCTCCAGACCAACCTGGCCGGAGTGTCCGCTCAGAACGAGCGGCTCGCCAACACCCTCCGCGAGGCGCGCGACCAGATCGTCGCCCTCAAGGAGGAGGTCGACCGGCTCGCGCAGCCGCCGGCCGGCTTCGGAGTCTTCCTCAAGGCCAACGACGACGGCACGGCCGACATCTTCACCGGGGGCCGCAAGCTCCGGGTGAACGTCAGCCCCAGCGTCGACGCGGAGGACCTCCGGCGGGGCCAGGAGGTCATGCTCAACGAAGCGCTCAACGTGGTCGAAGCCATGGAGTTCGAACGAGCCGGGGACATCGTCACCCTCAAGGAGATCCTCGAGGACGGCGAGCGCGCCCTGGTCATCGGGCACACCGACGAGGAGCGGGTGGTGAGGCTCGCCGAGCCGCTGCTGGACACCACCATCCGCCCCGGGGACGCCCTGCTCCTCGAACCCCGATCCGGCTACGTCTACGAGATCATCCCGAAGAGCGAGGTCGAGGAACTTGTCCTCGAAGAGGTCCCGGACATCGACTACACCAAGATCGGCGGTCTGGGGAACCAGATCGAGCTGATCCGCGACGCGGTCGAGCTCCCCTACCTCTACCCCGACCTCTTCAAGGAGCACGAACTGCGGCCGCCCAAGGGCGTGCTGCTGTACGGTCCGCCCGGCTGCGGCAAGACGCTCATCGCCAAGGCCGTCGCCAACTCCCTTGCCAAGAAGGTCGCCGAGGTCACCGGCAAGCCCGCGGGGAAGAGCTTCTTCCTCAACATCAAGGGCCCCGAGCTCCTCAACAAGTACGTCGGGGAGACCGAGCGGCACATCCGGCTGATCTTCCAGCGCGCCCGGGAGAAGGCGAGCGAGGGCACCCCGGTCATCGTGTTCTTCGACGAGATGGACTCCCTCTTCCGCACCCGCGGCTCCGGGGTCAGCTCGGACGTCGAGAACACCATCGTCCCCCAGCTCCTCTCGGAGATCGACGGCGTCGAGGGCCTGGAGAACGTGATCGTGATCGGCGCCTCCAACCGGGAGGACATGATCGACCCGGCGATCCTGCGCCCCGGCCGCCTCGACGTGAAGATCAAGATCGAGCGCCCGGACGCGGAAGCCGCCAAGGACATCTTCTCGAAGTACCTGACCCGGACCCTGCCCATCCACGCGGACGACCTCACCGAGCACGGGGGCGACCCCAAGGCCGCCGTGGCCGGCATGATCCAGTCGGTCGTCGAGCAGATGTACGCCGAGTCCGAGGAAAACCGCTTCCTCGAGGTCACCTACGCCAACGGCGACAAGGAAGTCCTCTACTTCAAGGACTTCAACTCCGGCGCCATGATCCAGAACATCGTGGACCGGGCGAAGAAGATGGCCATCAAGGCCTTCCTCGACCACAACCAGAAGGGTCTGCGCGTCTCCCACCTGCTCGCCGCCTGCGTCGACGAGTTCAAGGAGAACGAGGACCTGCCCAACACCACCAACCCGGACGACTGGGCCCGGATCTCCGGCAAGAAGGGCGAGCGGATCGTCTTCATCCGCACCCTCGTCACCGGGAAGCAGGGCGCCGACACCGGCCGCTCGATCGACACGGTGGCCAATACCGGCCAGTACCTCTAGCACCAGCGTCCGGCTGCGGATGTCCCGTGCCCCCCGCCCCGGCGGGGGCACACCCGGGACAACCGCGGCCGGATGTGTTTTCCCGCCGCCCGCGTCGTTTTCCGACGGGTTTCTCGCCAGGATTTCGCCACGGGGAGCGTCCATGGCCCGGGTACGCCACGAACCGGAGCAATGACTGTAATGATCTCCCCACCGCCGCAAAGCCGTTCTAGGCTCTTCGATACCGCCGCACAGCGCGATGGGGGATCGAGGGCCGGACACGGACCGGATGCGCAGCGGTACTTGAGCGCCGACCCCACCAGGGGGCGCCGCCGGGCAAGGAGGGCCGCATGACCGTACGGCGAGTAATGGGCATTGAGACGGAGTACGGGATCTCCGTCCCCGGTCACCCGAACGCCAATGCCATGCTCACCTCGTCCCAGATCGTCAACGCCTACGCCGCGGCGATGCACCGGGCGCGACGCGCCCGCTGGGACTTCGAGGAGGAGAACCCGCTGCGGGACGCCCGGGGCTTCGACCTCGCCCGCGAAGCCGCGGACTCCAGCCAGCTCACCGACGAGGACATCGGCCTCGCCAACGTCATCCTGACCAACGGCGCGCGACTCTACGTCGACCACGCCCACCCCGAGTACAGCTCCCCGGAGATCACCAATCCCCGGGACGCCGTCCTGTGGGACAAGGCCGGCGAGCGGATCATGGCCGAGGCCGCCGAGCGCGCCGCCCAGCTGCCCGGAGCCCAGCCGATCCACCTCTACAAGAACAACACCGACAACAAGGGCGCGTCCTACGGCACCCACGAGAACTACCTGATGAAGCGGGAGACCCCCTTCTCGGACATCGTGCGCCACCTGACGCCCTTCTTCGTCTGCCGCCAGGTGGTCACCGGCGCCGGCCGCGTGGGCATCGGCCAGGACGGTCACGAGCACGGCTTCCAGCTCAGCCAGCGCGCGGACTACTTCGAGGTCGAGGTGGGCCTGGAGACCACGCTCAAGCGGCCGATCATCAACACCCGCGACGAGCCGCACGCCGACGCCGAGAAGTACCGCCGGCTCCACGTGATCATCGGCGACGCCAACCTCTCGGAGATCTCCACCTACCTCAAGCTGGGCACGACCGCCCTGGTCCTGTCCATGATCGAGGACGGCTTCATCGTCTCCGACCTCGCCGTCGACCAGCCGGTGCGCACCCTCCACCAGGTCAGCCACGACCCCACCCTGCAGCACCTCATCACGCTCCGCAGCGGCCGCACGCTCACCGCCGTACAGCTCCAGATGGAGTACTACGAGCTGGCCCGCAAGTACGTCGAGAACCGCTTCGGGGCGGATGCCGACGAGCAGACCAAGGACGTGCTCGGCCGCTGGGAGGACGTGCTGAACCGGCTGGAGCACGATCCGATGAGCCTGGCCGGCGAGCTGGACTGGGTGGCCAAGCGGGAGCTCCTGGAGGGCTACCGCCGCCGCGACGGCCTGGGCTGGGACGCGGCCCGCCTGCACCTGGTGGACCTGCAGTACGCGGACGTCCGGGCGGACAAGGGCCTGTACAACCGGCTCGCGGCCCGCGGCAAGATGAAGCGGCTGCTGGACGAGACCGAGGTGGAGCGCGCCCGCACGGTCCCGCCCGAGGACACGCGGGCCTACTTCCGCGGCCGCTGCCTGGAGCAGTACGCGGACGACGTGGCCGCGGCCTCCTGGGACTCGGTGATCTTCGACCTCCCGGGCCGTGACTCCCTGCAGCGGGTGCCCACCCTGGAGCCGCTGCGCGGTACGCGCAACCACGTCAAGGAGCTCCTGGACCGCTGCCGCACCGCGGAGGAGCTGGTCCGGGTGCTCTCCGGGGGCTGAGCAGGTCTGAGAGGACGGCGTTCAGGGAATCATCACCGTGGTTCCGGGACGTTGTAGCAAGTACAGGGCCGATGTCGGACCCTGCTTGTAGGGTCTGATCTTGCAGGGCTGAGTACGACTGAGTACGTCCGATCTTGTACGTCGAACCGAGCGGGGTGAGGGATATGGCGACCAAGGACACCGGCGGCGGTCAGCAGAAGGCCACGCGATCCACAGAGGACGTCGAGGAGCAGGCGCAGGACGCGCAGGTCTCGGAGGACCTCAAGGAGCGGCAGGAGAAGCTGTCGGACGACGTCGACTCCGTGCTGGACGAGATCGACGACGTCCTCGAGGAGAACGCCGAGGACTTCGTGCGCTCCTTCGTGCAGAAGGGCGGCGAGTAGGCGGCCGCCCACGCCTGTCGATCATGATCATGGGACCGGTAAGGTCCGTGGCGTACTGTGCCCCAGCTCCGACGCGGCCCTGGGGCGGTTCAAGGATCGAGCGGACGTCATGGGGCGGGCCGCTGCATACGTGGAAGGAAACGTGTGGAAGCCAACACTCGTAGCACCGGGCATCTGCCGGCTGCCTTCCTGACCCCCGGTTCCTCGTCGTTCATGGATTTCCTGGCCTCGCACTCCCCGGAGCTGCTCCCGGGCAACCGGCCGCTCCCCGCGGTGCAGGGCGCCGTGGAGATCCCGCACGGCACGACGATCGTCGCGGCGTCGTTCCCCGGCGGCGTGGTGCTGGCCGGTGACCGGCGGGCCACGATGGGCAACGTCATCGCCCAGCGTGACATCGAGAAGGTCTTCCCGGCCGACGAGTACTCGGCGGTGGGCATCGCCGGCACGGCCGGTCTGGCCGTGGAGATGGTCAAGCTCTTCCAGCTGGAGCTGGAGCACTTCGAGAAGGTCGAAGGGGTTCAGCTCTCGCTGGAGGGCAAGGCGAACCGGCTGTCGACGATGATCCGCGGCAACCTCGGCATGGCCATGCAGGGCCTGGCCGTGGTGCCGCTCTTCGCCGGCTGGGACGTGGACCGCCAGAAGGGCCGGATCTTCTCCTACGACGTGACCGGCGGGCGCTCGGAGGAGCGCGGCTTCGCCGCCACCGGCTCGGGTTCGGTCTTCGCCCGGGGGGCGCTGAAGAAGCTCTTCCGTGAGGATCTGACGGAGAGCCAGGCCCTCACGCTCGTCGTCCAGGCGCTCTACGACGCCGCCGACGACGACTCCGCGACCGGCGGACCGGATCTTGCACGCCGTATCTATCCGATCGTCACCGTCATCACCGACGAGGGGTTCCGAAAGCTCACCGAGGCGGAGTGCTCCGAGATCGTCCGGGCGATCCACGACCGGCGCCTCCAGGAGCCGGACGGCCCCCGGGCCGCCCTCCTCTGAGGCCCCGGTCAGCATGTACCCCTCATTGACAGAAAGGGACGGATAACCGGTGTCGACGCCGTTCTACGTATCTCCTCAGCAGGCCATGGCCGACCGCGCCGAGTACGCCCGCAAGGGCATCGCGCGCGGCCGCAGTGTCGTGGTGCTCCAGTACACCGATGGCGTTGTCTTCGTTGCCGAGAACCCGTCCCGGGCCCTGCACAAGGTCAGCGAGATCTACGACCGGATCGCTTTCGCAGCGGTCGGCAAATACAACGAATTCGAGAACCTGCGGATCGGCGGTGTGCGCTACGCGGATCTGCGCGGTTACACCTACGACCGGGACGACGTCACGGCCCGTGGCCTGGCCAACGTCTACGCACAGACGCTGGGTTCGATCTTCTCCAGCGCCGCCGAGAAGCCCTACGAGGTGGAGCTGATCGTCGCCGAGGTCGGCGCGGCGCCCGAGGACGATCAGATCTACCGGCTGCCGCACGACGGCTCGATCGTGGATGAGCACGGTTCGGTCGCCGTCGGTGGCAATGCCGATCAGATCAGCAATTACCTCGATCAGCGGCACCGCGACGGGATGACCCTCTCGGAGGCGCTGAAGCTCGCGGTCGAGTCCCTCACCCGCGACAACAACGGCGGCGAGCGCACGCTCA
This sequence comes from Streptomyces aureoversilis, assembly GCF_042657885.1. NCBI lineage: Bacteria > Bacillati > Actinomycetota > Actinomycetes > Kitasatosporales > Streptomycetaceae > Streptomyces > Streptomyces aureoversilis. The sequence goes on from NZ_JBHSKJ010000029.1 coordinate 24,028, forward strand.
CCTCCGAGCAGCTGGAGGTCGCCGTCCTGGACCGGACGCGGCCGCAGCAGCGGAAGTTCAAGCGGCTGCTGGGCCGTCAGCTGTCGCGTCTGCTGGAGGAGGGCACGTCCAGCGGCGCGGCCGCCTCCGGTGCCGCCGAGTCCGGTGCGGAGCCGGAGGGTTCGTCCGAGGAGGGCGGCGCGGCCTCGTCCGAGAGCTGATTCTTCTGCTTGCCGAAACAGCGTGCGCCCCGCCGGTCATCCCGGCGGGGCGCACGCTGTTTCGCCGCCCGGAAACGACGGAAGCCTACGGAGGCTACGGGCGCTACGGGCGGGCGTAAGCCGTGGTGCCGCGGGTGACGAGCCGGACCGGGAGGGCCTCGGGGGCCGGCGGCCGCCCGTCGAGGACGGCCACGAGGGCGCGCATGCCGGCCTCGCCGACCGCTTCGGCCGGCAGCTGCACGGTGGTGAGCTCGGGCTCGACGGCCGTGGCGAGGGCCAGGTCGGTGAAGCCGGTGACGGAGAGGTCGGCGGGCACGTGCAGGCCCAGCCGGCGGGCGGCCTTGCACGCACCCGCGGCGAGGACGTCGTCGTCGCAGACGATGGCGGTCGGGCGGTGGCCGGGCTCGGCGAGGGCCCTCTCGGTGGCGCGCAGCCCGTCGGCGACGGTCAGGGGCGCCCGCTCGGTCCGCACGACCGCGCCGTCCGTCCCGCGCAGGGCGTTCGCCAGCGCCCGGGCGCGGACCCGGAACGTCCAGGTGTCGATGTCCGAGGCGAGGTGCAGGAACCGCCGGTGGCCGAGGCCCAGCAGGTGCTCCGCGACCTGGCGCATGCCGTCGGCGATCTCGGGGTTGACGGTGGCGGAGGCGCCCTCGTGCCCGGGGTCGCTGTCGAGCATGACGAGCGGGAGGCCGCCGCCCCGGATCGAGCCGAGCGCCTCGGCGGCCATCGAGGAGGCGAGGACGCCGTCGAGGGTGGCGCTGGCGGAGGCGAACGGGTCGCGGGCCGGGCCGGTGCCCTCGGGGGAGAGGTAGAGGACGACGCCGAGGCCGTGCTCGCGTGCCACGCGGACCACGCCGGTGTGGACCCGGGCGAAGAATTCGTTGGTCAGCGCCGGAACGACGAGCAGCACCGTGCGGGTGCGGCCGAGGCGGAGGTCGCGGGCGGCGAGGTTGGGGCGGTATCCCAGGCTGCGGGCGGCGGAGCGGACGGCCTCGGCGGTGCGCTCGGAGACCCGGCCCCGCCACTTCTCGCCCATGACGAGGGAGACCGTGGCCTGGGAGACCCCCGCGGCCCGGGCGACGTCGCGGCTGGTGGCGCGGGCCCCGGCGCGGGGACCGCGGGCCGTGGGCCACCGCTCGTCGCGGCGCTGCCCTGTCTCGTCGCCGCTGGTCACTGTCGGTGCCTCCCCTGGTGGCGCAGCCTGCGGCGTTGGACCCGCGGGCTGCGGCCATGATACGTATGACGCTTCTAGTTATACGTAAAACCCGAGGCTCGGGGAAGAGAGGAAGTCACCGATGGCGGCCGGCTACGGCGAGATGCTCAGAACGCGGCACGCCGCGCGCCTGCTCACAGGCACGCTGGTGGGCCGCCTGCCGAATGCCACGGCCGCGCTCGCGATCCCGCTGTTCGTCCTCGCCGAGGGCGGCAGCTTCGCGTTCGCCGGAGCACTGTCCGCCGTCTACGGTGTGGCGAACGCCGTCGGCCAGCCCCTGCTCGGCCGGGCCGTCGACCTCTACGGCCAGCCCCGCGTCATGCTCCCGTCGGCCCTGATGGCCGCGCTCGGCATGGCGGTCTTCGCCGTCACCGGCCCGGAGCCGGCCTTCCTAGCGTACGCGGCCATGGTGGTGTCCGGATTCTTCACCCCGCCGCTGGAGGGCGGCCTGCGGGCGCTGTGGCCCTCGGTCCTCAAGAGCGAGGAGCGGATCCACGCCGCGTACTCCCTGGACGCCATCGCCCAGGAGCTGATGTACGTCGTCGGCCCGCTGATCATCTCCGGCATGGTCGCCCTGTGGTCCCCGGCCGCCGCGCTGTTCGTGATCAACGCCCTCGGCGCCCTGGGTGCGCTCGCCGTCGTCACCTCGCGGCCCTCACGGGAGTGGCGCAGCGCGCCGCGCGAGGCGCACTGGCTGGGCGCGCTGCGCTCGCCCGGGCTGCGCGTCGTCCTCGGCACGTTCTTCTTCATAGGCACCGCGCTGGGCTCGATCGCCGTGGCGGCGATCGCCTACGGCAAGGACGCCGGCAACGACGCCACCGCCGGGTACATCCTCTCCGCGATCGGCGTGGGCGCCCTCATCGGCGGCACGGTCTACGGCCACCGCCAGTGGCCGGGCACGCCGGAGCAGCGCCTGCGGCTCCTCGTGGCCGGGCTCGCGGTCTGCTACGTGCCGCTGCTGCTGGTCCCGGGCACCGTGATGATGACGGTGCTCGCGGGTGTCGCCGGCATCTTCCTGGCGCCCTGTCTGGCCTGTGCCTTCGTCGTCGTGGACCGGCACGCGCCGCGGGGCACCGTCACGGAGGCCTTCTCCTGGCTGGTGACCTCCTTCGGCGTGGGCGCGGCCATCGGTTCCGGCGTGGTCGGCCCGGCGGTCCAGAGTGGCGGTGCGCGGGCGGGGTACCTGGTCGCCGTGGGCGGCGGCGCGGCGGCGCTGCTCGTCATGGTGGCGGCCCGCCGGTGGCTGCAGGCTCCCGCGACCCCGTCGCCCATCGTGGCCCGGTCGGAAAATGATCGGAACGGTGCGGTCGAACCCGGTTTCAGCGCAGGGCATCAGGCGTAATGTTCAGGCATGGACCGCCGCATTTTCGGGCTGGAGAACGAGTACGGCGTCACGTGCACCTTCAGGGGACAGCGCCGGCTGTCGCCTGACGAAGTGGCGCGCTACCTCTTCCGCCGTGTCGTTTCCTGGGGCCGCAGCAGCAATGTCTTCCTGCGCAACGGAGCGCGTCTCTACCTGGATGTGGGTTCGCACCCCGAATACGCAACTCCGGAGTGCGACAGCGTGGTCGAGCTGGTCACCCACGACAAGGCGGGGGAGCGCATTCTCGAGGGCCTGCTCGTCGACGCCGAGCGGCGCCTGCACGAGGAGGGGATCGCGGGCGACGTCTACCTCTTCAAGAACAACACCGACTCCGCCGGGAACTCCTACGGCTGCCACGAGAACTATCTCGTCGCGCGGCACGGGGAGTTCTCGCGTCTTGCGGACATCCTCATCCCCTTCCTGGTGACGCGGCAGCTGCTGTGCGGGGCGGGGAAGGTCCTGCAGACGCCCCGCGGCGCGGTCTACTGCGTCAGCCAGCGCGCGGAGCACATCTGGGAGGGCGTCAGCTCGGCGACCACCCGCTCCCGCCCGATCATCAACACCCGCGACGAGCCGCACGCCGACGCCGAGCGCTACCGCCGCCTGCACGTCATCGTCGGCGACTCCAACATGTCCGAGACGACGATGCTGCTGAAGGTCGGCGCGACGGACCTGGTGCTGCGCATGATCGAGGCGGGCACGGTCATGCGCGACCTCACGCTGGAGAATCCGATCCGGGCCATCCGCGAGGTCAGCCACGACATCACGGGCCGGCGGAAGGTCCGGCTCGCGAGCGGGCGCGAGGCCTCGGCCCTGGAGGTCCAGCAGGAGTACTACGAGAAGGCCGTGGACTTCTGCGAGCGCCGCGGCATCCGCACCGGCACGGTGGAGCGGGTCCTGGAGCTGTGGGGCCGCACCCTGGAGGCCGTCCGGGACGAGGACCTGGACCGGATCTCCACCGAGATCGACTGGGTGATGAAGTACCAGCTCATCGAGCAGTACCGGGCGAAGAACAACATCACCATGTCGCACCCGAGGGTCGCGCAGATAGACCTCGCGTACCACGACATCCACCGCCGCCGCGGGCTGTACTACCTGCTGGAGAAGCGCGGCCGCGCGGCCCGGGTGTGCAACGACCTGAAGATCTTCGAGGGCAAGTCCGTGCCCCCGCAGACGACGCGGGCCCGGCTGCGGGGCGACTTCATCCGCCGCGCACAGGAGCAGCGGCGCGACTTCACGGTCGACTGGGTGCACCTGAAGCTCAATGACCAGGCGCAGCGGACGGTGCTGTGCAAGGACCCGTTCCGGTCGGTGGACGACCGGGTGGAGAAGCTGATCGCAGGGATGTGAGCGGGCGGGGTGCGCCGGGCCGCGGGGCCCGGCGTACCGCCGTGTCGGGCAGGGTTGATCACACAGGATCAGGCCGTAAAGTGGCGGGCACTGCTCTGCCACCCCCTAGCCCGAGTTGGACTGATGAACCTCACGATGAACACGCGTCGCCTGGCCGCGGCGCTGGCCGTGCCTGTCCTGTTGTTCTCCGCCGCCGCGTGCGGTGACGACAAGGGCTCCTCCGAAGCGAAGGTTTCGGTGAAGGGGGACTTCGGCCAGAAGCCCGAGATCTCCGTGGAGAAGGGGTCGAAGCCGGGCGACGAGCTCACCGTGAAGACGCTGTCGGAGGGCAAGGGCGACAAGGTCGAGAAGGGCAGCTTCGTCCGCCTCGACTTCGCCGTGCAGAGCATGAAGGACGACAAGCCGCTGGGCGGTTCCTGGTCGAGCCAGGGGCAGACGCCGGGCGGCAAGGACGTGCGCCGCCAGGACGTCTTCGCCGCGGGCCAGCCGGGCCAGCAGGTGCCCGCGAAGGTGGCCGACGCCGTGATCGGCCAGCGGGCCGGCAGCCGGGTCGAGGTCCTGGGCACGGTGAAGGAGACCATCGGCGAGCAGGTCAACCCGCAGCTGGGCCTGGAGCCGGAGGACGGCCTGGTCTGGGTCGTCGACGTGGTCGGTGCCCAGAAGGTCGACCCGAAGAGCGAGGTCAAGGGTGACCAGGCCAAGCCGGACGAGGGCATGCCCGAGGTGAAGGTGCTCCCGCAGAAGGCCGCGGAGATCACCATCCCCAAGGACACCAAGGCGCCCTCGGACCTCAAGGAGCAGGTGCTGATCAAGGGCAACGGCCCGGAGATCAAGGCGGGCGAGGGGCTGATCGCCCAGTACACCGGTGTGAAGTGGGAGGACGGCAAGAAGTTCGACTCCTCCTGGGACCACTCGGGGGCGACGAGCTTCCAGATCGGCACCGGTTCGGTCGTCCAGGGCTGGGACAAGGGCCTGGTCGGCAAGCGCGTCGGGGACCGGGTCGAGCTGGTGATCCCGCCGAAGCTGGGCTACGAGGGCCAGGCCGGCAGCGGCCTGGACAAGAACACGCTGGTGTTCGTCGTCGATATCGTGGGCAAGGTCTGATCTTTGACCGGGATCTGCCAGACTTGCACGGTTGTCTACAAGATTCGTTCGTAGGAGCACTTTCGTGAGCATCGACAAGCCCGAGATTGATTTCCCCGAGGGCCCGGAGCCCACTGACCTGGAGATCACCGAGATCTGGGAGGGCGACGGCGAGGTCGCCAAGGCCGGCCAGCTGGCCAAGGTCCACTACGTGGGCGTGGCCTTCTCCACGGGCGAGGAGTTCGACGCCAGCTGGAACCGCGGCACGCCGCTGGAGTTCCAGCTCGGCGCCGGCCAGGTCATCGCGGGCTGGGACCAGGGCATCCAGGGCATGAAGGTCGGTGGCCGCCGCAAGCTGGTCATCCCGCCGCACCTGGCGTACGGCGACCGCGGTGCCGGTGGCGGCCGCATCGCCCCGGGCGAGTCGCTGATCTTCGTCTGCGACCTGGTCGCCGTCAAGGGCTGACCCTTTCCGTGCGGGCCGAGGCCCCACGCCTGCGGGCGTGGGGCCTCGGCTTTTGCGCTTGCAGGCCGGAGCGGTACGGTCAGCGGTTGAGAGCACAAGTAGAGAGGGCGTCGATGGCGATTGCCAAGGCCGAGCGGCTGATGAACCTGGCGCTGTGCCTGCTGGGGACGCGCCGTCCGCTGAGCAAGCGGGAGCTCAGGGGCTCCATCGAGGCCTACCTCGAAGCCTTCGGGCCGGGGAACGGCACGGCGTCCGGAACGGCCTCCGGGGCCCCGGACAACGCCGCGGGCAGCGAGGACGCCTTCAACCGCATGTTCGAGCGCGACAAGGACGACCTGCGCGAGCTCGGCCTGATCATCGAGACGGTGGAGAGCGTCGACGGCGAGACCGGCTATCTGGCCCGCCGCGACAGCAACCGCCTGCCCCCCATCACGCTGGACGTCGAGGAGGCGGCCGCCCTGGGCCTGGCCGCCAGCGTGTGGCAGCAGGCCCGTCTGGCCGCCGCGGCCAGCGGGGCGCTGCAGAAGCTGCGGGCCGCCGGGATGCCGCTCGCGGAGGAGGCCTACGGCCACAGCGCCCTGGAGACGCGGATCCCGGTCCACGAGGCGGCCTTCGAGCCGCTGATGCTGGCCGCGCGCGACCGGCGCCCCGTCGCCTTCGACTACCGCAAGGCGAATTCGGCCCGCCCCGAGCAGCGGCACGTCGAGCCGTGGACGCTGGAGTGCTGGCGCGGCCACTGGTACCTGGCGGGCTGGGACCGCGACCGCAAGGCGGAGCGCGTCTTCCGGCTGTCCCGGATCACCGGCAAGGTGCGGTCGCGGGGCATCCCCTTCACGGCTCCGGTGCCCGACCACGTGACCGTCCGCGAGACCGTCGAGCGCTGGGCCGGCGAGACGGCGACGAGCACGGCCCTGATCAAGGTGCGGGCGGACCACGGGTACCCGCTGCGGGCCCGGGCCCTGGCCACGCGCGAGCTGGGCGACGGCTGGGACGAGCTGGAGATCCCCTACGGGCACGGGCTGGACGCCTGGCTCGTGGAGTTCGGGCCGGACGTGGTGGTGCTGGAACCGGCGGAGCTGCGGGCCGAGGTGCTCGACCGGCTGCGCGCCGTGGCCAAGGGCTGAGAGAGCGGATACGGGCCGAAGGGCCCGCGACGAGGGCTGAGAGGAACGGACCGACTTCTGATGGCCGGAAACGCCATTGACCAGACGCGGCGGATGCTGTCGCTGGTCACCTATCTGCGGGAGCGCCCCGGCGCCCGGGTCACCGACGTGGCGCGCGCCTTCGGGATCACCGAGGACGAGCTGATCGGCGACCTCGACGTCCTGCCGATGTGCGGCACCAGCTTCCGCGGCGGTGACCTGCTGGACATCGACACCGACGGCGACCGCATCTGGTGGCACAACCCGGACGCCTCGGGCAGCAGCACGGGCGAGCCCCTGCGGCTGGCCGCGGACGAGGCCACGGCCCTGCTGGTGGCCGCGCGCGCGGTGGCCACGCTGCCCGGTCTGCGGGAGAGCGGCCGGCAGGCGCTGGTGCGGGCCACCGCGAAGATCGAGGCCGCGGCCGGCGAGGCGGCGGGCGCGAGCTCCCGGCTGTCGGTGACCTTCGAGTCCGAGGGCGGCGTCTTCGCCGACGTCGACCGGGCGATCGCCGAGCGCCGCCGCGTGTGGATCAAGTACTACTCGCCCGCGCGCGACGAGCTCACCGAGCGCGAGGTCGACCCCGTCCGGCTGTTCGTCGTGGGCCACACCTATATGGAGGCGTGGTGCCGGCTGTCGGAGGCGCGGCGCACCTTCCGCCTGGACCGGGTGGCCGAAATCCGGCTGCTCGACGAGCCGTCCGATCCGCCGCCGGTCGAGCTGCGCGACCTGTCCGAGGGGCTGGTGCAGCCGGCCGCGGAGGACCCGGAGGTCGTGATCGAGGTGGGCCCCGGCGGCCGCTGGGTCGCCGAGTACTACCCGCACGACAGCGCCGAGGAGCAGCCCGACGGGGGCCTGCGGATCACGCTGCGCACCCCGGACCCGGCCTCGCTGCGCCGGCTCGCGCTGCGGCTCGGCGGCGACGGGCGGATCGTCTCGCCGGCCGGGCTGGCGGCCAGCGCGCGGGACGCGGCCCGCGAGGCCCTTGCGGCGTACGGGGAGTGAGGGTGGACGCGATGGACGGGAGAGTGCCGGGAGCCGCGCTGTTCAAGGCGGCCTGTCCCGACTGCCGCGGGCGCTTCGAGCTGGCCGCGAGTGCGCTGCGGCTGGCGATCGGCGGCAGCCGGCGGACCACCTTCTACTCCTTCACCTGCCCGGACTGCGGCTCCGCGGTGCGCAAGCCGGCGGGGGAGCGGATCGTCGAGCTGCTGACCGGCGGCGGGGTGCGGACGCTCCGGCTGCACTCGACGGTGTGAGCCCCGGCCCGCTGCCGGGACCGGTGCGTACGAACACAGTCCGTACGAAACACTCCGATAAACAGTTGTTTTGAGCCATTCCGACATCCCGATAGGTTCACCTCATGTTCTGGCCCATGCTCGCCGTAGCCCTCGCCTTCCTGGGGATCGCCGTCCTCGGGGTGCTGGCCGCCCGGGTGCTGGTCGAAGTGCGGCGGCTGGCGCGCCAGGTGTCGGAGAGCTCACAGCGGATCAGCCGGGCCGCGGAGGACCTGGAGCGGGCCGCGACGCCGCTCGCCGCGGCGAGTGCGCAGGCCGCGCACACTTTGCGCCAGGAATGAGCGGTTCTGACAACGTCGCTCCCGCTCTCTCCTGGGGCCGCTGACCGGGCGGTACGCTGTTTCGGCGGCCCCGGCGACGAGGCGGGGGGCCGCAGCCGGGAGTACGCAAGGGGATTGCCCGGCGTTTACCCCTGCGCGTTACGATCGCTGCCGTACGGCTGATGGACAAATGTCCGATCAGTCGGCAGTACCCCACCCCATGCCGCCTCGGTGAGAAGGTAAACGCAAATGTTCGGTAGGCTCGGCGCCCCCGAGATCATCCTCATTCTCGTCGTCATCGTCCTGCTGTTCGGTGCGAAGAAGCTCCCGGACATGGCGCGTTCCCTCGGCAAGTCCGCCCGCATCCTCAAGAGCGAGGCGAAGGCCATGAAGTCGGAGGGCCAGGACAACGCCTCCGCCCCGGCCGACCCGCCCGCCGGCCAGGCCCCGCGTACGATCAAGGCGGCTCCCGGCGATGTGGCCGGCGCGCGTCCGGTCACCGAGCCGAGCGACCGCTCCACGCAGCACTGACCAGCGCAGCAGCGCTGAGCAGCACTTTTTCAGGGACGATCGAGGCGGCCGCCCGCGGGGCGTCCGTCTGCCGCACGAGATAGGGACGTGGGTTGCCCAAGTCTGCCCGCAAGAAGGAGAAGGACCCCGAGGGGCGGATGCCGCTCGCGGAGCACCTGCGTGAGCTGCGCAACAGGCTGGCCAAGGCGGTCATCGCGATCGTCGTGGTCGCCATCGTCGCCGCGTTCTACCAGAAGCAGCTCACGGACTTCCTCTCGAGTCCCGTTCCCAAGTGCCCGGGCCGTGACCTGGCGCAGAGCCACGGCGGCAACTGCGCGGTCGTGGTGTTCAACAGCCTGGCCTCGCCGTTCACGACGATCGTGAAGGTGTGCCTGCTCGCGGGCGTCACCCTCTCCTCGCCGATCTGGCTCTACCAGCTGTGGGCGTTCCTCGCACCGGGCCTGCACAAGAACGAGAAGAAGTACACGATCGCCTTCGTGGCGACGGCCGCCCCCCTCTTCGTCGCCGGTGCCTACCTGGCCTACGAGATCATGCCGATGAGCATGCGGGTGCTGCTGAAGATCACACCCGATTCCGCGGCCAACACCCTCAACCTCGACGACATCCTCGACTTCACCGTCCGGATGATCCTCGTCTTCGGCCTCGCCTTCGAGCTGCCGCTGCTCCTGGTCATGATGAACATCGCCGGGATGGTCACCGGCAAGACCATGATCAAGTGGTGGCGCGGCGTCGTCATGGGCGTCTTCGTCTTCGGCGCGATCGCGACTCCCAGCACCGACCCGTTCGGCATGTGCATCCTGGCCGTGCCGATCATCATCCTGTACTTCGGTGCGGTGGGCTTCTCGATGCTCAACGACAAGCGTCGCCTGCGCCGCAACCCCGACCGGCTGCTGTCCGACGACGAGGCTTCCCCCCTCGACCTGACCCCGCAGTCCGTCGGCGACTCCGAGCCGATGCCGGCCCTGCACGAGCGGTCCGGCGACGACCGCAGCCACGCGGCCCGCAACAGCTACGACGACGTGACGTGAACCGGGCCGGCACGCCCGGACGGAGCGTGCCGCACGGACACCGCCGAGGGGCGGCCGCTGACGCAGCGGCCGCCCCTCGGCGCATTCCGACCCGGTAGGGTCCGGCGGGTGACCAGCGACATCACGCTCTTCGTCAACCCGGCGGCAGGCCGCGGGCGCGGGGCGGCCGCCGCCCAGCCGGCCGCCCGGGCGCTGCGGGCCGCCGGGTTCTCCGTGCGCACCGTCCTCGGGGAGGACGCCGCCGACGCCCTGCGCCGGGCCCGCGAGGCCGTGGCGGGCGGCACCGGCGCGCTGATCGCCGTCGGCGGCGACGGCATGGTCTCGCTGGCCCTCCAGGCCGTTGCCGGCACCCCCGTCCCGCTCGGCGTGGTCGCCGCCGGCACCGGCAACGACTTCGCCCGGGCCGCCGGGCTGCCCGTCCGCGACCCCGCGGCGGCCGGCCGGCTCATCGCCCGGTCGCTCAAGGGCGACGGCGGCCGCCCCGTGGACCTCGGCCGGGCCGGCGGGACGTACTTCGCGACGGTGCTCGCCTCCGGCTTCGACTCGCGCGTCAACGACCGTGGCAACCGGATGCGCTTCCCCACCGGCCGGCTGCGCTACGACGTGGCCCTGCTCGCCGAGCTGGCGGCGCTGCGCCCCGTCCCGTACCGGATCAGGCTGGACGACGGCCCGGAGCAGGAGGTCGAGGCGACCCTCGTCGCGGTCGGCAACAGCTCCTCGTACGGCGGGGGCATGCGCATCTGCGCGGACGCCCGCATGGACGACGGGCTGTTCGACATCACCGTCGTCGGCCCGTGCAGCCGCTCCACCCTGCTGAAGGTCTTCCCCCGGGTCTACCGCGGCACCCACCTCGATCACCCCGCGGTCACCGTGCACCGCGTCGCCAAGGTGTCACTGTCCGCGGCCGGGATCACCGGCTGGGCGGACGGCGAGCCGCTCGGCCCGCTGCCGCTGACCGCCGAGACCGTGCCGGAGGCCGTGCGCCTGCTCGGAGCTGCGGAAAAGGCTGCATAAAAGATCGGGTGCGCTGTCGGGGGTCACCGGTAGTCTCGTAGACAAGATGACCGACGACATGTCCCCTGCTGAGCGCTACGCCCTGTCACGGGTGCGCGCTGCCGAGCAGGCCACCGCGCTCGCACCGTTCCGCGAGATGTACGAATTCGAACTCGACCCCTTCCAGATAGACGCCTGCAAGGCCCTGGAGGGCGGGAAGGGTGTGCTGGTCGCCGCGCCGACCGGTTCGGGCAAGACCATCGTGGGCGAGTTCGCCGTCCACCTGGCCCTCACGCAGGGCCGGAAGTGCTTCTACACGACGCCCATCAAGGCGCTGTCGAACCAGAAGTACAGCGATCTCGTCAGGCGCTACGGCGCCGCCAAGGTCGGCCTGCTGACGGGCGACAACAGCGTCAACGCCGACGCCCCGGTGCTCGTGATGACCACCGAGGTCCTGCGCAACATGCTCTACGCCAACTCCCAGGCCCTCATCGGCCTGGGCTACGTGGTCATGGACGAGGTGCACTACCTCTCCGACCGCTTCCGCGGCGCCGTCTGGGAGGAGGTCATCATCCACCTCCCGGAGTCGGTGACCCTCGTCTCCCTGTCGGCCACCGTCTCCAACGCCGAGGAGTTCGGCGACTGGCTGGACACCGTGCGCGGCGACACCGAGGTGATCGTCTCCGAGGAGCGGCCCGTCCCGCTGTGGCAGCACGTGCTCGCCGGCCGGCGGATGTACGACCTCTTCGAGGAGGAGACGGACCACGGCGGCCGCGGCGCCGCCCGGCGCGAGGTCAACCCCGACCTGCTGCGCATGGCCCGCATGGAGAACAGCCGCACCTACAACCCGCGCGAGCGCCGCCGCGGCAAGATGGTGCGCGAGGCCGACCGCGAGCGCGAGCGCCGCCAGCGCAGCCGCATCTGGACGCCCGGCCGCCCGGAGGTCATCGAGCGCCTCGACGCCGAGGGCCTGCTGCCCGCGATCACCTTCATCTTCAGCCGCGCCGGCTGCGAGGCCGCCGTCCAGCAGTGCCTCTACGCCGGCCTGCGGCTCAACGACGACGAGGCCCGCGCCAGGGTCCGCTCGATCGTCGAGGAGCGCACGGCCGCCATCCCCGACGAGGACCTGCACGTCCTCGGCTACTTCGAGTGGCTCGAGGGCCTGGAGCGCGGCATCGCCGCCCACCACGCGGGCATGCTGCCGACCTTCAAGGAGGTCGTCGAGGAGCTCTTCGTCAAGGGTCTGGTCAAGGCCGTCTTCGCCACCGAGACGCTGGCCCTCGGCATCAACATGCCGGCCCGCACGGTGGTGCTGGAGAAGCTCGTCAAGTGGAACGGCGAGACCCACGCGGACATCACGCCCGGCGAGTACACCCAGCTGACGGGCCGGGCGGGGCGCCGCGGCATCGACGTCGAGGGGCACGCCGTCGTGCTGTGGCAGCGCGCCATGGACCCGGCCGCGCTCGCGGGCCTCGCGGGCACTCGCACGTACCCCCTGCGCTCCAGCTTCAAGCCGTCGTACAACATGGCGGTCAACCTCGTCTCGCAGTTCGGGCGGCACCGCTCGCGCGAGCTCCTGGAGACGTCGTTCGCGCAGTTCCAGGCCGACAAGTCGGTCGTCGGCATCTCCCGGCAGGTGCAGAAGAACGAGGAGGGCCTTGCGGGTTACCGCGAAGCCGTCACCTGCCACCTGGGCGACTTCGAGGAGTACGCCCGGATGCGCCGCGAGCTGAAGGACCGTGAGAACGAGCTGGCCAAGCAGGGTGCGGTGCAGCGGCGCGCCGCCGCGGCGACGGCCCTGGAGCGGCTCAAGCCCGGCGACGTCATCCACGTCCCGACCGGCAAGTACGCGGGCCTGGCCCTCGTGCTGGACCCCGGCCTGCCGCCCGCCCGCGCCGACCGCCACCGCGGCTTCGACGCCCACGACGGCCCGCGCCCGCTGGTGCTCACCGCCGAGCGGCAGGTCAAGCGCCTCGCCGCCATGGACTTCCCCGTGCCGGTCGAGCCGCTGGAGCGGATGCGGATCCCCAAGTCCTTCAACCCGCGCTCCCCGCAGTCGCGCCGCGACCTCGCCTCCGCACTGCGCACCAAGGCGGGCCACATCGTGCCCGACCGGCACCGCAGGCCCCGGGCGTCCGGCGCCGACGACGCCGAGATCACCCGGCTGCGCGCCGCCCTGCGCGCGCACCCCTGCCACGGCTGCTCCGAGCGCGAGGACCACGCCCGATGGGCGGAGCGCTACCACCGGCTGCTGCGGGACACCCGCCAGCTGGAGCGGCGCATCGAGGGGCGTACTAACACCATCGCCCGCACCTTCGACCGGATCTGCGCGCTCCTGACCGACCTGGACTACCTGCACGGGAACGAGGTCACCGAGCACGGCAAGCGGCTCGCCCGGCTCTACGGCGAGCTGGACCTGCTGGCCTCCGAGTGCCTGCGCGACGGCGTGTGGGAGGGGCTGAAGCCGGCCGAGCTGGCGGCGTGCGCCTCGGCGCTCGTCTTCGAGGCGCGCATGGCCGACGACGCGGCGCCCCCGAAGCTGCCCACGGGCCCGGCGAAGGAAGCCCTCGGCGAGATGGTCCGCATCTGGGGCCGGCTCGACGCCCTGGAGGAACAGCACAAGATCAACCAGGCGGAGGGGGTCGGCCAGCGCGAGCCGGACCTCGGCTTCGCCTGGGCCGCGTACCGCTGGGCGTCCGGGCACGGCCTGGACGAGGTCCTGCGGGAGGTCGAGATGCCGGCCGGCGACTTCGTGCGGTGGTGCAAGCAGCTGATCGACGTGCTGGGCCAGATCGCGGCGGCGGCGCCGCAGGACGGCAGCACGGTGGCGCGCAATGCGCGGCGCGCGGTGGACGGCTTGCTGCGGGGTGTCGTGGCGTACTCGTCGGTGGGCTGAGCCCGGCCCGGGTCACCTCCGGTGGGGGTTGCCCGCCGCCGCGTCGGCGGGATTTTCCCCTGACCCGCCGCCTTCCCGAAACCCCTGCGGGGGGCTCGGGAAGGCGGCGGGCGGCCGGTCGCGGCTATGCCGCCGCCGCGCCCTCCTGCTCGGCCTCGACCTGCTGGTTCCACTCGGGCTTGGACGCCTGCCAGCCGTCCTCGTCGTGGCCGCGGCGCCAGTAGCCCGACACCGACAGGCGCTCGCGCGGCACCTCCCGCTCCACGCGCAGGTAGCGGCGGAGCTCCTTCACGAAGCCGGCCTCGCCGTGGACGAAGGCCTGGACGTCGCCGGAGGGGAAGTCGAGCGCGCGCACGGCCGCGACGAGGGGCTCGCCGACGGGCGCGTCGCCGCGGTGCAGCCACGTGACCTCGACGCCCTCGGCCAGCTCCAGCTTCTGCTCCTCCTCCGGGCCCGCGATCTCGACGAAGGCGTGCACGCGCGCGCCCGCCGGGATCCGCTCCAGGGACGCGGCGATCGCCGGCAGCGCGCTCTCGTCGCCCGCCAGGAGGTGCCAGTCGGCGCCCGGGTCGGGGGAGTACGCGCCGCCGGGGCCGCGGAAGAACACCTCGGCGCCCGGCCGGACGGAGGCCGCCCACGGGCCGGCCAGGCCCTCGTCGCCGTGGACGACGAAGTCGATGGCCAGCTCGCGCGCCTCGCGGTCGAAGGAGCGCACCGTGTAGGTACGGGTCTTCGGCCACTGCTCGTGGGGCAGGTCGCGGCGGATGATCTCCATGTCGAAGGACTCGGGATACGTGACACCGGGTACGGGGAAGAGCAGCTTCACGTAGTGGTCGGTGTGCTCGCCCGCGCCGAAGTCCGCGAGGCCCTCGCCGCCGAGCACCACGCGCACCATGTGCGGCGTGAGCCGCTCGGTGCGCACTACACGGGCCTGGTTCAGCTTCGGCCGCTGCCGGACGGGACGCTCTGCCATGGTGTCTCCCCTGATCCCCTGATCCTGAAAAGTTAGGTTCACCTAACCTAACAGCTCAGCCGGCGAGGCCGCCCAGCAACCGCTGCAGCGAGCCGCCCAGCCCCCACCGCTCGGCCAGGGCGTCGAGCGTCTCCGGGTCCCGCGGCTCGGTCGGCAGCGCCGGATCGAAGGGCGCCAGCGGGACGTCCGACGCCACCCGGACGACCTTCGGGGCCACCGCCAGATAGGGCTTGGCCTCCGTCAGGCGTGTGCGCTGCGCCGGGGTGAGCTTCGCCGCCGGGTCGTCCACGGCCGCCAGGATCCCGGCCAGGTCGCCGAAGGAGGCCAGCAGCTTCGCGGCCGTCTTCTCGCCGATGCCGGGCACGCCCGGCAGCCCGTCGCTGGGGTCGCCGCGCAGCAGCGCGAGGTCCGCGTACCCGGATCCGTCCACCCCGTACTTCTCGCGCAGCAGCGCCTCGTCGACCGTCTGCAGCGTGCCCACGCCCTTGAGCGGGTACAGCACCCGCACCCCGCGCCGGTCGTCCACCAGCTGGTAGAGGTCGCGGTCGCCGGTGACGATGTCGACCGGGCCCGCGGCGCGGCCCGCGAGCGTGCCGATCACGTCGTCGGCCTCGTACCCCGTGGCGCCGACCCGGGCGATGCCGATCGCGTCGAGCACGGCCTCGATCACCGGGACCTGCGGGGAGAGGGTGTCGGGCACCTCCTCCTCGTCGGGGCCGGTCTCGGTCTCCTCGGCCACCCGGTGCGTCTTGTAGGTGGGGATGAGCTCGACCCGCCAGTGGGGCCGCCAGTCGAAGTCCATGCAGGCCACCAGGTCGTCGGGGTGGTGGTCCTGGACCAGGCGGGCGATGAAGTCGAGCAGGCCGCGCACCGCGTTCACCGGGGTGCCGTCGGGGGCGCGGACGGAGTCGGGCACGCCGAAGTAGGCGCGGAAGTACAGGGAGGCGGTGTCGAGGAGCATCAGGCGTCGCGTCACGGGTCGATCATGCCGCAGACCACTGACACGCCTCCCGCAACCCCACCCCGCCGATGTGAACCGGGTCACTGTTCCGTTTGCCCGGATTGATCGGGGGCAGGCGCGGCACCGGAGCGGACCCCGTCCTCGGCACGTGTGCCGGAAGCGGGCACGCGGACCGATGCCGCACCGCTCCACGGCCCTGCCACAGGGGGAGGCAGGGCCGTCCTGAGTTCGACCCGAGAGGTGTATGTGTCCAGGCTCCAGGCCGAGCATCTGTACAAGGTGTTCGGCAGACGACCCGAAGCCGCCGTCCGACGGCTCGAAGGCGGCGCCGACCGCGACGAGCTGCGTGCCGACGGCACCACCGCAGCGGTCATCGACGCCTCGTTCGAGGTGGAGGCGGGCCAGATCTTCGTGGTGATGGGTCTGTCCGGATCCGGCAAGTCCACGCTGCTGCGCATGCTCAACGGACTGCTGGAGCCGACCGCCGGCCGCGTCCTCTTCGACGGGGAGGACCTGACCGCCCTGTCCCCGCGCGACCTGCGCACGGTGCGCTCCCGGAAGATCAGCATGGTCTTCCAGCACTTCGCGCTCTTCCCGCACCGCAGCGTGCTGGAGAACGCGGCCTACGGCCTGGAGGTGCAGGGTGTGGCCCGCGCGGAGCGCGAGGAGCGCGCCGCCGAGGCGCTGGAGCTCGCGGGCCTCAAGGGCTGGGAGGCCTCCTGGCCCGACGAGCTCTCGGGCGGCATGCAGCAGCGCGTCGGGCTCGCCCGCGCGCTGGCCACCGACGCGGACCTGCTGCTGATGGACGAGTCCTTCAGCGCGCTCGACCCGCTGATCCGCCGCGACATGCAGGACCAGCTGCTGGACCTGCAGACGCGGCTGAAGAAGACCATCGTCTTCATCACCCACGACCTCAACGAGGCCATGCGCCTCGGCGACCGGATCGCCGTCATGCGCGACGGCCGGATCGTGCAGAACGGCACCGCGGAGGACATCCTCGTGCGCCCGGCCAACGACTACGTGGCCTCCTTCATCCAGGACGTCGACCGCAGCCGGGTGCTGACCGCCGGTTCGATCATGGACCGGGCGGGCCGGGCCTCCGGCGCCGAGGGGGCGGCCACCGTCCCCGCGTCGACGCCCGTGGCCGACCTGTTCGCCTCCTTCGCCCGCAGCGCCGCCCCCGTCACCGTCACCGACGAGCGGGGCGAGCCGGCCGGCGTCGTCACCCGTGACCTGCTGTTCGCCGCGCTCGGCGAGGAGCCGGGGGTGCCCGCACCGCGGCCCGGCGAGCCCGTGGAGGCCAGGGAGGCCGCGGAGGCCGTGGAGGCCGCCACGCCTGCCCGCGCCGACGAGGCGGAGGTGAGCGCCCGTGCCTAGGATCCACTTCGGAAGCTGGGCCGAGGACGCCGTCAGCTGGCTGCAGACCCACCTGAGCGGGCTCTTCGACGTCATCAACACGGTCCTGACCGGTATGTACGACGGGGTGAACGCCGTCCTCGGCGCCCCCGAGCCGCTGCTGATGGCCGGCATCCTGGCCGTCGTCGCCTGGTGGCTGCGCGGGCTGCTGCCCGCCGTGCTCACCTTCGCCGGCTTCGCCCTGGTCGACTCCTTCGGCCTGTGGGAGGCGGCGATGGCGACGCTGTCGCTCGTCCTCGTCGCGAGCCTGATCACGCTGCTGGTCGCCGTGCCGCTCGGCATCTGGGCGTCGCGCAGCAGCAAGGTCAGCGGGGCGCTGCGGCCCGTGCTGGACGTCATGCAGACGATGCCCGCCTTCGTCTACCTGATCCCCGGCGTCATGTTCTTCTCGATCGGTCCGATCCCCGGCCTGATCGCGACCGTCGTCTTCTCGATGCCGCCCGGCGTGCGCATGACCGAGCTGGGCATCCGGCAGGTCGACGGCGAGCTCGTCGAGGCCGCGACCGCCTTCGGCACCACGCCGCGCGACACCCTGACCCGGGTGCAGCTGCCCCTCGCCCTGCCCACGATCATGGCGGGCGTCAACCAGGTCATCATGCTGGCCCTGTCCATGGTCGTCATCGCCGGCATGGCGGGCGCGGGCGGCCTCGGCGAGGCCGTGTACGCGGCCGTCACCAAGGTCGACATCGGCGGCGGCGTCGAGAGCGGCCTGGCCGTCGTCGTCCTCGCCATCTACCTGGACCGCATGACCGGCGCCCTCAACCAGCGGGTCTCCCCGCTCGGCCGGCGCGCCGCAGCCAAGGCCGCCTCCGCCGCCCGCGGGCTCGCCTTCCTGCGCTACCGGCCCGGCACGGCCGTCGCCGCCGTCGGCGTCGTCGTCCTCGCGCTGGTCGCCGGCGGGATGAACCTCGCCGGCAACGGCGACGACCGGCAGAACGTGGCCGCGGGCGCGGACGTGGGCCAGGGCCGGGGCATCAAGCTCGGCTACTTCCCCTGGGACGAGGCCGTCGCCACCACCTACCTGTGGCAGAACATCCTCGAGGACCGCGGCTACAAGCCGGACGTCAAGCAGCTCGACCCCGGGCCGCTGTACACCGCGCTGGCGCAGGGCCAGATGGACCTGCAGTTCGACTCCTGGCTGCCGACCACCCACAAGCAGTACATGGACCGCTACCGCGACAAGCTCACCGACCTGGGCGCCTGGTACGGGCCCACCTCGCTGGAGCTGTCCGTGCCCGACTACGTCAAGGGCGTGGACTCGCTGGAGGACCTCAAGGGCAAGAGCGCCCTGTTCGGCGGGAAGATCGTCGGCATCGAGTCCAGCGCGGGCATGATGGGCACGCTCAACGACAAGGTCCTCAAGGAGTACGGGCTGGACGGCGAGTACAAGGTCGTCTCCTCGTCCACCTCCTCGATGCTCGCCGACCTCGACCGGGCCATCAAGAAGAAGGAGCCCATCGTCACCACCCTGTGGTCGCCGCACTGGGCCTACGGCAAGCACCAGCTGAAGAAGCTCAAGGACCCCAAGGGGGCCTGGGGCAAGGGCGAGGAGATCCACGCCGTCGGCAAGAAGGACTTCGGCAAGGACTTCCCCGAGGTCACGGCCTGGCTGAAGGACTTCGAGCTGTCCGAGAAGGACCTCGCCTCCCTGGAGGTCGAGATCCAGAACGGCGGCAAGGGCAAGGAGAAGGAGTCCGCGCGCCGCTGGCTGGACGCCCACCCGGGCCTCGCCGACAAGCTGGCGCCTGTCCACCACTGACGAACAGGCGTACGGTGGGGCGGTGGTCCCGCCCAGGAGCAGCCGCCCCGCCGTACGCCGTGTCGTCTCCCTCGTGCCGTCGCTGACGGAGGCCGTCGCCGCGACCGAGCCCGGGCTGCTCGCCGGCGCCACCGACTGGTGCGACCACCCGGCGGGCCTGGACGTCGTGCGGATCGGCGGCACGAAGAACCCCGACACGGCGCGCATCGCCGCCCTCGCGCCCGACCTCGTCCTCGCCAACGAGGAGGAGAACCGCGCACCCGACCTCGGCGCGCTGCGCGCCGCCGGGGTGGAGGTGCTCGTCACCGAAGTGCGCACGCTGCCCCAGGCGTTCGCCGAGCTGGAGCGGGTCCTGGTGCGCGGCTGCGGCCTGGCCAGGCCCGCGTGGCTGGCCGACGCGGAGGACGCGTGGCGGGACGTGCGCGCCGCCGGGCCGGCCGTACCGGCCGTGGTGCCGGTGTGGCGGCGGCCGTGGATGGTCCTGGGCCGGGACACCTTCGCCGGCGACGTCCTCGCCCGGCTCGGCGTCGCCAACGTCCACGCGGGCCACCCCGAGCGCTATCCGCGCATCCCCCTCGACGAGCTGAACGCGTGCGGCGCCGAGCTCGCCGTCCTGCCCGACGAGCCCTACCGCTTCACGCGCGACGACGGCCCGGAGTCCTTCCCCGGGCTGCCGTGCGCGCTCGTCAGCGGGCGTCACCTCACGTGGTACGGACCCTCACTGCGGGAAGCGGCTGAGGTGCTGGGCGCGGCGCTGCGAGCAGCCGGCCGCTGACCAGGCCGTGCACGGTGCGGGCGGCCGCCACCGCCCAGGCGGTGACCAGCACCGCGTACAGGCCCGCCGACAGCCAGGTCAGGGCGTGCAGGCCCGTGTGGCGGGACAGGGCCGCGGCACCGGTGACACAGGTGCCCATGGGGAAGGTGAACGCCCACCAGGTCATCGCGAAGCCCATGCCCTGCCGGAACGCCCGCAGCACCATGGCCGCGGCCAGGACCAGCCACAGCAGCGCGAAACCCATCACCGGGGCCCCGTACAGCACGGCGAACGGCGCCGCCGCGTCCGCGTACGGGGCGGGAAGCGCGCCCCGCGCGGCGTCGGCGAGGTTGCCGACCGCGGTGGTCGACTGGCCCAGCGGGCCCAGGACGAGGAAGAGGGCCGGGGTCAGCGCGAGCGGCAGCGGGCCGTGGTGGATCAGCCGCGCGAAGACCGCGGGCAGGATCAGCAGGGTCGCCAGGAGACTCATCCCGAAGAGGGCGTAGCAGGCCAGCACCATCGCCGCCCGCCACTGGCCGGCCGGCAGATGCGGAACCAGGGCGGGGCCCAGTGCGGCGGACACCATCGGAGCGACCACGGGCAGCAGCCACACGGGGGAGGCCTGGCCCGGCTCGATGCGGTGCCGGGTCACCATCAGGTACGGGATGCCCGCCGCCGCGGCCAGCCCGGTCACGGTGCCCGCCACCCACAGCACGGCGTCCGCGGTGACCGCCGCGCCCTGGCCAACGACCCCTGAGCCCACGGACAGGGTGGCCCCGCCGACCGCCAGCAGCGCCATCGCCGCGCAGCCGTAGAACGGTGCCACGGCCGGGTCGCCGAGGTGGCGGCGCGCCTGGTCGGAGTGGCGGGCCCAGTGCACGGCCCGCGCCACCAGCAGCACGGCCAGCGCCGCCGCCGACAGCGCCCACACCGCCTCGCACGCCCCGCGCAGACCCGGCGGACGTACGGGCAGCGCCGCGCCCGCGCTCGCGACGATCGCGGTGCCCATGACGGCGGCGTACCAGTTCGGGCCCAGGTGGCGGAGGGGAGAGGCGGTGCGGGCGGTTGTGGCGGAGGTGCTCATGCGTCCAGCGTCGGCGGCGGGGCCCCCGGCCACCAGGGGCCTTGTCTCTATGAGGACATAAGCTGAATTTATGAGTAACGAGGACGACGGCGGCCGGCGGGGCCCGCTCGCACACCGCGTGCCCGACCTCGCGGCGCTGGAGCTGCTGCTGGCCGTCGCGCGGCTGGGCAGCCTGGGGCGGGCAGCGCGCGAGATGGGCATCACCCAGCCCGCCGCCAGCGGGCGGATCCGCAGCACGGAGCGGATGCTCGGCGTCGGCCTCGTCGAGCGGTCGCCGCGCGGATCGCGGCTGACGGACGCCGGGGTGCTCGTCACCGACTGGGCGCGGCGCATCGTGGAGGCGGCCGAGGCCTTCGACGCCGGGGCGCAGGCGCTGCGCGGGCAGCGGGACTCGCGGCTGCGGGTGGCCGCGAGCATGACCATCGCCGAGTACCTGCTGCCGGGCTGGCTGGTCGCCCTGCGCACCCGGCTCCCCGGCACGGCGGTCACGCTCCTCGCCGGGAACTCGGCGGCCGTCGCGGAGCGGCTGCGGGCCGGCGAGGCGGACCTGGGCTTCGTCGAGGGGCTCGCCGCCCCGGCCGGGCTGGACGGCGCGGTCGTCGGCGGCGACCGGCTCGTGGTCGTCACGGCGCCGGCCCACCCCTGGGCCCGGCGGCGGGCCCCGATCGGCGCGGCCGAGCTGGCGGCCACGCCGCTGATCCTCCGCGAGCGGGGCTCGGGCACGCGGCAGGTGCTGGACGCGGCCCTCGCCGCGCACGGGGGGCTCGCCGAGCCGCTGCTCGAACTCGCCTCCACGACGGCGGCGAAGGCGGCCGCGGTCAGTGGGGCGGGCCCGTGCGTCCTGAGCGAGCTCGCCATCGGCGAGGAGCTGGCGGCCCGCCGCCTGGTCGAGATCCCCGTAGCGGACCTCGACCTGCACCGCGCACTCCGCGCCGTCTGGCCCACGGGCCACCGCCCCACGGGCCCGGCCCGCGACCTGCTGGGCCTGACCCGCGCCTCCTGACGGGCGCGTGTCGGCCGACTGCCTTACGCCGCGACGGCGCGGCACCGCGTACGACGTGGTCGGCAAGCTGGTGAGGGCGGGCACCGCCGGTCAGGTTGTATCGGGCCGGCCGCCGTTGCGGCGGAAGGGGATGCGGGCGGTCGCGCAAGTGCGTGCCGGGCACTTTCTCTCCGCCGCAACGGCGAGTCACCGCATACGACGTGTCCGGCGGTGCCGAGCCGGCGTTGGCCGGAGGTCAGTGGGCCGTCGCCGCCTCCACCAGGGCTCGCATCAGACGCAAGTCGTCCCGCGCTTCCGGGTGCCACTGGACGCCCACCGCGAAGAGGTCGCCCGGGCGTTCCAGTGCCTCGATCGTGCCGTCCTCCGCGTGGGCCGTCGCGACGAGGCCGTCGCCCAGGCGGGACACGGACTGGTGGTGGTGCGTGGCGACGTCGCACGGTTCGGGGAGGAGACGGCCCAGGCGGCTGTCCGGCTCCGGCTTGATCAGGTGGTCGGTGAAGGTGCCCACGACGGGGTTGTGGTCCTCGTGCCCCACCTCGTCCGGCAGGTGCTGGCACAGCGAGCCGCCGGCGTGCACGTTCATCAGCTGCATGCCGCGGCAGATCCCGAGCACCGGGACGCCCTGCTCCAGCGCGGCGCCCAGCAACGCCAGCTCCCACGCGTCGCGTTCGGGGACCGGGACGCCCGCGCGCGGGTGCGGCTGCTCGCCGTAGAGGACGGGGTCGAGGTCCTCGCCGCCGGCGAGGACGAGGCCGTCGAGCCGCCGCACCAGGTCGCCGGCGGCGGCCGGCTCGTCCGGGGGCAGCTGTACGGCGAGGCCGCCGGCCCGCTGGACGTGCTGGGCGTAGGAGGCGGGCAGGAGCGCGGCCGGCAGGTCCCACGCGGCGCCCCAGCGGGCCCGGGTGAGGTAGGTGGTGACACCGATCAGTGGCTGGCGGAGCATGGAGCGGGTCCTTTCCGTACGTGGTCGTTCCGTACGCTACGACGTTGATCACATGGTCAGTCGCGGTTCAGTTCCGCTTCCGCCGCCGCGAGCGCCGCGAACTCCTCCTCGGGCGCCCCGGCGACGAGCCGGTGCCGGCTCCAGCAGGCGAAGTACACGGCGGCCACGGCGTAGACCCCGAGGGCGACGAGGGCGGCGGTCACGTCCACCAGGAAGGTCGCCACCAGGGCCGCGCAGGCGAGGACGAAGGCGAGCGCCGAGGTCGCCACGCCTCCCGGCGTCCGGTAGGGCCGCTCCAGCCCCGGCTCCCGGCGCCGCAGCACGATGTGGGAGAGGGACATCAGTGCGTAGGAGACGGTGGCGCCGAAGACCGCGACGTTGAGCATCCGCGCCCCGTCGCCGCTCGCCGCCGCGAGCCCGAACCCGAGTGCGCCCGGCACCACCAGGCCCAGCCAGGGGGCCTTGCGGCGGCTGGTGAGGGAGAGGAAGCGGGGGAGGTAGCCGGCCCGGGAGAGGGCGAAGAGCTGCCGCGAGCCGGCGTAGATGAGGGAGAAGAAGGAGGCCACCAGGCCGGCGAGCCCCGCGTAGTTGACGATGCGGCCGAGCACGGTGGGCCGCCCGTCCGGCTGCACGGCGGCCACGAGCGGGTTCCCGGCGTCCTTGAGGGCGTCCGCCCCGCCCGCGCCGGTGGAGGCGAGGAAGGTCAGGAGCGCGAGGACCAGCAGGATGCCCATGGACGTGGCCATGGCCCGGGGCAGCGAGCGCACGGGGTCCTTGGTCTCCTCGGCCGCGAGCGGCACGCCCTCGACGCCGAGGAAGAACCACATCCCGAACGGGAAGGACGCCCAGATCCCGAGGAGCCCGAACGGCAGCCAGGAGGACGCTCCGAGCGCGCCGGTGTCGACGGGGATGTCGTGCAGCCGCCCCGCGTCGAAGTCGGTGAACGCGCCCGCCGCGAAGACGAGCAGCGCGGCGACGGCGATGCCGGTGACGACGAAGCTGAACTTCAGGGCCTCGCCCACGCCCCACAGGTGGATGCCGATGAAGACGACGAAGCAGGCCAGGTACACCGGCCAGGACGAGGTGAGCCCGAACAGGCCGAGCGACTCCACGTAGTCGCCGATGAAGAGGGAGATCGCGGCGGGTGCGAGGACGTATTCGATGAGGATGGCCGTGCCGGTGAGGAAGCCGCCCCACGGGCCGAGCGCGCGCCGCGCGAAGCCGTAGCCCCCGCCCGCCGTCGGCAGCACGGCGGCCATCTCCGCGAGGGCGAAGACCATGCAGGTGTACATCAGGCCCATCAGGGCGGCGGCGACGGCGAGTCCGCCGAAGCCGCCGTGCGCGAGGCCGAAGTTCCAGCCGGAGAAGTCGCCGGAGACGACGTAGGCGACGCCGAGGCCGGTGAGCAGCAGGGGGCCGGCGCTGCCGCGGCGCAGCGTGCGCTTCTCCAGATAGTCCGCCGGCCGGTCCGAGGCGCGTGGCGGTGCCGTGGGTGTCTCCGTGCGTTCGGGCATGCTGCCGCTCCTGCCTCGGGAGGTAAAGGTTTTGCGCCATACCTTTGCCTCGGCGTGGCTGATTCGGCAACCCCCTTGCGTAAAAGACTGGTTACGAGAGGGGCTCGTGTGGGTTAACCGGGCTCGTGCGGGCTACGCCAGGAAGCCCCGGAGCAGCGCCGCCGTCCCGCAGCAGTGCTCGCGCATCACCTCGCGCGCCGCTTCCGCGTCGCCGTCCAGGACCGCCTCCACGAGCGCGGTGTGCTGCAGCTGGGAGTGCTCCAGGTTCCGCACCAGCAGCGGAATGCAGTCCAGCAGGTCGTTGACCGTCGCCCGCACCGCCGCGTAGTGCGCGGCCAGCGACGGGGATCCCGACAGCTCGGCCAGCGTCAGGTGGAACAGGGTGTCCACGCGCCGGTATTCGGCCAGCGGCGCGTCGTGCGTGGCGGCCAGCGCCGCGCGCAGCCGCCCGGCCCCGCCCTCGGGGAGCCCGTGCGCGGCGCACAGCCCGGCCGCGCCCACCTCCAGCACCTCCCGGAAGCGCAGCGTGTCCTCCACGTCCACGTCGGCGACCCGGCGCCGCAGCTCCTCCTCGCCCGCGGTCGCCGGCCGCGCCAGCACGAACGTGCCGCCGTAGCGGCCGCGCCGGCTCTCGACCAGGCCCTGGTCCTGCAGCACCTTGAGCACCTCGCGCAGTGTCACCCGGCTGACCCGCAGGCGGTCGGCCAACTCGCGCTCGGCGGGCAGCCGTTCCCCCTCGGCCACCAGGCCCAGCCGCATGATCTGGAGTATCTGCTCCAGCGCTTCCTCGAATCCGTTGCCCGCGCGGACCGGCCGCAGCACCGGCGCCAGGCGGTCCGTCGCATGATCGTTCATCTGACCCCTTCCCTTTAATGGTCTACAGCCCTACCTTAAGACCTCCGGTCGCACCGACAGGAGGCATCACTGTGGCAGACCGCACGCCCCCGCTCGCCGTCGAGGAGCTGCGCAGGCTGGTCGACACCGGGGAGATCGACACCGTCGTCCTCGCCTTCACCGACATGCAGGGACGACTCCAGGGGAAGCGGTTCGCCGCCCGGTTCTTCCTCGACGACGTCCTCGACCACGGCACCGAAGGCTGCAACTACCTCCTCGCCGTGGACGTCGACCTCAACACGGTCGACGGCTACGCCATGTCGTCGTGGGAGCGCGGCTACGGGGACTTCGCCATGCGCGGCGACCTCTCCACCCTGCGCCGCACCCCCTGGAACCCGGGCACCGCCCTGCTCACCGCGGACCTCGCCTGGCACGACGGCTCGCCCGTCCTCGCCTCCCCCCGGCAGATCCTGCGCCGCCAGCTCGACCGGCTGGCCGAGCACGGCTGGAGCGCGTACGCCGGCACCGAGCTGGAATTCATCGTCTTCAAGGACACCTACGAGCAGGCCTGGGGCCGCGGCTACCGCGACATGACCCCGGCCAACCAGTACAACTGCGACTACTCCGTCCTCGGCACCGGCCGCGTCGAACCCCTCCTGCGCCGCATCCGCAACGAGATGGGCGCCGCCGGGATGACCGTGGAGTCCGCCAAGGGCGAGTGCAACCTCGGCCAGCACGAGATCGCCTTCCGCTACGACGAGGCCCTCACCACCTGCGACCAGCACGCCGTCTACAAGACCGGGGCCAAGGAGATCGCCTCCCAGGAGGGCATGGCGCTCACCTTCATGGCCAAGTACGACGCCCGTGAAGGCAACTCCTGTCACATCCACCTGTCGCTGCGCGACGAGGCCGGGCGGCCCGTCCTCGCCGACGATGAGGGCCCGTACGGCATGTCGAGGACGATGCAGCACTTCCTGGCCGGCCAGCTGGCCGCGCTGCGCGACTTCACCCTCCTCTACGCGCCGAACATCAACTCCTACAAGCGGTTCCGGCCCGGCTCCTTCGCGCCCACCGCCGTCGCCTGGGGCCCCGACAACCGCACCTGCGCCCTGCGCGTCATCGGCCACGGCCACTCCCACCGCTTCGAGAACCGGCTGCCCGGCGGGGACGTCAACCCTTACCTCGCCGTCGCGGGCATGGTGGCCGCCGGGCTCTACGGCGTCGAGCACGAGCTGGAGCTGCCCGAGGTCTGCACCGGCAACGCCTACGCGGGCGATGCCCAGCACGTCCCCGCCACGCTGCGCGAGGCCGCGGCGCTGTGGGAGCAGAGCCCCATCGCCCGGGAGGCCTTCGGCGACGAAGTCGTCGAGCACTACCTGCACATGGCACGCGTCGAGCAGGAGGCCTACGACACGGCCGTCACGGACTGGGAGCGGTTCCGCTCCTTCGAGCGGATGTAAGGACACCGCCTTGGACATCATCAACCCGGCGACCGAGGAACTCGTCGCCACCGTCCCCGCGGCGACGCCGCAAGACGTCGACGCAGCAGTCCGCCGCGCCGCCGAAGCCCAGCGCAGCTGGTCCCGGCTCGCCCCCGGCGACCGCGCCCGGCAGCTGCGCCGCTTCGCCGCCGTCGTCGACGCGCACCTGGAGGAGCTCGCACAGCTGGAGGTCCGCGAGGCCGGGCACCCGATCGGCAACGCCCGCTGGGAAGCGGGCAACGCCCGCGACCTGCTGGAGTACGCGGCCGGGGGAGTGGAGCGGCTCACCGGCGCGCAGATCCCCGTCGCGGGCGGCCTGAACGTCACCTTCCACGAGCCCCTCGGCGTCGTCGCCGTCATCGCCCCGTGGAACTTCCCGATGCCCATCGCCGCCTGGGGCCTCGCCCCGGCCCTGGCCGCGGGCAACGCCGTGCTCCTCAAGCCGGCCGAGACCACCCCGCTGACCGCCCTGCGGCTGGCGGAGCTCGGTCTGGAGGCGGGGCTGCCCGAGGGCCTCTTCCAGGTCCTCCCGGGCGCCGGGCCCGTCGCCGGTGACGCCCTCGTGGAACACCCCGGCGTCGCCAAGGTCGTCTTCACCGGCTCCACCGCCGTCGGCAAGCAGATCATGGCCAAGTGCGCGGCGGGCGTGAAGCGCGTGACGCTCGAACTCGGCGGCAAGAGCCCCAACATCGTCTTCGCGGACGCCGACGTCGAGCGGGCCGCCGCGGCCGCCCCCGGCTCCTTCCTCGACAACACCGGGCAGGACTGCTGCGCCCGCAGCCGCATCCTCGTCCAGCGCTCCGTGTACGACCGCTTCATGGAGCTGCTGGAGCCGGCGGTCACGTCGTTCGTCGTGGGCGACCCGGCGGATCCCGCGACGCAGATGGGTCCGCTGATCTCGGCCGCGCACCGCGAGCGCGTACGGTCCTACGTGCCCGAGTCCGCCCCCGCCGCCATCCGCGGCGAGGCCCCGGCGGGCAAGGGCTTCTGGTACCCCGCCACCGTCCTGGAGGGCGGGCCGCAGGACCGCACCGCCGTCGAGGAGGTCTTCGGCCCGGTCGCCGTCGTCATCCCCTTCGAGGACGAGGCGGAGGCGGTGCGGATCGCCAACGCCACCGACTACGGGCTCTCCGGGTCGCTCTGGACCCGCGACGTCTCCCGCGCCCTGCGCGTCTCCCGGGCCGTCACCGCGGGGAACCTCTCCGTCAACTCCCACAGCAGCGTCCGCTACTGGACGCCGTTCGGCGGCTTCGGACAGTCCGGCCTTGGCCGTGAGCTGGGCCCCGACGCGCTGGCCGCCTTCACCGAGACCAAGAACGTCTTCATCAGCACCGAGGAGTGAACAAGTGACCGACCAGACCCCCGTCTGCCGCCGACTCGTCGGCCGCACCGCCGTCGTGACCGGAGCCGGCAGCGGCATCGGCCTGGCCACGGCCCGCCGCTTTGCCGCCGAGGGCGCCCGCGTCGTCTGCGCGGACATCGACGAGACCGCCGGCAAGGCCGCGGCCGCCGAGACCGGCGGGCTCTTCGTCAAGGTCGACGTCACCAGCCCCGAGGAGGTCGAGGCGCTCTTCAAGACCGCCTACGACACCTACGGCTCGGTCGACGTCGCCTTCAACAACGCCGGCATCTCCCCGCCCGACGACGACTCCATCCTCACCACCGGGCTCGACGCCTGGAAGCGGGTCCAGGAGGTCAACCTCACCTCCGTCTACCTGTGCTGCAAGGCCGCCCTGCCCTACATGCAGCGCCAGGGCAAGGGCTCGATCATCAACACCGCCTCCTTCGTCGCCGTCATGGGCGCCGCCACCTCGCAGATCAGCTACACCGCCTCCAAGGGCGGCGTGCTGGCGATGTCCCGCGAGCTCGGCGTGCAGTTCGCCCGCGAGGGCATCCGGGTCAACGCCCTGTGCCCGGGGCCGGTGAACACCCCGCTGCTCAAGGAGCTCTTCGCCAAGGACCCCGAGCGGGCCGCGCGCCGCCTCGTGCACGTGCCCGTCGGCCGGTTCGCCGAGCCCGAGGAGATCGCGGCCGCCGTCGCCTTCCTCGCCAGCGACGATTCGTCCTTCGTCAACGCCGCCGAGTTCCTCGTCGACGGTGGCATCGCGGGCGCGTACGTGACCCCGCTGTAGGGTCCATGATCAAACGGTAGGACCGGTTCGCGGGCGCAGGCCCGCGGACCGGTCCCGCCGTGGATTCCCTGCCACCGCACGCACCACCGCAAAGAGAGCACATGCGCACCAAGTCCGCCATCGTCGTCGGCCTCGCTGCCGCCGCGGCCCTCGCCACGACGGTTCCCGCCACCGCGGCCCCCACCCACGAAGCCCCCCGCCGCAACTGCCCCCAGCTCGACAAGAAGCTCCCCTGGGCCGGTGACAACCGCGCCAGGCTCCAGAAGATGATCGACGAGCGCGGCACCTGTTCCGGCAAGAAGGGCCCCCGCCCCGTCGCCGCCTTCGACTGGGACAACACCGTCGTCAAGAACGACATCACCGACGCCACGCTCGCCTGGGCCCTCAAGCACGACAAGATCCTGCAGCCGAAGAGCTGGAAGGACACCAGCGCCTGGCTCACCCCGGCCGCCGACAAGGCCCTGGCCAAGGCGTGCGGCACGGCCGTGCGCCCCGGCCGGCCGCTGCCCACCTCCAAGAACACCGCCTGCGCCGACGAGATCTTCGAGATCCGCGAGAAGTCGCAGACCATGGCCGGGGAGGCCGCCTTCGCCGGCGACTGGAACCACCGCCGCACCGTGCCCGCCTACGCCTGGATCCCCCAGCTGTTCGCCGGTCACACCCCCGCCGCCCTGACCTCCTTCGCCAAGCAGGCGCGCGCCGAGCAGCTCGCGGCGCCGATCGGCGCCAAGCAGACCGTCGGCACCCACACCCTCGCCGGCTACGTCCGCTACTACGACCAGCAGAAGGACCTCATCCGCACGCTCAAGGCGGCCGGCTTCGACGTCTACATCGTCTCCGCCTCCGCCGAGCCGATCGCCGAGGCCTGGTCGAGCGGCGTGGGCCTGGACCGCAAGCACACCATCGGCATCCGCAGCATCACCCAGCACGGCCGCCTCACCACGGCCATCAAGGGCTGCGGCGGCGTCGAGACCGGCCGCGGCGACGCCCTGCCGTACATGGACGGCAAGCGCTGCATGATCAACCAGGAGATCTTCAAGATCAAGGGCGCCAAGGCCTGGCAGCAGCAGGACTTCGGTCACCGCATCGCGCTCGGCGCCGGCGACGCCGACACCGACGTGACGTTCGTCAACGACGCCACCGGCGCGCACGTGGCCATCAACCGCAACAAGTCCGAGCTGATGTGCCGCGCCTACGACGACGCGGACCGCCGCTGGGTCGCCAACCCGATGTTCATCGAGCCGATGCCGCGCAAGTCCGGCACGTACCCGTGCTCCACGACCGGCGCGACCGCCGAGGACGGCACCAAGATGCCCGTCCGGCGCGCCGACGGCTCCGTGATCCCGGACCAGGTCGACAAGGCCTTCTGAGGCTCCCCGAGCCGCCCTGGGATCTCGCGCGCTACGGGGACCGGTCGCCGACGGCGCACCGGTCCCCGTATCCCCTCCTGCCACAGGAGCACAGCGCACGGCCCGGGACCCGGCAGGTGCGGGCGCGCGGACTCACACACGGACTCACAGGAACGTACGGGCCTCGCCGCGGTACGTCGGGACGGTCTCCGCCACGCGGTCGCCGTCGATCAGGTGCAGCGCCTCGAAGCGCTCGCACATCTCGCCCGCCTTCGCGTGCCGGAACCACACCTTGTCGCCCACCAGCAGGTCGTCGGCGGGCTGCCCGGTCAGCGGCGTCTGCACCTCGCCCGCGCCCTCGCGGGGATCCAGCCGCAGGCCCGCCGGGAGGTACGGATGCGGCAGCCGGTCCGCGCCGGCCGCGCCCGACGCCGGGTACCCGCCGCCCTGGGCGGTCACCACGCCCGGCCCCGGACGGCGCACCACCGGCAGTGCGAACAGGGCCGCCGGCCGGCCGCGGAACGATCTGTAGTGGTCGAACAGCCGTGGCGCGAACAGCCCCGAACCGGCCGCCACCTCCGTCACCGCGTCCTCCGCGGCGGTGTGCTGCACACTGCCCGTACCGCCGCCGTTGACGAACTCCAGGTCCGCCACCGCGCGCACGGCCCGTACGGCCTCCGCCCGGCGCGCCGCCAGCTCCCTGCGGGCGGCGGCCTGCATCAGCCGGATCGAACGGGAGTACAGGGGCCGTCCCTCCACGGCATCCCCCACACCCGCCACATGCGCCTCGTAGGCCAGCAGGCCCACCAGCCGGAACCCCGGCCTGCGCACGACGGACCGGGCGAGATCCGCCAGCCGCTCCGGATCGTGCACCGGGGAACGCAGGGCCCCGAGCCGCAGCCTGCCGCCCAGCAACCGCAGCGACGTGTCCAACTCCAGGCACACCCGTACCTCTTCGCGGCCCGCCCGCGCCGCATCGATCAGCGTCAGCTGCGCGGGGTCGTCCACGGTCACCGTGACCGCCCGGGCCAGCTTCGGGTCCGAGGTCAGCTCCGCCAGCCCCGCCCGGTCCGCCGACGGATACGCCAGCAGCACGTCCTCGATGCCCGAACGCGCCAGCCACAGCGACTCGGCCAGCGAAAAGCTCATCACACCCGTGAAGCCGTCCCGTACCAGCGCGCGCTCCAGCAGCGCCCGGCAGCGCACGGACTTGGTCGCCACCCGCACCGGTTTCCCCTGCGCCCGGCGCACCAGATCGGCCGCGTTGGCGTCGAACGCCTGCAGGTCGACCACGGCCAGCGGCGCGTCGTAGGAGGCGGTCGCCCGGTCCAGGCGGGCCCGCTCGGCGCTTGCGCAGGCGACGGGAGGTGCGGCGGGAAGACGCATGGGGCGCAGCTTGCCAGAGGCGTCCGGCGCTGGATAGGGGCCCTGCGCGGGCGAGATGGCAGCGCCCGCCGCCCGCCCCGTAGAGTGGCGCACACACCGTGGGCCGCAGCCCGGCGGCGTGATGTCCGGATACGAACCGGCCTGTCCCGGAGGGCAACCAAGCCCCGGTAGCGGGGAGACGGCTCACGAGGGGGAGCGCAGGGTGAGCACCGAGACGGACCCCGCACTCGCGCTGCCCGTCCGCCCTCTCCCGGCCTCCTCCTACTTCGCACCCCGGCCGCCCCAACCGCCTCACCCGCCGCACGTGCCCCAGCCGGACGGCGGCCGCGGCGCCCGCACCCTCACCGCCGCCGTCTGCCTCGTGCTCGGACTCGGGCTCATCGGAGGGGCCGCCGCCGGGAGTTGGCTCGCGGACGGCACCGGCGGCGGCACCGCGGCCGAACGCGCCTTCGCCCGCGGCGCCACGCTCTGGCGGACCGTCCCCGTCGACGAACTCTTCCCGCCCGTCCTGCGCGGCGACGCCGCGGGCCCCGGCGGCGCCGCACGCGTGTGGACCCGGATCGGCGTCGCCCCCGACAGCGGGTGCGAGGAGGCCTTCGACCCGCTCCTGGAGAAGGCGCTCGCCCCCGTCGGCTGCACGCGGCTGCTGCGCGCCACCTACACCGACGCCACCTCCACCGCCGTCACCACCGTCGGACTGCTCGTCACCGCCGCCGACGACCGGGGCATGCGCGACCTGCGCCGCCGCTTCACCGACGAACGGCTCGACGAGCGCACCGACCTGATGCCCCGCCCGTACGCGCCCCGCGGCACCGCCGCCGAGCGCTTCGGCGCGGAGCAGCGCGCCAGCTGGGCCCTCAGCGTCCTCACCGACGCCCCCGCCGTGGTCTACGCCGTCACCGGCTTCGCCGACGGCCGCACCGGCACGCCCCCGCAGCCCGCCGCCCTCGCCACCCGGCCCGGCGCCACCACCGCCCCCGCCCAGGCCGGACTCGGCCACGAGGCCGCCGCCCTCGCCGGGCGCGTGGAGAGCGGCTTCCGGCAGGCCCTGCGCCGGACCGTCCAGGAGGACGCCCGGTGACCGCCGCCGCGCCCCGGGGCCGCCGGCCCCTGCTCACGGTCCTCCTCGCCTCCGCCCTCGCCGTGCTGCCGGCCGCCGAGGCCGCGCACGCCGACTCCATACGCGTCCAGGAATGGGCGCTCGACGCCCTCCACACCGAGGAGGCCTGGCAGACCACCAAGGGCGACGGCATCACCGTCGCCGTCCTCGACACCGGCGTCGACGACGGCCACCCCGACCTCGCCGGGCAGGTGCTGCCCGGCAAGGACCTCATCGGCTTCGGCGCCGGCCCCGGCGACCGCGCCTGGGCCCGGCACGGCACCGCCATGGCCGGGATCATCGCCGGGCGGGGGCACGGGCCGGACGGCGCCGACGGCGTCCTCGGCGTCGCCCCCGAAGCCAAGATCCTTCCCGTCCGGGTGATCCTGGAGGACGGCGACCCCTCGCGCGCCAAGGCCCGTAGCGGACGCGGCAGCGCCCTCGCCGACGGCATCCGCTGGGCCGCCGACCACGGCGCCGACGTCATCAACCTCTCCCTCGGCGACGACAGCGACACCGCCCACCCCGAGCCGCAGGAGGACGCCGCCGTCCAGTACGCCCTCGGCAAGGGCGCCGTCGTCGTCGCCTCCGCCGGGAACGGCGGCGAACAGGGCGACCACGTCTCCTACCCCGCCGCCTACCCCGGGGTGATCGCCGTGACCGCCGTCGACCGCTACGGCAGCCGCGCCGCGTTCTCCACGCGCCGGTGGTACGCGACCGTCAGCGCGCCCGGCGTCGACGTCGTCATCGCCGACCCCGACCGGCGCTACTACGAGGGCTGGGGCACGAGCGCGGCCGCCGCCTTCGTCTCCGGCGCCGTCGCCCTGGTCCGCTCCGCGCACCCCGGGCTGAGCCCCGCCCAGATACGCGGGCTGCTCGTGGACACCGCCCGCGACACCCCGCCGGGCGGGCGCAGCGACGCGCTCGGCGCCGGGGTCGTCGACCCGGCCGCCGCGATCGCCCGCGGCGCGTCCCTCACCCCGGAGGGCCCGGGCCCCCGCGTCACCCGCGAGTACGGCAGCCCGTACTTCGGCGGGACGGACCCGGCCCGCCTGCCCCACGCCCCGGCGGCGCGCTCCCCGCAGTACACGGCCTGGACGGCGGCCGCGGCGGGAACGCTCCTGCTGGCCACGGCGGCCTGGACCTGGCGCCGCCCCCGCGGAACGGGCTGAGGAGCCCCCGGGCCTCGCCGGCCCGCCGCCGTCCACATGGGGCGCTCCGACGAAGAACGGGGCGCCCCATAGACTCTCGGGGTGGCGCTCAAGAACATTCCTGATCCCGGATTCTCCGACGACGACGGTTCCGCCGACGCGGAGCTGACCGCCGCGCTGGCCGCGTGGGCCGGCGACCGCGGCGCCGAGCCGCGCGTGCTCGCCGCGCTGCGCGGTGCGCGCCTGCTCGTCCCCGTCGTGGCGGTGCTCGGCGAGGTCGAGACCGGGCCGGACGGGCTGAAGCGGGAGAAGACCAGCGACATGGCCGTGCCGACGCTGCAGGCGCCGGACGGCCGCAAGGCGCTGCCGGCCTTCACCTCCATCGAGTCGCTGGCCCGCTGGCGCGCGGACGCGCGGCCCGTGGCCGTACCCCTGCACCAGGCCCTGCAGGCGGCCGCGCACGAGAAGGCCGACACGATCGTCCTGGACATGGCGGGCCCGGTGCCGTACCAGCTGACGGGCCCGGCGCTGCTGGCCCTGGCAGAGGGCCGCGAGAGCACCGACCCCCTGGCGGACCCGGCGGTCGCGGAGGCGCTCCGCGCCGTCCTCACGGCCGAGCCGGCGGTGCGCCGCGCCCACCTGGCCCCCTCGCGGGACGCGGACGGCACGCTCGCCCTGGCCCTGGCCGACGACGCCGAGGTCTCCGCCGCGGTGCAGCGCGTGGCGCAGGCGCTGGCCTCCGACGAGGTCCTGCGGGCCCGGCTCGTCCGCGGCCTCGACCTGGCCCTGCTGCCCGCCGGCGCGACCGTACCTGGGGAGCCGCTCTTCACCCGCTAGCCGCGTGCCGGCCGACAGGCGCCCCGTCGTGGATCGACCGACAATGCGAAGAGGTCCACGAGATCCCTGGAGGACGCCATGGACGTGAAGCTGGGGGCCGCAAGTCTCGACTCCGTGGAGACGAGAACCGTCGCCGCCGAGTTCCTCGGCACTCTGCTGCTGGTCTTCTTCGCCGTCGGCTCCGCGGTCCTCGCGGCCGACTACATCGGGGTCCTCGGTATCGCCCTGGCGTTCGGCTTCACCCTGCTGGCCCTTTGCTACGCACTGGGCCCGGTCTCGGGCTGCCACGTCAATCCGGCGGTGACGCTGGGCATGCTGCTGGAGGGCCGCATCGCCCCGCGCACGGCGATCGAGTACTGGGTGGCGCAGCTGCTCGGCGGCATCGTGGGCGCGGCGCTGCTGTTCCTGCTGGCCAAGCAGGTGCCGGGGCTGAAGACGCACGGCGCGTTCGGCAGCAACGGCTGGGGCAGCCGCTCGGCCGTGCACCTGAACACGGGCGGCGCGTTCCTCGCGGAGGTCGTCCTGACCTTCCTGCTGGTCTTCGTCGTGCTCTCGGTGACCCACAAGATCGCGCTGGTGGGCTTCGACGGCCTGCCCATCGGCCTGGCCCTCGCGGTGATCCACCTGGTGGGCATCCCGCTGACGGGCACCTCGGTGAACCCGGCGCGGAGCCTGGGCCCGGCGCTGTTCGCGGGCGGGGGCGCGCTCTCGCAGCTGTGGCTGTTCATCATCGCGCCGCTGATCGGCGGCGTGCTGGCGGCCGGCGCGCACCGGGTCACGCATCCGCCGATGGGTCCGTCCAACCTGGCCGACGACCTGGCGCTGCCGCACTACCCGAAGGGGCCGACGACGGCCGCGCACCCGACGGAGGAGCGCCCCGAGCCGCGGGAGGACCGCGACGACGGGGACGAGGGCGGGGAAGGCGGGGAACGCCCCGGTCGGCCGGGCCCGGCGGGCACGGTCTGACCGGGGCGCGGAAGAGCCAGGAGCCCCGGGGAGGCTCAGCCGAAGACGGGGCCCGTGTACTTCTCGCCGGGCCCCTGACCGGGCTCGTCCGGCACGACGGACGCCTCGCGGAAGGCGAGCTGGAGGGACTTCAGGCCGTCGCGCAGCGGTCCGGCGTGGAAGTTGCTGATCTCCGTGGCACTGGCGGTCACCAGCCCGGCGAGCGCGGTGATCAGCTTGCGGGCCTCGTCGAGGTCCTTGTGCTGCTCGCCCTCCTCGGCCAGGCCGAGGTTGACCGCCGCCGAGCTCATCAGGTGCACCGCGACCGTGGTGATCACCTCGACCGCGGGGACGTCCGCGATGTCACGGGTCAGGGTGTCGAAGTCGGGGTTCTCGGGGGTGGCGGGGTTCGCGTCGCTCATGGCGCACACGATACGTGGCGTGGCCGATCGGCCCGCGTGCCGGTGCCGAATCGGTTTGCCACGGGTTAGCACGCCTGCTCCACAGCTGCTAGAGTTGTGGATCGACCGGCTGGACGCTTCCGTGTCCGGCCCACAAGTGGAGCTCCGTTCTCCCACCTCGCCCGGCCTCAGGCCGGCAGGTCTCCGGTCAGGCGGCGCCCATCGTTCCGTACGGACGATGGAGCTGCCCGATGCGCCCCGCGGCATGCCGTGGCGGTGTTCCGGTTTCATGGAGCCCCGCCTGTGTCCCGTCGGGGCATTTTTGTTGCACCGGCGCGGTTGGTCTTACGAAAAGACGTTACGTGGCCGCCCGCCAGGCCGCCGCGTGGTGCTACCGAGGAGGATCCATCAGCGCCGAGCCCCGCATCAACGACCGGATTCGAGTCCCCGAGGTGCGACTTGTCGGTCCCAGTGGCGAGCAGGTCGGCATCGTGCCGCTTGCCAAGGCACTGGAGCTTGCGCAGGAGTACGACCTCGACCTCGTCGAGGTGGCGGCGAACGCCCGTCCGCCGGTCTGCAAGCTCATGGACTACGGGAAGTTCAAGTACGAGTCGGCCATGAAGGCCCGTGAGGCGCGCAAGAACCAGGCGCACACGGTCATCAAGGAGATGAAGCTCCGGCCGAAGATCGACCCGCACGACTATGACACCAAGAAGGGTCACGTCGTCCGGTTCCTCAAGCAGGGCGACAAGGTCAAGATCACGATCATGTTCCGTGGTCGCGAGCAGTCCCGGCCGGAGCTCGGCTACCGACTGCTGCAGCGTCTCGCGGAAGACGTCCAGGACCTCGGTTTCGTCGAGTCGAACCCGAAGCAGGACGGCCGCAACATGATCATGGTCCTCGGTCCGCACAAGAAGAAGACCGAGGCGATGGCCGAAGCCCGCGAGGCGCAGGCCGCCCGTAAGGCGGAGCGCTCCGGCGCCTCGTCCGCGGACGCCGCCGAGGAGCCCGCAGAGGCGTGATCCGGGGGCGCCCCGCGCCCCGGATGACCCCCCGGGGCATCCGCCCCGGGCACCAACCGAAACAGATGACACTCCCGTACGCCCTGATACGGCCGGGGAGTGCCACGACGAGGAGAGAACGGCGCTATGCCGAAGAACAAGACGCACAGCGGTGCCAAGAAGCGCTTCAAGGTCACCGGCTCCGGCAAGGTCCTGCGCGAGCGCGCCGGCAAGCGCCACCTGCTCGAGCACAAGTCGTCCCGCCTGACGCGTCGCCTCACCGGCAACGCCGAGATGGCCCCGGCCGACGCCAAGAAGATCAAGAAGCTTCTCGGCAAGTGACGTTCCGGCTTCGGCCGCACGTCCACACCGGGACCCAATCGATTTCGGGTCGTGTGAGAATCCACCACGGCCCCGCTACAAGGAGTTAACAAGTGGCACGCGTCAAGCGCGCAGTCAACGCGCACAAGAAGCGTCGGGCGATCCTCGAGGCGGCCAGCGGTTACCGCGGCCAGCGGTCGCGCCTGTACCGCAAGGCCAAGGAGCAGGTCACCCACTCCCTGGTCTACAACTACAACGACCGCAAGAAGCGCAAGGGCGACTTCCGTCAGCTGTGGATCCAGCGCATCAACGCCGCTGCCCGCCAGAACGGCATGACGTACAACCGCCTCATCCAGGGTCTGAAGGCCGCCAACATCGAGGTGGACCGCAAGATCCTCGCCGAGCTGGCCGTCAACGACATGAACGCGTTCGCCGCGCTCGTCGAGGTCGCCCAGAAGGCCCTGCCGGCCGACGTGAACGCCCCGAAGGCCGCTGCCTGAACCGGCGCCCCGAGGCTGTAGCGAAGCGGACCCGCAGGCCCCACGGCCTGCGGGTCCGCTCGCGTCCGGCCCCCGGCACCCGCCGTGCCGGCCCGGCCGAGCCGGGCCCGCGCACCACCGCACCGCGCACACCAGCAACCGAAAGTGAGCCCATGGCGGCCCCCGAGCTGACCTCTCTGCGATCTCCCCGTGTCGTCGCGGCCCGCCGACTGACCAAGCGCAGCTTCCGCGCCAAGGAGCGCCGCTTCCTGGCCGAGGGGCCGCAGTCCGTCCGCGAGGCCGTGGATCACCTGATCGAGGTCTACGTGACGCCGGACGCCGCCGAGCGCCACGCGGACATCGTCGCCGCCGCCCTCGACGCCGGGGTGCCCGTGCTGACCGCGACGGACGAGGTCATCGCGGAGATGTCCGACACCGTCACCCCGCAGGGCATCGTCGGTCTCTGCCGCTTCCTGGACACGCCCTTCGAGGAGATCCTGGCCGGCCGGCCGCGGCTGGTCGCCGTCCTCGCCCACGTGCGCGACCCCGGCAACGCCGGTACGGTCCTGCGCTGCGCGGACGCCGCGGGTGCGGACGCCGTCGTGCTCACCGACGCCTCCGTGGACCTCTACAACCCCAAGGCCGTACGGGCCTCCGTCGGCTCCCTCTTCCACCTGCCGGTCGCCGTGGGCGTCCCCGTCGACCAGGTGGTGAGCGGCCTGCAGGGCGTCGGCGCCCGCATCCTCGCCGCCGACGGCGCGGGCGACCGCGACCTGGACGCCGAGCTGGACCGGGGCACCATGGGCGGTCCCACGGCCTGGGTCTTCGGCAACGAGGCCTGGGGCCTGCCCGAGGAGACCCGGGCGCTCGCCGACGCCGTGGTGCGCGTGCCGATCCACGGAAAGGCCGAGAGCCTGAACCTCGCGACCGCCGCCGCAGTGTGCCTCTACGCCTCCGCCCGTGCGCAGCGTGCACCCGGAGGGTGCCGCTCCGTGACCTTCAGCTAGTAGGGTTGCCCCCCGGGGGGAGTCGGGAGGGGGTGCGGATGATGAACGTCAGGACTTCCGGGAGCGTGGCCGACGCCGCTCCGGCGGCGGCCCGTGCGCCGCACGGGCCCCACGAGCCGGACGACCCCCTCGCGCAGGGGCTCACCGGGTTCGGCCTGCACCCCGACGATCTCCCCGACGGGCTCGTCGTCGCCGATGAGAACGGCCGCGTCACCTGCTTCAACGCCGCCGCCGCCCGCATCACCGCGGTCCGGCCCGACGAGGCGATCGGCCGCCCCCTGGAGAGCGCCCTCCCCCTGGAGGACCTGGACGGCCGCCGCTGGTGGCCGCTCACGGACCCCTACGGCGGGCTGGCCATCCGGGTGGGCCAGCCCGAGCGGAATCTCCTGCTCCCCGGCGGCCGCGAGGTCCTGGTCTCCGTGCGCTACGTCCGCGAGCGGCCCACCGGGCCCGTCCACCGCCTGGTCGTCCAGCTGCGCGGCACCGACGCCCGCCGCCGCACCGAGCGCAGCCACGCCGAGCTGATCGCCACCGTCGCCCACGAGCTGCGCTCGCCGCTGACGTCCGTCAAGGGCTTCACGGCCACGCTGCTCGCCAAGTGGGAGCGGTTCACCGACGACCAGAAGCGGCTGATGCTGGAGACCGTCGACGCCGACGCGGACCGCGTCACCCGGCTGATCGCCGAGCTGCTCGACATCTCCCGGATCGACTCCGGCCGCCTGGAGCTGCGCCGCCAGCCCGTCGACGTCGTCGCCGCCGTCCGCCGCCACGTGCAGGCGTACACCACCGCGGGCCACCGCGCCGACCGCTTCGAGGTCAAGGTCACCGATCCGCTGCCCGAGCTCTGGGCCGATCCCGACAAGGTCGACCAGGTCCTCGGCAACCTCCTGGAAAACGCGGTGCGCCACGGCGAGGGACGCGTCACGATAGAGGTGGCGCCGGCGCTGCTGAAGGCACGCGCGGAGGACACGGAGGGAACGGCGGTCACCGTGAGCGATGAGGGGCCCGGAATCCCGGAGGAGTCGATGAGCCGCGTCTTCACCCGCTTCTGGCGGGGCAGCAAGCGCGGCGGCACCGGACTCGGCCTCTACATCGTCAAGGGCATCGTCGAGGCCCACGGCGGGACGATCACCGTGGAGCGAGCCGCCGGCGGCGGCGCCCGGTTCCGATTTACCCTGCCCGTGGGCGCCCCGGCCTTTCTCTCACAGGCCTGAGCGGGCGGCCCGCGGGCCCACCGACCCCCTTGCGCCCCTTAGACTCGACCTTTGGCACCTTTGGCACGACCTTGGCACCCATCCGTCGGGCAAAGCCGCGCAGCGAAGCCAGCCACACCGGAAGCACGGGAAGAGATGTCCGCACCCAATAAGTCGTACGACCCTGTCGAGGTCGAGGCACTGAAACCGGAAGAGATCGAGCGCATGCGGGACGAGGCGCTCGCCGCCGTCGCCGCGGCCGCCGACCTCGACGCCCTGCGCGAGGTCAAGTCCGCGCACGCCGGTGACCGCTCGCCCCTCGCCCTCGCCAACCGCGAGATCGGCGCCCTGCCGCCGCACGCCAAGGCCGAGGCCGGCAAGCGCATGGGCATGGCCCGCGGTGCCGTGAACAAGGCTTTCGCCGCCCGCCAGGCCGAGCTGGAGGCGGAGCGCGACGCCCGCGTGCTGGTCGAGGAGGCGGTGGACGTCACCCTGCCCTACGACCGCACGCCGGCCGGCGCGCGCCACCCCATCACGACCCTCAGCGAGCGCATCGAGGACGTCTTCGTGGCCATGGGCTACGAGGTCGCCGAGGGCCCCGAGGTCGAGGCGGAGTGGTTCAACTTCGACGCGCTGAACATCGCGCAGGACCACCCGGCCCGTGCCATGCAGGACACGCTCTTCGTCCAGGCCCCGGGCAAGAAGGCCAAGGAGGCCGAGTCCGGCGTCGTGCTGCGCACCCACACCTCCCCGGTGCAGGTCCGCACGATGCTCGACCGCGAGCCGCCCGTCTACGTGATCTGCCCCGGCCGCGTCTACCGCATGGACGAGCTGGACGCGACGCACACGCCGGTCTTCACCCAGGTCGAGCTCCTCGCCATCGACGAGGGCCTGACCATGGCCGACCTCAAGGGCACCATCGAGCACATGGTGCGCTCGCTGTTCGGCGAGGGCCTGACCACGCGCCTGCGCCCGAACTACTTCCCCTTCACCGAGCCCTCCGCCGAGCTGGACATGCAGTGCTATGTCTGCCGCGGCGAGTCGGCCGGCAACCCCGAGCGCCCCTGCCGCACCTGCTCCAGCGAGGGCTGGATCGAGCTGGGCGGCTGCGGCATGGTCAACCCGCGCGTGCTGACCGCCGCGGGCATCGACCCGGAGAAGTACAGCGGCTTCGCCTTCGGGTTCGGCATCGAGCGACTGCTGATGTTCCGCCACAACGTCGAGGACATGCGAGACATGGTCGAGGGTGACGTGCGCTTCACCCGGCCGTTCGGGATGGAGATCTGATGCGCGCCCCGCTTTCCTGGCTGCGGGAATACGTCGACCTGCCGGCCGGTGAGACCGGTCGCGACGTGCAGGCCAAGCTGATCGCCGCGGGCCTTGAGGTCGAGCGCGTCGAGAGCCTCGGCGCCGGCCTCAAGGGCCCCCTGGTCGTCGGCAAGGTCCTCACCATCGAGGAGCTCGAGGGCTTCCGCAAGCCGATCCGTTTCTGCACCGTCGACGTCGGCACGGCCAACGGCACCGGTGAGCCGCAGGAGATCGTCTGCGGCGCCCGCAACTTCTCCGTCGGCGACAAGGTCGTCGTCGTGCTGCCCGGCGCCGTCCTGCCCGGCGACTTCGCGATCGCCGCCCGCAAGACCTACGGCAAGGTCTCGCACGGCATGATCTGCTCCGGCGAGGAGCTGGGCATGGGCGACGACGGCACGCACGGCATCATCGTGCTGCCGCAGGAGTACGAGCCCGGCACCGACGCCATCGAGCTGCTCGAGCTCGTCGACGAGGTGCTGGACATCGCGGTCACCCCCGACCGCGGCTACTGCCTGTCGATGCGCGGCATCGCCCGCGAGGCGGCCACCGCCTACGGCCTGCCGCTGCGCGACCCGGCCCTGCTGGACGTGCCCGCGCCCAACTCCTTCGGCTACCCCGTCAAGGTCGCCGACCCGGCCGGCTGCGACCGCTTCACGGCCCGCACGGTCACCGGTCTCGACCCCGAGGCCCGCTCCCCGATCTGGCTCCAGCGCCGCCTGCAGAAGGCCGGCATGCGCCCGATCTCGCTGGCCGTCGACATCACCAACTACGTGATGCTGGAGCTCGGCCAGCCGCTGCACGCCTACGACCGCGCGCGCCTCGACGGCCCGATCGGCGTCCGGCGTGCCGAGCGCGGCGAGAAGCTGACCACCCTCGACGGCACCAAGCGCGTCCTGGACCCCGAGGACCTGGTCATCACCGACAACCGCGGCCCGATCGGGCTCGCGGGCGTCATGGGCGGCGCCGAGACCGAGATCGGCGACCACGCCGCCGGTTCGGGCACCACCGAGGTCGTCGTCGAGGCGGCGCACTTCGACCCCGTCGCCATCGCCCGCGCCGTCCGCCGCCACAAGCTGCCCTCCGAGGCGGCCAAGCGCTTCGAGCGCGGCGTCGACCCGCAGGCGGCCTCCGCGGCCGCCCAGCGCACCGTCGACCTGCTCGTGCTGCTCGCGGGCGGCACCGCCGAGGCCGGCGTGACCGAGTTCGCGGCCCCCAGCGGTCCGCGCACGATCGCCATGCGCGCCGACCACCCGGACGGCGTCGCCGGCGTGGAGTACGGCCGGGAGACCGTCGTCCGCCACCTCCAGGA
Organism: Streptomyces aureoversilis; assembly: GCF_042657885.1. Taxonomy (NCBI): domain Bacteria; kingdom Bacillati; phylum Actinomycetota; class Actinomycetes; order Kitasatosporales; family Streptomycetaceae; genus Streptomyces; species Streptomyces aureoversilis. The sequence continues at coordinate 66,488 of NZ_JBHSKJ010000029.1, forward strand.
GGTCGGCTGCGACGTCTACGGGCAGGACGAGCTGATCGTCACCGTCCCGAGCTGGCGCCCGGACCTCACCGACCCGAACGACCTCGCCGAAGAGGTCATCCGGCTCGAGGGCTACGAGAACCTGCCCGCCACCCTGCCGGCGCCCCCCGCCGGCCGCGGCCTGACCCACCGGCAGCGGCTGCACCGCCGCGTCGGCCGGGCGCTGGCCGGCGCGGGCTACGTCGAGGTGCTCAACTACCCCTTCGTCGGGGACTGGGCGCTCGACCACCTGGGCCTGGAGGCCGACGACCCGCGCCGCAGCACGGTGCGCCTGGTCAACCCGCTCTCCGAGGCCGAGCCGTCGCTGCGCACCACGATGCTGCCGGGCCTGTTCACGGCCCTGCGCCGCAACGACAGCCGTGGCGAGCACGACCTGGCCCTCTTCGAGACCGGCCTCGTCTTCCTGCCCACCGGCGAGGAGACCACCCCGGTCCGGCTGCCCGTCGACCGCCGTCCCACCGACGAGGAGATCGCCGGCCTGAACGCCGCGCTGCCCCGGCAGCCGCGCCGTGCCGCCGCCGTCCTCGCGGGGGCCCGCGAACTCGACGGCTACTGGGGCAAGGGCCGTCCGGCCGGCTGGGCGGACGCCGTCGAGGCCGGCCGTACGGTCGCGCGCGAGGCGGGCGTCGAGCTGATCGTCCGCCAGGACCAGCGGGCGCCCTTCCACCCGGGCCGCTGCGCCGCGTTCCACGTCATGGTCGAGGGCGCCGAGGTGTTCGCCGGCTCCGCCGGTGAGCTGCACCCGCGCGTCGTGAAGGCCTTCGGCCTGCCGGAGCGCACCTGCGCCATGGAGATCGACCTCGATGTCCTGCAGCAGGCCGGCGCCGGTGCCGTCGAAGCCCCGCAGGTGTCCTCCTTCCCGGTGGCCACGCAGGACGTCGCGCTGGTCGTGGACGCCTCGGTGGCGGCCGCCGACGTCGAGGCCGCGCTGCGGTCCGGCGCGGGCGAGCTGCTCGAGTCGCTGCGCCTGTTCGACGTCTTCACCGGCGAGCAGATCGGCGCGGGCAAGAAGTCGCTCGCGTACGCGCTGCGCTTCCGCGCGGCCGACCGCACCCTGACGGCCGAGGAGGCGACCGGCGCGCGCGACGCCGCCGTGGCCGCGGCCGTCGAGCGCACGGGCGCGGTGCTGCGCGGCGCGTGACGCTGTGTGATGCCGCGTGACCTCCTGCGCGGATTTCCGCCGCGGCTGAAAACAGCTGGAAGCAGCTGAAGGAAGCCGAGGAGAACGCAGGCGATTGCGGCCTGAACGAGGGGCGCATCCGGTGAACCGGATGCGCCCCTCTCGCGTTTCCTCACTCAGGAGTGTCCGAATATCACTCAATAGGGTGGAATTGAAGGCTCGGGTCGTTACTTAGCGCTGATCGCTCGCGAGAATCGAGGGCGTCATTGCTGCTAGGGGGGCCAACGGCATGATTCGGACAAGAGCGGTGCGCCGGCCGCGGGGGGTGGTGTTCGCTCTCCCCGTGCTGTGGGTACTCGGAGTGGTCGCGTGGGAGCTCGTGAGCCCCCGCGGCGAGGGCGTGCACCTGCTCGCGATCGTCGCCGTCGCCGCCACGGGCTGCGCCGTCACCGGCCGCCGGCGCCGGCTCCTGCGCGAGCTGGAGCGCGCCCGGGAGGTCGCCGCCACCGCCCAGCGCGTGCTGCTGCGTCCCCTGCCGCCCCGGCTCGACGGGATCACCCTCGCCGGCGGTCACCTGTCGGTCAGCGAGGGCGCCCTGGTCGGCGGCGATCTGTACGAGGCGCTGGCCACGCCGTACGGCGTGCGCATCGTCATGGGGGACGTCCGAGGCCACGGCCTCACCGCCATCGGCACCGTCGCCGCCGTCCTCGGCAGCTTCCGCGAAGCCGCCCACGACGAGCCCGCCCTGGCCGGTGTCCTGCGCCGCCTGGACCGCGCCCTGCAGCGCCACCTGTGCGAGCGCGCCCGCGCCGAGGCCCAGGCCAGGCCCGGGACGGAGCAGGAGCGCGGGCTGGGCGAGGAGTTCGTGACCGTCCTGCTGCTGGAGATCCGCCCCGACGGCCTGGTCACCGCGGTCAACTGCGGCCACCCCTGGCCGTACCGCCTCTCCGTCACCGCCTGCGAGGGCCCCCGCGCCGCCGCGGTGGGGCGGGGCGATCCGCTGCCGCCGCTCGGGCTCTTCCCGCTGCCGCCCGAGCTGCCCGTGGCCCCCCTGACCCGGCTGCTGCCGGGGGACGCCCTGGTGCTCCACACGGACGGTGCGGAGGACGCGCGCGATGCGGACGGTGCCTTCTTCCCGCTCGCGGGCGTTCTCGACGCCGTCGCCGACCGTGCGCCCGTCGTCCCCGCCGCGGTCATCGAGCACGTCCAGTCCGCGCTGCTGCGCCACACCGGAGGCCGGCTCTCCGACGACATCGCGCTGCTGGTGCTGAGCAACGACCGCTGCCTTGCCCAGGGGCGCGAGCCCCGCCCCTGTCTGGCCCGTTCGGGCCGCCCCCGCCGCTGACGCTCGGCCACGGCCGGTTCACACCCCGTGCGAAGGGATCTCCATTACGCTGGCCCCACCGAGCGCATGCGGAGGGCAGGATGGAGCCCAACACTCTCCTTGACGCCATCCTCGACGAAGCGGGCATATCCCACGCCGGCCTGGCCGCCCACGTCAACGCGGCAGGCCGGGCCCGGGGTCTGGCGCTGCGTTACGAACACACGGCCGTCGCCCGCTGGCTGAAGGGCCAGCGGCCCCGCGGCCAGGTGCCGGATCTGATCTGCGAAGTCCTCGGTGAGCGGCTGCACCGCGCGCTGACCCTGGACGACATCGGCCTCGGCACCCCGGGCAGCCCGCGGCTGCCCAACACCCCGCTCTCCGGCTTCGTCGAGCGGGCCACCGCCCTCTGGCGCTCCGACGAGCAGCAGCGCGAGCACGTCGTCACCGCCCCCGCCGTCACCGGGACCCCCGCCGTCATCCCGGTCTGGGAGTGGGAGAACCCGCCCGAGGACGCCGACGTCTCCCGGCGCGGCCTCACCCGCGTCTCCATGGACGACATCGAGATGCTGCGCGCGGCCCGCACCCACTACGAGCAGATGTACCGCAAGGCGGGCGGGATCGCGACGCGCGCCCGCGTCGTCGGCTTCCTCAACGCCGAGGCGGCCCCCCTGCTGCGCGGCAGCTACACCGACGAGACGGGCCGTCAGCTGCACCGGGCCACCGGCGGGCTGGTCGCCGTCGCCGGCATCTGCGCCTACGACTCCGACGCGCACGGCCTGGCCCAGCGCTATTTCCACCAGGCGCTGCGGCTGGCCAAGGCCAGCGGCGACCGCGGTCTCGGCGGCTACGTCATCGCCCTGCTCGTCAACCAGTCGCTGTTCATGCGCGAGTACCGGCAGGCCGTGGCGTTCGCCGAGTCCGCGCTGCGGGCCGCGGGCACGGAGCTGACCCCGGCCCTCGCGGCCGACCTCTACGCCATGCAGGCCAAGGCGTACGCGCGGCTCGGCGACGGTGCCGGCGCGCTCGCCTGCATCCGCCGCGCCGAGACCGCCGCCGAGCGCATCCGCCGTGGCCAGGAGCCCGCCGAGACCGGCTATGTGCAGCCCGGTCTGGTGAACGTGCAGGTGGCGGAGGCGCTCCTGAGCCTCGGCGACCTCGGACCCGCCCGTGAGCACGCGGACCGGGCCGTCGACACCCCCGCCCACGACCGGGGCCGTGTCCACCGGCTCGCCATGCTCACGCACATCGAGCTGCGTCAAGGAGACGCGGACAAGGCGGTGGCCACCGCACGGGAGATGACCGAGCAGGCGAGAGGCATGGAATCGCAGCGCTTACGGGACCGGCTCCGGGCGGTGCGCGAGCATCTGATCGAAAGCGGGTGTGCGGCCACTGCCGAGGCCGCCGAGATGATCGACGGGGCGTTGCGCGTGCCCCTGTGAGGACAGCGCCCGGGGAGGTGGCCACCTCGGCGGAAGGTGGCAACACGTGCGTTGGAAGAATCTCAGGGAGCGGACGGTCTATGCGAACCGCTGGTTCCGGGTCAATCTCGCAGACGTTCAACTCCCCGACGGCCGCCACCTCGACCACTTCCTCATCCGGCTGCGGCCCGTCGCCGTGGCCACGGTGGTCAACGAGGCCAATGAGGTCCTGCTGTTGTGGCGGCACCGCTTCATCACCGACAACTGGGGCTGGGAACTGGCCGCCGGCGTCGTCGAGGACGGCGAGGACCTCGCCGACGCGGCGGCCCGGGAAATGGAGGAGGAGACCGGGTGGCGGCCCGGCCCGCTGCGGCACCTGATGTCGGTCGAGCCGTCCAACGGCCTCACCGACGCCCGGCACCACATCTACTGGTCGGACGAGGCCGAGTACATCGGCGACCCGGAGGACGACTTCGAGTCCGACCGGCGCGAGTGGGTACCGCTGAAGCTCGTGCCCGACATGATCGGCCGCGGCGAGGTGCCGGCCGCCAACATGGCGGCGGCGCTCCTGCTGCTGCACCACATCCGGCTCGGCTAGCGGCCGGCCCCGCGAGCGGCGGCCGTGGCACGCCCCGCGCTCACCGGCCGGTCGCCTGCCAGACGGCGAGGGCCAGGGCGGCGACACCGGTGAGCGCGGCCAGTGAGGGCAGGGGCCACCTGCCGTGCTCCAGGGCCCTTACCCGGTTCGCCATCTCGGTGATGTCGCGTTCCGACTGATCGCTGCGCTGGGTGAGGAGGGCGAGGTGGCCGTCGATGCGGACGACGCCGACATCGAGGCTACGACGGAGCTCCGCGAGCTCAGCCGTTCTGGTGGCCTGCTCGGGATGCATGGTCACTTTCCGTACCCCTTCCGGAATGACTCCTGTGTGTCCGACGAGCCGAGTCAACCGTGTCATCGGGCGGAGCGGGAGCGTGTGCGGGGGGTATATGCGAGTCACCGCCGCACACCCCGTGCGAACACGGGTGTGCGGCGGTGTCGGATGGTGACGGTCCGTGACGGGCGCGGGGGCGCTCGATACGGGTCCGGGCGTACGGGGCTCAGTACGTGTAGAAGCCCGAGCCGGTCTTGCGGCCGAGGCGGCCCGCGTCGACCATGCGCTGGAGCAGCGGGGGAGCGGCGTACAGCGGCTCCTTGTACTCCTGGTACATGCTGTCGGCGACCGAGGCGACCGTGTCCAGGCCGATCAGGTCGGAGAGCTTGAGCGGGCCCATGGGGTGGGCGCAGCCGAGCTCCATGCCGTTGTCGATGTCCTCGCGGCTGGCGATGCCGGACTCGAACATCCGGATGGCCGAGAGCAGGTACGGGATCAGCAGGGCGTTGACGACGAAGCCGGAGCGGTCCTGGGCCCGGATGGCGTGCTTGCCCAGCACGTTGGCGACCAGCGCGTCGGCGCGCTTGATCGTTTCCTCGCTGGTGGTGAGCGCCGGGATGAGCTCGACGAGCTTCTGCACCGGGGCCGGGTTGAAGAAGTGGATGCCGATGACGCGGTCCGGCCGGGAGGTGGCCACGGCCAGCTTCACCAGCGGGATCGAGGAGGTGTTGGAGGCCAGGATCGCGTCGGGGCGGGTGACCACCTGGTCGAGGACCTGGAAGATCTCGGTCTTGACCTGCTCGTTCTCGACGACGGCCTCGATGACCAGGTCGCGGTCGGCGAACTCGCCGAGGTCGGTGGTGAAGCTCAGCCGGGCGAGCGTCGCGTCGCGCTCCTCCTCGGAGATCTTGCCGCGCTCGGCGGCCTTGCCGAGGGAGTTGGTCAGGCGGGTGCGGCCGATCTCCAGGGCCTCCCCGGTGGTCTCGGCGACCATGACGTCCAGGCCGGCCCGGGCACACACCTCCGCGATCCCCGCGCCCATCTGGCCGCAGCCCACCACCCCGACACGCGCTACGTCTGCCACAGTGTCCGTCACATCGTGCCTTTCGCTGTTCTCGGTCGTCCGGCGGGCCGCGCGTCTCGCCGCGGCGCCCGCCTCGTTCCAGACGTTACTCCGCGCCGTGCGGTCCTGATGGGGCTGGGGCGGGCATGCTGGCCTCGAACGGTGTGACCGATCCGACGAGACGGCGAAGAGAGGTCCCGCATATGGGGCGTATGACCCGAAGAGGGTTCACCGTGGCCGCCGCAAGGATGATGTCCGCCATGCTGGCGTCCGGCGAGGCGGGAGCGGCCGTGGCACGGTCGTGGCCCGCTCCGCGGACGGCGGGGGCGGGCGCCCCGGCCGAGCGCCGGCGGAAGCGTGAGTTCCGGGGGATGTGGATCGCCACCGTCGTCAACGTCGACTGGCCGTCCAAGCCGGGCCTGTCCCCCGACCGGCAGCGCGAGGAGCTGATCACCCTCCTCGACACGGCCGTCGACCGCCGCCTCAACGCGGTCATGCTGCAGATCCGGCCGACCGCGGACGCCTTCTGGCCCTCCCCGTTCGAGCCCTGGTCGGAATACCTGACGGGAACTCAGGGCCGCTATCCGGGCTGGGACCCGCTGGCCTTCGCCGTCCGCGAGGCCCACCGGCGCAGGATCGAACTGCACGGCTGGTTCAACCCCTACCGCATCGCCAACCACCCCGACCCCGGCCGGCTCGTCGCCACCCACCCCGCGCGCATCCACCCCGAGTGGGTCGTGCCCTACGGCGGCAAGCTCTACTACAACCCCGGCCTCCCCGAGGTGCGCCGCTTCGTCCAGGACGCCATGCTCGACGCCGTCTCCCGCTACGACCTGGACGGCGTGCACTTCGACGACTACTTCTACCCGTACCCGGTGGCCGGCCAGCGCTTCGACGACGACACCGCGTACGCCCGCTACGGCTCCGGCTTCCCGGACCGGGCCGCCTGGCGGCGCGACAACATCGACCTGCTGGTGCGGGAGATGGGGCAGCGCATCAAGCGGCGCAAGCGGCACGTGCAGTTCGGGATCAGCCCGTTCGCGGTCTGGCGCAACCGCTCCACCGACCCGCTCGGCTCGGACACCCGCGCGGGCGTGCAGACCTACGACGACCTCGGCGCGGACACGCGGAAATGGGTCGTGGAGGAGTGGATCGACTACATCGTGCCCCAGGTGTACTGGCACATCGGCTTCGCCGCCGCGGACTACGCGGAGCTCGTGCCGTGGTGGGCGGAGACCGTCCGGGACACGGACGTGCAGCTGTACGTCGGCGAGGCGCTGTACCGGGCCGGCGACCCCGCGCAGCCCGCGCCCTGGCAGGACCCGGCCGAGCTCTCGCGCCACCTCACGCTGTGCCGGGAGTACCCGGAGGTGCTCGGGAACGTGTACTTCTCCGCCAAGCAGGTGGTCGCGGACCCGATAGGGGCGATGGCACGGGTGGTCAAGGACCACTACCCGGCCCGGGTGCGCCCGCCGTACTGACCGCGGGCGCCGCCACGGGTGCCTCCGGCGCTCCGGCAAGCTGCTCACGCCGCGACGGCGAGCAACCGCGAACGAGGCATTCGGCGGTGCCGGACGGCCTGAGGCGGGCACGGCACCGCTGGATCCCGCCGCGCCGGCCGAGCGCCGTCGCGGCGGGACGGGGCGTACGGGCTGCCCCTTGCCGTGACCGGCCCGGCGAGGGGGACCCTATCGGCTAACCCTGGCCGGAGGCCTTGCGGTGGTCGACCACCGCGTCGGGGCCCGGCGACATGATCGTCTCGTGGCCGTTCTCGGCGCGGACCCGGTACGGCGGCGTGCCGTTGGGCCCCAGCACCTCGACGATCTCCACGACGTGGTCCTGCTGGCCGACCGTCCGCCCGTGGACCACCAACCGGTCACCCTTGCTCGCATGCATCGACGGTGCCCCTTCTGTTCGAGTTCCGTTCGAGATTCGAGATGTGTGCTGGGATGGTCCCAAGTCTACGGTGACCGGCGGTATATGGCCCGCCCCTCGGCCAGGTGGAGCAACCCGCGCACCCGGTCAGCCGCGCGCCCGCTGCGTCACCCCGATGCACACCAGCACGGCCACGGCCGCCACCGGCGCGGCGGGGGTCAGCCGCTCGCCGAGCAGCAGCACCGACCAGACCAGGGTGAGCAGCGGCTGCGCCAGCTGCAGCTGGCTGGCCCGGGCGACACCGATCGCGCTCATGCCGCGGTACCACACCCACATGCCCAGGAACTGCGATCCCGCGGCGAGCCACAGCAGCCCCGCGACCGTGTGGCCCGTGAGCCGCCCGGGCTCGGCCGGCAGCGCCACCGCCGTACCCGCGGCCGCCACCGGCAGGCACAGCACCAGCGCCCAGCCGATGACCTGCCACCCCGGCATCTCGCGCGCCAGCCGCCCGCCCTCCGCATAACCCGCGGCGCAGACCAGCAGCGCGGCGAACAGGTACAGATCGCCGGTCGTGGGGCTGCCGCCGCTCTGCTGCACGGCGAAGGCGATCACCACGGCCGCGCCCGTGACCGCCGCGCCCCAGAACGTGCGCGAGTGCCGGGTCCGGTTGCGCACGGCCGAGTAGGCGGCCGTCGTCAGCGGCAGCAGGCCCACGACCACCGCGGCGTGCGAGGTCGAGGAGGTCTGCAGGGCGAGCGTGGTCAGCAGGGGGAAGCCGACGACCGTGCCGCCGGCCACCGCGCACAGCGCGGGCCAGTGCCGCCGCGCGGGCACCCGGACGCGCAGCGCCAGCAGGCAGCCGGCGGCGATCAGGCCCGCCAGCAGCATCCGGCAGGCGGTCACGGACCACGGGCCGAGCCCCTCCAGGGCCCAGGCCGTCGCGGGGAACGTCAGCGAGAAGGCCGCCACGCCCAGGGCGGCGAGGAGGACGCCGCCTCCCGTGCGAGGGGCCGCGGCTCCCGCGGCCTCCGCGGTGTCCGCCGCGGCCCGCCCGGAGCTCTGCACTGCTACCGTTGTTGGTCCGATAGCGCTATCTTTCACTCTCATGTATGAGCGTAACAGCGTCGCTGAACTGGCAGAAGCCCTGAAGAGGGAGCTCGACCGCTACTCTCCGGGTGAGAAGCTGCCGTCCAGCAGGGCTCTCGTCGAACGCTTCCGGGTCAGCCCGGTCACCGTCTCGCGGGCGATCGCCGCCCTCGCCGCGGAAGGCCTTGTGACCACCCGGCCCGGCGCCGGCGCGTTCCGTACGGCCCCGCACGGCGCGCCCGCACGCCTCGGCGACACCTCCTGGCAGCAGGTCGCCCTCAGCGTGGAGAGCGCCGGGGAGGTCGTCCCCCGCTCCGTCGACGCCTCCGGCGTGCTCACCACGCTCGCCGAACCCCCGCCCGGCGTCATCGAGCTCAGCGGCGGCTACCTCCACCCCGCCCTGCAGCCCGAGCGCGCCCTCGCCGCGGCCCTCGGCCGGGCCGGGCGCCGCCCCGGCGCCTGGGGCCGCCCGCCGATCGAGGGCGTGACCGAGCTGCGCGCCTGGTTCGCCCGCGAGATCGGCGGCCCGGCCGGCACCGTCGCCGCCTCCGAAGTGCTGATCACCGCCGGCGGGCAGAGCGCCCTGACCGCGGCCCTGCGGGCCCTCGCCCCGCCCGGCGCGCCCGTCCTCGTCGAATCCCCGACCTACCCCGGCATGCTCGCCGCCGCGCGCGCCTCCGGACTGCGGCCCGTGCCCGTGCCCACCGACGCCCGGGGCGTGCGCACCGACCTGCTCGCGGAGGCGTTCCGCACGAGCGGCGCCCGCGTCTTCGTCTGCCAGCCGCTGTTCCAGAACCCGACCGGCGCCGTCCTGGCCGACGACCGGCGGCCCGAGGTGATCCGGGTGGCCCGCGAGGCCGGAGCCTTCGTCATCGAGGACGACTTCGCACGCCGCCTCGCCCACGAGGACGCCCCGCCGCTGCCGCCCACCCTCGCCGCGGACGACCCCGACGGCATCGTCGTCCACGTCTGCTCCCTCACCAAGGCCACCTCGCCGAGCCTGCGCGTGGGGGCCCTCGCCGCCCGCGGGCCCGTCCTCGAACGCCTGCGGGCCGTCCAGGTCGTGGACAGCTTCTTCGTGCCGCGCCCGCTGCAGGAGGCCGCCCTCGAACTCGTCGGCTCGCCCGCCTGGACCCGGCACCGGCGCACGACCGCCGCCGAGCTGCGCGTCCGGCGCGAGGCGCTGCTCACCGCCCTGCACCGCGAACTGCCCGCCGTATCCGTCGACTTCGTCCCGCCCGGGGGCTTCCACGTGTGGGCCCGGCTGCCGGACTGCACCGACGACGCCGCGCTGTCCGCGGCCGCGCTGCGCGCCGGCGTCGCCGTGGCCTCGGGCGGTCCGTACCACCCCGCGGAGTCCGTGGCCCCGCACCTGCGGCTGAGCTTCGCGGCGGTCGCCGGGACGGCCGAGCTGGCGGAAGGGGTGAGCAGGCTGCGGACGGCGTTCGGGACCGCATGTCCGTCGTGATCCGCCGGACAGGCCCTACAGTCGGAGCATGGCTTCAGTAGTTGCTTCAGGCGAGGGCGCCGCGCCGGTGCGGGTCGACAGCTGGATCTGGTCCGTACGGCTCACGAAGACGCGCTCCGCGGCGGGCACCGCCTGCCGCGCGGGCCACGTCCGCGTCAACGGCGAGCGCGCCAAGCCCGCCCAGACGGTGCGTCCCGGCGACGAGGTGCGGGTGCGCCTCGACGGGCGGGAGCGCATCGTCGTCGTGTCGCGCCTCATCAGCAAGCGGGTCGGCGCGCCCGTCGCCGCCGAGTGCTACGTCGACAACACCCCGCCCGAGCCGCCGCGCGAACACGTGGCCGTGGTGGCCGTCCGCGACCGCGGCACGGGCCGCCCCACCAAGCGCGACCGCCGCGAACTGGAACGCCTGCAGGGCGCGCAGCGGGACCGCTGACGCCCTGACCCTCCCCGCTCCGGCGCCGCCACGGTGGTCACGCGCCGGGCGGGCACCCACGCCCGCCGCAGCGGCGATCAGCCACAACGTGCCGTACCGGCGGTGCCGGACTTCGGTCGTGCCGGTCGGTTGGGCACCGCCGGTGTCGGCCGTGGGGGTTGCGCGCCGCTGCGGCGAGGAGGGTGGCGCACCTGCCCACTTGCACGGTGCCGGCCGGGCATGTTCCCCCGCCGCGGCGGCGACCAGCCACAACGTGCCGTACCGGCGGTGCCGGACTGCCGTCGCGTCGATCGGGTGCGACGCGCCCGCGCGGCCGGTCTGCGACGGCCGGCGTCCGCGTCCGTCCGCGTCCGCGAACCCTCAGTACCCGACCGTGAATCGCGTCCGGTGGTGCACCGGCTTCTCGGCCTCGTCGACGAGGGCCACCGCCAGGTCTTCCATGGAGATCGCCGAGTTGCCCTCGGCGTCCACGAGGAGCTCGTCCTTGCCCAGGCGGTACCGGCCGGTGCGCTCGCCCGGCTCCAGGATGGCGGCGGGGCTCAGGTAGGCCCAGTCCAGGCCCGGCTCGGCGGCGCGGCAGGCGGCCAGCTGGTCGTTGCAGGCCAGGGCTATGGGCCGCCAGTCGGCGGGGAAGCCGGGCCCGTCGACGACGGTGACGCCGTCGGTGCCGGGAAGGGTCAGGCTGCCGGCGCCGCCGACGAGCAGCAGCCGGACGCCGGTGCCGGCGAGCCCGGACAGCAGCCCCTCGGTGACGGCGAGGAGCTGGTGCTCGCTGCCGGGCGCGGGGCGGGTCGCAGTGATCACGACGTCCTGCCCGGCGCCGAGCCGAGCGACGTCCGCGGGGTCCGAGGCGTCGCCGGTGCGGGCGGTGGCCCCGGCGGGCAGTTCGCCGAAGCGGGCTGAGTCCCGTACGACGGCGGTGACGTCGTGGCCGCGGGACAGGGCCTCGGTCACGACGCGGCTGCCCACGTTGCCGGCTGCTCCGAAGACGGTGATGCGCATGGCTGTCAGCTCCTTGGTCGGAAGGGGATCACTGGGTCTTGACTGGGCGAGCGGTGACGAGCGGTGACGTCACCGGGTGGCGGGCTCGGGAGCCGGCGCCGCCGGGGCCGGGTGTTCCGTGCGGGCCGGTCGTTCCGTGCGGACCGGGCCCGCCGCGCCGCGCCGGCGCTGGGCCACCACGAGCGACGCCAGGACGACGAGCGCGCCGAAGCCCTGGACGAGGCTGAGTTCCTGATCGAGTATCAGCCACCCCAGCGCCGTGGCGACGAGCGGGCTGAGCAGTCCGAGGAAGGTCGCCTCGGTGGGGGGGAGCAGCCGGATCCCGCGGAACCACAGGCTGTAGGCGAGGGCGGATCCGATGACGGCGAGGTACGCGTAACCGGCCAGGTTCGCGGCGGTGGGCGCCGCGGGCGGCAGGCCTTCGGCGAAGAGGGCGACGGGGAGCAGCAGCAGGCCGCCCGCGACGAGCTGCCAGCCGGTGGTCGCGAGGAGGGGCGCGGGCGAGACCCAGCGCTTGCTGAGGACGATTCCGGCAGCCATGACGACCGCTCCGCCGACCGCGGCGGCCACTCCGAGGACGTCCAGCCGGGCCTCGGCCCGGAGTACGAGCAGGCTGACCCCGGCGACACCTGCGACGGCGGTGATCAGCGTACGGGGGGAGAGCCGTTCGCCCAGCAGGCCGGCGGAGAGCAGGGCGACCAGCAGCGGCTGTATCGCGCCGACGGTGGCCGCGACCCCGCCGGGCAGGCGGTACGCGGCGACGAACAGCAGCGCGAAGAACCCGCCGATGTTGAGGGCGCCGAGCACGAGCGCCCGCCACCACCACACGCCCTGCGGCAGGCGCCGCGTCACGGCGACGAGCGCGAGCCCGGCGGGCAGGGCCCGGACGACCGCCGCGAGGAGCGGGCGGCCCGGAGGGAGGAGCTCCGTGGTCACGAGGTAGGTGGTGCCCCAGACGGCAGGCGCGAGGGCGGTGAGCAGCAGGGTTCCGACTCGATTGCTTAGCACTAAAGCAATATATCTCAGCGCTAAGCTATTGAAGGGGGACGCGGCGCGTGAGGTAGCTCACTGCTAAGACAGTTGCGTCCGGTCCACTACCCTGGCCCGATGGCAGATCACGTCGACCGCGTACTCGAACAGTGGGCTGTGCAACGCCCTGACCTGGATGTGTCGCCGATGGCGGTACTCGGACGGCTCAAGCGGCTGTCCCGGCTCGTCGACGCCGAAACGGGCCGTACGTTCAACGCCCACGGGCTCGACGCCGCGTCCTTCGACGTCCTCGCCACGCTGCGGCGCAGCGATGCGCCGCACCGGCTGACCCCCGCCGAGCTGATGCGGGCGTCGATGGTCACCTCGGGGGCCATCACCCAGCGCCTCGACCGCCTGGAGGCCCGCGGCCTGGTGAGCCGCAGCCCCAGCGCCTCGGACGGGCGCAGCGTCGTGGTCGCGCTCACCGACGCGGGCCGCGCCCTCATCGACGAGGCCCTGCCCGACCACGTCGCCACCTCGGCCGGCCTGCTCGCCGCCCTCACGAAGGAAGAGCGCGACATGATCGCGACGGCTCTCAGGAGCCTGCTGGAGTCCCTGGGCGACGGCAAGGACTGAAAGGCCCGCCCGGCCTCGCCCGGAAGGCGGCCGGGGCGTGTGTCCGGCCCCGTTCCGCAGATGTGGCCAGGGTCCTGTCGAGAGGGGGTCCGCCACGAGATATCTTGATGTCGAGCAATGTTACAGACGTGGAGCGGAGCACCCGGTGACTGACTCGACCATCATCTATACGCACACCGACGAGGCCCCGGCCCTGGCCACGCACTCGTTCCTGCCCGTGGTCCAGGCTTACGCCTCGACGGCCGGGGTCACTGTGGAGACCCGCGACATCTCCCTGGCCGGCCGGATCATCTCGCAGTTCCCCGAGTACCTCGAAGAGGGCCAGCGCATCGACGACGCCCTCGCCGAGCTCGGCCGGCTGGCCAAGACGCCGGGTGCCAACATCATCAAGCTGCCCAACATCTCGGCCTCGATCCCGCAGCTGAAGGCCGCGGTCGCCGAGCTGCAGCAGCAGGGCTACGCGCTGCCGGACTACCCGGACGACCCGAAGACCGACGAGGAGCGCGACATCCGCGCCCGCTACGACAAGGTCAAGGGCAGCGCGGTCAACCCCGTCCTGCGCGAGGGCAACTCCGACCGCCGCGCCCCCGCGTCGGTCAAGAACTACGCCAAGACGCACCCGCACCGCATGGGCGCCTGGACGGCCGACTCGAAGACGAACGTCGCCACCATGGGCGTCGACGACTTCCGCTCCACCGAGAAGTCCGCGGTCATCGCCGAGGACGGCACGCTCCGCATCGAGCTCTCGGGCGACGACGGCTCCACCACGGTCCTGCGCGAGTCGGTCCCCGTGCTCGCCGGCGAGGTCGTCGACGCCTCCGTCATGCGCGTCGCCGCGCTGCGCGAGTTCCTCACGGCGCAGGTCGCCCGCGCCAAGGCCGAGGGCGTGCTGTTCTCCGTGCACCTGAAGGCCACGATGATGAAGGTCTCCGACCCGATCATCTTCGGCCACGTGGTCCGCGCCTTCTTCCCGAAGACGTTCGCGCAGTACGGCGAGCAGCTCGCCGCCGCGGGCCTGACCCCGAACGACGGCCTCGGCGGCATCTTCAAGGGCCTGGAGGCCCTGCCCGAGGGCGCCGCGATCAAGGCCTCCTTCGACGCCGAGCTCGCCGAGGGCCCGGCCCTGGCGATGGTCGACTCCGACAAGGGCATCACCAACCTGCACGTCCCCAGCGACGTCATCGTCGACGCCTCCATGCCGGCCATGATCCGCACCTCCGGCCACATGTGGGGCCCGGACGGCCAGGAGGCCGACACCCTCGCCGTCCTCCCGGACAGCAGCTACGCGGGCGTCTACCAGGTCGTCCTCGACGACTGCCGCGCCAACGGCGCCTTCGACCCGTCCACGATGGGCTCCGTGCCCAACGTCGGCCTCATGGCGCAGAAGGCCGAGGAGTACGGCAGCCACGACAAGACCTTCGAGGTCCCCGTCACCGGCACGGTGCGCGTCCTCGACGGTGCCGGCAACGTCGTGCTGGAGCAGACGGTCGGCGCGGGCGACATCTTCCGCATGTGCCAGTCCAAGGACGCGCCGATCCGCGACTGGGTCAAGCTCGCCGTCACCCGCGCCCGCGCGACCGGCGTCCCGGCCGTGTTCTGGCTCGACGAGAACCGTGCGCACGACGCGCAGCTCATCGAGAAGGTCAAGGCGTACCTGCCGGAGCACGACACCGAGGGCCTGCAGATCGAGATCATGTCGCCCGTCGAGGCGACGAAGTTCTCGCTGGAGCGCATCCGCCGCGGCGAGGACACGATCTCCGTCACCGGCAACGTCCTGCGTGACTACCTCACCGACCTGTTCCCGATCCTCGAGCTCGGCACGAGCGCGAAGATGCTCTCGGTCGTCCCGCTCATGAACGGCGGCGGCCTGTTCGAGACCGGCGCCGGCGGCTCCGCTCCCAAGCACGTGCAGCAGCTCGTCAAGGAGAACTACCTCCGCTGGGACAGCCTGGGCGAGTTCTTCGCGCTCGCGGCCAGCTTCGAGCACCTCGCGGCCACCACGGGCAACGCCCGCGCCAAGGTCCTGGCCGACACGCTCGACCGCGCGACCGGCACTTTCCTCAACGAGGACAAGTCGCCGAGCCGCCGCCTGGGCGGCATCGACAACCGCGGCAGCCACTTCTACCTGGCGCTCTACTGGGCCCAGGAGCTCGCGAAGCAGACCGACGACGCCCAGCTCGCGGAGGCGTTCGGCCCCCTGGCCAAGACGCTCACCGAGCAGGAGGGGACCATCGTCGACGAGCTGATCGCGGTGCAGGGCTCCCCGGCCGAGATCGGCGGCTACTACCGGCCCGACGTGACGAAGGCCGCGGCCGTCATGCGCCCGTCGGCGACGCTCAACCAGGCTCTGGCGATCCTGGGCTGACGCGCCCGCGCGAGAGAAAACCGTTCCGCCCCGGCCGGCACTGCGCCCGGCCGGGGCGGTTCCGTTCGTACCGGCCCCCTGCTGCTGCCCGACTACGGCACGGCGCCGAGGCTGCCTTCGAGGACGGTCTGGATGATGCGGGGCCGGTCCCAGAGAGCCAGGAGTTCGTTGGCGACGGCCACGACGGGCAGGGGATCCGGGTTGCCGTGCACCTTGATGGCGGCGGCCGACAGGCTGCGCGGGACGGCTCCGGCGTCGAGGAGGACGCGCCATTCCTGCGGGCCGAGCTCCAGGTACTCCAGGCCGGTGAGCCCGGCGATCTCCAGAGGGTCGGCGAGCGTGCCGGGATAGGCGACGAGGGTCCGCAGGCGGGGCAGTCCCATGACCGGGGCGAGACCGAGCGGCGCCTCGTCCCACACGCCGATGGACAGCACCTCCAGGCCGGGGTGGGCGGCGGCCTCGACGCTCGGCAGGCTCCGGATGTTCACATGGGCCACCGCAGGCGGCCGCTCCCCGCCCGAGCCGCCACGTCGCTTGCTGAGCCGGTCCAGCACCAGGTCGGTGAGCGAGTCGGCGACCAGGGAGGCGCCGATGTTCTCCTCGTGACCGACCATGATGATCTGCCCTGTGTGCCCGTGCGGGCCGGGGGTCAGATCGACGGCCAGCCGGTCGCCGCCGCCGTTGTCCCCGAAGGCGATCCAGCCGGGTGAGCCGACCAGGCCCTGCACGGCGGCGTCGGGCGGGGTGACGACCGCCTCCATCGCCGCGAACTCCCAGCGGCAGTGACGGGACGACGCGTCGGCGATGTACAGGTCGTCCAGCGCGAAGAGCTCGCAGCCGACCGCCGTGGATTCGCGCTGCGCCGCCTCGTGGTCGTCGCCCCAGTCCTCCCACCGCGCCCGCGTCACCCGGTAGAGCGCCTTGAGCTCGTCGGGCAGGGGGACGCCGAGGCGTGCTTCCGCAGCGGCGATCTCCGCCTCCGTCGCGCCGATGGCGCCGGGCAGCCGCTCACGGAGCGTCCGCTCCAGCAGTTCCGGATCCGCCGAAGGGGCCGGCACCGCTCCGGGCGCCGGTTCGGGAAGCCGGCGGCAGGGCTCGGGAAGGGCGCCTTCGACGAGGATGAGCGTCCCCGGATGCGGGGTGCCGATGCCGGGCTCCACGGCAGGGCTGGGCCCGAGCAGGCGGAGCGCGACCTGCCCGGCCGGCGAGATCTCCGCCGTGAACGAGATGTCGTCCACGCCGGCGTTCGCCAGCGCGTGCTGCACCCGCTTCACCGCGTCGAACTCGTCCCGCATGTCTTCGGCCTGGGCCGCCCGGCCGGGCGGCGGCATCCGCCGCTGCAGGGGCAGACTCCAGCCGCCCCGGCCGATGCTTCCCGCCACGCGGACGGACCGGGCGGCCTGTCCCGCCGCGTCGCCGGCCCGCAGGAGCCGTAGCACGGGCTCCCAGGTCGCGAAGTCGTGTATCGGGGGCAAGGAGGTCCTCTGATCAACCATGCGCAGACCGTACGGGGGACCACTGACACCGCGCCTGTGACCGCGCGCTTCAGGCGGCGCGGCAGAGCGTCGCGGGGCCGGCCGGGGCCGCGGCGCGGGCCACGGTCGCGTGCAGGGGGCGGTGGGTGGTGCGGACGGTGGCCGCGGCCTGCGAGCGGTTCCGCGCGAAGACGACGAGGCGCAGCACCGCGAACCGCGCGACACCGGCGAGTGCGGAGGCCGACAGGTAGACGACCTGCTCGAGCACGGCGCCGGGTGCCGCCACCAGCTGCTGCAGGGCGAGCATCGCCACGCAGGTCACCACGTACGCGGCCGCCGCGGACCCGGCCGACTGCGCATGCTGGCGCCAGGTCGCGCGCCCGCCCGCGCCGAAGGTGAAGCGGGCGTGCAGCTCGGTGGCGAGGAGCGTGGAGACCACGGTGATCAGGGCGTTGGCCAGGACCCAGGGAATCCAGGAGGCGAGGGCCGCCACGGCGAAGCTGGAGGCGAGCCCCACCCCGCCGCCGCAGAGTACGAAGCGGGCGAAGGCGCCGAAGGCGCCGGGTGCCGCCTGCTGCCGGCTCTGCGCTGTCTCCATGATCCGACCCCTTTTGATGACTCACCCCGCGAAACGCGCGCCCCCCGACCGGCGAGGCCGGGGGACGCGCTACCCAGGGCGCCATCATGACGCATTGATGGCGCCATTGCGAGCCACTTGTGGCGCCATTGGCCGCATCGCGAGGCTCGGGTCCGGTCGTGGCCCACGAAGTCGCAGGTCAGGGGCTATGTATCTGCGGTCCTCGTAGGTGGCATTGCATAAATCTTCGCCTATTCGTATAGTCATGCCATCGACCAGGAGGGGCCCGATGGCAGTACGTGTGGCAGTGGCAGGAGCGAGCGGATACGCAGGCGGCGAAGTGCTGCGCCTGCTGCTCGCGCACCCCGGCGTACGGATCGGGGCCCTCACCGCGAACTCCAACGCGGGCCAGCGGCTCGGCTCCGTGCAGCCGCACCTGCTGCCCCTGGCCGGGCGCGTGCTGGAGCCCACGTCGGCCGAGGTACTCGCCGGGCACGACGTCGTCTTCCTCGCGCTGCCGCACGGTCAGTCCGCGGCGCTCGCCCGCGAACTGGCCCCGGACGTCCTCGTCGTCGACTGCGGTGCGGACTTCCGGTTGAAGGACGCGGGGG